>JAIBBM010000032.1 GCA_019694685.1 Leptospirales bacterium
GGCCAGCTGAGTCTGATGATCAAATCCAGTTCCCTGGTCTTCGATTTCATATTCCACTGCCTCGCCGGACAGTCTGTAGCGAACGTTGATCTTCCTGGCCGCATACTCGCGAGCCTTTCGCCTCTGTTCGATCAATGCCAGATAACGGTCTTCCGTCATGGCAACCGTCTTTTCATCGTAGGTAATTCCCAGACTGCCATGTTCGATTGCATTGGAAAGCATCTCTCTGAGCCCAAGGCTTGCGCCAAAAACCAGCTCGTCGTCCAGCCTGCCTGCGAGGTTTCGAGTGATCCTGCTTGCCATCGTCTCTACTTTAAATAGATCGCTGTCTAGAGAGTAGTGCAATTCTTCAAAGTCGAGGTTGTGAATCAACGGATCTTCTCCGGGTTCTGTTCCTCGGATGAGTATTTCTTCCGAATGAGGAAGTCTCAAGAATTCCATTCTAAATACAAATTCTGGAGTCCGGCCTCTATTGCCAAAGAGGCGAAATCGTTTTTCGTATTTTGATTTCTTTTCTGTGAGTTCAGCGAGTTCTCCCATGATCAAGACAGGCCCTACACCTGAAATATCATCGAAACTGATGAGATCAAAGAAGTTCTTCCCGTTCAAATCATCGCCCAGCGCTGCGATTGCCGCTGCATTCGCGGACGTGATCTGCAAATTGGGAAGCGTTGTGAATATCAAATCAGAGGATCCTTCGATGAGGAGTCTTGCTCTTTCTTCTGCATTTGCTGCCCGGGCACCTGCATCCGTTTCACGATTGACGTTGCGATAACCACTGTTAGTCGCCACAACAGCTCCAGTGATGCTGCACACAAAAATGAATGAGAACGCAATCCAGACCCAGCTCTCATTTTGCGCGGCTCTGCTCCAGCCATAGGCGGAACCAGAAACGGCAGTGATTGCAATGAAGATCCACAGGCCGACTGCAAATTTACGAATGCGCATGCCGAATCGGGCATGCTCTGAATCCTGGGTCAATCAGAACAAATTGAATTGACATTCCGCTATGAGGCCTGGCAGGTATGGCATGCCAGATTTGACACTGCCCACCTATACAAACTACTGGATCATCCAGAAGTCCGCAGAAGCCTATCCAGACTCCATCGCGCAAATGTTTAAGGAGGGTGGCTCAGAATACCGCTCCATCACGTTTCGCCAGATGTATGATAACATTAAGGCCATTGCGATGGGACTCAAGGAGGCAGGTGCCGCGAAGGGAGATAAGATCGGCTTGATTGCAGACGTTGGTCAGAGATGGATCTGGACCAGTCTTGGTGTCACGACCATTGGTTGCGTGGATGTGCCTCGTGGAACAGACGCGACAGAACAGGATTTGCGCTACATCTTTCATCACGCAGAATGCAAAATCATCTTTCTCGAGAACGCGAAAGTGTTTAAGAAAGTGGAGAAATTTCTAAACGAATTTCCAGGTTTGAAAACAATCGTCTTTTTTGATGATCCTGGATCCATCAGTGCACCGGGCATACAAATTGTGACTCTTGCGTCGTTGATGGAAAACGGAAAGAAGGCCATGGGTGGAAGCGATGCGCAGTTTCACCAGATCGGTCAGTCCATTAAGGAAGACGATCTGGCAACCATCATCTACACGTCAGGCACAACGGGCAATCCAAAGGGTGTGATGCACACGCAGAAGAGTCTTTCCTGGGAAGTAGATCATGCGATTCGCGGGATTCGAGTGCCGCCTAACGGTGTAACCATGGGGTTTCTTCCTCCCTGGCATATTGCAGAGCGCTTGATTGAACACGTGGCCATTCGCACCATCACAGCAGTTGCGTTTACTTCTGTTCCTACTCTTGCGAAGGATCTCGCTGTGGCACGTCCAACATTCCTTCTGTCTGTGCCTCGCGTGTGGGAGAGTTTCTACAATCGTGTTATGGACAATGTGAAGAAAGCGAGCAGCTTCAATCGCGGGATGTTCATGTTTTCGTCCTGGACTGCAATGCACTTCTCTTCCTACAAAGACATTCTTCTTGGTCTACAGTACAGACTGAAGAAAGAATTCATTGGGATCACATTGCTTAGAAAGCTTGGCGCATTAATTGCGCTCATATTCTTATTTGTTCCCAATCTCATCGCGCAGGCTTTGCTTGGTCGAGTCAGACAGATTCTGGGTGGTCGAGTTGATTTCGCGATTTCAGGTGCCGGTGCACTTCCAGAATACATTGATCGGTTTTTCTACTCCATTGGCGTTCCGATTGTTGAAACGTATGGAATGACGGAAACGGTCGGGGTGAGCGCGCGTCGCAAGTATCCTGGCACGGTGATTGGTACTGTGGGCGCTACATTTCCTGGAGTAGAAATCAAGCTGGTAGATGATAAAGGAAATATAGTAACGGAACCAAATGTGAAAGGCGTAGCTTATCATCGCGGTCCGCACATCATGCTTGGCTACTACAAGGAGCCTGAAAAAACGCGCGCAGTTCTTTCAGAAGACGGCTGGTTGAACTCCGGTGACATCCTGGTCTGGACCGTGGGAGGGCAGCTGAAGTTCGCCGGTCGCGCCAAGGATACGATTGTACTCCTTGGTGGAGAAAACGTGGAGCCACAACCAATCGAAGATGCACTGGCACAGAGCGATTTGATTGCTCAGATTGTGGTCGTGGGTCAAGACAAGAAGACTCTGGGAGCATTGATCGTTCCCAATGCAGAATCAGTGAAAAAAGCTCTGATGCTCGAAGGCAAGCAGGCTCCGGAATCCATTGAGAAATGGAATGAAGACCCGGCGATTGTATCGATGTTCAAAAACGAAATCAAAGCCCTCAATTCGGACAAGGCCGGATTCAAGAACTTTGAGAAGGTCACAGCATTCACCTTGCTCTCCAAAGAGTTTCAGCCAGGAGATGAGCTGACGCAAACTCTGAAAGTGAAGCGAAACGTTGTATTTGACAAGTATCAGAAAGAGATTGAACGTATGTATTGATGGACTCGCAGGTTCTCATTGTAGATGACGATCCGCTGATTGTGGATCTAGTCTTACAGATCTTCGCCGATTCAAGTCACCGTGTATTCAAGGCGGCCAACGCAACGGAAGCAGAGAACCTGGTGCATTCGGAAAACATATCGCTCATCATCCTGGACTGGGAGATGCCGGGAAGATCTGGCATTGATTTATTGCGGGATCTGAAGCGGGACAGGAAATACAAATATCTCCCGGTCATCATGCTCACCAGCAGATCAGATGAAGCTGATGTAAAGGCGGGCATTGGTGCGGGTGCATTTTATTATCTGACCAAACCTTTCGACAAGCGAATCCTGATGGCGCTCGTAGATAGCGCGACTAACGACTTCAAAGCAATTCGCATCAGAGAGCAACCGGATCCATCCGTAATTTATTCCTGCGCGCGCTCTTCTGTATTTGAATTTCGCACTCCGGAGGAAGCGGTAGAGCTTGCGAAGTGGCTTGCGCGCATGTGTCCTGATGCTCAGGGAGCGCAATTAGGCCTCCAGGAAATCCTGGTCAATGCAATTGAACATGGCAACCTGGGCATCGCATACGAAGAGAAGACGCAACTCGTGCAGAAGCAGGCTCTGTACGCGGAGATGCGCCGCCGGCTCTTGATAGAACCGTACGCCAGTCGGCGAGCGCGCGTTACTTTTGAAAAGAGAGAGTCCAGTTATTCTTTCTTCATAGAAGATCAAGGTGAAGGCTTTGATTTTGACATGTTTCTTTCTCTTACACCGGAGCGCGCGTTCTCAGAGCACGGCAGAGGGATCGCCATCGCGCGTTATTTGTGTTTTGATGAACTGGACTACGTTGCGCCCGGGAACAAGGTGCACGCAGTCATTCGACAGAAGCACGAATCAAGGGGACAGTCTTTCGCGTAACCAACCCGCGTCACTCTTGCTAAAGAGAATTCGATCGTGCAGGCGAGCGGGTCTGCCTTGCCAGAACTCCATTTTTTTCGGATTGAGTATGTATCCACCCCATTGATCCGGGATAGGAACACTGGAACCAAACTTCGCTTCTATTTCGCGTACCTTTTGCGTAAGTACTTCGCGACTTTCAATCTTCTTGCTTTGATTGGATGCATGCGCTCCGATTCTGCTTTCCAGAGGTCTACTCTGGAAATACTCGTCCGACTCCTTTCTGCTTGTCTTTGTGATGCTTCCTTCGATTCGGACCTGTCTTTCCAGCTCAGCCCAGAAGAACAGAAGTGCAGCCTGCGGGTTTTCTGCCAGATCGTTTGCCTTGTGTGATTCGTAGTTTGTATAGAAGATAATCCCTCTTTCGTCATACCCTTTCATGAGGACGATGCGCGCAGAGGGACTGCCCTGGCGATTTGAGGTGGCCAACGTCATAGCCGTGGGCTCGCGAACTTCCGCCGCCACAGCCTCGTGGAACCATCGGTCAAAGAGAGCAAACGGATCAAATCCAGCGGATTCTTCGAGTAAACCGGCCGCTGTGTACTCTTTGCGGAGGCTGGAAGGGTCAATGGGCATGGTTCAACAAAACGTGCACTTTCAAGCGTTCAATCAGAAAAAAAAACATTTCCCCCGTAGCCCCTTGTGAAAACGTAGCTGTATGCCCATCCGCTCCGATCTGCGTGATCGGTTCCAGGACGACCATCAGATACCGCGCGAAGAGTGCGGGATCTATGGAATCTCAGGCTGCAAGGAAGCAGCCAACTTCACCTATCTCGGTCTGTACTCTCTGCAGCACCGGGGCCAGGAAAGTGCAGGCATCGTAACCTCAGACGGCCAGAGACTGTTTCGCTACGCTGGCATGGGCCAGGTGGCACAGGTATTTACGGAAGAAAAACTCAGAGATCTATCGGGTTCTTCCGCCATCGGTCACAACCGCTATTCAACCACGGGCGCGTCTTTTCTAAGAAATGCGCAACCCATTCGCGTAGAATCCAATCTGGGTGGATTTGCTCTCGCTCACAACGGAAACCTGGTCAATGCCTGGTCGCTTCGCAGTGAGCTTGAAAGATCAGGATCGATCTTTCAGACTACGATCGACTCAGAAGTGATTGTTCACCTCATGGCGCGCAGTGGGAAGACTGATTTCCTGGACGCACTCATCTATGCACTTCGCCAGGTGGAAGGTGCCTACAGTCTCTTGATTTTGACACGCGACGCGCTCTATGCGGTGCGCGATCCAAACGGATTTCGTCCTCTCGTCATGGGAAGAAGGCAGGACGGTTCGATCGTTTTTGCATCTGAAACGTGCGCCTTTGATATTACAGACACTACGTATGAGCGCGACGTCCATCCGGGTGAAATCGTATGCGTGGATGGGAAGGGAATTACCAGTTATCATCCTTTTGAAAAACGTGCGGAAGCACTCTGCATATTCGAGCACATCTATTTTTCTCGTCCCGATTCTCGCATTTTTGAGCAGTCAGTCTATGATGTGAGAAAGCGTCTTGGCCAGGTCCTTGCACGCGCTCATCCTTGCGATGGAGATGTGGTGGTCCCTGTTCCTGATTCGTCGACGGTAGCTGCCATTGGTTTTGCGGAAGAATCCGGAATTCCATACACCATGGGACTCATTCGATCTCATTACATTGGTCGCACCTTCATTGAGCCCGAACAGCGCATCCGCGACTTTGGTGCGAAGATCAAGTACAATGTGATTCGTTCTGCGATTGAAGGAAAACGCGTTGTGGTGATTGACGATTCGATCATGCGCGGAACCACATCGCGCAAGCTCATCAAAATGTTCAGAAGAAATGGCGCAAAAGAAGTCCATCTTCGAATTAGCGCTCCACCTACCCGGTTTCCCTGTTACTATGGCATTGATATTCCTACAAGAGGAGAGCTCATCGCAGCCACGCATTCTGTGGAAGAGATCATTCGATATTTGAATGTAGATTCACTGGGATACATGAGCCTGGAAGAAGCTCATTCTGCGATGATGGACGGCACCCGTGATCGCAAATGGTGCGATGCGTGTTTCTCAGGTACATACCCGCTCAAGCTGGATCAAAACGATAATTCCAATCAGAAAGATTTGTTTCCAGAGTACCTGGTAGAAGAACGCTAAATCCCCGCGTCAAATTCAAAACAAACCAGAGTGAGATCATCTGGAAAGACATATGTGCCCGCAAATGCGCTTGCTTCTTCGATGAGAGTGAGCATGGACGCTTCGAGTGGAAGATTTGCCGTTTTCGTGAGAGTATCTACCAGTCTTTTTTCTTCGAACAGTTGCTTTTGAGCATTCATTACTTCTGTGATTCCATCTGTATAAAGAAGAAGTCTGTCGCCCGATTTGATTTCTAGAGTAAACTGCATCAATTGAATGGACGGTAAAATTCCGAGCATAGGTCCGCGCGTCAGCATGGGTCTGGTTTCGCCGTCGCGAATGAATAGAGGAGCTGGATGCCCTGCAGAAGCCACGGTTACAGTTTTTCTGTTCGCCGGTATCATCGCGTATTGAGCGGTGATGAAATTGCCTCCCGTTCTGCCCAGGAGTGCGCTATTGATTTGTTGGAGTAAGTCCGCCGGGCTTTCTGCGGTTGGTCCGTAGAGCGCGAAGGCAAGTTTAGTCATGGATGCAATCATCGCCGCGGCAATTCCATGGCCTGAAACATCAGCGATTAAAATTCCCAGGCTTCCATCCGGATATACGCAGAAGTCATACAAATCTCCGCCGATTCTTTCCATGGGCTTGTATCTGCATGCAATGCGAAGGCCCGGGAGTTCAGGAATTTTCGCAGGCAATAAAGTGTTTTGAATCTTGCGCGCCAGTTCGATTTCGCGCACAAGTCTTGCCTCTGTGGATTTGAGAGTGAGCAGATTGGACACTACAGACAGAAGCTCCAGCTCATTGAACGGTTTTGCGAGATAATTGTCTGCGCCTGCCGTGTGAGCTTCCTGCCTGGTTCGCGTATCCGCTTTCGCGGTGAGCAATATTACCGGTAGAGTTTTTAGTTCAGGGTCCGCCCGCACGTTTGCAATCAGGTCGATTCCGGACATGCGCGGCATCATGAGATCTGTGATGATGAGGGAAGGGCGTCTGGATCTTACTGCAGTCCATCCGTGCTGGCCATCCGTTGTTTCTACTACTGTGTATCCGCTTCTTCGTAGAATTCCGCTGATGTATCCACGCATTCCTCTATTGTCTTCTACAAGAAGGATGGTAGTTCCCGAAGCCTGTACATGTGCGCTCGCATCATCCGCTGCCACCTCATCTGCAAGTTCAATGTCCGCCATGACGGAAACGCTTGAATCGTGTTCCGGTAGAATTTCGGAAATCTCAGGAAGCCAGAAATAGAAAGAGGCTCCGTTGCCGGGAACACTCTTAGCTGATACATGGCCGCCGTGCAGCGCGATCAGTTCTCTTACCAGGGAAAGGCCAAGTCCAGTTCCTTCTTGATCGCGCGTAAGCGACGGTTCACTTCTTCCGAATCGTGTAAAGAGCCCGGCCTGGTTTTCGTCTGAAATTCCAGCTCCACTATCATGCACTGCCACTTCCACACCATTGTCTTTTCTATGCGCGCAAATGCGAACCCTACCGCCGGCGGGTGTGAACTTCACAGCATTCGACAGATAGTTGTACACGCACTTTTCGATCATGTCCGGGTCTGCTGCCACTCGTGGAATGTCCCCATCTATTTGCGTTTCGATCTGGATTCGTTTCCCGTTTGCATAAGGCTGGAATGCTTCGCTGATGGATCCGAGCATTTCGCCCAGGTTCATGGATCGTAGTCGCAGTTCCATTTTACCCGCGGCGATTTTCTGCAAATCCAGGAGTTGATTTACGAGACGAAGAAGTCTTCGCGCATTGGAAAGAACTGTGCCCAGCTCTTCTGTTGCGATTCCCTCTTTTCTTCTGACTGCATCCACGACCGGACCGTAAATCAAAGTGAGAGGAGTGCGGAGCTCGTGCGATATGTTCTGGAAAAAAGCAGTCTTTTCCTTGTCAGCCTGAAGTAGTTTTTCGGACGCCTGTCTGAGTTCATCCGTTTGCTGTCGCACTTCTTCGCGCAAATTTTGGGACAGATGTTCCGCAGTTGCAAATGCTTTTGCGGAAACGCGTGCAAGGACAGTGGCCTGAGAAAAAATCAAAACAAAAAATCCAACCGGGGTGAGGAAATCTCCGGGAATGACGCCGGCGGCCACAAGTATGTCATTCATCCCGGCTGCACCGGCAATGCTTGCACCGCCGAGAACTGTGATCGCTCCATCTCTCTTGCGAATGGCGGCCAGAGCAATGCCGTAGATCATGTAAACGATCATGATTGCAGCGGCCAATAGATAGATCCAGTTTTTCTCAGAGTAAATGCGAGTGGGAAGGAAGATCGTGGCTGCGATGAAAGGCACCGCCATTACGGCCTGGATTCGCGGGAAGATCCTGTGAATTTCACGCGGGAACAGGGATTGAAAGAAAAATGACGAAACGGGAATCATTAGATAGAAGGCCAGGAATTCCACCTTCATTTGCATCTCAAATGTGCCGGGCCCGAGAAGGCGAGGAATTGCGTTTTCTGTCCCGATGATGCGCAGCATGCAAAGAAAGGAAAGTGCCGAAAACCAGATGTTGCGCAGGTCTTGAATACGCACAAGCCACCATACAATGTGGTAGAGCGTCATGACAAACAGGATGCCAGCCAGTGCGAAACTCAGCGCGTCTCGTCTAATCTGTGCTATGCGAAGCAGGTCATGATTCCCGATGCGAATAGGAGAACCCGGGCCCCCGAGGGAATAGTCGAAGTTGCTCACCTGGAGTGTGAATTCAGGGTCTCTGAGGCAGTCTGTTGGGAGTTTACCCAGTCTAGGAGTGAGATCTGCCATATCCGGCTCCCACGTGGACCCAACTCTTCCGGTACTTGCGATTAGATTCTTTGCGCAGTAAAGTGCATACGCAGTTCTTGCTTCCTTTATGTAAACTGCGGTGTCCGGCGGCAGATCTCCTTTTGTTCGCAGAATGAATGTCGCATAACGGTGGCCGGAAGGTTGCCCCGCCGCAAGAGGTTCCACGTCATTCCAGTATCCAGGTAGCTTGAAAAACGAAGATCCGTGGTGCGCACTGTCTGGAGGAATGATCTGATTCCAGGCTGCTTCCCATTCTCCGTCCAGAGTTACAATGCTTCCATCCCGGATGGAAATTCTTGCTGACCCTTTGCTTGCCCCTAGCTTTTCCACCGGTGCGCCGCATTGAGTTGTGAGAAACAATGCTACCAGCGCACCTGGAATCGCCGCGAGCCTGGTGCACGTCGTCATTGACGGATATTGAAACAGCGCGCTGGCGAACCCAGCATTTTTTGGGATTGCAGTTCTTCTCTCCCGGGGCGCACTGCCCCGTGCATCTGGAAGAGAGAAAGGTCCTTCTGAACCGTGCGAGCATCAGAGGAATCTGCAGGGGATGGCGCGACAAAGAGTGGTGGTATACAGGGGTTTTGGATCCAGAGTCTCAAGTGTATGTCAGCTGGTATTTTTTGCGCGTCAACGTCGCGGATGCGTTTGTATTTTCCGTTTTCGATCCTTCGCGGCCTGGGCCAGAGCACCTGGTCAAGCAGATCTTCTATTTAGAAAAACCACCTGAATCGTCTAGAGAAGGAACATACCTGGTTCGCGACAGGCGTGGTTTTTTTGTATCTTACACTGGCCGCGGAGACGGTCCAGAACCCGGCTGGTCGTTCTTACTGAAAACAAAATCGATTGAGGCGGAGATTCGCATTGAACCTCGAAGACCTTCATTCACCAAATTCGACAACGCCGTCCAGGACAACTATGGTCTGTTGAATTTTTTTGGAGCCAGTGCATCCGGAAAAGTGCAAGCTGGCGGACACACATATGAATTGAATTCTGCTGTTGCGTACTATGATCATTGCTTTGGCCGGATTCCCGAACAGACCGGGTGGCACTGGATCGCTGTTCAGGGAGATAAGTTTTCTCTGGATTCGCTCATTAACTACGGAGCGTATGCGCAGTGTTATACGCAGGGATGGCATTCGATCGAAGGTGTTCCACGCCCTGGCCAGTGGGTGCGTCTGGAGCAGGCAGTCTCTTTTGAAAACAGTGTTTCTTTTGATGATAAAGACTATCTGTCCTGGAAGAAGCCATGGCGCCTAACGTCCACGGACCTGGATTTAAATATTGAAATATTGCAGCACAAGACTGACCTTACGCGCGTTCCGCCCATACTTCCGTTTTTGGTGAAACTCCATCACACGGAGGCTTTCGTTCGAGTTTCGGGCAAAGCTAGAATAGACGGAGTGTGGACACAGACCGGAGACATGTTTGGCGTCTTTGAGCAGCACTACGGAAGATGGTGATGCCTTGAGCGAACGACTGTACTTTCCCACTTTCACAAGGCACCTGAGCATCCTGCTTGTAGTTCAATCTCTGGCCGGCTCTACTTCTGCGGTTGCGTTTCTCGTGAGCGGATTTGCAGGAACCAGTCTAGCTCCTGTAAGAATCCTGGCTACTCTGCCCATGTCCGCGTTTGTCATTGGGGTGGCGATCTCCAGTTCTCTGGCTGCCTGGACCATGTCCAGGGCTGGTAGAAAAACCGGGCATCTCATTGGCGCGAGCATTGGATTTTCTGGAGCAGCCTGCGCTTGCGTCGCACTGACGATTCATTCGTTCTGGGGGTATTCTGCCTCGTGCGTGATGCTCGGCGTGGGAACAGCCTTCAACAATCAAGTCAGGTTTACCGCGGCGGAAGGCGCGCCTCCAGCGCAGAAGGGTCTTGTGCATTCCTGGATTCTGATGTGCGGGATCTTTGCAGCCATTCTTGGGCCGGCTGTGGCAGCGTATGGCAGAAAGATGGATCTCTTCGGAGGCGCGGCAGAGTATGCAGGTTCATACGTATTACTTATGGTTATGCTTTTGGCATCGATCAGCCTTCTCGCATTTCTTCCGTCTCTCGGAACAACCACGCAAACGGCATCAGATTCCGGGAAGATCAGCTTCAGGCATGTTCTGTCAAAGCCAGTGTTCTGGGTTGCCGCCACATCCGGCACGACGTCCTTCGCAGTGATGACTCTTCTTATGTCTGCCACACCCATGCAGATGACGATGATAGAGCATTTCAGTCAAGAGAGTGCTGTGTTTACCATTCAGAGCCACATCGTCGCCATGTTTCTTCCTTCTTTGTTTAGCGGATTTTTTGTGAGAGCTCTGGGACTTCGTCGTCTCATCTATTGCGGTCTCTTGATCTTCGCTCTGTGCGTCCCCGTCGCGTACTTCGCCGGTTCTTTGCATGGCTACTGGTGGGCGCTCGTGCTTCTGGGGATTGGCTGGAACTTTCTGTTTCTGGCGGGATCTACTTTACTCTCTCTTAGTTTTTCAGGCCCGGATCGTTTTGCCGCACAGGGCTTAAATGATACAATGGTGTTTGGCACGCAAGCTATGGCGAGTCTTGCGGCCGGGTGGCTATTGTATACGGTTGGTTGGCAATCCATGGTCCTGATTCCTATTCCATTTCTCGTCCTGGTTCTGGCACTCGTCATCGGGTTCGGAAGAAAAGTGATTTAGAGGGCGTGATCGTTTATCTAAGAGCACAATAAAAAACAACGCTAGCACGTGCTCATTCGTCTATCCTGCATGCGTGCCTGGAGAGCTTCCGTCTTTGTAATCTCGTTTCTCACCTGCAGTCTTTCTCTAGACGCGTTGCCGCTCAGGGTTTTCAAGGTGAGCGAAATCGTTCGGGACTTTGGTACTCTTCGGGGTCAGGAGATCACAGTAGAAGGGCGCCTTGTTCGAGCCGGCTATATGCTTCGATCAGACGGATCGATTCTTTTTGAAACACGCACATGCAATTTGATGATGTGCGGAAAAGATGAATGTTGCAATGCATGCACTGCGGATGTGTCTCTGGTGGAAGATGGATCCTTTGGGATAGCTCTCTCAGGAAGATTTGGCGGAAGAGAGATCGGATGTTCCGGAAATGAATGCGCAATGAATTGTAATCCAGAGATACAGAAACACTTCCGCATAACGGGTCTACTGCGTGTCGAAGAGGATCACGGTGGTCCGGTGCGGCTGGTTCTTGAAGTGCGGTCCATTGGACCCATAGAGAAACATGCGAAAGGTTCCACCTGACCCCTGTGGTATGCTTTTTCGAAATACGATGCGGCGAGCGTCATTGGAAGGAATTTCGCGCGGCCAAAATTCCCTTCATCGGGGAAGGGGGCGCAAAAAAATAAGGCTACAATCTTATTTGAGAAGCCCCGCGAATCGCTATTTGTGATTGCCTGAAAGTCTCGATCTTAAATCCTGCAGGCCTGTGAAATACCCTTCGAGCAACAGGCTTCTTTTTGCCGCGACTTGTACGCTATTTGTGCTGATTGCCACCGTTCACTGCGGACATCCAAACCAGGATTCCATTGATCTTTCCGGAGAATGGAAAAGAAAGGAAGCGAATCTAACAACAGTCGACCCCATGGTGGATTCTTCCTCCTGGGAGTCTGTGCATGTGCCTGGATCGGTCGTCAAAGGGCTGCCGGAGAAATTTGGAATTCTATGGGTGAAACATGATTTCACTGTGCCGGCAGAGATTCTTCGCAATGAGAATGCGCTCTACATGGGCCGAGTGGCGATTGCGGAAGAAGTATACATCAACGGAGTCTACATTGGAACGGGAGGAAGGTGGCCGCCCAAGGGAATAGTCAATACTTCCGATTTCTTTTCTGGATGGAACACTCCCAGGCTCTATCACATTCCTGGATCTCTTTTGCGCGAAGGAAAAAATGAAATCGCCGTTAGACTCTACTACAACAACGAGGGATGGATCAATGACGCAGTCATGATCGGTCCGGTGCAGGATCTGGCGGTCTTGCATGCTCGCACAAGTTTTCTGCTCAATGATCTCAATCGCATCCTCGCATTCATCCTGATTGCAGTTGCGGTTTACCACACCTTGCTTTTTGTGCGAAGGCGTCAGGATCTGGAGAACATCTTCTTCGCATTCTTATGCGTGGTCTGGGCCATCCAGAGTATGAACTTTGCTCTTCCTCCTTCTTTGCCCGTGGACTATCTGAGCAAAGAGAGAGTGGTTATGGGGATCGGGCCTTTCATTCCTCTGAGCTTCGCGCTTTTCTTTCGGTTCTTTTTTCATCTGAATTCGAAATTTCACAAGATTGCGACGTGGGCCCTCGTGTTGTTCTTTGTCCCCGCCTTCTTCTTTATAGTATTCTCCTTCAATCTGCAGTCGATTCGTTGGAAGTACAATCTTGTGATGCCTGTGGGTGGTGTTGTGATTCTATACATCACTGTTTGCATCGTGCAAGCGTGGCGTGCGGGAGATAGAAATGCAAGACTGATCTCCGCTTCTTTTCTCATCATTGTTGCTATGACAGTGAATGATCTTGTCATCATTCTTTCATCAACACGCGGCGCGATTTTTCTCATGGGATACGCTTTCCCAACACTCCTCTTCAGCATTGCTCTGGTTCTGGCCAATGACTTTGTGCGTACGAGAAATCAAGTAGAAGAATTAAATGAATCGCTTGAGGCAAAAGTGCTAGAACGTACGCGAGAACTGCAAACCAGTCACGACAAAATTCAGGAACTGAAAAATCAGCAGGATGGCGACTACTTCCTTACTTCGCTATTGACAAAACCTTTGAACGGCAACTTCGTGTCCGGCGGTCCTCTGAGCCTGGAAATCTTCTCTCGTGCGAAGAAGCAGTTTCACTTTCGCAAGTGGGATTCTGAGATCGGCGGAGACCTTTGTGCTGCGCATAGAATCGAATTGAACGGTAGGCAATATGTTTGCTTCCTCAATGGAGATGCCATGGGAAAATCCATGCAGGGAGCAGGTGGGGCGCTGGTCCTGGGTACAGTTTTCAAAATGATCATCACCAGAACGCAGGAGAACGTGAGTTCTTTGAACCGTTATCCGGAATTGTGGCTCAAGGAATGTCTTGCTGAACTTCAGAATGTTTTTATTTCCTTTGATGGAAGCATGCTTGTATCTTGCATGCTGGGACTTCTGGATGAGGAAAACGGTTTTGTGTACTATATCCTGGCGGAGCATCCCGCTCCGGTGATCTATCGTCATTCGCGTGCAGAATTCCCTGTCGCGGTGGAGCAGATTCGCAAGATCGGCACGCAGGGAGTGGAAGGAAATCTCAGGATCAATACTTTGCAATTGGAGCCGGGGGATATCCTGGTGGTTGGATCTGATGGCCGCGATGATCTCGAGAAAATCCTTCCTGGAGGAGAGCGTGCCATCAACGAAGATGAAACTCTGTTTCTGCGAATTGTGGAGAAAGCGAGAGCGGACCTGCCCACCATTGTGGAAGAAATCTATAAGAACGGAACAGTCATTGACGATCTTTCCCTCATGCGCATGGGCTATCTGGAAGATGCGGCCGCCCCTACTGAAAATGCAATGGATGTGATTCGTGAATTGAAGACAGCGCTCGCGAAGGCAAGAGAGGAGAAGGATTACGTTCGCGCGCAAGAGATTGCACGGAATATATGCGAACGCTTTCCGTCAGACACAGATGCTTTGTTTCTCGCATCTGGCTTGATCAAACAGGCTTACTCCTCTAAACCCGAGATGCTTGCTGTGGCGCGATCTTTTGGAGAAAGATGCAAACTGCGTGATCCATTGCATTTGCGCAACTTGATCAACCTCGCGGATATTTACAGGCTCATGGGAGATTCCGCAAAAGCACAGGAAACGTGGAAGCGGGCAGAAACACTCGATCCCGATCATGCGACCGTACAGAAATTGAAGACTCTTCTGGGTGCCGGACGATCCGGTTAGAGCGGCCGACTGATCGGAGTCTGACCCGCCGGCGTCAGTTTCTTTCCAGCGTATTTCATTCCCGTAGAAACGATTCTACCCTGTTTCATCAACTGGTTCACCACTTTGGTGACTGCTTTCTGCACAATTTCGTCTTTTTGTCTATCCGGTTCCGTTTCGCGTTCGAGCGAAATTCCCATGCGATCGATTCTTTTTCCAAGAGCTGCGAGGAATCTGGGCTGAAGTTTCAGATCGCACATATGAGTGATGCGCGCCATGACCGGGTCTGGAAGAGCATCTACCACTTGTTGAAGTGCGAAATCGTCAAAATGATAACCAACTGAATTGATTGGGTCGCGCGTTTCTTCCGGATGTGGGAACATATGTATGATTTACCTTCGGTCTGAATGCGTTCGGGATTGAGTCACTGCGTGAGGATCACAACAATCTCTTTTACTTCAAAGACTCCAGGTTTTCCTGGTTTGGCGTCTGTAATAATCTTTCCTGCAATCTTCAGGTTCTTGCCGCGATACATGCCCCGAACCATTTTTTCCAGTTTTCCCTGCAGAGTGTAGGACAAACCACCGGGCAAATCAATGGAAGTGATGGGAGCGCTGGCAGAACCCTTCACCTGAATGGTTCCTTCTATTTCAGTGAGCTTAGGAGCTTCCGCAAGTTCCGTGTTTGCAGATGTCGAAGAAGAGCATGTGGCGATCATTAGAAGTGCAGCCGCGAGAGCCGGGCTTCGCATCGCGCGAAGAAAAGAAAAGACCACTTTCATTTGAGAAATGCCTCGATGCTGCGGATTTGTTCATCCGTGAATGCGAATTTGGGCATAGAACCACTGATCGGGCGTTTGCCTTTGTATCCGTCCGGATACTTACCGTTGATTAGCTTTTCTTTGAGCAAGTCAAAACTCGACGCGCGAAGCGACGGGCCGACGCTTCCGTCTTGATCCGGATTTGCGCTGTGGCATGCGATGCAGTTGGCAACAAATAGACTGCGGCCTTCTGCTTTGAATTTTTCTTCTGGCGTGAGGTTTTCAGTGCTCTGCTTGCAGTGAAACAAGAGTGCCATCACGGCGATGAACAACACATTCTTCATAAATTTGGATTCCAGTTTGTGAGATGGGGGCGTTTGCCGCCCCCTGAAGTCTTACAGCATTGCTACGAGAATTACGTAGAGAACAATTGCAAGAACAAGTCCCATGTGGATTACTCCCACAGGTTTTTCAATTGGTTTTGTGGTGATACCGTTGGTTGCAACGAGAGCATTGATTTCAAGCAGGCCAATGATGAGTGCGATCACTCCATACCATGCGCCAACGTTTGCTCCGTTGAATGCACCAGGAAGTTTCGATCCGCCGGCTCCCATGAAGAAGAGCAGTGCAATCGAGAACATAGTGTTGGTTCTGGACGCGAGAAAAGCTCTGCGAGCGAGCACAGGAAGATTTTCTACTTTCTCACCATTCGCAGCAGCGATGACTTTTTTCTGGCGAGGCCAGATTACAAACCACACGTTGGCTGCCATGACGATCCCCATGATGATGCCTGGATAAATCTTTGCAAGCCAGCTACCTGTGGCCCATTCGCCAGCAGTCGCGCCGCTGAGATGGAAGTTCAGGCCGATCAAAAGAAGGCCGCTGAGAAGAGTGAAGGCCGCGCCCCAACGAAAGTACCACAGCGCTCTTGGTACCAGTTTCTGGGTAGCAGCTGTCTTGGTGTTTGCGTCCGTTTCAGCAAAGAAAGGACCCTGTACGAAATTGAAATACCACAGCATGCCAATCCAGGCGATGCCAAAGATAAAATGGCTCCATTTGAGCAGGAAATAGAGTCCCTGTTTGCTCAGAATTGCGAATTCCATTGATTCCTCCGAGATTTTCTGCCAGTGACTGGCATTCTCATCACAGTTAAAGGAAAATTTTGAGACCGAGTATCAAATCGCGCCAGATTCGGAGCAGTCAGGCAAAAAAGATTCGTTAGGCCTTCCAGGGAAGCCGTTCTGGTAGCTTAAACGGAGGATCCATGAACGCGATCTCTAGAAAAGACTTTTTAAAGAAAGGCGCAGTTGCCGGCGCTGTGGGTGCTGCGGCTGTTGCACTGGCTTATTGCAAGAAAAAAGGCGGCGAAGAAGCATCTGCTCCATCAGCGGGCGGTTGCTCAGACGTATCCGGCCTCACACAGGCAGAGAAAGACACAAGAGCACAGTTGAAGTACATGGACAAGAGCGACCAGGAAGGCAAAGCCTGCAACGGTTGTGCATTGTTCGTTCCAGCAGCAGCTGGCGCAGCGTGTGCGTCCTGCAATCTGGTAAAAGGTCCAATCAGCCCGGAAGGCTACTGCACTTCCTGGGTGAAAAAGGGCTGAGTTTCTTACGGCTGCGCATTCGTATGCGCAGCCTCTCCTTCCAAAAATATTCGCCATTGCGTCGGCATTTGATTTTTTCGAGTCTATGACTCTGGCCGACTTACTTCAAAAATTTCCCTGGCCTGAACGATATCGCTCTCTGGGTCGTCCCCTCGAATGGTTCTGGAACTTTCGCGTTGCCATTCCGCGCGCAAAGCTATGGCCACTGATCATGGATACAAGCCGCTTCAATCGTTTGATGGAGCTTCCAGCCATGAACTTTGAAGAGAAGGATGGCATTCTCTATGGATCTTCTCGCAACGCAGGCTTCCATCTCGAATGGAAAGAGATTCCCTGGTCCTGGACTTCTGAACACACTCTCACAAACGCTCGCGAATATTCAAAAGGTTTTGCTCATGTAGTCCGCGCCGTGTACGTTCTGGAGGAAGAATCCGCGGAAGCTGTGAATTTAACAGTGTACTTTGGCTGGATTCCAAGAAACTTCTTTGGAAGAGTACTTCTTTTCTTTGCAGGGTCATCGATTAAGAGAAGTTATGCGAAGGCGCTCGCCGCTATTGAGGCTTCTGTCAATGCTCCAGGCGCCACAAATCCCTTTGTGCCACCCGCGCCAACTCTATCGCCTTCTTCTTTGGCCAGATTGAATGAAATTCGCACCACGCTTCGATCCAGCGGAGTGGATGAAGCCATCTCTGCCAGATTGGTTGATTACGTTCAGAATGGAGACGACCTTGATCTCTATAGAATTCGAGTCGGAGCTCTGGCGCGCATCTGGAATGTGGATCGACGCGCGCTTCTTCGAGGCTGTCTTCATGCAACGAGGGCCGGGCTATTGACCATGAGCTATGACATCATCTGCCCACATTGCAGAGGAGTTAGACAAGAAGTATCCACGTTAGGCGACGTTCCAGAGCGCGGAAATTGTGAAGTGTGCGAGATCGACTTTACGAATGAGTCTGAAGGTATAGTGGAGATCACGTTTCATGTTCATCCTTCTATTCGCAGTGTCCCACGTGTATTTTTTTGCAGTGCAGAGCCGGCGCAGAAACGTCATATCAAATTGCAGCAGTATCTGGAACCAGGATCCAAACTGGACGCTGAATTGCCTCTGGCCACTGGTCGTTATCGCCTTCGCGTGAAAGGTTTTTCAAAGCCCGGTCTTTTGATGGTGGGGCCGGATCCGGAAGGATTTGTGGAATGGACCGCAGAAGACAGGGAATTTCGCGCGGAATCGGGTCAGATGTCTCGCTTTTCTATCAAGAATCCAACAGAAAAAGGACAAACGTTCACTCTGGAAACTACGGAAAAAGATCCGGATGCTCTTTTGCCTGCAGCCCTTTTCAACTTACAGGAGTTTCACGATCTGTTTTCCGCAGAATCGTTGGCTGCGGACCTGCAGCTTGAGATAGGAGAGCAGACGATTCTGTTTACGGACATGGTTGGTTCTACCAGCTTTTACGCTTCCAGTGGAGATTCAAAAGCGTTTGTTGCGGTGAAGAAGCATTTTGAAGAAGTCTACAGGGAAGTGAGAGACGCAAACGGTGCTGTGATCAAGACGATAGGCGACGCTGTGATGGCTTCTTTCGCAGACCCGGTCGACGCAATGCATGCGGCTGTTTCTCTTCAAAATAAATTTGGTCCTTCGTCGCCATCTCCAATTCGGCTTCGCGTTTCGATTCACACTGGCCAGTGCATCGCTGTGAATTTGAACAGCGGCATAGACTATTTTGGAACCACTGTGAATGTAGCGGCCAAAATCCAGAATGTAGCCGGTGCCGGGGAAATCGCATGTACTGCCCAGTTTCTCGCAAAGCCAGGAGTGCGCGCTTTCCTTTCCCAGCGTGGCCTGTCCGGCGAATCTATGCCCTACCGCATTCCAGGTCTTTCGGATACGTGGTCTCTGGAGCGATTCCGCATAACTGCTCCAGAAGTTGCGCGGAACGCTTGACATGAATTGAGAACAGCGCTATCGAAGGGTATGCGCTGGCAATACTGTGCGCGTTGCAGTGCCCTTTGTATCGCGGTTTTCTCTACTGTTTGCTCATTTCCGGCTGGAAAGACATCTGGAGGGCTCCAATCGTTGTTGCTTGCGGATGCGCTCTTCCTGTCCGGAAGATTGCCGCGCTTTCTGTTCGCGACGACTAACACCGGGAACGTGATCTCAAGATATAGAGTGGAGCCGCTCTCCGGTTACCTTACATTTCTGGGAACAACCCCTTCCGGAGGCACTTCACCCAGGGGCGCGTCCATTGATCCGACAGGAAGATACTTAATGGTTGTAAACAATGGATCCACCAATGTATCATCCTATTCCATCAATCGTTTTGATGGTCAACTGACGTTAGTCGGCAATACCGCATCCGGGATCAGTCCAATCAGTGCCTACTTTCTTCCGTCGGGCTCTTTTGCTTATGCGACAGATGCCGGCGGTGCCCCCTACGTGATGGGTTACACAATGAATTCTTCCACCGGTGTCCTGACTAATTTTGCAGTCGGAGCAACCGGTCTCAACGTCGGTCGTGGCGCGGTTTCTGATTCTGCCAGTCGCTTCCTGTACGTGGGCGATTTTTCTGGCAATTTTGTTCGATCGTTCACAATCAATGCGAATGGAACTCTGACATCTTTGAACAGTGTGGCGACAGGTGTAAATCCTCACAGTCTGGCAATGCATCCGGGCGGCCAGTACCTGTATGCGTCCTTGAATTCTGGTTCTCTGGTTGCGTTTCGAGTGGCCAGCGATGGTACAATATCTATGACCGCTACCGTAGCTGTTTCCGGAACCCCGCAGACAATTGCCATCGATCCACTCGGAAGATACGTCTACCTTGTAAACGCGACAGGCGGTGTGCTTTATGTATTCTCCATCGCAGATCCCACATCGCCTGTTTTATTATACACATTCGTTATGGGCCCGCAGGCCAACGCGGTCAGGGTCGACCCGTCGGGAAGATTCGTCTACATTCTGTGCGGCACCGGTTCAAATCAGATTTTTGCTTTGTATCTGGATCCATTCTGGGGTTTCAGCTTCCTTACCGCGCTCAGTACCGGGAGCAATGCAGGCGCAATGGAAGGCATTGCGATTGCCTCTTACTCAATTTCAGAGTAGAATTCACAGGGTTTTTTAATCATCTTTTGCGCTGAATGTCCGACACGTTCGATAGACACGAATCGCTCGTGCCATGCACGGCGGGAGGACATATGGGTTCTACATTCGGCGGCCTCGAAATCGGAAGGAAGGGCCTGGTTGCGCACCAGACTGCCCTGAACACGACTGGCCACAACATATCGAATGCCGACAACAACGGTTATTCCCGCCAGCGCGTCACCATGGAAGCGGCAGATCCACTGTATGAGCCTTCTTTGAATCGTGCTTCCGGTCCCGGGCAAATTGGCCAGGGCGGAAGTGTTTCGCGCATTGAAAGAGTGCGCGATGCATTCTACGACGATCAAATCATAGACGCAACCAATCGTCAGAATTACTGGGATGCTTCTACCAACTACCTGGGACAAATGGAGACGATCTTTGCTGAGCCATCCGACAACACTCTTCGCTCCTTGACTGAGAAATTCTGGGCCAGCTGGCAGGATCTTGCAAACTATCCGTCCGACGCAGCTCACAGGTCTGTGGTCGCAGAAAGAGGAAATGGCCTCATCACTCGCATTCACGACATTCATGACAAACTGGGGCAACTTCGCATTCGCGCAAACAACGAGATCGTAGCGGACGTGGACATCCTCAATTCGCTTGCCGGTGAGGTGCGTGACCTCAATGAAAAAATTCTGAAGCTCGAAGCCCTGGGAGATGAGCCAAACGATCTGAAAGACAAGCGCGACGCAGTCATAGAGAAGATGTCCGGAATTGCCAACATTAAAGTAGGGCGAGGAGACCGTGACGAGGTATTCGTATTCATTGGCGAACAGACAATGGTTCAGGGCTCCATCCTGCGCAAAATCAAAGCGGAAGTAGATCCAGCGAACGAAGGTTATGCGAAGGTTGTTTGGGAGCACAATAGCAGAGATGTGATTCTTGGCGGCGGACACCTTTCCGGCCTTCTTGAAATGCGCGACCATGCAATTGTAGAGCGCATGGATCAGAACAGTCTTTTTGCAGTCAATCTGGCGGATATCGTCAACGAAATCCACAGAGATGGTTTTGGAATCAACGGAACCACAAACAAAGATTTCTTTCAGATCAGGAACCTGAGCCCCGGATCAGACGGAAACTACCAGCTCCAGAATGCACGCGCGAATGTGGATCTCAATGGAGATGGAACGGCTGAACTCACTGCGATCTTTCGCACAACAGGCGCGAACTCCGTGGATCCAAGCAAGAAGATCGGCGTGGATGGAACCATCACATTCTTCAAGAATGATGCGCAGAACACTCCGGTTCGCATCGACTATCGTCGTGATCAGACTCTCAATGAGATCATAAAGAAAATAAACGATGCGGACGGTGGTGTTGTGGCATACATGAACCACGACAATCAGCTTTCCATCAAGGCAACTCTCGCAAGCGATGATAGAAGAACCAATTTCATGATTCGCCACCTCGAGGATTCCGGAGAACTTCTCGTTGGATACGCCGGAGTGCTCGCGTCTTCAGGGGAAGCGGGTGCATTTGATTTTAGAAGAGTCAATGAGATCCAGAAACTGCGTGCGCCGCTTCAGGACATTGCGTTTACTCCAAGTTTCTATCCTGCGGGACAGATTTCTCTGTCTTCTGACATTGTTCGTGATCCATCCAACATTGCTGCCGCTCGCGGACGTGACCTTGGTGGAACAGGGGATTACAATACTCCGAATGGAGCCGCAGACGGTTCCAATGCGCTGTTGATTGCCGCGGGTCTCAAGCAGGACAAGAAGATGTTCGGGCATGAGGAGACAGTTGATAATTTTTACAATGCGTTGATTGCGAAGCTCGGAACACAGGCTCGCACCGCGGAAGACGCAGCCATGCGTCAGAAAGAGAACCTCACTCAACTGGGCAATTTCAGACAGAGCGTGATGGGTGTGAACATGGATGAAGAAATGTCAAACATGGTGCAATTCCAGCAGAGCTACCAGGCTTCTGCGCGCGTGATCAACACTATGAACGAAATGGTAGAAACTCTACTGAAGCTGGGCGTGTAATATGATGCGAATAACGGACCTGATGAAAAACAATACGCTGGTTTCCAATGTGAACCGGCATCAATATGAAATGGACAAAGTCCAGAATCAACTGGCCACGGGCCAGCGCATTCGGCAACCAAGCGATGATCCTGGAGCCGCCACCAATCAGATGTTCTTTCGCACTCGGGTGGAAGAGCTCGATCAGTTCCAGGCCAACATCGAGGACGGTCATTCTCGTCTGATGCTCATGGACGGCGAACTCGATCGTGTGGGAGCGATTTTTCAGCGTGTTCGAGTGCTCGCGGTGCAGGCTTCCAACGGGATCTATCAAGGCGACAATGCTTTTGAATTGAAGAATGCAATGGCCAAAGAGATCGACCAGCATCTTAGAGCGCTCATTGACATTGCCAATGGCCGCGATGCTGTGGGGCGTCCCATGTTCGGCGGCGACATTGTAGAGCGCATGCCGTTTGAACCAGTGGTCTCCAACATTCGCGGAGGCAAGGGCATCGAGTTAGACAACATGATCGTGGGAGTTGAGTACCGCGGAAACATTGGCCAGCAACTTCGTGAAGTGGAACGCTCTCAGTACATTGATGTAAATTTGCCCGGAAACAAAGTTTTCTGGGGAACGAACATGACTGTGACCGGCTCCGTTGACAATTCCGGCTATCGGGCCACCACAGATCAGGTCTTTAAGATCGACGGACAAACGATTCGTGTCGCTGCCGGAGATACGATAGACGACATCATCGACAAAATCAACAACGCAAGCCTGGAAGTGAAAGCTTCTAAAATTGGACAGGACTTTGCATCTCTTCATACTACCAATCCTCACCAGGTCTGGCTGGAAGACATAGAAGGCGGAACTGTTCTTCGCGACATTGGCCTGATCAATCCGGACAAAGCCAATCCGCCCAACAACTTCGCAGAGACTGCGCGTGTTTCGGGGTTGAGCGTATTTGATGTATTGATCAAACTTCGCAACGACATGATTGCAGGTGACCAGCTGGAAATTTCAGGGCGTGATCTTGGAAACCTGGATGAAGGACTCAATAACATTCTGCGTTATCGCGCGGAAGTAGGTGCGCGCCAGAATCGTATGGACGAACACGAAAAGCGCGTTGTATGGGATCAGACTTATATGACGGAACTGTTGTCCAAGAGCGAGGGCGTGGATATGCCCGAAGCGATTGTCAATCTGAAGTATCTCGAAGCGGTTCATCAGTATGCGTTGAACATTGGAGCTCGCTTGATGAAGCCGACTCTGATGGATTTCATGAGATAAGGAATTTAGAATGACAAAGACCGGACGCACACTCGAAACCAAAGCACTCGGGAAGATTACTCTGGATCCCGAACAACTGTTGAGTTTTCCCGAAGGGCTGTACGGTTTTCGCGACTTTCATGAATTCGCGCTCGTAGAAGAAAGTGCAGAAAACCCTTTTAAATGGCTGCAATCTACGTCTGATCCGGCACTGGCATTCATCGTCATTCAACCTGAATTGATCCTGAGTGGCTACAGACCGGAAGTGGCTCGCGAAGATTTGCAGTCGATTGGACTATCCGGCGTAGATGAATCGCTTGTGTTCTTGATCGTAACGATTCCTGAAAACGATCCGGAAAGCATGACTGCCAATTTGCAGGGTCCCGTTCTAATAAACAAGACCACCAAACAGGGCCGTCAGGCGATCTCCATGAACGAAAAGCATGTGGTTCGCCTTCCTGTCCTTTCGCAGGTGGATGCCTGATGCTTGTTCTTGCAAGAAAGATAAACGAATCCATCATGATAGGTGACGACATTGAGATCGTCGTCGTGGATATCAAAGGGGACCAGATCAAGCTTGGAATTCGCGCGCCGCGCAGCGTTTCCGTTCATCGAGCTGAGATATTCAAGGAAATCCAGGAGCAGAACAAGAAGGCAGTGGAAAGTGCGCCGCAATCACTTGGCAAACTCAAGAACCTCCTGGACAAGAAGAAACAATAGTCGCCATACGGTCTGAGGTCTCTTGCGCGCCGTCCTTTTCATCTTCTTGTCCTGTTTCTCCGCGACGCTGGGCGCAGAGCCAGACGGATCGAAGATGGACGCGCATACTTCCATCAACTATCGCATTACAAATAGAAAGTACGTAAGCCATATCTTATTGGAAAGGTCTGGCGGAATCAACTATGTAACTCTCCTGACAACGCATCCCATGCAGTGGGCATTTCACTCTGAATCGCACGCGCTGAAATATGCGTGCGGCAAGATTCCTGATTGCATGGACTTGATGAGTCGCCTGGATGAATGTTTGAACGCAGGTAAGAATCTAAATCTTCACCTGGACGGTGAACGAATCATTGAAATCCAGGTTTACGAGTAGCGCGTCACTTCAGGCAGCGCGTCCAGGTATCTATCTCTTCATCCCAAATCGCAATCTGCAACGCTATCGTCAGTACGTCCAGGATCATTGTGAATGGATAGAGAGGTAACAGGTAGTAACGATTCTTTTCCCGCGACATGGACACATAGGGTACGTAGATCAATGCGGTCTCTGAACCTGCTGGCCGAACTCCATCAAAGAGCTTGAGTGCCATGTTACCATCTGGCCGGATAAAGTAGATGCCCACCGCTCCAGAGAGTTGCCTCAAAGGTTGTTCCTTCCATTGAGTTGAGTTTTCTGCCTTTCCAGATGCAATCGGCACGAAAGGTGTTTCCCGGGTTCCGTTGTAGATGCCAAATTCTCCGGGACCTGCGCGACGCAGTTCGAGAACGGCCCCGTTCTCAAGAGTTGCGCGAATTCTGGTTTGATTTTCGTCTGTTTCAAGTTTCGCTACGCGGGCAGCCGGAACATCTGCCGCAACAGGCCTGGACTTCATTGCGGTCATGGATACACTTTGAGTGGAAAAAAATAGCGTGCCGGCGGTTTCAAAGGAGCCTGTTGGACCCTTCGCCTTGCAGCCGTCCGTGATGTTCGTCTCCCACACTTTCTGAGTTTCGAAAATGCTCAACGTTTCGGATGACATTGCGTAGCTGCGACTGGAATCGCCTGTTACTTTGATCTGTCTGGTTGTGCGTGGAGATTGAGCGCAGAAGACGAACGAATTTCCGGAAGCTTCAAGGTCGTGGATGTCCTGAGCATGCTCGAAATCGTAACCATCCGGAAATGCCATCGTGTGCAAAGCGGTCGTGATGCATGCAGTCTGGTGCAGTGTGACCGCTAGAATGGCGGCATTGAGCAGTCTCATGATGTCTCAACGAGAGTCTTGCTCGTGCCCTGTCAATGCACAATCGATTGCTTGCCTGCCGCGAGTGGTGTGGCTTTCTTGCACATATGCGAAACCTTTTCATCCTGGCGGTGCTTGCTTTTTTCTCCATGTGCACTCCCGCGAAGAAGAACGGAGGTAACTCAGTAGATCCGGGTGGGAAGTTTGATTTTCAGGTGCAGTATCTTTACTCAGGCGAAACGTTCTACGACACCTTGATCATTCGCGATCGTACCATGGTACGCAAGTATTTCAACGATGACGGGAAGAAGTGCGCGAAAGCGCAAAGATCACCGTGCTGGGTGGAATCAGAGCTCGAAAGTGCAACGGCAACTCTGACTGCAGAAGAATTGGCCTCGTTGAAGAGTCTGGTAGAGGAAACCAATTTCATGGTTTCTGATCCGGACCCACACGGTCTTACTGGCAAGGGCCGGTTCTACGCATACATCATCACAGTGAACCATAAGAGCGTAGAGCATCGCGTAGTTATGGGGGAGTTTCCAGGTTCAGCAGACGCGCCTCCTGCATCGCGACGAATCTATCTTCGCCTCCTGGATCTTGCCAAAGCAAAGTCCCTCGGGAATTAATCGCCTCGTGCGGCCTCCGCGCGGAGAATCCGCCGCAGGTGCCGGGATACAGTCCATCCTCGCGCGCGCTGTTGCGACGCTCGGACGCTCCGAACGCCGCTGTGGACCGCACCCCGGCACAACGGCATAAGCCGCGCTGGACCTGCGAGCCTTTCATTTTGCGCGCGCGGACCACGCTCCTTCAGGCTTCGCGTTCGCTTCGGTCTCGCTTTGCGAGACTGCTTCGCACCTTGCGGATCGTTGGCCGGAAGTTGTTCGAGTGCCAACAATGCCGTGTAACGTCAGGCTAAGAGGAGCACATATCCGCCTGTGGCGGATTTGAATAGATGGGCGACGTGGAGTTTGTTGCGAGGAACATAAGTCCTTCTGCGACGCCGCTTCATCCGAAAACTTGCCCGATTGTCCTTACTCCAAATGCAATAACCCTTGTACCTCAGCGCCGGTCGGCATCGGCAGAAACTCGAAATCATCGTGAACCTCGGCAGGAGGCCGAAACTCCCGTTCTTCAATATGCGCCACAAAAGTATCGGGCAACCGAATAGCGTGCTCCAGAACGTAGTGATCCAATCCGTTTTCCCAGAGCCAAATCCCGTCAGACCTCAAGCAACTCGCATTGCCAAGATCGCTGCCGCAAAAATAACAGCGTCCTTCCTCTGCATCTGTAATCAATACAACAGGTGCCGCAGCTAGATATTCCGCCAAGCGAACGCGGTCCGTGTAGACCCACGTTTTGTCCACGAATGCTAGCCAGTGGGGCGCGCTCTTTCCGCACCGTTCTGGTAAGAACGGGGCAAACCATTTGTAGGGCCAGTCTATGATCCAGTTCATTAATCACCTACTCGGGCATGGAACTAATCCACTTTCCACGTTTGCTCAGATCCAGCCACGGTTTCCCTTTTAGTCGAGTTTATTGGCCCACGTCTTTTCATTTGGCGCCATGATGGGACATTCAACTGGTTGGCCAACTTCTGCGCAAAACCATTCTGAAGCTTTCCAGTCTCACATGAAAGCAATTGTATCGCTGTTCCTTCATAGTCAGCTCGATTCTTGGGTAGTTGCGCGAGGTACAAACTACGGCCAAACAATGCACCGCGTATCGTCAGATTCCATTGACTCACGAGACTACCATGGACGCGGGAAATATGAATTCGGCGGTGAATTCGAATTTGCCAGTTAGGAGAGAAAGTCGTTATGTTTCCCAGCGGGAAAATGTGCCCTTGACTTCCAATCCTCGTGCGCCTCAGGTTTCTCGCGTCGCGGCTTTCCAGCGATTTGGTCGCGCCTTTCATTTAAACTTTTGTGCGAAAGATCGTATCGCAGATTGGATACGTAATATTGAAGTTGGATCTGGCCATGATCGCCGGATCATGATGTTTCAGATGATGCTTTCGTAGCGCGCGAAGAAAAGGAATGGAATAAACCCACGAGTCTTCTTTCTGATGATAGGCCAGGTGCAACCATTCGTAGTTTAAGAAATATCCAATGGCAGTGGCAACGAATAGAAATCCTACGTTCTTCGAAAGAGTGACATAGAGAAGCACTCCCACGGGCAGGGCAAAAAATCCAAAGAAGAACAGAATCAAGATAGGTGGAAACAGGATCATCTTGTAGTCCATGAAGGAATCGCATTCCATTGCATTGTCAGTAAAGTAGCGATGATGCTGCATTGTGTGGCGTTTGAAGATCAGGCTCAGGAACTTTCGTTTATGATGCATGGGCCCCTTGTGCCCGAAATACTCTGCAATGTTTGCATAGAGAAAGGTGATGGGCACTGTCAGGAATTCGAGCCATGATACATTGTGAATCTGGCTGATGGAATAACCCACAACCAGGATGCAAATGGTGCTCGTAAACACCAGGTGACCCAGACCAAGGTAGTATTTAGAAACTTCCTGAGAGAGATAGAGGGTTCTGAATTTTTGAACTTCTGATGGAATCATTTCACCCAGAACCTTTCGCCTCTTAAAAATTTATCAACGCCTTCTTGTGTGCTCTGGCTTCGCATAACAGGGTGAAGGTTTTCTGCTTCCATGCGCAACGCTTCTTCTATGGGCAAATGAAATCCGTCGAGTACGCTTCGCATATCTGCAAAAAGAGCGTCCCGGGGTTGAGCGCAAACCTGCCTGGCAATCGTGAGAGCGCGATCGAGGCCTTTCCCCTTTTCTACAACTTCCCAGGCCAGGCCAATCTGGTATGCACGATCTGCGCGAATTCTCTGGCCGGTGATGATGAGTGGTAGCGCCCCTGCGAAGCCAAGAAGACGCGGTAGATAAACTGTCCCGCCATCGACCAGGGGAACTCCCCACCTTCTACATGCGACTGAAAACAGAGCCTGTTTCTCTGCAATGCGAATGTGACCATGGCAGTACAATTCCAGACCGCCTGCGTACGTGTAGCCCTGCGAAACTGTGATGACCGGTTTCTTCTGTAGGATTCGCGAACCGCCCAGAGGTCCAGTTCCGTGCCGAACTGTGTGTGCGATTTCGTCTGCGCTTGCATTTATGTTTGCAAGTTCTCCAAGTGCAGCAAGATCTGCGCCGGAGCAGAATGACTTATCGCCTGCGCCATGTAAGACGCACACAGTAAGATCCGGATTGTCTCTAAACTCAGTCCAGGCAGCAAGAAACAATTTTGCCATCTGGCCGTTGACGCAGTTGTGCACGTCCGGCCGATTCATCGTGATTTGAAAAATCTTTCCGCCGGGAACTGAATGCGTCTGCGTGATCAGCGGACTCATGCCATGTAGGAACCGGAAATATAGTTCTCCAGATGCTTGATCATGATGTGCTGCTCGTCGATGACTCGTTTGACCAGGTCACCAATGGAAATCAAGCCAACAACCTCGCTGCCTTCCATGACGGGCAGGTGGCGAATTCTCTTTTCTGTCATGATTGCCAGGGACTCCATCACTGAATCTTCAGGATGAACGATGATCAATTCGCGGCTCATGATTTCGCGTACATGAGTTTCGCGTGAATTTCGACCGCGAAGCACTACTTTTCGCGCATAATCTCTTTCCGACAGGAGGCCTTCGAGCCTGCCTTCGCTCATGACGAGCACAGCGCCTGTATTTCTCTCCGCCATCAAGCTGAGAGCTTCAAAAACTGTGGCGCCAGGATCGACGGAAACGATGGCTTTCCCTTTATCCTTCAGAATCTCTGAAACTTTAGTCTTCTCCAGCATGCCAACCCTCCGTGCCCAGTTTTTGAGCACAGGTCTGACCCATTTGTCAGGGTAAGCAATCAAAAACGGGGCGCCTTCAGGCGGCCGAGGAGGCGGACAGGGCTTCGTTTTCAGAACCGGATATCTTGAAGAAACTGTGCATTTTGGTCAATTCCAGCACGCTTCGGACCTGATCGGACAGACTGACGAGGAACATTTCTCCTCCACTTTTTTGCAGTCGCATTTGCTGGTTGATCAGTGCACCCAGGCCGCTTGAATCTATGTAGCTGAGCGCACCCATTTTTAAAATGAACTTTGTAGATCCGTTCTGGCTAAGTTCCTCCATCAGATTTTTCAACTCGAAGGAATTGTAAACGTCCATTTCTCCTCGAATTTCGATGATGGTGTGACCGTCTTTCTTTGTAGTAGTAAATTCCAGTCGATCGAGCATATCCCCTCCTCACGCCATACTTTCCACGTTCTTCAATGACTGCCGCACCTGTTCGTTCGCAGGTGAACTCTTGAGCGCCTGTTGTAGAGTCTTGATTGCTTTTGGTCTTGCCCCTTCCTTCAAGTAGCATCGCGCGAGCATGAGGCTGGCTCTGGTGAATGTATGATCCAGAGAGAGAGATTTTTTCAATTCTCGCTTAGCAGCGCGTATGTCACCATTTCTATAGTAAAGAGTTCCGAGCATATGATAGTACTCAGGTTTGTGTGCACCACTCGATACTACGTATTCGCTCAGGAATCTCGCGGCTTCATCGGGCCTGGACTGTTCATTGTAGACGCGCGAAAGCAAAAGCAGATTGTCATGAAGAGAAGAATCCAGGCGATACGCTTCGAGAGCCAGCTCTTCCGCCTTTGAGAGATTCTTTTCGCGCAAGAATTTTCTGGCCTCTAAATATACTTTGCGCGCGTTTTCTAGATGCACGCTGCAATCAAGGACAAGCAGAGTGAGGTCATCTTCCCGGGGCCAACCCTCCACGTGTTTGTTGAAACGGTCCAGGAATTGAACCGTTGTCTCCGCTGCATCGGGTGGATTTGCCGCGCCCAGTATTTCTCCAAACCAGTTAATGACTGTCTGAAGTCCTGTCTCTTCATGAGTGGCGGTTCGTTGTTCATAGAATCCGTCGGTGAGCATTACGAGCGCGTCTCCGGGCTCCAGTCTGCTGAATTTCTCTTCGTAGTCTGTTCTTCGCACCGGAGCAATGCCAAGTGGAATCCCTTTCGTGTCATGGAAGATGAATTCTTTTTGCGCTCTTTTGTAGTGCATCAGGCGAACGTGTCCGGCATTCACATAAGAGTATGTGTGGTCCGCGTAAATTCGAATCAATTGTGTCGTAAAGTAAGTTCCGTCCGGAAGCCGATGCCGAATGCTTTCGTTCAGTTCTTCCATCATTTCTGTAAGGCCGAAACCCTGTTCCACGCATCTTCTAAATTGGAAATGAAGTGCCATAGTGACGAGGGCTGCAGGAACGCCGTGACCGGAAACATCCGCAATGATGCAGGTCAGACTGTTTCCTGATCGCATAACGTCAAAATAGTCTCCGCTCACTTCCACCATTGGTTCAAAGTAATGACCGAATCGAATGCTGTTCCAGGGCGCGATTTCAGACGGAATGATCTGGCTTTGTACACTGCGGCCCATCTTCAGGTCGCTCTGGATACGTGAGCGAGCTTCCACAAGGCCTTCGATCAGTTTCACTTCATTGAGAGCGAGAGCCAGCTGGGATGCCATGGCTTCAAGAATCTCCAGGTCATCCTTTTTGTAGAAATACGCGGTATCCTTTTCAATGGATATGGTGCCCAGGGCTTCGTCGCGAAAGAGGATAGGAACCACCATCGCGCACCTTGTACTTTCGTTTTCATCCAGGTAATCGGGGTAGTGCTCTAGATTGTCCAGGTTCACAGGTTTTTTCTCAATGAAAACTGCTCCCGAATACCCTTCTCCTGGTCGCAGTGGACGACGCGGCGGAGTGGTCTCTTTCAGGAATCGCACTGGAACCAGTTGCCCGTTTTGCCAGAGTCTGACTGTTACGTTGTCCACCTCAAAGATTTCCACTGAGAGAGCGACCACCCGATCGAACAGATCCCTTTGATTGTCAATGTACGCGAATTCTTTAGAAATATATAGCAATATGTCGATTTTGTTTTTTGACGTAAGACCGCCGACGATCATGCGAGCGCCGCGGTAGTTCACGACTTTCCTCTTGCCATATTTCAAAGCGATCATGCTAACCCTTGAGCAATATCTATACCAGGGCCTGGCTCGCTTTTTGCAAAACGGCAGGTATGAAAACCGCCGGCGTTCTATCTCTGAAAATACTCTTCGCCTTCATCGTTTTGTGCATGTTTGCGGGCGTTTCATCGCTTTTTGCGGATCCTTCCGGGCATTCCACAGGCACGGCGGCGGATGCCATGGATGCGCAAGGAGAACTCTTCTTGCCTCAAAAACCAGCACCGGGAGCAGACCCGGCTGCTGTTTCCGCGTACGAGGACTTTCAGCGAAAAGCTGCGACAGAACCTCTCGCCGTCAAACTCGCGGACTCCGTTGGACAGAATAGAATCGCCATCAACCTCATGTGGACCCTCATCACCGGTTTTCTGGTCATGTTTATGCAGGCCGGTTTTGCCCTGGTAGAGACAGGGCTGTGTCGTGCGAAGAACGCTTCGCACACCATGCTCATGAACTTTTTGATCTACGTAATTGGTCTGACGGGATTCTGGATTTGCGGATTTGGTTTGATGTTCGGTGCGATGCCAGTTACAAGCCTGGGCGGAACACCTGGTCTGAGTCCGGAATACGAAGTGACGATCGATCTATTCGGAAAGACATTCGGGCTCTTCGCATGGAATGGATTTTTTCTGACAGGGTCGTCGTATGACGTTGGAATCTACACCATCTTCCTCTTTCAAATGGTGTTCATGGATACAGCCGCCACCATTCCCACGGGCGCGATGGCGGAAAGATGGAATCTGAAAAGTTTCTACGTCTTTGGTTTCTTCCTCTCCATGTTTCTCTACCCGATTTTTGGAAACTGGGCGTGGGGAGGTGGCTGGTTGTCAACGTTAGGCGTGAACTTTGGACTCGGACATGGCTATGTTGATTTCGCAGGTTCCGGAGTCGTGCATGCAGTCGGTGGTCTATGCGCTCTGGCTGGAGCGATCGTAATCGGACCGCGTCTTGGAAAATACAATGCGGATGGTTCCGTAAATCCAATTCCAGCTCATCATGTACCCATGGCTCTTCTCGGTGCGTTCATTCTCGCATTCGGGTGGTTTGGTTTTAATCCAGGTTCCACTCTAGGTGTTTCGGGAGGTGGACTCAATCGAGTTGGGATTGTTGCGGTGGTGACTATGCTCGCAGGTGCCGGTGGCGCTCTGTCTGCTACTGCACTCATAATCTGGAAAGCAGGCAGACCAGATCCAACCATGGTTGCAAACGGAATGCTGGCAGGCCTGGTTGCGATCACAGCTCCGTCCGGATTTGTAAGTGCGCCGATTGGTTTTCTGATTGGTGCGATTGCGGGTGTGCTCGTAGTGTTGTCTGTTGATTTCTTTGATCACTTGAAAATAGATGATCCAGTGGGTGCGATATCAGTGCACGGAGTTTGCGGATCGTTCGGAGTTCTTTCCGTTGGGATCTTTGCGGATGGAACCGCTAACTTTGGTGGATCCTGGAACGGAGTGGCCGGCAATGTCAAAGGTGCGATCTTCGGAGACTGGGGGCAGCTCTTCGCACAATTGATTGGCGTGGCCACCGTGATTGTCTGGTCTTTTGGCGTATCGTTTATATTCTTTAAGATCCTGCACAAGGTCATGGGCATGCGCGTGTCCGAACAGGTGGAGCTTGACGGTCTGGATCTGGACGAAACCGGAATCATGGGATATCCGAGTTTCCCGACCGTGGAGTGATTGCGCGCACAGTGCGCGATTTCATCACGGTTCTATGCGTCAAAATATTTCAACCGGCTCCAAGTGGGAGCCGATCATTGGTTACTCTCGTTGCGTGAAAGTTGGCAACCATGTGTATGTTTCCGGAACTACAGCGTCCGGCCCGAATGGATTTGTTGGTGAAGGAGATCCCTACGCTCAGACCAAACAGATCATCGAAAACATTTCAAAAGCGCTCGAGCAAGCCGGCGCTTCCTTGAAGGACGTAGTTCGCACACGCATCTACATGACAAACATTGACCAATGGGAAATCGTTGGAAAGGCGCACGGCGAATTCTTTGGATCGATCATGCCTGCCACTGCAATGGTAGAAGTCAAAAGGCTGATTTCCCCCGAGATACTCGTGGAAATCGAAGCCGATGCAGTCATCCAGGGCTAAGAAGTCCAGACGACTTCTCATAGTCGGCGGCCTGATTGTTGCCGCCGGCATTGGATGGGGAGCGTTTCGTTCTCTGAATCCTTACGTAGGACTTAAGATCTATAAGAATCCAGCGCGATGCTATGCGCTTTCTATCCCGGGCCACGTGCAGATCCAGGCGGAGGATCCTTCCCATGTCACATTTGCCGCGGCGGATTGGACTGGCGGGATTCAATTCATTGATACTAAGTTGAGTGTAGCGGACTTTGCGAAGGGCTACGAAGATCGCATTCGCAAAGAAACACCCCGGGCAATCTTCGACCCTACAGAAAATTCCTCCGGGGCAGTGCGCCTAACGTCCAGAACAGACGTAGAAGGAAAAACAGTTCGCACTGTTTCTGTCTTTTTTCCGGGCAGAAAATCGGACATTGTGCACGCTTACGCATTGATACCTCTGCCCGATGCCTCGGGCGCTTCCTCTTTTTCTGATCGATGGCTTTCTGGTTTTGTATGGGACTCTTCGTGTACGTATTGACGTTCGCACGGCGCATTCCCTTTGTTGCGGTATGAAGAATCCAGTTCCTCTTGCGCTCACAGGTGGTCTATTGCTCGCGTTCGCTTTTGTTTTCTTGTTTGGGCAGAGAGCGCAATTTGCTGGATGGATTTCGAAAGGTGAGCTGGCTGTTCGCGAGGAAAAGGGAACAGGTGGGCCGGAACTGGCTTCTCTGCCCGCGCCCGTGCAAACATATTTAGGCAAAGTTCTTCCGGTAAAGAAGGACATTCAGTTTGTGATGCTCAAACAATCCGGTTCCTTCTGGACTGCTCCTGGAAAAGATCCCTCCTCTTTTGATGCAGTCCAGTACACTTCGGTGCGTGCCCCTTCCTTTTCGTGGACAGCCCACATCCAGATGACTCCTGTGCGTGTGATCGTTGTGGATCGACTGGTCAACGGAGAAGGGGCTCTTCGCGCGCGCGTACTTGGACTCTATACTGTGCAGGATGCTTCTGGAAAAGAAATCCTTAAAGGTGAGCTTCTACGATACCTTGCAGAAATTCCCTGGGCTCCCCAGGCAATTCTGTATCAAAAGAACTTATTCTGGAAGCCACTGGATGCCACTCATGTGGAGCTCAGCACAAATATGGGCGACGTCAGGGCAAAGGTCGTGGTCGAGTTTGGTGCGGATGGACTCATTTCGCGCATTCGTGCGGAGGATCGTCCCTTCAAAGATGGGGATCGCATGATTGCCAGGCCGTGGCAGGGAATGTTCTCAGACTACAAGGAATACAAGGGAGTCTTGCTTCCATCACATGGAGAAGTGAGCTGGATTCTGGATGCGGGAACATTCAAATACTACAGCGGAGACCTGGAAGACTACGCTATGTATTGATTTAGATATTTGAATATCTAGTATCCGCCACCGGCTTCCGCGAAAAACTGACTCAAACTACTTCATGCAAACACTAACCATCGCGAGGTTTGAAGATCTCGCACTCGCGCAGCCAATTCAGCGCGCGGTAGCCGAAGAAGGCTACACTACTCCAACACCCATCCAGCAACAGGCCATCCCGCATCTACTAGAAGGTCGTGATTTGCTAGGTTGCGCGCAGACCGGCACTGGCAAAACAGCAGCGTTTGCTCTTCCAATCCTGCATCGTCTTGGTCTGGCTCATAAGAAACCCACACCGCGTCATACTCGCGTCCTGGTTCTTGTGCCCACACGAGAACTTGCCGTGCAAGTCCATGATAGCTTCCGAGTTTACGGAAAGCATCTTCACATCAAAACTGCAGTCGTTTATGGCGGCGTGGGACAGGGCACCCAGGTGCGCAGCTTGCAGACGGGCGTGGACATTCTTGTCGCAACACCCGGCAGACTCCTTGATTTGATTGATCAGGGTTATCTTCGCCTCGATACTCTTGAGGTCTTTGTCCTGGATGAAGCGGACAGAATGCTCGACATGGGTTTCATCCAGCCCATTCGTCAGGTGATTGAGATGCTTCCGCCGCGCCGTCACAATCTTTTCTTTTCTGCCACCATGCCACCTCCCATCCAGAAACTGGCAGGCAGCATGCTTGTAAATCCAGTGAGAGTGGAAGTGACCCCTGTTGCATCCACTGTAGAGATCATTGATCAATCCGTCATGTATGTGGAGCACGATCGCAAACGAGATCTCCTTGTGAAGTTGTTTCAGGACAAGTCTCTCAGTCGCGTGATCGTGTTCACGAGAACCAAACACGGTGCGAATCGAGTCGCAGAGATGCTCGATAAAAGTGGAACGCCGGCAGATGCAATTCACGGAAACAAGTCGCAGAGCGCTCGTCAGCGTGCCCTTGAGAATTTTCGCGTTGGTAAGATTCGCGCTCTTGTGGCCACAGACCTGGCCGCGCGCGGTATAGACGTGGACGGAGTAACTCACGTAATCAATTTCGAAATTCCAAACGAATCAGAAAGCTATGTTCATAGAATCGGTCGAACCGCTCGTGCTGGAGCGTCTGGCAAAGCAATCTCCCTGTGCGATGATGAAGAGCGCGCCTACATGAAAGACATTGAGCGTTTGATCAACAAGAAGATCCGCGTGGACGAGAGCCAGCCATATCATTCCGATCGAATTGCAAATCTTACAAACACACCTCGCCCTGCCCCTGCAAGAAAGGGTGGGGGCGGACACGGCCATGCGCGTGGCAAGAACCATCCTCGTTCGAGCAATGGCAGAGCGGGTTCTGGTTCCTCAGGCAACCGCTCTTCGCGCAATTTGGGAAGAAGACGTTAGGCGCCATTTACGGCGCCTGATCAAATAACGTTACGCGGCATTCACAGGCCGCTTACGATCTTCTCGGAAACATCCCACAGCTTTCGCGCCATATCCGCATCCTCTGCGTCGCGTCTTGGGCTGGCTATGTTGCAGTCTGCGAAGTATTTGCCTGAGTGGGCTGCGGCATGTGGATGAACAGCAACATACGTCTGTGTGGCCGCTCCCTGGGGTATGCTTTTGAGAAAAACAGGTCCGATCACTCCAAACGCTACGTGCGCCAGCGGGTTCATGTGTCGCGCCAGATTTGTCTTGATCACACCGGGATGGAGCGCATTGGCAGTGCGTTCTGTTCCTGCAAACCGACGGGCGAGTTCTTTTGCAAAGAGCAGATTTGCAAACTTGGATTGGCCATAGAATGCCCACGGTCTGTAGGATTTTTCTCCGCTCAAATTGTCGAATTGAATGCCTTCGCGAGGCGCGTTGGCATGTGCTGAACTACTGAGCATCACGACTCTTCCGTTGCTCTTCAATTGATCCAGTAGCCCGTTTACAAGAATGAAGTGACCAATGTGGTTTGTGAAAAACTGCAATTCATAGCCTGACGCTTGTTTCAGTTCCGGCAGTGCCATGATCCCGGCATTGCAAATCAACGCGTCCAGTTTCACTCCGTCTTTCTTGATGGCATCCACGCAAGATCGCACGCTCTTTGGATCCGAAAGTTCACATTCAAATCCAGTAGAAGCATTTCCGAGTGGTGCGACGGCTGCGTTTGCTTTTTCAACCGTGCGCGCAGTGCCAAGGATGCGTGCTCCCCGTTTTGCCAGAACTCTGGCGGTTTCTTCTCCGAGACCTGAATTGCAGCCTGTGACTAGAATGTTTTTTCCAGACAGGTCTAATCCCTGGGTTACTTCCTCTGCTGTGGTTCCATAACCGAACCCGCTTGGGCCTTTTGGTTTGATGAGGGCGACGAGAGACATACGAACTCCTTTTTCATGGTTAACTGCACTCAGGGAAGTAATGCGAAAGATCATGACGAGGCGAGCAATAACTGCAAAATTGGACCATGAGATCATCTCTTCAGCTGTACAGTATTCTGAGCGGGCTTGCGGCGATTCTGCTCGGAATCGGCATTGCACTGTCCGGTTTTTCGGGTGAAGTGCAGGAATGGATCTTTCTCTGTGCTCTGGCTCTCTGGCATGGAATCTACGCCATCTGGTTCTGGAAAGGAAAGGAACTCATTGCATTTGCGCGCATCACAGTTGTGGGTCGCGCGTTTTCGGGTATTTCCTACTGGCTTGTGCTTGGCCTCCTTCCAGACGCGGAAGGCAGTTTGATGATTCTGTTTCGCACGTATTTGACTGTGCAGGGCAGCATAGACCTTGGAAGTGCTGCGATCACCGCGTTTTCTGTTCTCCAGAAGAAGGAAGCGGATGGAAAAGATCGTTCGCTATCTCTTGAGGAGAAGAATCGATTTGTTTTCGCGATCTACATGACTTTGCTCTCCGTGTGGATTCTTGCAGACAGCTTTTCTTTTCTGAAATTCTTTCATCTTCCGCCTACTTCATTTTCTGGTTGGACTGCGTTTCGATTTGGTCCCATTCACATCCTGGCGGCGCAAATTTTCATCCTTGCGATTTACAATTTCACCGCTGTTCGCTTCAGGCTGACGCCCCTCATTGAAGCGGGCATGAGAGGCGGAATGGTTACTTGCATTTTTTTTGTAATCCTTGTGCTTTTCGGAGTGCTTCATCCAATCACTCTTCTTTTGCCTGGAGCCGATTTGATTTCCGTGGCCGTGATCTTTTTTGCGCGACTGCGAAAACGACAGTAAGCTACCTGTATCCTCTGGCTTGAAGTTCAAATAGACGCGCATACTTACCGCCGAGTTTCATGAGTTCATCGTGACTTCCCAGTTCTACGAGTTTGCCATGTTCGAGCACTGCGATGCGATCCGCCATCCGCACAGTGCTGAATCTATGCGAAATCAAAATGGCCGTTCGACCTGCAGTGAGGGATCTGAATCGTTCAAAGATCTCAAACTCCTTTTGCGCATCGAGCGCCGAAGTTGGCTCGTCCAGAATTAGTATTTCCGCGCTTCGCATAAAAGATCTGGCCAGCGCGATCTTCTGCCATTCGCCGCCTGAAAGCTCTCTACCTCGACGGAACTGATGTCCCAGAGATGTTTCCAGTCCTTCAGGCATATCTGCCAGAAGGCTGTCTGCTCCCGCGTCATGAACTGCCCCCAGGATTCTTTCTGTTTCCGAAAGATGCGCGATATCTCCAAAGCCAATGTTTTCTCTCACGGATAACTGGTAACGCACGAAGTCCTGGAAGATGACTCCCATTCGCGCATAGATTTGATCCAGGCTCATATCGCGAAGATCCACTCCGTCGAGTCGGATCGCTCCATCTGCAGGTTCGTACAGGCGAGATAGCAGCTTGATCAGGGTTGTCTTACCGCTTCCATTTTCGCCTACAATCGCAAAGCGTTCGCCTGGTTTGATGTGAAGGCTGAAGTTTTCCAGCGCGGGTAGATCTGCGTCGGGATAACGATAGGTGACATTGTCAAAGTGAATTCCAGGCGTGTCCGTGGCCGGCCAGTTCTTGCTCGATGGTGTAGGATTCATTCCTGGTAGGCTGAGGAACGAAAATAGATTCTGCATGAAGAGGCCGTTCTCATACAACCTGCTTACGTTGTCCAGGATGCCCTGGAAGCTGCCCTGGGATTGTCGCACGGCTCCAAGATAGAGCGTCATATCACCCAGAGTGATCCTCTGGAGTACCGTGAGATAAATGATCCATGCGTAGCATCCATAAAAACTTAAGGTGGAAAGGAGGCCCCACAGGTAGGAAAACAAAAGCCTCCTTTTCGCAAGAGACATGTCTTCCGTGAAGATTTTGTGGAATATGCTGTTGAACCGATTCAACAACTCATCGCCCAGGCCGAACAATCGAATCTCCTTCACAGTTGTGTTCATGGTCAGTATCTGTTCCAGATAGGTGATCATTCTGGTTTCAGGGGACCGCCAGCTTTGCATTCGGAATTTCATTTTGCTGAAGCGAGTCTGGACTGCAAAAGAAGGAATGGTAGCACCAAACAGCACTAAGGCGATGATCGGACTCATCGCGAAAAGAATAAACACGAACGAAAACAGAGTGATTGTATTTTGAACCAGCAAGAAGGAATTGTTGATTATGGCGAGAGCCTTGTATTCTGCTTCCCTCCTTGCATTTTGCATGTTATCATAAAATTTGGAATCCTCGAAGTAGCGAATCTCGAGCGTCAGCGCTTTGCGGATGATTTGCTCTGTGATGTGATGACCGGCCCTCTGGTCCAGGACCTGCTCCGCGAGTCTTCTTGTCTGTGCGAGAAAAGATCCAGCCGCGAAGAGTGCGAGCTCCGTAAGCAGGTATGGAAGAATCTCTCGAAGAGCTTCGATACCCGGAGTGTGGGTTGCCACTGCCTTTACAACACTGTCTACAATGAGTTTGCCAATGTAGGCCTGCGTTACGGGAAGGAGCGCTGCAATGACTGTAAGAGATGCAAGGCGAATCGTACTGCCTGAGTCTGCTTCCCAGACAATGCGGAATGCGCCCGGCAAATTCCCGAGGGACTTGCGGATCTCTTCGAACTTTTCGCGGATCAACAGATTGCCTTATCGCACTGCGTCAGGAAAGATTGTATAGGCGGAATCTCCCTGGCGATTGAACGTTTCAAACATGTGATCAAATCCGGCCGGAGAAAGTACTCCAATGATTCTGAATGAATCAGAGCCTGCTGGTTTGAATAAAATGGACCTATTGAAAAGATAGAGGATGGCAGAAGCTTTAAAATCTTTAGCAATTCTGTCCATGGCCTTCGCGTTTGTTTCCCAGCTTTCATAGATATCCACGGAATTGGCTGCTCGAATCACAAGAGGCATGCCAGCTGGAATTCGAGGTTGCTTCTGCGAAAACCAGTTGGCATTGTTCTGGAATTGATCCATCATCGGCTGTATTCCGTTCCCTGATAGTATAAACATATTCGGGAAGGCCGTCACTCTGGATCGAAGATAAGCTGCAACAGTGGTGCGAAATATTTCCACTTGCTCCGGAAGGTCGAGTGCGACTACTTGCATGCCTGGAAAGTCGCGCGCTAGAGAGACAGCTGTGACTCCGGGAGTTAGCATATTGGCAATGGCTGGCCCAATGTCCACAAACGCTGTGTCGCGACCGGATGGATCCGGAACAGTCGCAAATTTTTCGCGCAGATGATTCAAAGCTGCGTCGTTGGATTTTCGCACATCGAGTAGATCTCTAAGGAAGACGTTTGTGTCATCGAGTCTTCCTTCATAAGTCCTGGCCTGCACTGTTCGTGAGTGAGACGCGTAGCTAAATGCACCGCAATAGGAAGAAAGAAGGCGTGCTTCTTCCAGTGTCATTCCCGCCTGTTGTTTGACTGGCATTAAATCAAGCGCAACATGATCTGCCGCATTCCTTTGATTGCCCAGTCTCATCATGGTCATCTGTGCGGATATCATCAGGACCTGGGCCCGGGCAAAGTCACCGCGGACCATGGACAGAGCGCCCGTCGAATACATTGCTTCTGCCTGGATCATGGACTCATTCAATCCAAGAATTTTGCTGCCTGTAATGACACGCTCAAAAGTTGCCTCCGCTTCCGATATGTTGCCCATGAATCTCTGAGCCTGACCCAGATGTCCAAGGATCGTCAGATACAATTCAGTGTTCACGTATCCTGTTTTGCGAAGACGCGCCAGTGCGGACTCATACAGTGCCGCCGCTCCGACATAATTGGATTCTCGTATGCGTGCAAGTCCCAGATTCGCATCGATGATGGCAGCCTCCGGGCTATCCGCCGCGTTCAGTCGTCCTGCCAGATCGCGCGCCTTTTCGTATGTATATACAGCGAGGGATGTTTGATTGTCCAGTAGGTAGCCAGCGCCAAGCCTGAGGAGACCGGACAAATACAGAGATGAATTCTGCGCGCCAACACTTTCCAGCGCCTGCTGCGCGCTGTTCGTATGGTAAAGAGCGTTGATGCTGTTTCTATTTTTCAGACCAAGATCACCTAATCCATGTAAGGCGATTGATCCCGGGATAGAAGTTTCTTTCTTAATGTTTGCAAGGATGGCAAGAGAGCGTCGAAAGTAAGCGTCGGAAGTGACCAGCCATCCCTTTCTCAGTGCGTTTTGACCCAGATCGCGGAAGGCCAGAGCAAGCCACACTGCATTATCCGTATCCATTCGCACTCTAGTCTGAGTGAGTAGATCGACTTCCGCTGTTTGAGAGTAAGGATTTGATTCATAGCAAACGTAGAACAGTCTCGCATAGGCAAGAGTAAAATCCGGATCAATCAAAAGCGCGTTGCGATACTCGAGCATGGCCATGTAAGGCAGAGTAGATTCGAGTGACAGGCCTCTGGAAAAATGTTGCAGCGTCTCCGTCTGTGGGCGAATCATGCGCGAAGCGGCCAGCTGTCTATCCGCGGACCAGTCTGATGTTTCGAGCCAACCCTTTGCCCGGGCTGCGTCCATCATGGATACAAACGCGTCCTGAATCCCCTGCGAAGTTTCGCGCAACGTTACGTTGAATGTGCTGGAAGTGACTTCTCCTCGTGCGTCGAGCCATCGAATCCGAATAGAGATTCCTGTGCCCTGCGAGGCAATTTCCGGGACAATGCAAGTCTGCGCGCCCGCGCGAGCGCACATCAGTGCTGGTTCGAGCGCATTGTCTGTGAGTCCTGCCACTCCGCTCGAAGGGAGAACTGGCATTCCTGCTGATTGAAGAAGAGCTTCGAGGATAGAGCGAATGCCTGCGGATAAATCGTCAGGTGCGTTTCGCGGAGGAGCAACGACTACGAGGCGCGATGTGACAGAAGAAGCTGGCTGCTTTGGTGCCGGTGAAACGCAGAACGCCAGACCAGTCACCGCGATGATCACCCAATGAAGTTGCCGCGATGACATTCACCCTTGTGCGCATATCGGTCAGGATTCGTCACCTGTTTTGCAAATCGCAATTAACGCGGAGACTGAATCTCATGGTGCGCCTTGAGAGCCGCCGCACTGGCCGGATCCAGGCTGAGTGCCAGGTCTACCATTGCTCTTGCGCGCGGGATGTTGTTCATTTCCAGGTAAATCTGAGCGAGGAGTGTTAGAACTTCCGGCCTTTTTGGTTCGCGCAGTTTCAGACTTTCTGCAAGATCCGCAGATCGTGCGAGTTCTCCTGCAAGCTTGTGACAGATGGCCGCCAGGTAGAGTATCTCCGATTCAGCGGGACGAAGATAAATATAATCGTCTGCGTAGTCGGATGCCTTGCGGAAGTCTCTTTTGTTGTAGCAAACTTTTATCAATTCTTTGAGCGCTTCCGTATCTGTGTTATCCAGCTTTACCGCTTCTTCCAGGGCGATTTGCGCTTCGTCCAGGTTGTCCTGGATGAGGAAGGTTCTGGCTTTCGAAACGAATTCCATTGCCTTTTCAGAACTCGTGCGTGTTTGCTTCGCAGTCTCCAGATAGCCAATTCGCACGAGAGAAAAGTCGTCCGTTAATTCACCCACCGTTTTGATTGAATCGTAGATTTTTCTCAGTTCCCCTTTTCCCGCTTCCACGTGTTTCAAGAAAGCATGTTCGTCTTCACTGATGACTCTTTCTCCGTCCTCTTTCGTGTTGAGCAGTAGGTCGTCTCTTCCGTCTGAGCCAGCAATCAGAATGTCCCCCGGTTGGAGTTGAAACGTCTGGATAGACATTCCCCCTTCGAGTCCTTGCGTGCCCAGTTTCCGGAATGTGAGCTCTTCCTCGATGAATTGCGCGCGTCCATTTCTGTACAGCACGGTCCATGGATGTTCCGCATTTACGTAGTACATAAGACCTGTCATTTCGTCCACGAGACCCAGCACGAGAGAGATGAGCATGCTTCCTTCAAAACTTTCGAAAACTTTGTGAAGCTCAATGAATGCATTCTTTACCCATTTTTCCGGGTATTGTCTGGCCTCCGAGAGTTTCGTGCGCTCAATGATTGATTCGAAAACAGAACCAAGAACCAGCGCCCCGCCTGCTCCCTGGATGGATTTGCCCATTGCATCTGCGTTCAGGAAGATGGTATACGGCTTGTCCATGAGTTTGACGTTATCCGACATGCATATGTCTCCGCCGATCTCTTCTCCCCATTTTCTAAACTGAAATTTCTTCTTTTGTTCTATAAAGAAATCCACATGAACATTCTGGCTTCTGGCGCGATTGGTGGATAAAGGCTTAATCAATAGCGAAGTCAGAAAATAGTCTCCGTCCTGCTGTTCTTTTAGTTTCTGAACTTCTGTTAAAGTTTCGCGCAGCTCCTTGGTTCGCTCCTCTACTTTTGCTTCGAGGCCAACAGCGTACTCCTCCAGTCTGGCGCGTGCTTCTCGAATAGAGGCAACCATGCCGTTAAACGATCTTGATAGGAATCCGATTTCATCCCCGACTTTGATGGGCACCTGCACAGACATGTCGCCTGCATTTACTTTTTCTACGCCGCCAAGCAAGACGTTGAGGGGATTGACCAGTGCGCCCAGGAAGAATAGACGAAACCCAAAAAGAACAATCAGCATGACCGCTATCAGGATTCCAGTCATGATCAATGCGGGCGGGTTGATAAAGCTGCGATACATTCTATAGGAGTAGGCGACTTCGAACATCTGGTCATGTTCCAGGTCCGCCTTCAGGTAAGATACGAACTGATCCGCTTCTGGATCCAATGAGTCTTTGTTCTTGCGGTAGAGGCGTACGCCCGCTCTTTCCGCGGGGCGAAGGAATACGAGCACCTCCCCCTTGAGTTGTTGCCCTGTCAGGTCCTGGTGCTTGTTTGCGAAATCGAGCATTGCTTTTCCGAACGGCGCGAACCACAGTGGTTGCTCGGCTATGAACGCAGGAAGTTTGTTTCTAAAAGCAGCGTCCGGAATTTGTGAGATTTTGTTGTAGCGAAAAAGAATTTTACGTTTGAGAGAATGAACGCGATCCAGGACTGCGATTGCGGGCGACTTTTCGGTTTCTTTGAGTGCGTTTGCTTCGGAGAGTATGAGGCCTTTGTATCCTTCAAATCCCGGATGCGATTTTTCGAGGAGTCTGGTCACGTCCGTTTTGAATTCGACCGGATTAGAAGAGGGGAGAGCAGCGATTCTTTCTAGAATGGATGCGTTTGCGATTTCAATTTTGTAGAAGTCCAGGTCCACTGCCGGGACGCTTCCGAACGCAGGTTTTTCTTTTGCGTCCTTCATGGACCATACCATGGCATATCTGAAATCCGCTGCCCTGTAAGGAGTGGCGAGCATCAGGGCTGCGTCCTTACGATGCAGTTCGTCGTAAGTTTCCTCTTTATCAGAGAGCACGAAGTAATTCAAACCCTGGAATACTGTGAGAAATGTGATGATGCTGATAGAAATGATCTTGGCCATGAATGTGGTTCTATCTCTGGTCGTGTTCAAGAACACGGTCATCACTCCAAAGAATCCAAGTACGTTACACGCTACGATGACTGTCTGGTGCGTGCCGCGATCCAGTGCTCCGTCGCGGCTGAGTATGTTTGTAACAGAGGGCGGAATGGTTGCGATGATGAAGAACGCAAGAAAGTACAGGATGACCTTTCTGTCCTGGTCTTTGGCGATCACTGCGCGAAATACGGCGATGATGATATAGTAAACTACATAAAGGATTATGAAAACTCCGACCAATCGACTTATTTCTTCTGCATCGAAGTCAAAATAGTGCCCGTCAAAGTTGTAGACTTTGCCGGCGTGGAAAGTCCTTGCAACAAAGAGGACCGTTACTCCCAGAGCCACGATGCATTGAACGAAGAATGAGACTTTTGCGAAGCGCGGATGCGTATTGGAAGGCATGTGAAAGAAGAATTGGGCCAGGAATGTAAAAGTAAGTAGTACAAAGGGAACCGTGAACCATCTGTGATAGGCGCCGGCCGGATGAAAAAGGACGGACGCCGGAAAGTACGGAAGCATAAAAAGGCAATAGACGATGGCGAAAGAAGCAAGCCACCACGTGGATTCCCCTTTGTCGCGGATGCGAATGAGGAGGAGCGCGATGAACATTACGAAGAGGAGCGGAATGAGCGCTCCAATCGAGAAGAAGTTCAGGAACAGATTGCCCGACATTGCACTAGTGTGCGCCGGGCATCCTCACATTGTCAAACTAAACGAATTTATTTCGCGCGATCTGTTACGATTTTCGCAGGCTTCGCACTTGCAGAACGGATCCAACTACGAAGAGCACGAAGAGAACTCCGAGAATCGTCTTGAGCGCTGGATCTTCCGGGCCATTCATCAATGGCGAACCCAGAGGAAGGCGAGTTGTTGCTTCTGAAACGCCTGGAATCCAGTGGAAAAGAAATGTGGCTGAATAGGATACAGTTTCCACTGCCTTTGATACGCCGCCAAACATGCCTCTGCCGGCGGCCGTTGCTACACCGAGCACGACGAGAGTGAGTATGGCGAGTACGTGACCCTTTCCAAAGCCCCCATGCTGGTAGATGGCAAGAGCAGTGATGCATGCGACGATAGTTGCAAATACATAGATCTTACCTGCCAGGCCGGCGGGTGAAATTCTTCCTTCCCGGATGAGAAGGAAAGCGCCAGTTCCGACTGCGATCAGCGCAATCAGTGTGTGAACGATTCCGAGTTGAGTCAGGCCAAACATAGATCCTCCTTCTATTCCAAACGGTCTATTTTTGAACGGAACTATTGTACTTCGAGCGGACTACTTATACATCGAATTGATTTCTTTCTTATACTTCTCCGTGATCACATGACGTTTCAGTTTGAAGAGGTTGGTCATCTCATCGCCCACTTCAAATGGCTTGGTTATGAATCTGAAGTCCTGCACTCTTTCAAAGCTCTTGAAGCCCTGGTCGGCGGATACGATTCGTTTGATTTCAGCAGTGATGACTTTGCCTGCCTCTTCATTGGAAGCGAGTTCGGACAGTGTTTTTGCTTTCAGGCCGCCACGTGCGAAACCGTCGAGGGAAGGAACTACGAGGACCGCCAGGAATTTTTGATCCTGACCTACGACCATGCACTGATCAATGTACTGGGATTCCACAAGTTTGTTTTCGATTGGGACGGGCTCTACGTTTTCTCCGCCGATCAGCACAACTGTGTCTTTGGATCGACCCATAATCTTGACACAATCGTTGAACGTGATCATTCCAATATCACCTGTGTTCATCCATCCATCGCGCAGAACTCGTTTGGTTGCCTCAGGATTCTTGAAATAGCCTGCCATGACCTGCGGGCCCTTCGCGTGAATTTCTCCTTTGAGTCCACGGCCATCCGCGCGATTCTTTGGATTTGGAAACAGCACGTCTCCCGAGTTCAAGTCAATGATGCGAATTTCTGTTTGAGGGAACACAGGACCAACCGTTCCAATGACTCTTTTTTCGAAATTGCGCACCGCCAGTACGGGAGCTGTTTCCGTCATCCCATAACCTTCGAGTACTGGAATTCCAATATAGTTGAAGAATTCATCCACATGCAATGGAAGAGCACCACCACCGGATACAGTTCCTTTGATGTGGCCTCCTGTGGCCGTTCTCATCTTTTTTAGTACGATCATATCCAGCAAAAAGTATGGTACCGCAAAGACAACTGCTCGCAGTGCGTGACCAATTCCTGTGATCGCAGATACGGCAGGGTTTCTACCTTCCATATCCAGTTTCTTGCCAGTGATGAAAAATAAAGATCCCTGGAACATGCGCGAACAGAAATAAGCCGCTCTAAACATTCCTCTTTTTACAGGGCTTGCGGATTTTACCCCGTCCATGATCTTCAAATAGATGCTTTCCCAGAGTCTGGGCGCAGAACCCATGAAGGTTGGTTTCACAAGCTTGATGTCCTCTCCCAGGCTGCGAACGTTTGTATAGTACGTGCAGCAGCCGCGAGAGATGGCGAGCATCTCGAATCCTCGTTCGAAGATGTGCCATACGGGAAGAATGGAGAGAATTCGATCATGATCGTTTAACGGCACGATTTCATGTTTGAACTGAGAGCAAATGTTCGCGTGAGTCAGCATCACTCCCTTGGGTGCCCCTGTAGTTCCCGAAGTGTAGATCAAAGTGAAAAGATCGTCTGGTTTGATACCTGCGATTCTTTCTTCCGCTTTCTTGTTCCCTCTGGCTCGCATGGCGCGCCCTTTGTCGATTAGATCGTACATGCTCAGTACATTCTTTGGTGCCTTCGCACTCTTTTCCATGAGGATGATGTGTTTGATTTTGGAGAGCTTACGCTTGTTCTTGTCCAGTTTCTTAAGCATTTCAAGATGTTCCACAAATACAACCTTCGCCTCTGAGTGTGGAAGGATGTACTGGATATCCATGTCTGTGACATCTGTGCCGCGAGGAACGTCTGCTGCCCCGCAAAGTTGAATTCCGTAGTCCGCGATGATCCATTCGAGTCTATTGTCCGCCAGGAGGGCAACGTGATCTCGGGCTTTTACGCCAAGGTCAATGAGTGCCGTAGCCAGATCCAGGCCGGTTTCGTATAACTCCTGAAAGGTGATGCTCTGCCAGTCCGTAGTTCCTTTGACGCGCGTTGCGAAAGCTGGTCTTTGCGCAAAGAGCCTTGCTGCTCTTGCGTACATGTCTGGTATATGTTTTGTGATGAGAAGTTCGGACATTGATGGTTGCCTCAGGTGCGTAAAGGACGTCCGGGGGCAAAGACTGCAATCAAAAACGCAGTCGAATCATCAATCCAGGGTAAATTCGTTAAAGTATACTTCCTCGATTCCGCCTCCTACAACGTGGTTGAAGCTCGCTCTGAGTTCCTCCCTTAGATCGAGTTGCTGCTGGACGCTGGTTATGTCTGCCTTGCGCTTTCCGGACAGAACCAGATTGGCGATGTTGCGAAGAACGTCTTTGCGCTCGTTGATTTGCCCTTCCGCCGGACTCCCTTTTTCAAATCCAAGCG
>JAIBBM010000033.1 GCA_019694685.1 Leptospirales bacterium
TGGAGAATCTACGCGCGATGACATCCAGAAGCAGGATGAGTCCAAAGCCAAGCAGAAGCTGCATGGCGCGCGTGCGTGACAGAAGGATGTAAGCGCGATATAAAAGGAATGCAACTATCAGTATGTCGATAAAACGAACAAACGGACGCACCGAATTCCAGAGATTCTCAAGCATTCGCAATCCCCAGAACATCGTTCATTGTGTAGATTCCTGCCGGCTTCCCGGACAGGAAGAGCGCCGCCTGGAGTGCGCCACGCGCAAATACAATGCGTGATAATGCGCGATGGGTGATTTCCAGCCTTTCTCCGTCTAGAAATAGATACACAGTATGATCGCCGGGTGTATCACCGCCGCGCACTGCGTGCATACCAATTTCTTCCTGCTTGCGCTTGCCTACGAGCCCTTCTCTTCCGTGCACAACGTCCTTTTCTGCAAGGTTTCTCTTCTCTTTGACAATGTCTTTCATGCGCGCCGCTGTGCCGGAAGGTGCGTCCACTTTTTGATTGTGATGGAGCTCTACAATTTCCACGTCTGCTTGCGGAACAGCTGAGACTGCGATTCCTGTAAGATGAAAAAGCAAATTCACGCCCAGTGACATGTTTGGACTGATGAGCACTGGAATTTTAGAAGATGCAGACTCAATTTCTGCCTTCTGTGCGGAGGTGAGCCCGGTGGTGCCCACGATAAAACCAACGTTATGCGCCATGCATAACTTTGCCATGGCAAGGGTATTTGCGGGACTTGAAAAATCAATCATGACGCTTGCACCCTGGATCTGAGAAACAGGGTCATCTCCAACGTCAATTTGTCCGGATGCCGTTATGCGATCTTTGAAATCAGGCAACGTGGCCGTATTCAAGATCATCTGGCCCATTCTACCACGGGCGCCCGACATCACAAAACGAATCATCTATCTTCTCCCAGAGCATTCAGCAGTATTTCGAATTCGCGACGTTTGCCTTCGCTCATCGGAGTCATGGGGAGGCGGATGTCAGGCTTGCACAGACCCAGGGCCGCCAGACCTGCTTTTACTGGAATTGGATTGGTTTCCCAGAAAAGAGCCTGCATGAACTCGAGAAGGTCATAGAAGATCGCATTGCCAGACTTATAATCACCTGCAAGGTAATGCTTGACCATCGCAGAGAGTCTCTTTGGAAAAATATTGGATGCGACGGATACAACTCCAAGGCCGCCTATCGCCATCACCGCAGGCGTTAGATTGTCATCCCCCGAAAGAAGTGCGATTCTATCTCCTGCCAGCTGATGGATGCGAGCCATCTGTCCAAGATCTCCGCTTGCTTCTTTTACGCAGGCGATGCGCGCAACGCTCTTGAGTCGTGTGAATGTCTCTGGCTCAATATTGACTGCCGTTCTGCCGCGAATGTTGTAGACCATCACCGGGACACTCGATACGCCTGCCACTGCTTCAAAATGGCGAAAGAGACCTTCCTGAGTTGGCTTGTTGTAGTACGGATTGACAATCATCACCGCATCTACTCCATCCGAGCAGGCAGCTTTCGTTAGCTCGATGGCCTCTGCAGTGGAATTTGACCCGGTGCCTGCGATGACCTGCACCCTTTTTTTCACAAGAGAGACTGTGCGGCGGATGAGTTCACTGTGTTCCTCATGGGTGAGCGTAGGAGATTCGCCCGTGGTCCCGCAGGGGACCACTCCTGCCACGCCTCCAGCTATCTGACGCTCCAGAAGCTTCGCGTACGCATCGTAGTCGATCTGACTGCCCCCGGATGTGAAAGGCGTGACGACTGCCGTATAGAGACCCCTGAATTCCATCTTCGACCTGGCCTAAATATTATTTCAAGAAAAGCGGCTTCTCTTTTTTGTGCAAACATGTCTGGAACGGCCACTCCGGTCATCGCTTTTCTGTGTTTTGTATCCAGCTTTGTTGCGGCCGGACTGCTCACACGCATTCAACTTCTGCCGGATCGCCCCAATCCGCGCTCCATGCACACGCGGGTCACACCGAGAAGTGGCGGGCTCAGCTTGCAGGTGCCTTTTCTCATGGCGATCGCATACTTTGCGTGGCGAGACGGATGGAGCGCGCACGTTCTGGCGGTGCTCGTGGGATCCACCGCATTCTCTCTTCTTGGCCTGGTCGATGACGCGATCCAGCTTTCCGCGGGAAGCAGACTCGTATTTCAAATTGCAGCAGCAAGCCTTCTGTGCTACTACGCCGCCCCGGATTCTGTTCAGATTCTGGATTTGCTCGTCGTCTCCGGACCTCCAGCGCTCGCCTTTCAAATCCTGTGGACTGTAGTCTGTATCAACTTCTTCAATTTTATGGACGGCATGGATGGCCTGGCTGGATTTCAAGCCTTCTGGTTTACATTCGTTGGGGGATGGTTTATCATGCTCACCGCCGGTGACAGCCCGGTCATCGGCCGCGGACTTCTTTGCTTGTCTGCAAGCCTTCTTGCGTTTCTACTCTGGAACCTTCGACCATCGACTCTGTTCATGGGGGACTCAGGCAGTTACTTTCTAGGATTTCTCATTGGCTTTCTCCCGCTCGTCTGGGGTCATCCGGAACCTCGCGGTCCGCTTCTGAAATGGCAGCCGGATGAAATTGCCGGCGGTCTTGATTTTACTCTCGGGCTCTTGCTCTTTGCGCCATTCCTTCTGGATGCAACTCTCACGATCTTCAGGCGATTGTCTGACAGACACAACATCTTCTCCGCGCACAGAACTCATCTCTACCAGCTCCTGCGGCAAAATGGATGGTCCGTAAGCAGAGTACTGGTACTCTACCAGATCGCAAACCTCGTGTGCGCGGGCATTGCAGTCTGGAGGGAAAGAGCAAACGTCACCGCAGATTACTTTGCGGCCGGGCTGTTCTTGTTCGCAGTCGTTGTGACTTTTATTTTTTCTGCTGCGACCCGCTATCTCCTTTCAAAGAAGGCAGCTTAACTTCCGGAATTTTCAGATCCGGCATCTTTACATCCGGAGTTTGAATCTCAGGGACATGCACTTTTTCTGGAACTCGCGAAAGGATTGGATCGAGATGCCAACCCATGCGAGGCAAAGCGAATTGAAGAAACCAGAACAGTAGAGTGAGCACAGTAAAAATGCGAAGGAGTCCGCGCGCGAGGCTTGCGTGAATGCTGTAGAAAGAAATCAAAATGACGAATGGCCAGAATACCAGAAGCAGCAAGCCTACAAATGGCAATACAGAAGTGAGCAGAGCGCCTAACGTAGTACGAAACGAATCTCTGTAGCTCTCAAACGATTGATGAGCCTCCGAATAGAAAAGGACAATATAAAAAGCACAAATCAGCATGGCACTGATGCGAAGATGCCATTCGATTCTTTTCTGAAAAAGAAGAACTATGGAGAAGATTCCCCAGATCGCAAAAAGTGGAAAGAGAATCGCGTTCATATCCATAGCGGTTCTGAAGCCTGGGCAAGCTCAAAAGCAGCCGCAAAGGAAGCTGAATCTGCCACCCCCTTTCCTGCAATCTCAAATGCGGTTCCGTGATCGGGACTTGTGCGAACAAACGGGAGGCCAATCGTGCAATTCACGCCAGCCCTGCCTTCCAGAGCTTTGAATGGAGCAAGGCCTTGATCATGGTAGGCAGAAAGAACCAGCCGGTAACGTCCGTGATGGTATTCCTGAAAAATCCCATCGGCTGGAAGAGGGCCTTCGATGGGCAAACCTTCTGCTTTCCAGCGATCTGCAATGATATTCATAAAATCGATCTCTTCGCGGCCAAGAAGTCCATTTTCTCCCGCATGTGGATTGAGGCCGCACAAAGCCCATCTCGTGCCAGAGTACTCTTTCCAACCGTGAAGGATTTTCAAAATGCGGATCAAATCCGCATCGTTCATTCTTGCATGCAACTCAGCCGGCACATGGCTCAGCGGTACATGAACTGTAAGTGGAATGACACTCAAAGCTTTTCCATGCATCAACATGATCACCTTGGAACTGAATTCATCCGCCAGGTAATCTGTGTGTCCGCGAAATGCGGGATGAGACAAACTCACGTGATGCTTGGAAAGAGGCATGGTGACGAGTGCTTTTGTTCCACGTTGTTTGATCCAGATGCACGCAGCTTCAAGCGCCGCAAGCGCTCGCCGTCCGGATTCTCGGCCGGGAATTCCAGGCACTACTCTTTCCTGCTCCGGTAGATCTAAAATCGTAAGCCCACTGCCTGCTTCACGCAAACTCTCCGAGGAAACGACAAGGGTGCGCACGTGGACGCCTTCTGCGATGCGAACGCACTCTCTTGCATGTTGTGCGCCTGCAGTGTTGATGTAAATGATGGGGTGCTTTTTTAGAATCTCTGGAAGGGAGCCCAGAAAGATTTCCGGGCCAATGCCGGCAGGATCACCGCCGGTGATGACGATGTGCTCTTTCAGACTTACGCAGTCCTCGCACGTGTGCCGAACAATCTTTCAAGAGTGAGGTTGTCTCTGCCATACTCTGATTCAATGTAATCTCGCGCAGAGTGTTTGAGATCATTGGAGATCATGCAACGACCTTCGAGGATCACACCGTTCTGGATGATGAGTTCCGGAGTAGAAATATCTCCCAGGATACGAGCTGTGGGGAGAAGCATGACGCGATTTCGTGCAGTGATGTTGCCTACAATGATTCCTTCTACGATGACAGAAGATGCAGTTACGTTTGTTTTGACCCGGCCCGTTACACCGATGTAGAGCTGATCTGCCTGGAGAGACTTGCCTTCGAATTTTCCATCAATCTTGAGTGATCCGTTGATGAAGAATCGGCCACTGAAGTACGAATTCTCGCCGATCGTGGAGTTTGTGACCTCAGATGCTGTCTTGACAAGTGCCATTGAGCCAGAGAAGCGGACTCGCCGTGATTCCTCAATCAGAATTTGGGAAAGGAATCAGGGTTTCACTTTGAACTGGGGCAAATTCAGCCTTTCTATGACCTTCGAAGTAAAATATTCGACTTCGCGGATCGCGTCAGCGATGGTTCGGCCCTCCAGATAGTTGGACTCCTCGAAACGGCTGTTGGTCTTGATGACTTCATCCCGGTTCATGACGGCTCCGCCCCCGTGGTCCAGGTCATCCACCAGCTTCTTAAGGAATTCTCGCACACCCTTCATCACGTCGTTCGTTTCAAACAGGAAGATCCGGGTCTGCTTGTTCTTCATCTTGAGGAGCTGCTCGCGAAAGTCCTGCTTGTCCGCAGTGGCATATTCTTCTATAGTCTCAGCAAGCACCTTGAGACTTCGCACGGCGTTTTCCAATAGCACACGGATCGCGTCGCGCTCATTGGCGCAGGAAAAATCAAGTTTGCAGTGCTGTTCGGATATGGCAGGCCAGTAGTCTTTCTGAAGAACTAGAAGCATGGTTGCCATCAAGTTCACGTCCGGGTCTGTGCAATGAGGACTCGCTTTCTGGATAGGAAACCGATCCAGAATGTCTCCGCTCTCTCCGTCGTCCTGGGATTTGGCCGCGGCTGTTTCTTGAACGGTTGGAATGACTGCGGTGAGGCCCAGTTTTGTGCGAAGCTCGTCCACATTGACTGTCATTGCATCAATGCCGGGAATCATTTCTTTGAGCTTTTCGCGGAACTTCTTGAGCTCCTTGCGCACTCTCTCCACCTGCTCGCGGCTTGGTGAAGTACGCACGATGCCTTCCATCTGTTTGATGAATTTCAGGATCTTATCGATCTCTTTTAGCTGTTCGTTTGTGTAAGCGCTCACTGTGCACCTTGTAAGGGACAAAACCCTATGAGTAAACTCTTTTTGCCGACGACCGAATTTCGGCAGCGCGCCCGAGCGCCCGGGCTGAGCCTGCTTCGTCTCCCATCGAGGAAAGAATGCGTCCATAGTTTTCGCAGAATTCCGCTCGATCTGGATGCCTTTTTACAATTTTGCGATAACAGGCGGCGGCCAGGCCCAGCTCTCCCAGTCCAATGTGAGCCTGCGCCTGCAGGTGAAGTACGTAAGGATGCCAGGGGAGAGTATGTTTCAAATAAGAATCGGCATCCATCCATCTGCGCGAGGCGATGGCCTGTCTGGCCAGAATCAACCTTGCCTGAAAGTAGGTTCCCGCTCTGCTTTCTGCGGCCATCCTGCCACGCGTTCCCACTGGAGTATTTCCTTCCTTGATGCCAGGCGAAGAATCCAGATTCCAGGTAGAATCGCCCTCCACATTGCTGGATTTCTTTCCATTGGCTGCCGCAAACCATTGCCGCAGATTCGTCTTACTTCCAGACTCAGCCTGGCAGAAGGCGCTTGCTTTTTCAAACTTCACAAAATGACCGCCCAGAAGCATCCAGCCAAGAGCCGCTTCCGATGCTTCTCTAAAAGCACCGAGCTTTCTAAAGTCGCCTAACTTCCGCGATTTGCCCGGGTAAAAGTAGTTTAAGAATCCAGCGGATTCATCCGGCTCTTGCTCATCATAAGGCACGCGAATTCCATGAAGCAAATCGTCCATCAAAGGCATTCTTTGCTTCAATCTGCCATCAAAGAAACTGGCAAGTGTGGACCTGCCTTCGAGAAGCGCAGAAGAGAGTGCAAGGAAAATCACTGGATCCGTGGCACCTGCAGTCAAAGCGAGAGAATACAGCCAGTCCAGTTCTCCTTTCCATACTGCAAAGCCGCACACAGCGCGAAGCAATCTCTGGCGAGTGAAGTTAGGAAACGGCATACTCGCCGTATCTTCTTGCACGGAGCCATCTACGAAGCTCCGATATAATAGAGGAATGATTCGGGCAGCTTCCTCGTGTATGGATGCATCTTGCCACGCGGGCATTCGAAATAGAACGCACGGATGGGCCTGGAAAACAGTTCTTCCCAGCATACCCGGGCCAAGAAAACTCGGTAAGAAGAACGAATCATGGGTTGCATGATCCAATCTTTCCAAAAATTCTTCCGCCGGTCGCATCCAGGCTCTATCCTGCTTCTCATCCTGGTTTTGCCACTGAAAATTTTCCCGGAAACCCTGGCCGGGGATCCCGTGGATCTCCTGCGCGCCGGCCGCTGGGGAGAACTCCAGCGTTACTTCCGTTCCAATCGAGCTTCTTCCGACACCCACAGATACATTCTCGGCCGGGCCATGCAGGAAAAAATACACAAGATTCCTATCAGCCCGGAAACCGCGCCGCTTGCAGAATCTCTTCGGGAACCTGTTTCGATCTACCTCGGACTCCTGGGCCTTACCTGTGACCTTTCCAGTCAGATGAAGTTGAATGATTGCATCCACGATCTTCCAAACGAAAGCGTGACGTCCCAGATTCCACGGCTCGCCATACTCAAGCTATCCGCAATGCTCCACGCAACTGGATGGAATGACGCGAGGCTCAGGCTACTGAGCAAATCCGCGCTCAGAGAACCGGACCCACTCACAGCGAAGATCTACACCGAAAAGCTAGAGGTGCTTCTTGCCAAACAAATGAATGCAGAGGCACTCGAGCTTGCTGGACGACTGGGTGGTGTTTCGCAGGACAAGACTCATTTCTATCGCGCCAGAGCCTACATTCGCGCAGGAAGAAGAGACGATGGCTGGAATTTGTATTTGCTTGCGGCTGCTCGAAGCCTCGATGATCCGGGACTCCTCAGGTCCATCTTCCAGGATTTGAAATACTATTTTCCCGCAGCCTTTCGCGCTGGATCGGATCAACACAGCCTTCATCGTTCTCTATTCATGTTCTATGATTTCCTGACTCCACAGGAAAAAGCAGCACTCGCTTCCGCCTGGCCTGCCCCCAGACTCCTCGAGACCACATCTCCTCAGACCACTCTGGGAGATGGCAATCATCTCATCTCGATTGGAGATCGCGCTTCTTTTCAGGATCTTGCAAAGAGAAGCTACACTGCTGTTTCGCGTGAACCCTTGATTTTGTACAAATGGGGATGGAAACTGACCGCGGCCAGACGTTATGCGGAAACTCTTTCCCTCATAGATCAATTTGATTTTGTGAAAAAAGAAAACGCAGGAATATGGAGACTGCAGCTGGATACTCTGGAAGCAATGGGAGACAAAGACCGTGCATTCAGAGAGACTCTTGCCTATCTCGCAGTTTTCGATTACGATCTGGAAGTGCACGACAGCCTGATCGAATTTCTGATCGGCAGCGACGACAAACACATTCACTGGGCCAAACCTGCCTACTGGGAACTCGCACGCGGAAGCATGCCTCCCGGAAGTGCGAATGGTAGATTCGTTTACTGGCTTCGCAGAATGTATCTGGCCACCGGAGAAACTGAAAAAGCAAAAGATGTAGAAAAGAAATTTTATGAAATGGCACCTGGTTCGTATTACGCTCGTGCGTTCTGGGACGAAATGCAGCCAGGCGACTTTCGCCGCGACTGGCAGGACGTAAGAGACCGGCCTACATACTTGCGCTGGATAGGCAGGCACGGAGGAAATCCAGACGCCATTCGCTTCCTGGCTGCGCGCAACTTATCGAGTTACTTTGATCCGCGAGCGACTGCGCTATGGCAAAGACTGCAATCCGTTCAGTATTCCGTGCCCGAGCCTGTTGTTACAGTCTGGAAGCTCGGAGAATTTGACCTGGGTGCAGAGTACTTTGACTACTACTTCAAAGATCGTATGTCCAGAAAGGAACTCTTCCTGAGAAAGGTCATGCTTGGCTTGAAATCCGGTCATCTGGATCAATCTGTATGGCACCTGCGTCAGCTTGCACGGGATGAAAACATTCCAGAAGATCCTTTTTCTATCGCGCCGGATTTTCTCAAGCAGCTCTACCCTCGCCCGTATTTGCGCGAAGTGAGATCCGCCTCCTCCGAGTTCGGTCTTTCCGAAGACATGATCTACGCACTGATGAGACAGGAATCCATGTTTCGCGAACTGGCAGTCAGCAGATCCGGAGCGCTCGGTCTGATGCAGGTCATGCCCGCCACTGGCAGGTGGCTTGCGCCCAGGATGCAGATGAAGAACCCGGACATGCTTGAGCCATCCGTATCCATTCGCATGGGTGGCAAATTCTTTGCGGATCTTCTTCGCTCCTACGACAATGACTTCCGCTGGGCGTCGATCGCCTACAATGGCGGACCTGGAAGTCTGGCCAGATGGAAGGCACAGTACTATCACGGTGATTTCAATCTGTTCCTCGAGAATATTCCTTCCAAAGAATCCCGTAACTACTGCCGCGTGACGTTCCAGAATTACATGCATTATCGCACTACCTACACGCTGTATCCTTGACGAATGACGCTCCACGACGCCCATGACCATATGTCTTTCCGTCTATTCAACTCTCTGAGCGGAAAAAAAGAAGAGTTCCAACCTGGCCAGCCTGGTGTAGTGAAACTCTACAACTGCGGTCCGACGGTTTACAATTTCAACCACATCGGCAACTTCAGATCCTACATGTCTGTGGATGTGCTTCGCAGGTCCCTGCTCTTCTTTGGATACAAAGTGGATCACACAACCAACATCACAGATGTGGAAGACAAGATCATCGCGAATGCAGCAAAGCAGGGAAAAGACATCTTCGCTTTCACAAAGCCTTTCATTGAATATTTCCTGGAAGATCTAGCATACCTGGGCATTCAGGATGTAGAGCACCGACCAAAGGCAACCGATTCCATCCCCGCGATGATAGATCTCATGCAGAAACTGGAAAAAAGCGGGCACACCTATTCTCAGGATGGAGATGTCTATTTCAGACTGAAATCTTTCTCGGAGTACGGGAAGCTTTCGCGCATCGAACCGGAACAACTGAAAGCAGCTGCGGGCGGAAGATTCACAGCAGACGAATATACAAAAGAAGATATAAGAGACTTCGCACTCTGGAAAAAACAACAAGCGCCTTCTGAACCAGCCTGGGATTCACCGTATGGAAAGGGCAGACCTGGATGGCACCTGGAATGCTCTGCCATGATCCGAGATATATACGGAGCCGGTGGTGTAGACATACATGCAGGTGGAATTGATTTATTGTTTCCACACCACGAAAACGAAATCGCTCAATCCTGCTGCGCATACCGCGGAGAAAACTTCGTACGCTACTGGGTGCACAACGAGCATCTCCTTGTGGACGGAAAGAAGATGTCCAAATCTCTGGGCAACTACTTCACCCTTCGCGATCTGAGCGAAAAGCAAGGACTCGAAAGACTCATCTCTGAAAATCGCGCTCCCGCAGATACAATGAAGCTGCATGAAAAGCTCTCCATGAAACGCGCTCTACGTTATCTGCTCTTGTCCACTCACTATCGCTCTCGCCTGAATTTCACTTTCGAAAACCTCAAAGCATCAGATGCAGCGTGTGAAAGAATCCAGACCTGTCTGGACAAAGCTCTCGGCACTTCCGGGATCACTGAAAAACAAGCGGCCACAACTTTCGCAGCGCGCGACCCGGCGCAGCCTCAAAAACTATTCGCGGACAAGGGCCTCGCCACTGCGATTCAATCTTTCCAGGATGCACTTCTCGACGATCTGAACATTTCACGCGCCCTGGCCGCTGTCTTTGATGCTGTAAGCGACCTGAATTCAAGAGGCATGGATGCAGATCTGGCCAGACAGGCAGTTGTGTTTTTCTACGCAGCCAACCAGATCATCGCAGTGCTTGATTTTCGCCCGGAAGACCAGCGCGAAAAACCACAGGCGGATCTGGGAGATCTTGCATCTTACGTGCAAAGCAAGATCGAAGAAAGACTCCGTGCTCGCGCGGAAAAAAACTGGGCACTTTCCGATCAGATCAGAGACGAACTCAAAGCAAAGGGAATCATCTTGAAGGATTCACCTCAGGGAACCACCTGGGAGAAGGCTTGAGAGACAACATCGTTTACGGCAGACAAACTGTGCGCGAGTTTTTGCGCGCAGACAATCCGCCGCGAGTGAATAAAATCTATTTGTCAGAAAGTTTTCCAAACGATCTCAGATCGCAGGTCATGGCACTGGGCGGTGCAGTTCAGGAATTGCCAAGAAGAGAAATAGACAGAATGTTTCCTGGCATTCACCACCAGGGAGTGGTGCTTGAGCTGGCAGGTTCTTACAGAGCAGCCGCTCCTGCGACAGCAAAAGACGCACTCGCTCTGGGCGGACCTTTCCTGGCGCTCGACGAAGTTTCAGATCCACAGAACCTGGGAAGCATCCTGCGCACTGCAGAAGCTCTCGGAGTGCGCGCTGTTTTTTCAGGAAGCAAAACCTCCCCTGTCACTCCAGCAGTTCACAGAGCATCGAGCGGTGCAAGCCTTCACATTCCGGCATACAATGTTGGAAATCTTCCTCAATTTGTAGAAAGAATGAAAGAAGCAGGGATCTGGATCATCGCCTCAGTTCCGGATGAAACAGAACCGGCCAGAGGACAAACATTCCTTCGCACAACCGATTCGGATGATCTTCCTGAAGCGGAGAAACTGTGCCTGCTTGTGGGAAGTGAAGGAACAGGAATCAAATCGATCTTGATTGAGCGCGCAGATTATCTTATGACCATTCCAATGCACGGCAAAACAGGTTCACTGAACGCAGGCGTGGCCTGTGCGATCATTCTTGAGAGAATCGTAAACCGCTGATTTAACCGGAAGCTTTTTCTGCGCTTTCTACTGTGTGCGCGATGAGAGTGGTGATGGTCATGGGGCCGACTCCGCCTGGAACCGGAGTGATCCAGCTAGCTTTCTTCGCACAGCTTTCGAAATCAGCGTCACCAATGTTTCCGTCGTTGTAGCCTGCATCCACCACGATGGCTCCTTCTTTGATCCAATCACCTACGATGTAACGCGGCTTTCCACATGCTGCCACAACAAGGTCCGCGCTCTGCAGGTGACGCGGAAGATCTTTTGTGCGGGAATGACACACAGTGATGGTGCAATCCCGATTCAGTAGAAGTTGTGCCATTGGTTTTCCTAGAATCGGTGATCTTCCAACGATGACAGCGTGTAGCCCACTCAGATTGATCTTGTAATGATCGAGCAGCTTCACAATTCCTGCGGGGGTGCAGGCAGGGTAAGCTTGAATTCCAAGACTCATTCTGCCAAAACCAAATGCAGTGACTCCATCTACGTCTTTGTCTATTGCGATTCTGTCGAATGCTGCACGCTCATCAATTTGAGAAGGAGAAGGATGCTGCAGCAATATTCCGCGGACGGTTGGATCCGCATTGCACTCATCGATTACTTTCAGTAGTTCTTCTGTAGTGGTCTCTTCTGGCATCTGGATCTTGCGCGATCCAAGGCCAATCGATTCGCAGGCCTTTCCTTTCATCTTCACGTAAACTTCTGAAGATGGATTGTTTCCAACGAGGATGGTCACGAGCACCGGAACTGGACCGCCTCGCAGCTTCAGCTTTTCTACGCGAGAGCGAAGATCATTTCGGATTTGTTCTGACGCAGCTTTGCCATCAAGGAGTTGTGGGTTCAAATTTTCCTGCCGGATCGTAGATTCCGCTGAGTCTGCAATACTCGCCGTTGTAAATCAAGTGCACTTCGCTACTTTCTTTGAAATTCCTGGACGGATTTTTGTATGCAGTACTTTTCAATTCATTTTTCAGAAGAAGCCTGGCCGCATCGCAGCTGGTTGTGCGCATCATCGCACCATTCGCACGATCAATCGTTCCCTGCTCCGCACGTCCTGTCGCAGTTACTCGAATCTGGCCCGCTGCCATCTCTGCAGTGGTGATCCCGGTTGGGATGGGATCACGCGCAGGACCGCAGTTTGCGAGAAACACTCCAGAGGCAACCGCGGCCAGAAGCAGAAAACTAAAGAATCTAAACTTTAACATATCCAAATTTCTCAAAGTAAGACTTTTCAAAGGATGAGATCTTATCTGCATGCCGCAAAGACAAACCAATGTCATCCCAGCCGTTGAGCAGGCATTCCTTTCTAAAAGCATCCACTTCAAAGGAATACGTCTTTCCGTCCGGACGACGGATCAACTGTGCAGGCAGATCAATTTCAAAAGACTGCCCCGGATTCTTTGCTTCATACTCAAAGAGTTCGTCCACCTGGCCCGTCGGAAGGATCACAGGAAGCATTCCATTCTTGAAGCAGTTGTTGTAGAAGATGTCTGCGAAAGAAGGAGCGATGATGGAGCGAATTCCAAAATCTTCGAGAGCCCAGGGTGCATGCTCCCTGCTTGAACCGCAGCCAAAGTTCTCTCTCGCAAGCAGAATCGAGGCTTTATTGTAAGGTGCGCGATTCAAAAGAAAATCAGCAATGGGAACCTTCCCGTCTGCGTCTGAGAATCTCCAGTCGTGAAACAGATGAATTCCAAATCCAGAACGTTCAATTTTCTTTAGGAATTGCTTGGGGATGATCTGGTCCGTGTCCACGTTGGACCGGTCGAGCGGGGCGGCTACGCCTGATAGTTTAGTAAAAGCCTGCATCAGTTCCAGTTCCTCACATCTACGAATTTGCCTTCTACGGCGGCGGCCACGGCCATCTGAGGACTCACCAGATGAGTGCGTGCTCCTCTACCCTGTCTGCCTTCAAAGTTTCTGTTGGAAGTAGAAGCGCATCTTGCTTCCGGTGCCAGCACATCATCGTTCATGCCCAGGCACATAGAACAGCCTGCCAGTCTCCATTCAAAACCGGCATCGAGAAATACCTTGTGAAGTCCTTCCTCTTCTGCCTGTCTGCGCACCCGGCCAGATCCAGGAACCACGATTGCTTTGACTCCGCTTTTGACTTTCTTTCCCTTCGCGAGTTTTGCTGCAATGCGAAGATCCTCAATGCGGCCGTTCGTGCACGATCCAATGAATACATTGTCCACGGTGATATCGGTCATCTTCTGACCAGCTTTCAGTCCCATGTACTTGAGCGCATGACGTGCTGTTTCTCGCTCCACGTTATCCGACATTGAGTCTGGATCCGGCACAGCCGCAGCAACGGACGCGACCTGACCTGGATTGGTTCCCCAGGTTACCATAGGTGTGATGTCAGAACCTTTGATCTTCACCACTCGATCGTAATGTGCCCCTTCGTCTGATGGAAGAGTCTTCCAGTAGGCCACCGCTTTGTCAAAATCGGCGCCCCTTGGTGCGAAATCTTTTCCTTTGAGATATTCAAATGTAGTTTCATCCGGAGCGATGAGACCCGCGCGGGCGCCTGCTTCAATGCTCATGTTGCAGATAGTCATTCGCCCTTCCATAGAAAGTTTGCGGATGGCTTCTCCTGAATATTCGATGACGGAACCCTGGCCGCCGTTTGTGCCAATCACACCAATGATGTAGAGGATGATGTCTTTCGGAGTCACACCAGGTCCAGTGTCTCCTTCAATGGAGATGAGCATGTTCTTTGACTTCTGATGAACCAGAGTCTGCGTTGCCAGTACGTGCTCTACTTCGCTTGTGCCGATTCCAAATGCAAGAGCACCAAATGCACCGTGCGTGCTTGTATGAGAATCTCCGCAAACGATGGTGAGGCCAGGCAAAGTCAAACCCATCTCAGGACCAATGATGTGGACGATCCCTTGATCTGGATTGTTCAAATCAAAAATCCGAATCCCGGCGTCTTTGCAGTTTTTAGACAGAGTCTCCATCTGTATTCTGGAGAGTTCGCCTGCAGCGCCCCAGTCTCTAGAACGAGTGGAGACGTTGTGATCCATGGTTGCGAACGTTAGATCCGGTCTGCGAATCTTACGGCCGGCCATTCGAATCCCTTCGAAAGCCTGAGGAGAAGTTACTTCGTGAACCAGATGCCGGTCTATATAGAGAAGCACAGACTCTGCGTCCTCATTTACAATGTGGTTTTCACGAATTTTGTCGTATAATGTGCGTGGTTTCATCGCCGGGTACAGAAAACGAAAAAGGCCCTATTCCAGAAAGGATTTTATGTCTTTTTTTACATGGGCATGCCTGGAATTCAATGGACGGCACCCGCCCGCTTGAGGCCATTTGCTTATGAAACGTCGCCTACTTCTACTGGTACTTTTGCCCGTTCTCTGCGGACAGACTCCATCCAGATTGTCCCGCATTACTTTTGCACGCGGAGAAATATTCGTCACTCATGCAGGGGAAACAAAACCAGCAGAGTCTGGCCAGATCTTATACCATGACGACATGATTCGCACTGGAAAAGATTCTTACGCAGAGGTGATGGTTCAAAACGTAGGTGTATTCAGGCTGGCTGAAAACTCCGAACTAAAACTGGAAGAACTTCAATCCAAAGACAAAACCATCATTCGCCTGGATAAAGGTAAGGCCGGCTTCTTCCTGTTAAAGATTCCATCGAAAGAACAAGTGCAGGTAAGATTGCCAACGGCGGTGGCAGGTGTTCGCGGAACCAACTTCCTCGTGTCTGCTGAAAAAGGCTCCAAGGTGGCACTCTTCGGAGGAGCGGTTCAAATGGAAGACACCGCCAAAAAAAGTGTCGTGATCGACAAGCCCGGAGAGATCACTTTGAAAGCAGGAGAATCTCTTGCGAACAAGAAAGTGGAAAAGCTCAGTGCAGAATCCATCGCAGATATGAAAAAACTGGAAGAGATGCTTCCGCTCAATTTGCAATCCGTTCCACAGGATCCAGGGAGGATGAACCAGACAGACCTGGACGCCCCGCAGGGATCTGATCTAAAGAAACCGTGAAACGTTCTCGCACCGGGAACTTGCTGCCAGGAGTCATTCTGGCAGTTGGTTTCGGATTCTCCATTGGCTTCTTCTTGATTTCGCGCGATGCAGTGGACAGACAGGTGCGCGATTCCTTTCACCTGACTGTAAGCTTTGAGGCGGCAGCGATCAAAGACAACATGCTGATGCATGAAAAGGAGCTGCGTGAATTGGGTGCTGCAGTTCAGGGCCTGGGCGGAGGACCAGCCTTGCAGAGATATCTTCAGGGAGTGGACTTCGGCACCAACTTTCCGGGATTCGAGACCATTGATTTCATTTCCACTTCCGGCGGATTACAAAGACTCTACCCTGCAGGCGAAAGACTCTCTCAAAATACGTACGCGCATCTGCAAGGCGAATTGGGGAAAGCACGCGCTCAGAAATTCCTGGTGGCAATGGCAAGCCCGGGAGATGATCAGATCATTACGTGGGTGCAGCCTCTGGACGGAGGAGATCTTATAGTTTCTAAAGTAAGTTTGGCCAGATTGATCCATGCACTCTTTCGCGATCGCGCAGTGTATACCCTGGATCCAGGCAGTCAGGGTGTTTACTTCGAAGTGATCACCATCAGCACAGGAGGATTGCAGAAGCATCTGTATTTCCCCATGCCAGCAGATTTTGAAGACACTGCAGGCCGCACTCTTCCCTACATGATCCTTGGTTCCGGCTCGATTATCTCTCTTCTTCTTTTCATTGTGATTCGCTCACTCTCCGGTGCTAGAGATCAGGCTCTGACTCTGGCAGAAAAAATGACGGAAGATTTCCGGCGCGCCACCAGTGAAGCAATCCGCGCCAACCAGGCTAAATCAGAATTCCTGGCAAGTATGAGTCATGAAATTAGAAATCCAATCCACGTAATCACTGGCATGAGCGAAATTCTTGCCGGCACAAATCTCGCAGAAGACCAGAGAGATTATTTGCGTTCCCTGCGAAATGCGGGCGATCATCTTCTTGGCCTCATCAATGACATTCTGGATCTTTCGCGCATTGAATCAGGGCAACTGGAGCTAGAAGAGATCGACTTTTCTCTGAAAGAAGCAGCGGGCCAGGTGATGGAGCTCTATCGCTACCGCGCTCAGGAAAAAGGAATTGCGCTGAATCTGAATTTTGGTCCGGACGCGCCTGACATTGTGCGCGGAGATCCAGTACGATTCCGCCAGATTCTGGTGAATTTGACTGGAAACGCGATGAAATTCACTGCGAAAGGAAGTGTCACCATTCGAGTAGAAAAGCATCCGCTGGCAACAGAGAAGCAGCCTGGAGTTCATGTGTCCGTAACAGACACAGGGATAGGAATTCCAGCAGACAAGCAGGCAGCCGTGTTCGAAAAATTCACGCAGGTAGATACGAGCACCACAAGAAGATTTGGCGGAACAGGACTTGGTCTGGCCATCTGTAAGAAACTGACGGCGATGATGCACGGAGACATTGGTCTGGAAAGTGAACCCGGCCGCGGCAGTACGTTTTTCTTTCGCGTACTCTTCGCAGCTCCTGCAGCTCCCGCAGGCACCACAGCAGCACCCGTGGCGGCACCCATTCCTGTTTCAGACAGACCCATCCGCATCCTGCTTGCAGAAGATGCGGAGGACAATAGAAGCATCATCGCTCTTTTTCTGCGAGCTGTCCCGCACGAGCTAACAATTGCGGAAAACGGAGAACAGGCTGTGGCTGCATTCGCGCCAGGTAAATTTGACGTGATCCTGATGGACAATCAAATGCCAGTGATGGACGGACTCACTGCGGTTCGTCAAATTCGGACCCTGGAAAGAGAAGCAGGAAAGCCTCCCACTCGGATACTTGCACTTACTGCAGACTCAACGCGCAAAGACATTGAAAGATCACTGGATGCAGGTTGTGATGGTCATCTCACCAAACCAATTCGCAGAGACGTGCTGGTCCAGGCAGTGCGATCTGCCACCTGATTACTTGCCCGTGAACTGACCGTCTTTGAACGTTCCTTCCTGAGTGGTTCCGTCTTTGAATTTCAGAGTTCCCTTTCCGTTAAACTTACCGTCTCTGAAATCGCCTTCGTATACCGTGCCCGATTTGAAGGTGTAGACGCCGCGGCCGTGAGGACTTCCTTTTTCAAAATCTCCCTCATAACGATTGCCCGCTTTTGTTCCGAGCACTCCCTTCCCGGAATACAGGCCGCTCTTGAACGATCCTTTATAATTGCGATCTTCTGCAACGAACTCGCCTTCCCCTTCGGGCATGCCCGCAGAGAAACCACCGGTGTAAACCGCTCCATCCGCCCAGGAATATTTTCCCTGGCCGTCGGGTCTTCCGTCCTTCCATTCCCCTTCAAAGTGATTTCCGTTCGCATAACGCACGTTACACGATCCATGGGGCTTGCCTGACCTGAAATCCCCTTCCGCTGAACTTCCGTCTGTCCAGACAGCCTTTCCTTTTCCATCCGCGCGTCCCGATTTGAAAGTGCCTTCGTAGGTCACTCTGGGGGTTTTGAGTGTTCCTTTTCCGGAAAATCTGCCGGCAGAAAAATCTCCTGCGTATGTGCCGCCGTTTGAGAGAGTGGACTTGCCTTTTCCTTCGAGCATTCCGTTTTGAAAAAATCCTTCCTGAGTCGTGCCGCTTGCAAATCGAATCGAACCCTGACCGTGAATTCTCCCCTGCAGCCATTGGCCGCGGTAAAGAGCCTGACCTGGCCAGTTTCGAGTGCCGTATCCCTGTTGTTTGCCGGCAACGAATGTGCCTTCGTATGTGCCGCCGTCTGCGTACTGGATTTTACCCTGGCCTTCCGGCATGCCCTTTTTGAAACTTACAATGAGGCGATTTCCGTCCGGGAAAACGCGCTCACCTGGTCCGTTGATGCAATCGCCTTTGACGCAGCCTTGAGGTGCTTCTGCAAACAGTGCAAAACATACTACGACTGCAGAGGTGAACCCAGTCGCCAGAGTAAGAGCTACGCGCCGATCCATCCGCTCGAATCCTCTCAGTCGATGTAGTCTTTCAGTTTCTTGCTGCGAGACGGATGTCTCAGACGCCGCAGAGCTTTCGCTTCGATCTGGCGAATCCTTTCTCGAGTCACCTGGAAGACGTAACCTACTTCTTCCAGAGTGTGCGAATATCCATCGTCCAGACCAAATCTCATGCGCAAAACTTTCTGCTCGCGAGCAGGCAAGGTGTTGAGTACACTGCGAATTTGTTCTGTAAGAAGTTTGTGCGCCGTTGCGTTGATAGGCGATTCCACTTCCTGATCCGGAATAAAATCTCCCAGTTCTGAATCTTCTTCTGATCCAACTGGAACTTCCAGGGAAATTGGTTCGCGTGCAACATTCTTGACTGCTTTGACTTTCTGCACCGGCCAGCCAAGACGTTCTGCAATTTCTTCGTTGGTTGGTTCCCGGCCAGTTTCCTGGAGGAAGAGACGAGTCTCGCGCACCACTTTGTTGATCTGTTCGATCATGTGGATTGGAATTCGAATCGTGCGCGCCTGGTCAGAAATCGCACGAGTGATTGCCTGACGAATCCACCATGTAGCATACGTGGAGAATTTATAACCTTTCTTGTATTCGAATTTATCTACCGCTTTGATCAGGCCAATGTTTCCTTCCTGAATCAAATCGAAGAAATGCATACCACGGTTCGCATAACGTTTCGCAATCGAAACAACGAGCCTGAGGTTTGCTTTGATGAGTTCTTTTTTTGCCTGAGCGATTTCGCGCTCACCACGATTGAGAGATTCGCCCCATCTGAGTATATCAGATACAATCGAACCTGCTTCCTGCTCCATACGGCGGAGCTTTCTTTCGTTGTTGCGGATATCCTTGATGATTTCGCGCACCTCATCGATCGGTGCGTTCATTTCTTTTTCAATCAGATCCAGGTTTTCATTCTTTTCAATGAAACGGTTGTACGCCTTGATCTCTTTGATGTCTTTTCCGTATCTCGCGCGAATGCCAAGGAAATGTCTCTGGATCTCCTTGATGCGAAACACCATGGACTTGATCTTCTGCGAAATGCGCTGGATTTCTTTTTGTGAAACACCCACCTTGCGCACTGCATTGAGCAAGAGTGCTTTGGACTCGTCCGCTTTCAGACGGTATTCACGCCATTTCTTGGATCCTTCTACGTACTTCTTGAGACGATTCTGCGCTTCCTGCAGCTTCTTCTCTTCTGCGACGATGGTTTCCATCTCGTGAAAGAAAATCTTCTCGAGCTTTTCCAGTTCTGTAGTGGACATGTAGTACGCTTTGTTTGCGCGCACAACATCTGTGATTTTGATTTTGCGAGAACGAATCTTGGGCAGAAGCTTCATGAAGTTCGCACGAAGCAAAGACGATTCGAGTATGGTTTCTTCTATGATGTTTTCGCCATTTTCAATGCGGCGTGCCAGGAATACTTCTTTGTCTCCCGAAATCAGAGAAACGCGGCCAATCTCTTTGAGATAGAGACGAATCGGATCGTCGCTTGAATTGGCGGGCGCGTCTTTCTTCTTTCGCGCTTTGGCAGGTGGTTCCTTCTTGACCACTTCTTCCTGCGGTCTGCTGGAGTATTCCTCCACAACCTCGATGCCCATCTGGTTGAGGAGTGTAAACACGTCCTCAATCCACTCCGAGTTTACGATCTTCTCGGGGAGGTACTCATTGATTTCGTCGTATGTGATCTCTCCGTTGGCTTTGCCAATTGAGATGATCTTTTGAATTTCCGGTAGGTCTTCCATTGACATGGCCGGTTATACCTCGCTCCTGCCCTGGGGTGTTTCCACTCCAGATAGCCTCATTTTTTTGGACCGCAAAGTCTGCAATTCCAGGACAATCTCATTCTTCTTTGAGAGCAGCGGGAATTCCATTACAGGATCGGCTCCCGCCAGCTGCAAATCCAGATCCTCGAACTCCTTTTCGAGACTTCGAATCCGGTGTTCTACAAGCAAATCCCGCACGACTCCAACAGGGTCCTCTGATGGGGCGCGTGAGAGTAAAAGCCCATGAAAGATTGAGACGATTGAATCGGGAAGCTGGTCTGAAAAAACAGTCTCCGGCGTCCAAAGATTCCCAGAAATAGCTCTGGTATCTAGATAACGAACCATGATCTCTGACGGCTCGTCCTGAAAGGAAAAAGAATCCATTTCCTCGCGTAAATCCACGAGGGCGGTTGGATGAAACATGAAGATGGCAACGATCTCCCGCTCGCACTTTGCAATGTTTGAGAGCGGAGGGGCCATCACAGTGCGACCCTGAGCAGGCCTTTTCTGCATGGGAGACCTGGCGCGATCAGGCGATACTCCAATGATCGCGCTTCCTTCCTGTTTCAAAATCTGCCCGAGTTCTGGCGGCATGGTCTTCACCAGCTCATCCAATCTGGCCAGGCCGTCTCTTTTAGAAGACGCATCGAGTTCCATTCTCTTGCGCTCGTATTCGCGGCGAACATGCTCCCCAAATCTAAGAAGACCTTCTGAACCAGGTTCCGCTGCAGGAATGACTGCGGTGCCCGGAAACATGGTCTCTACGATCAGATATCTCTCTCCTGGAAAAGAAAGTGCAAGGAGAGACAGAATGGTAGCAGCATCTGTTTTTACAGATAGATCAAATGCATCCATGCCCTCTGGAAGTAGAAGCACTCGCACACGCAGTTTCCCTTTTTCAAGTGCAAGGCGAACTGCTTTGAGTGCAGCCGCTCTACCCGCCTTGTCTCCGTCCATCATGCAGACGAGTGTATCTGCGTATTTTTCAATGAGGCGAAGCTGGCTTTCCGTAAATGCAGTTCCAAGCGGAGCCACAGCGCGAGAAAGACCTGCCTGCGAAAGACCAATCACATCCAGGTAGCCTTCCACAAGAATTGCTTCCCGCGAAGGCCTGATTTCTTTGAGAGATTGATACAAACCGTACAGCAGTTCCTGCTTGTGAAATACGCGCGAATCCTGGGAGTTAATGTATTTGGCGCGATCATCAAAACCAGGGAGAGCTCTTCCGCCGAATCCGCACAGCCTGCCCACTGCATCGCGAATGGGAAACATGACGCGGCCGCGAAAGAAATCATACGTGCGGCGATCTTCTTCTTTCGCGCGAATGAGTCCCATTTCCTTGAGCAGTTCTTCTTTGCCGCGAATTCCTTCGCGGTCGAGGCTTTCAGCAAGCCAGTTCCACGAATCAGGAGAGGAGCCCATTTCAAAACGAGCTGCCGTGTCTTCATGGATCGACCGCGACTCCATGTATTTCTGCACCACATCGTCTGTTTTCAAGTGAGAGCGAAACAGGCGAAGGGCTTGCTCGTTTAAATCATAATAGCGTTTGAGTGGATCTTCTTTTCCGGGGGTGCGTTCAATTCCCGCATAACGGGCCAGTTCGTCGAGAGCCTGCACAAAAGACAGAGACTCTTTTTCCATGACGAAAGTGAACAGATCCCCGTCTTTGCCGCATCCAAAGCAGTGAAATCGCCCAGTGTCAGGACGCACATGAAAGGACGGACTTCTTTCCTGATGAAAAGGACAAAGGCCCGTAAACCCTTTCCCGGTTTTCTTGAGCTTCACATAACGGCCAATATACGATTCTATAGGAATGGCCGCGATGATTCGCTGCTTTAAGTCGTCGTTCAAGCGACCTCTCAGTTCCCGAGCAGGGAGCGCACGATGCGATTTACAGTGTTGCCGTCAATGTTCTGGCCTTTGAAGGCGGCCATGACCTTCCCCATTACTTTGCCAAAATCCTGGGGGCCTGCCGGTTTTACTTCTGCGATGATTTCCTGCGCCTTCGCGCGAACTACGTCTTCAGAAATACTTGCCGGCAAATAAGTTTCAAGAACGGACATTTCTGCCGCTTCTTTTTCCGCCATCTCGGGACGCCCGCCCTTCTCAAACTGGTCTTTTGCTTCCTGACGTTTCTTAATGGCGCGGCGAATGAGCGTCATGACCAGGTCATCCTCCAACGTGGAGGCGCCCGTCTTGGTCATTTCATACTGGAGTTCGCTTTTGAGCATTCGGAGGGTGCCGAGTCGCACTTCCTCCTTCTTTCTCATTGCGTCCTTTATATCTTCGCCGATTTTTTCCTGGAGAGTGGGCATTCAGGATTTGTCTTTTCTGAGCATGATGATGCGCTTTTTCTCCCGCTTGCGTACTGCGGCGTCATGCTTGCGCTTGCGTCTTTCTGACGGCTTTTCGAAATATTCGCGTCTCTTTACTTCGGACTGGATTCCAGCGTTGACGCATTCTCTTTTGAACCGCTTCAGTGCGGATTCAATAGATTCACCTTCTTTGAGTATAACACCAATCATTTGTTAGAACGTTTTCTCCATATTAAGTTGCCTGCAGGGGACCAAATCACCACATTTTTGTAAGGCAGGAGTTCCGTAAACCCCTTCTTTGAGCCGCTTTCTTCGCAAAAGGCCAATCGGGCGACTGCCCGTTTTGACCATGGACTCTGAGGGTTCGTCCCCTCGCCCTTGCAAACCACCCGCAACCGCTTGTCTGGCAGGCCCGGCTCCCCCTGCACGCACCTCCGCGCATGCGACATAATCTTTTCCAGGTCGCATTCGCGCCACTCGGCAGATTCTCAGCCTGAGTTCACTTTTTTTGGGACATAATCAGAAATTTTCCTCCTGGAAACCGCATTTTCTGCCGTACAAATATTTGCGACATAACGGGAGAAGAGTGTGAAAGTAACAGACAACGAATTCAAAAAGCAGCTCGAGCAGTACATCCAGTTTCGGGGGATTGACATCATACTTCATTTGAAGGATGGCACGGTCATCGAGCTAGACAAGAATCGCAAAATGGATGGGGATATCATTGTGCGAAACACCCGCGAAGGAAAACGCGAAAACATCCATCTGGACGAAGTACTCAAAGCAGACTTTTACGCAGCCTAGGCGCCTCGGGCCGCCTGCGAATAACGTGATATCCCGCCCGTGCGGTCCATCCTCGCGTGCGCCGCAGCGGCGCTCGGACGCTCCGAAATCGCCTCGTGCGGCCGAGCGCAAACATATCCGCCGCAACGCCCGGGATGCAGTCCATCCTCGCGAGCGCCGTTGCGACGCTCGGACGCTCCGAATTCCGCTGTGGACTGCACCCGGCCGCCGCAGCATAAACCGCGCTGGACCTTCGAGGCTTTCAAATTTAAGAAAGGCGCGCATTTCCTTAAACGATTCGCGCGAGCGAACACAATGCGTCGTGAATCTTCTCATTCCCCCGCCACTCGCTAGTAAATCAAAATAGGATTGTTCTCATGGCGCGCCACAACCATAGCCTTTCTCAACCGGAGCGCTATGAGGCGCAGGTGTCGCGTTATACGATCGCTTAACAACCGCTCCACTTCCCGCGAAAAGGCATCCAGCTGATCAGGGCGAATCACAGTATCACACTTAAGTAACCGCTCGATCGTCGGGAAAGTATCCGATACTTTGGCGAGATCGTCAAGAAGTTCAGCGCGACCGGAACCATTGCCAATATACCCCTCATAGGCATTCCAATATCGGGAAGGAAGTTGTTTGATCAGCCTTTCATCCAAGGGGTACCACTCGCCGCTATTTGCATCCTGTTCAAAGGCTCCCAGTTTGAGCCATTCCCCCATGCTTTCCGCAGACTTGTTTACATATGCCGAGAAGCCCATATCAATACTCCAGAAACTGCGTTAGCTGGCCATCATGGATACCTAGACCAAACGGTCCTGCGTTTACATTCCCGCCGATCTGTCCATTCGCATAATTGAAGTTCCCAAGATCCCCGGATAGAGATGCTCCCAGCTGGCCATTGGTGATGCTCACGCCCACTGCACCATACGGTGTATCCGTCCCGATTGTTCCGTTCACGTTACCGTTAGACGACACTGTGAGGCCGCCAATGTTTGGGGATAGTACTCCGTGATCATCTCGTGCGGCCTCCGCGCAAATAGAATCTGCTGCAGCGCCCGGGGATCCAGTCCAAAGGCTAACTGTCAAAGTGCGATACTCTCCCGCGCCGCCGCGAATGAAGCGCGTGAAGGAACAATATCAGAAGAAGGAAGAAACCGGATTCCATCCTCAGGAAGATCGTAATGTACGTCGATATTTCATCAAATCGATGAATGCCGCCAAATACAACGGGGCGCAGATAACCGGGCCAAGCAGCGGCCAAGATAGAGCACGCAGCACTAATCCATAAGCAACCATTGATCGACCGCGCAAATGCACCAGCAAGCAACAAAGCCAATACAACGAACGCAAAACCTTCCAGCCAATGTATCTCCACGCTAAGAAACCCCGCCAAGAAAGGCCAGATCCCGCCTTTCAATGCTATCCATTGCTGCAATCTTCCCACGTTTGACCGCTCGCCCAGCAAAATAATCAAGGCGGGTTCCCAGATGCGGATCGGATTAGCGAGAAGCCCAATGGCACAGAATGCCGCAAATGTTACCGCAAGGCGTGTGAACACATTCGCTTTCAACTTACAACCAGCCCGAAAGCGCGAAACCTGCATCAATCGCGCTGCTATCCCGCCAAGGATCGTTTAGGCCGCCATGATCCATCTGGTTCTTTACATCGGACAAGTACTTTCGCCACTTATGTAGAGAATCCCGTGCCGGATCGGACATTTTTGCACGACTCGCATAAAGACTGGCTGTTCTCGCGCTCGCGAAAGCAAAGATACAAGCTAGAATCATGAACTGGTTTCGCCGCATCCCCGCGCCCTCCATCGATCTATCGACACCGTCAGTATTTCCGGGGCCACCTCCCCGCAAACGGAACCTACTGCATGTAATGGACTCAGCTTGTACGTCTTGCCCAATCTCCGCAATGGAAAAATCGTGCGCATGGGCTCCGCCCACAAATACCTCAGCTGGCTCTCCATGTCCCCTTGAGTCCGGATGATCTCGAGTGCTTGAATCTCATATGCACGCTCGGAGACAGCGCGCAGGCGCAAAGCCGTCTTTTAGACCGCGAGAGGCCTTCGAGGCTTTCAAATTTAAGAAGCGGCGCATTTCATAAACGATTCGCGCAGCGAATCGATCCCTCGAGAACCATACGCCTCCCCTATGGATCTATGCCGGCTCGGCAACCTCCACCCGGACGCCGCAAATTGCTATGCCGCATAACGGATCGGCGGCAAGCTTGATCTTATCATGACTCTCTTCACACTGCAAAGTTCTATTCTAGAAATCATCCTTCGCACAGGCATTGTCTTTGCCGCACTCATGATCTTCGTGCGCATCTTTGGTAAAAAAGAAATCGGGCAGATAGCCCCGAACGATCTGGTATTGCTCCTTCTGATTTCCAATGCAGTTCAAAATGCAATGGTGGGTGCAGATCAGTCTGTGCCTGGCGGCCTCGCAGCTGTGGGAACCCTGCTCGCACTCAATTTTCTGCTTACTTTTCTTGCCTCTCGCTCCAAGAGTTTTCGGAGCATCGTAGAAGGAAAAGCAGCCATCCTGATTCACCGGGGTACCGTTGTTTCAGAAAATCTAAAAAAGGAAAAAGTGTCGATTCTGGAATTGGAACAGGCACTGCGCGAACATGGTGTGGCGGCGATCAGCGATGTGTATCTGGCAGTGCTGGAACTGGACGGCTCTATCAGCGTCTTAAAGAAAGATGAAATACCGGCAGAGACAAAACCTCATCACAGAATGCGATTCCTAAAAAGATGAAACTATTCCTCTGCTGCAGATTGAATGTCTTCCAGAAATTGACGCGCGAGCTCTCCCCACTCTGAATCAGGATCTAAATCCAGATACGCTTCAAAGTAAGCGCGCGCAGGACCTGGCTGGCCAAGCTTCATGTAGAGTATGGCCAGATTGAAATGCGATTCCGGAAAATCCGGATCCAGATCAATGCAGTCCTGGAAGTAGCGAATGGCTGGCGCGTATTTTCCCTGCTTGAAGTAAGCGTTTGCAGTATTGTAAAGAGCTTCCACGCAATCAGGATTTCGAGTGGCTGCGAGTTCATAAAAATATACGGCGCGATTCCATCTTCCCTGATCGAACGCTTGATTTCCCTTCTCTATGAGCGCACCGCTGTGATATGGATTCAACTGCAGAATCATGGAAATCGCTCGCACCTGCCTGCGGCGATCCGACATGGCAAGAGCGTCCGCATATTCTGCTTCCAGTTTGCGAATTTCTTCGTCTTCTTTCTTCTGAACTTTCTTTGGAAAAGAAAGCACGCGAGGCACTTCTCTCTCCACTGGAAAAAGTGGATACTGCCCTTCTGGATCTGCGTACGTTTCCCCGCCCTGGTAAAAGAAAACCCCGGACGGAGTGTGCTCGACTGCGATCGCAGGAATCGATTCAGCGGGTCCTAGAATGCGTCTGATGCGCCTCAGGCTTACGGATCCCCTGGTGCAGTCCCAGATGAGCTGGATTCTGCGCAGGTCCGTGAAGCTTAAATCGGTGTTCTTGCTTAAAAGCCCGGTTTTACGCCAGTAATCAATGTAATGGCGCGGAATGGCAAGCTTGAGTGCCGTGGCCGAAACCCGCATACAAACATTTCAGGCATTGCTTGCTCGTTTTTCCAGTCTTTTTTCTTATGTCACATGGCTGAAGAAACAAAATCAGAGACCCCGGCTTCCGGACTCGATTTCGCCCACCTCCATCTTCATACTACTTACAGCCTCCTCGACGGAGCCATCCGAATTCCGGATCTGATGAAATACTGCAAAGAAAACGGAATGTCTTCCGTGGCGATGACAGACCACGGCAATATGTTTGGTGCCATTCAGTTCTACAAAGAGGCAGTGAAACAGGGAATCAAGCCAATCATCGGAAATGAATTCTACGTCGCTCCTGGAAGCCGTCATGAGAAAAAACACATGGAGCGCCTGGCAGATGGAAACAACTACCATCTGATTCTGCTCGCTCAAAATCAAACAGGTTACGCCAACCTCATTCGCCTCACAAGCCGTAGTTACACAGAAGGATTCTACAAAAAGCCGCGCATCGACTACGAACTACTCGAAAAACACAGCGAAGGATTGATCTGCCTGACTGCATGCCTGGGCGGAGAAGTTCAAAATAAAATCATAAACGGACGCGAGCCAGAAGCAAGAGACCTGGCTGGCAGAATGAAGGAAATCTTTGGAGAAGATCGATTCTATCTGGAAATCCAGAACCACGGAATTCCAGAAGAAAGAACGGCGGCTCTGGGCAATATAGAAATCGCAAAAAAAAATGGGATACGCCTGGCACTTACAAACGACAGCCACTTCCTCAAAAGAGAAGATCATTCTGCTCAGGACATTCTGCTTCGCATCAATCAGAAAAAAACAATAGAAGATCCAACCAGCTTTTCCTTCACTCCGGACTTTCATGTAAAAACACCGGCGGAGATGTTTGGTCTGTTTCCGGAACATCCAGACGCATTCTACAATACTCTTCGCATCGCAGAGATGGTGGATCTGAATTTCAAATTCGGAAACCCTCTCCTTCCCAAATTTGACGTACCCCAGAACTACACTCTGGACAGCTACCTTCATCACATCGCCTACGAAGGTCTGAAAAAAAGATACGGCACCATTACAAAAGAAGTGAACGATCGCTTTGAATTTGAATTCAGCGTGATTCAGAAGATGGACTTCGCGGGCTACTTCCTGATTGTTCAAGATTTCATCAACCACGCGAAGAGCAGAGACATTCCTGTCGGTCCTGGAAGAGGATCTGCTGCAGGTTCTATCATTTCTTACGCTCTGGGCATTACGGACCTGGATCCAATTCGTTATGGACTTCTATTTGAACGATTCTTGAACCCGGATCGTAAGGAAATGCCGGACATTGACGTGGATTTCTGTGTAGAAAGAAGAGAAGAAGTCATTCAATATGTACGCGACAAATACGGCAAAGACAGAGTGGGACAGATCATCACCTACGGAACCATGGCGGCCAAGGCATGTCTGAAAGACGTAGCCCGCGTGCTCAACATTCCTTTTGCTGAATCCAATGACATATCCAAAATGTTTCCAGAAGAACTGGGAATCGGCATTGATGACGCGCTTGCAAAATCAAAGGATTTAAAGGCATATTCCGAAAAAGGAGACATACAAAAAAGACTCTTCACTGCAGCTCGCCGCCTCGAAGACAATGTGCGGCATACCGGAGTCCACGCAGCAGGTGTAGTTATCGCACCCGCACCTCTCGAAGAACTCGTCCCTCTGGCAACAGTCGCTTCCAAAGACGAAACCACGGAAGGCAGCCGCGTGCTCGTGACTCAATACGACATGACTGCACTTTCTGAAGTCGGTCTTGTGAAGATGGACTTCCTTGGCCTTCGAAACCTCACTGTATTACACAACACAGTGAGAGAAGTAGAACGCCGCACAGGCAAGAAGATTGATCTGCTCAATCTTCCCATGGACGACGAAAAGACTTTCAAGCTGTTGCAGCGCGCAGACATCAAAGGAGTCTTCCAGCTCGAAACTTCTCCGGGAATGAGAGACTTCTGCAGTCGCATAGCACCGCGAAGGTTTGAAGATCTCATTGACCTCATCGCACTCTATCGCCCGGGCCCTCTTCAATCCGGAATGGCGGAATCCTACATCAAACGTAGAAAAGGCCAGGAAAAAGTTTCTTATCCGCATCCGGATGTAAAAGAAGTACTCGAAGACACCTTTGGTGTGATCATCTATCAGGAACAGGTGATGTTGATCTCTAGAAAGATCGGCGGATTCACACCTGGAGAATCAGACGCACTTCGCAAGGCCATGGGTAAGAAGATCCATGAGAAAATGCAGGAGATGAAAGCGAAGTTCATCTCGGGTGCGCAAAAGCTGGGTCATGCAGAAAAGTTCGCATCGGATCTGTTTGATCAGATGGCTGAATTCGCATCTTACGGTTTCAACAAATCTCATTCTGCAGCTTACGCTCTCATTGTTTACCAGACGGCTTACATGAAAGCCAACTATCCAACAGATACGATGCGTTCTCTCCTGGAAAGCAAGGTTGGAAAAACAGAAGAGCTGGTTCCCTATCTCAATGCATGCCATGAAATGGGTGTGAAGATCCTTGGGCCCGACGTGAACGAATCGGACGTGAGCTTCTCGTATGTAGAAGAAGGCGTCATTCGATTTGGTCTTGCTGCCATCAAGAACGCGGGAGAACTCGCTTCCAAATCAGTCATCGAGCAAAGAAAATCGGGCAAATACAAAGGTCTCATTGATTTCCTCGAGAGAGTGGACTTGAGACTGTGCAATCGCCGCACAGTGGAAGCGCTTGTACTTTCCGGAGGATTTGATTGCTTTGGATACACTCGCAAAGCTCTCATGGGTTCTCTCGATCTTGCCTACCAGCGCGCGCAAAAGAGCCAGGAAGACAGAGCTTCCGGTCAGGTGTCTCTCTTCGGAGAAGCAATGGCCACAGAAGATTTCATTCCTAAAGGGGAAGGAGTCAGCGAATTCGAAGAATCCATTCTTCTGCGTCAGGAACGCGAAATGCTTGGCTGCTATCTCAGCGGCCACCCTCTCTCTAGATTTGACCGCGTACTTTCGCGCGCCGGAATTTCAACGATCGAAAATCTACAGCGCATGAAAGCAAACGACAGAGTAGAACTCGCCGGAGTAGTGGGAGATATTTCCAAAAGAATCACAAAGACCGGCAAAGAAATGTGGAACATTCGAATTGAGGACAAAACAGGATCCATCGAAGCAGTCTTGTTCTCATCCACAATCGAAGAATCACGCAATTTCTTACAGAAAGACACTCCACTGATATTCAAGGGGCGCGTAGAAAAAGACGACGCAAAACCAATGCCTCGCCTTCGCGTAGAATCCGTGAAGGAACTCACAGATGAAGCAGTAGAAGAAAAACTCGAGAAATCACTGCACCTGCAGATTCAGACTCTCACATCCGTAGATGGGGAACAGGTTCTCAAACAAATCCAGACCATCCTGAAGTGTCACAAGGGAAATCTAAACGTCTATTTTCATTTGCCATCGCAACAGACGCCTGGAGCACAGACAGTAATTCGCGCGCACAACAGCTACAGTGTTGCCATGAATCGCGCCATGATCGATCAACTCAAGCAGCTGGCCTGCGTTCGCTCTGTTTATGTTTCCATTGGAAACCAGGTTCGACCTGTTTGATCAGACTTCGCTGTTGATGTGAAATGAAACGGATTCGGCTCGGCTGCCTGTGATTTCAAGCGTGTAGTTTCCCGCTCCCAGATGCTCGAAGGCCAGAGAAGATTCGCCAATGGCCATGGTCTGCGAAGCAACAATTCTTCCATCTCTTCTCAGATTCGCTCTCAATGCGCCCGGAGCATCCACTCGAACAGCAAGCAGCACCTCTGCTTCCGATTCGCGAATGATTCTATAACGAATGACACTCCCTGCTTTGCCAATGTCCAGAGCCGGACGCCTTTCCAGGCCAACGGATCTGACTGGATCGAGAGCCAGAGGCTCGGAGAAAAACCCGCGGACTGCGGATACTACAGAAGTGATTACATTCTCAGGATGAAGGCGTATTTGAAACTCGGGGGCGCTGTTTGTGAGAACACGGCCTGAAATATCGAGTAGAGTTTGCGGCACGGGCAGCAATTCTCCCTGCATGAGATGCTCAGAAAGGAGCGCCTGAAACTCCTCGTCTCCACGTCTAACCAGGGACTGGCGAACGAACGCTTCTTCAATTTCTAGGATTTCCTGGGGCGTTAAGCCCGCTTCATCGAACATTACGGTTGCCCCTGCCAAGCTACATAATCTTTGACGGTGAATTCCATATTCCTATTTTCCTTCCGTCAGTTTTTTTTGCATTTCGCGTAGTTTTTCGAATGCCCGCATAACGGCCACGCTCACGCTCCCTTCCGGCATGGCCAACAACTCTGCGGCCTCCCTGTAGGGAAGACGCACTACAAAGTGGCCCTTCTCTTTGCGCGCGAGTAGCTTCTCTCTCTGCTGGGTCTTCTTTGCTATGGCATGATCGATTCGCTCTACTTCATGCCTGCGCACATGCTGAGTATCCTCTTCGATCACCCGGGCCCGGCGGCTCCTCAGATCGAGAATGCCTACGTAGAGTGAGGTGATCTTATCGGTTCGGGTCAGGTTTTCGATTTCCTTCTCTGCGAGGCCCGCCTTGATCGAAGCAATGCGCTCCGCCAGTTTCACTTTGTTGAGACCGGAACGGTCGCATACATGGGCCAGCTCTTCTGCGTCCATTTCCAGATAGTACACAAATACAAGTTTTACGAGGCACCTGGTCTCCAGAGGCAATCCGCTCAGCCAGTCCTGAACCAGCGGTTCCTCCTCCGGGACTGGTTGATCCGCCGCCTCGAGCAAAGGCTGAGAAGGCTTGCGCTGAAACCTGGTGATGCGTAGCCAGTCAATGACCAGATTGCGAAGGACTGAATAGAACCAGGTCCTGAAAGTGGATCTTCCAGAAAATGACTTGAACCTGTTTCCGTTCTTCAAGATTTCCAGGGCGTATAGATAGAAATCGGAAGCCCCGTCTTCGTCCAGATGGAACACCCGCATTGGGAAATTGTAGATATCTCTGGAATAGGTTTCGAAGAACTCACGCAGAGCCGCGTCCTCACCGCCTGCGCATCTGCGGACCAGAGAAAGAATTGCCTCCTGCTCTGTTCCGCTCGGAATGGGCGTGTCCATCAAACCCACGTCACAACAAGGCGATGAAATCTCGACTCCTATTTTTTCTTTTTGCAATTTCCGCAGCCGGCGCTTTCGCACAGGAAGTTAAGTTCTCCTGGCCCATGGAACGCGGGTTTCCAGAACTCCGCGGCCTCACCTCCACCTTCGGCGAATCACGCGGAGATCACTTTCACAACGGAGTGGATATTTCCAGTCTGGGCGAACCGGTCCATCCAGTGGCTCCCGGCAAAATCCTTTTCGCGCGGGGCATAGAGGACGATCCTTTCTCCCCTCTCATTGGCCCGGGCAACTTTGTGATTGTGGATCACGGCAAAGGCTGGTGGTCGGGCTACTATCATCTGGGCAAGATTACGAAAACACGCAAAGGAGCGGTGGAACCAAATTCTACTCTGGGAGTGACGGGGAATACGGGCCACAGCGTAGGCGCGCACTTGCATTTCTTTCTGGCAAGAGATTACGGCAGAACCCTGGTCAATCCACTTGTGGTCCTGCCAGGAATCGTGGATAAGAATCCGCCTCAAATTGGTTCTCTGACCATTGTAACTCCTCAGGGAAAAACTACTCTACCAGCCGGCAGCGTTTCTAGAGTAAGACTGAGCCAGCCTTTCCCTGTATACGCACAGATTCAGGATCCCGGTCTTGAAAAGAATACCAATCGGGGTATCTACGAACTCCGCTGGAAACTAAATGACGCGCCCGAGCAGATTCGCAACTTCCAGAAGATCGTGGTTGTGGGAGATGAGTGGACTCTAGAAGGCAAAGGATTTGAAGATGTATTCGGCATGGGCCAGTATCATCTGGGTGCGCTTTCATTTCAAAACGGACGCAACACGGTTCGAATCACTGCGGTCGATCAGGCCGGAAATCAATCTACAGAAACGTTCGAGATCGATGTTCAAAGAATGTACTGATACCGGAAGTTATTTCTTTTCAGGCTCTTTCTCTACTCGATCCCCAACGAAAATAGAAGTCGCAGAACCGCTTACCGGATTGCCCCTGGCTACAAGATAAGAAGTCTCTTCAACTTTAAGCTCGGCTACTTTCTGCCCGAGCCTTCGCACTGTAAGAACGTCCCCTTTCTTGAGTCCGTCTACGCGACCCAGGTTCACATACACAGAGTCACCCACTCGAACTACGAGTCCTTCCGGAGTGAAGAGAGAAGCGATTCTCGTGGATGCGCGCACACACGCACGGTGCAGAGCATCCTCTCCGTCCTCAATGGTTTCAAATCGATCCAGAATGCGAGCTCCACGGCTGTCATACACTTCATACTTCACCTGGATTCCATGATCGCGCAGTACAAAGGACCCCGCTACAATGGCAGATACAGAATCTTCCGGAATATTGCGGACAATGGCTGGATTAAAAAATACAGGGCCAGGTCTTCCTTCTGCCGCTCTCACAGAATCAAATAGTTTCTTTCTTTTATATTCTTGCATGGGTGCGGTCTTTACAGACAGATGATCGCGAAGCGCGGAGGCAAGAATCTCTCCCGCATCCGGAATTCGCGGGAATGGTGTTTCTGATTTGAAATCAAACACTAGAATTCTTCTCGGAGATCTTTCGAAGTTCTGCCGAAACGAGCCACTCGAACGCGAATACAATCCATCGCGCATCGCCATGTCTTTGTTCTTCTGTCTGAGTGCTTCATCGATCTGAAACTGAATCGACGGAGACGGGTCGAGCTGGCGCATGCGAAGAAGTAAATCCAGATATCCTTCGTAATCGCCCTGTCTCCTGGCCTGATCCACAAGGATCGTGAGCGCTTCTCTGCTGTCTGAATAAAGGCGAAGGGATGCTTCCGCGTGAAAGTCGCGCAAATCTGTTCTTCCTGCTGAACCCGCAGCAGACATGAGTCTGCCGTGAAATCGCGCTGCATTTCTTCTGGCTTCGAGGCCGGCGACGTCTGGATTCGCAATCAGAAGAGATTCGTGTCTGTAACGAATCAGAGAATCCTGCGGCGCAAGAGAAAGCGCGCGGCCGCTCGCATACAGGGTGTCCTGAATTTTCCCGGGAGCGAGGATCGCATGGAGGTAATACCAGCGCGGATTCTGTGGTTCCTGATCCATGAGGCTGCGGATGCGCGATGCTGTGTCTTTAGATGTTCCTGAGTAGAGATCGAGCAGCACCAGATTGCTTTGAACGGGCACACTCCCGGGCGCAATTTGAAGAGAATTCTGGTACGATCTGCGGGCAATGGAAACGAGCCTTTTTCTCTCTACGGGGTCTTTTTCAGATAGAAGGCGGCGAAACGCAATGTCTCCTTCTGCGAGGGACACTTCTGGATTCTCCGGATCTATTTTTCTAGCACGTGCAATGAGCGAAGAAGCTCTTTCTGTTCTGCCTCGTTCCGTTTCAAGAACGGCGAGAGATAGTAAACTGGGAAGATGAGACGGATTTTTACGAAGAGCTCTCTCAAAACTTCCGGCAGCAAGCTCTCGCCTGCCCAGACGCCAGTTCAGATCGCCGCGCGCATGAAATGCGGATTCATTGGAAGGGTCCGCTTTTTCCGCGCGAGCAAGCAGTTGATCTGCCTCCGAGTACTGGCCTGTAAGAGTATTCACCCTTGCCAGTCCTACCAGAGCTCGAACATTTCCCGCGTCCACGGATAGCATCCGATCATAACTTTCGCGGGCTCTCTTCAAATCTCCCATCTGCAGATTGAGATCCCCATCTGCGAGGGCCGCTTCTCTATAGCCTGGATTCACCTCCAGGGCGCGCCTGAAATAATACCGTGCGTTTTCTCTGTCGCCTCGCGAAAGGGCCTGCATGCCGTCCTGATACAGTTTGGCCGCACTCTCCCCAGAAAGCGCAGGCGACACGGTCAAAAGACAGAGCAAAACAATGGCCTGCGATCGCAGATCAAAGCCGCGGAACAAAGTAACCTCCCTCCGCGGACCCGGTCATGCCCTGGTGATCTACATCAATTCGCACATCTACGTAACGATCCGCAAGATCGGGGGTCAAACCAGAATGATATGTAATGATATACCTTTCGTCTTTTCGCGCGCGTATGCTTTCATAGAGAGCTCGCACAGAAGTTTCGTCGTAAGCGCGAATGTAAGCGCCACCTGTGTTTGTCGCAAGGGCGCGGTAGGTATCCTGTGTGTCCCCCGGCCCACCCTCTTCAAAAGAAATAATGTAGATGGGAATGCCCTGCGCGCGCGCAAAATACTCTACTCTGTCCACTGGATACTGCACAAATGGATTGGCGCTTGCGCCCGAAACTATAGCAATCACAGCGCGAGGACCAAGAGAAGTGATCTGGCCACCAATGGCTTCCACGAGCGCCTTGCCCACGTCTGGTCTTTCTGTTGTTTCCCCTTCCTGCATGCTACGAATGATCATGCGTCTCTGCAGACCTTCATACACGGATCGCACACTCTCTCCTGCGCGAATTACTTTGATTCGGTCTGAAATGCGAATCGGTGCGAGAAATGAAGTCAAAATCGTGCTTAGAACATTTTTGTTTTCTTCGCTGGATAGATCTGTGTTGTTTTCTTTCACAAAGGATAGATTCACCCGATTCTGATAATCCTCCATGCTGGAGGTATTGATCCCGCGTAGAAAACGATCATTTTCAAAAATGCGAATCTCATTTCGATCGAGACCCGGAAGTGGATTTCCAAGCCTGTTTCTAAGCTGCAAAAACACCGCCACGTCGGGGAAAGAAGCAGTGTCCACTCTTTCCACTCTGCACTCTAGATTGCTGATGCGGAGCGCTTCAGGCATGAACATGTGAACCAGGCCCGCTCCTGTATCTGCGGCCATGAGAACTCCATTTGAATCCATGCGCGCAGAATACGCTCTCTTCCACACAAGAGTGCGATCGTCCTCTGTTCTGGTTTCCAGTCTGGTCCACGTCTTTTCCGCCAGATCATAGAAGAGTACACCTGCTTCCTCATCTGCGATCACAAGTTTTCCTGCCCCGACGGACACGCCTCTTGGATGAGAGAGCATTCTTGATTCGACCTGATCGAGCTGATTGCCATCGCGATCAAACGTGAAAATGCGAGCAGAATCTCTATCAGCCACGTAAACGTTTTCGCCATCCACCGCAATGCCGGCGGGAAACTTAAGCCCTGTATCTGCAGTCAAAAACGATAGTATATGTTTTCCATCTAAATCAAATTTTTCAATTCTACGATTTCCACTGTCCGAAACATACACCGCGTCCGCTGTCACTGCAATTCCAGCTGGTCCTCGCAGCTGCCCCTTTTCGCTTCCAGTGGTACCAAATGAAGAAATGCTCGATCCTGATCGATCAAAGATGCGAATGCGATCATCAGAATAGTCTGCAACGTAAATGCGATCTCTCAAAAGTGCCATCGCAGACGGTCCTTTCATACGATCAAAGATTGAACCGCGAATCTGACGAAACGAAGTGGCTCCCGCATTCGATACGATGATGTTGGCAGATTCGCTAAACAGATAGTAGACGTTCGCTTCGCTGTCGACGGCTATATCCACGGGCCTCAGCGCGGAGATGTCTCCAAAATCTTTTTTATTGAATGTGCGAAAGTGAATGTATGGGCCAGCATCGCGGAATCCATTCAGGCGAAAGCGCAGGAGATCGCTTCGCATACGAATCAAAGAATAAGTACCTTCTGATCGCTTATCCAGAAACTCCCATTGTTCCAGAGCGCTATTCCATTCACCCGAGTAATAGTTTGCATCTCCGAGATAGCGCCGCGCGAGATGAAACGACGGAACACGATTGAGAGCTTTGTAAAAAAATTCTCTGGCAGCCAGGTACTGACCGGAATTGTAAAATGTAAGGCCACGGCGAAAATGATCGCGCGATTCTTCTTCCTTGATGCGAAAGGAAGGCAGCCTCTGTGCGAGCATCGGCGACAGGAGGAGCAACAGTGCGCTCAGGATCGCTGCCCTATGTGACATAATCCAGCGTGAAGTCTGGAATCGCTTCCTTCAAGCCTTTTTTAGGCCTGTTTTCTCCCTTCCCAGCGGGACTGGCCTCCGACCCGGAGTGACGGCGAAGGCCTCAGGGGAAGAGTCGAGGCTCCATTCCCAGCCTCGAACGCAGGGTCTGGTTCTCCTCAAATAGATCGATGAGTTCTTTGTCAGTGAGCATTCGGAGCCTTTCGAGTGCCTGGATGATCTTCTCCCTTTCCATGTTTTCCCTGTGGCTCAGATCCAGGACAGACTCGGTTGCATGCATTTGTTTACGGGTTTCGGAAAGCTCGCGGTCGCGAAACTCGCTCAAACGCTCGTAGGCAGCCAGAGTGCTCTTCATTTCGAGCAGCTCCTGGTCCTTGAGTCGCATGGTGCGCTCCATGGCGTCTGCGATGGATCTCTCGAAACGCTTGTGGACCGTCTCAAAATCCATCAAAGCCTCAAATGCGGCGGACTCGGAGCGGGCGTTTTTGATTTCATCACGCGCAAGGCCGAGCATCTTGTCGAGAAGCCCCGCCTGCTCTCTCATTTGTTCGGACATATGAAATACGATCTGACGATAGTGCTCTACTCGAAGCACTGTTTCGAGGATCAATTTCAGATGACCTGGACGAACCGAATCGTCCAGGACAAGCAGGTTCATATTCCGTGGATTGGCCTCATAGAGTCCATATTGATCCTGCGGTAGAATGATGATACGCGGGAAATCGGAAAGGTGTGGAGTCGATTCCATGAGATTTCGCATGGCTGCCAGGCCGCCCCGTTCGCCCTGGATGAGGAATACGTGAAGATCGTCTGGCTCCGGGTGCAGAGTTCTCAGGTCGTTGGGGCTGATCTCCATGATCTGAAAGCTCAGAGTGTCGTGCTTCTTGAGATCCAGGGGAAACTTTCTGCCTTCCGATACGTGCCAGATTTTCTGCGACTTCATAGCCTGTGTACAGTTCAGGAGCGGTTGCGGAAGGCAAGCAAACGCTTGGCCAGAGGAGCAAATATTGATGAGCGAAGACCGTTCACACTTCGCCTTACGACCCCGGCGACCGGACGAGCCACCGGGCCGAGAATTCGGGCCACGAGACTGCCGACCCATCGGATTGCCTTCCAGACCGGGGTGAACACTGGCATCAAGACAGGAGACAGACGCGACCATACAATCGTGTCCCACTTTCTTTTTGCATTGGACACAAGTGCGCGGAAGCGTTGCTTGAATCCTTCCGTTCGAGAGGCCATTACGTATACGCCAATGAACGCTACCACTACATCGGGAAGCCATGCTCCGATGGCAGGATGAGCTTTGCCCGATTCTCCAAGCCCTGTTCCGTACAGATACAAACCAAAGTACGCAACAAACACAACGAGTGCCAGAGAGAAGCTCATCCCTCTTCCAGATCTTTTTACAACCAGACCCAGTGGAAATGAAATGAAAAAGAACAGCATGCACGCAACGGATTTCGCAAAACGATTCTGAATCTCTACTTTGAACTTCCGGCTTGTTTTTTCTGCGTCCTTGAGGAATACTTCCACCTGCACTGTAAGAGTCATCATCGCCTGGAATTGTTCTTCTGTTGGCCCGCCCTCTTTTCCCCGATTGGCAGCGTTCATTGCAATCCACATCTGGTTTTGCACCGCCATCACTTTCATCGCAGATAGGCCAGGCAGTTTGAAAGTGAAGTTCGATCCAGCGGCCTTCTCTCCGATTTTTGCTGCGGCCACATCCGCTCCCAGAATCGCCATTGGATCAATTTCAGTTCCACCTGCCTCAAGCTTGTCCAGGAAATCGTACAGTTCCCATAGAGTGTAGTTGTCTGGCTTCACATTCAATCGACCCAGGGGTTTAGGTGCAGGTGGAATGACGTAATCCATGCTGCCATTTGTAAAATCAGTAGTTTGAACGCGCGAAAGATCGGGAGCAATTTCAATGACGAATCCATCTTTCAAACGAAGCACTGCTTCTGTTTTGCTTTCTTCTTCTGGCACCGGAGTCTTTTTTGCTTTCTTGAATTGCTCGGGATCCACTCCAGGCGGCAGATCCAGCGGAACGTCTGGTTCCTGGGATGACTCTGCATTCTTGATCTTCACTCGTTCCACAAGCTGGCCACTCTTCGCATGAACGATCTGAGTGATGAAACCATCGCCGATTGGAATGGAGATGTTGCGAATCATGATTCTCTCACTGGATAGCTCGTTGAGTCCGTTGAGCCATTCGCGAATGTGCACTTCCTTGAGCTCTTCTCCGTCTCGCCTTCCCGCGTAGATGTCCTGGCCTTTGAGGCTCACTCCGTCCATCTTCGCCCCGCCCAGGAACCTTCCTGTTTTCACAAGGGAAAGACTGTGGTAGGACTTGATCCAGTTTTCAAAGTCTTCGCGCGCCCGCGCGCTGACGGGCCCATAGTAGAGATTCATGAACGCGACGAGCAACGTGGCCAGAAAGCCAAAGAAGATGAAGATTACATAGATCCGAGGAAAACTGATTCCAGCCGATCGCATGGCTACGATTTCACTGTCTCCGGAAAGCCTGCCTGCGGCGAGGATTCCTGAAAACAGACAGGCAACTGGAATGGTCTGGGTGATTTTCTCAGCGATCAGATAGAAGATATAGACTGAGATTTTGAAAGGGGAAATCCCTTTGCCAAACAGTTCCCCCGCAATGTCTTTGAGGACAATGGACATAAAAAGCGTGGTCAGGAGGGCCAACCAGACGAGGAATGGTGCGAGGATTTCCAGAAAAATGTAGCGGTCCAGAATTCTGGGCTTCAAAAACGACGGAATCCATTGCGCAATGCGAGCAGTCATCATTCAGACCGCCTTTCTCGGCGATGCAATACTTACCACGCCTATGTTTGCGGCCTTCAAGCGTTTTTTTCCCGATTCGTATCTGGCCGCTGTAGTAAAACCAGATGCAGCCCAGGTCCTCAAAGGCCTTCCCTATCTAAACGAAATCATATCCTTTGATAAGAAGAAATCACACCGCGGGATTTCTGGACTGAGGAAACTCGCCGCAGACTTGCAATCGCGTGATTTTGATATTCTACTTTCTCCTCATTCATCTTATCGCACTGCATTTCTTTCGCGTCTTTCTAGAATTCCAGAGAGATACGGGTATCTGGACGCGAGCTTTTCGCGCATCGCCTACAACCATCGCCTGCCAAGGCATTCTTCTCAGCCAGAAATTCTACGATTGCTTTCCTTTCTTTCGGATTCAGTCTGTCCGGACGCGTCTAAAGCATCTACGGACCTGGTGCTTGCAGAAGATCAAGCATGCGTGCTGGAAGCGGAGTCTGTGCTGCGAAAGCACGAAGCATCCAGACCCATTTTGCTCGCACCCTCTTCTGTCTGGGCGACCAAGCGCTGGACTCCGGCCGGATTCGCAGAACTGGCAGGGAAGCTGGTTCGAAAACACAAATGCAAGATTCTACTCGTTGGATCTCCTTCAGACAAAGCGATCTGTGAACAGGTGATGGCATTCATTCGAGATCTTCAGCCACTCTTTGTTCAAGATAGAGTCACTGTGGCGGCCGGTGAAACATCGCTGCGCGGCTTTTATTCACTTGTAAAAAGATCGCGCCTCCTTGTATCAAACGATTCTGCGCCAGTTCACTATGCCTGTGCCGCGAAGACTCCTGTGGTCGCCTTGTTCGGACCAACGGTGCCGGCCCTGGGCTACGCACCGATTACAAAGAATTCGCGAATCGCAGAAATCAATCTGGCATGCAGACCATGCGGCACGCATGGAGGAAAAGTCTGTCCCCTTTCCCATTTTCGCTGCATGAAAGAACTCACGGCGGACATGGTGATGGCAAAAGTTTCAGAGCTTCTACCGGAATAAGATCCGCAGCGGACACCTGCGCGCCAGGAATCCTGCACGTGGTCAATACGCGGCGCACCCATTCGCAATACCAGAGAATGATACGTATTCCATACGATCTGGTTTTCCGCTCGTTCCCGGCGCTTTTTTCACGACCCGACGCATTCGCCGCGTTTTATACGCACTCGATGTAATACGAACAAAGAATGCGCGATATTGCGCACGCCCGTATGTAATACGTCATTTTATTGCGTGATAAAACCGCGGGATGGCGTGCGGGAACGACAAGGCGCTGCAGGCCCCCGGAGCGATTTTAAAAGACCAGAAAGTCTCCTGGATGAACTGTCTTTCCTGCGAATCGAATCTCATAGTGAAGATGCGGACCTGTGGACGCTCCTGAGGATCCGGATTTACCAATCTCCTGACTGGCACGCACTTCCTGCCCTTTCTTCACAGAAATGGATCTCAGATGACCGTATAACGTTTCGTAACCGGAAGAATGCAAAATGACTACATGGTTGCCATAACCATAGCTCGATGAAAGAGCAAGCTTCACTACACCATCCGCTGCCGCAAGCACCGGGGTTCCCGCCACAGCATTCAAATCGAATCCGGGATGAAACTCACTCTGGCCCAGGAAACCAAAGACAGCTCCTCTGCTTCCATATCCTGAATTCAGTTTTAAAAAATCCAGGCGAAGAGGCCAGCGGTGAGGAATCTCTCTAAAGAATCCGGAATAGATCCCTGCATAGTCTGCGTTTGCACGAAGCATGCTCATCGCACTGGGTCTGCTCCAATCGTAAGGAGGTTCAGAATCGCTTTTGAATTTTCCAAATAGTTCAGGCTCGTCTTTGAGAATCTGATGAATCTCTCTTTGATTTTGCTCGAGCCTTCGCACGAGTGAAATGTTCTCTTTTACATTTAAAAGAAGAGCACGCCTGCCTGGCTCGGCAATCGAATCAATGCCGCCGCCTTCTCCGCTTTCAGAACCAAAGAGATTCCAGCCCACGAGAATACACAATACTATGACGATGGAAATCAATAGCCCTTTCCACACTCGCCCACCATGCGGAAGGCGAATGCGAATCACGCGGCTACCGAATGACGACTGGGCCGACGACTGCACCTTTCTCGTAATGGGTTTCCACGTAGAGCCTGCCGTCCGGATGATAGGATCGGAAGAGCCCGTCGAGCGCGCCCTGAACATAGTTTTCCTCTCGAAGGATAGTGCCATCCGGGTAGTAATACAGCCATCGGCCAACCATGAGGTCTTTTTGATACTGGCCCTTCAAAAGTAGACGACCGTTTGGATGAAAACGAGTGATGGGGCCTTCGTAGTATCCCGCCTGAAAAGAGCCTGTCTCTTCTATGCTTCCGTCCGGATAATGCCTTTCATACGGACCGTTTTCGTTTCCATAATCATGAGTGAGCAGAGCGATGAGTTCTCTCTTTGGCTCCTGAGTATATACCATGCGAAGATACAGAACGCCGCGAGTGTCGTTGTAATCCCAGACACCTTCTCTCCAGTCGTTCAGGAACTTGCCGCGAGACAGCACTGTGTGCCCGTCTACATTGTAATACTTCCATTCTCCCTGGCGAAGACCCAGGACAAGGCCGCCTTCTGCGTATTTCTTTCCGTCCGCGTTGTAGAGAGTCCAGTCTTTGTCTGTCTTGTATCCCCAGATGCCGGTTCTTCGATCACGCTCTGCACCAGCGGGGACCGCTTCCGGCCTGGGAGGTTCTTTCAGGCGAGCCAACCCGTCCTTGCATCCGGCCGCAGCCAGAAACAGAATCAGAACGACGCGCATCAGCGCACCTTGAATTCTTTATCTTTCATGACGCTGCCGCTTTCATCCATCACTTCCACATGATAGACTCCAGGATCGAGCGGACCTTTGAAGTAGACATAGTTCGCTGTACGCGGAGGTTTTTGACCAAGCACAGCCTGTTCTTCTTTGCTGCCTCCGTCTACGCGATCTACTTTGACTTTGATATAGGTTGCTTTGAGTTTTTCCTCAGGCCACTGAAAGCGAATGTGAACGTCTGTGCCCGCAGAAAGACTGGGTTCACGACCTTCGAGTTCTTCTATGTTTTCCGCGGTGATGTCCTGAGATGCAACTGCAAGATGATAGCGAGGCCCAAAGATCCAGCCCGCGAGATAATAAATTCCAAGTCCAAGCAATACAAAGAGAAGCGCGCCTGCGATGATCCTTGCCTTTCCACCAATGCCGCCGCCGGATGTGCTGCCGCCGTCGGTGTAGTCTTCGAGTCTGATATCGCTCGATATATTATAGATAGAATCCCTGCGAGACTTCTTGAGCTCCATGCGCGGTCTCTCCTTACGTCCAGTTTCGGACGAGTCGCTTCTCGGGGAAACCCTTTTCGACTCCGGCGATTGTGCCGGTTCACTGGAAGCAGCTGCGGGTTCCCCTCTCATATCTCTTACAAAATCTTCCATATTGGAACGATTGCCACCCTGGGGAGGGCCCATCGTTTCATCGAGTCTGCGCCGCGCCGCCTGGCCCAGCTTATCCTTTTTCGATCCCACGAAGGACCTCCTTCTTCAAAGCCAGGTACTCTTTGGCCACTCTGCTTTTAGGTTCGTATTCAAATACAGTCTGTTTCATCAAGAACGCTTCTTCTACAGCCACGAGCCGCGAAATCTTAGAATCAAACACTCGAATGTATTCCTGAATTGGTTCGATCATCGCATGGGCGATGGCCGTCCTTGGATTGTACATTGTCAAAACTCCGCCCAGTATTTTCAATCCCTGATTGAAACGACTCTGCACTGTTTTGATTGTGCTGGTGAGTGCGGCCAGTCCGTCCAGGGAAAACTTCGCAGTCTGGAGGGGAACGAGTACATGAGTGGCAGCCACAAACGCATTTACAGTGACCATGCCGAGATTTGGCGGACAATCTATGATGACGAATTCGTACGGAAGATCCTGCATACGAAGCGATTCAGAAAGGCGAAAGAAACCGTCCAGAGCGCCTGAAAGTAGACTCTCCAGTTCAGCAAGCTGGATCGTGGCTGGAACGATGTCGAGTCCCGGGTTTCGCGTACCGTGAATCAACTGACCCATGGGACGTTTTTCTCTGAGCGCGCCATACACGGTAAGTTCCGCAGGCACTTCTCTCTCCATAAAGATGGAACTTGCATTCGCCTGCACGTCAATGTCTATGAGAAGAGTGCGTCCGTCTTTCGCCAGAGAGTCCGCGAGATGAACTGCAGTCGTAGTCTTGCCTACACCACCCTTCGAATTCGAGATGCAGATTACTTTCATGGACGCGCAACCGGTTGGGGATCTCGACCGAACATTTCTTTCCACTTCTGATCTACAAGCCGGATCGTCGCTTCATCCATAAGATTTTCCTCTGGCCAGCTACGATCATACCCATCTTCTCTATTTTTAGAAGTGGCATCCACAACTGCGAAGACTCCTCCCGGAGCAGAATCATTTTTCACGAACAACACGTCGCGCAGCGCATCTGTGTTTCCAAATAGTTTCCACAGCACGAGCGAACCATCTTCTGGATTGTCTTTTGCATCCAGCAAAAGTAGAATCGTTGCCGGGAAGGAACTGCACCCGGCGAGATTGAGGATGTCCCTGACACGCTCATGAATCTTGCCGCCGTCTTTCTCCACACTGAAGATCACGACAGGATTTCTGCGAACGGCACCGAAGAGTCTGGAAAAGCGCACAGGCACTCCTCCCTGATTCAGCTTCTCTTTCCATTCAGCCAGAACCGCGCGCTGGTCGCGAGCAAACGTTCCAATAATCCGCGCCGTCTTTTCTTCCGGGAGTTTTGTGGTTACATCCAGACCAATCTTTCCACCATACAGTGGCCTCACTCCGCTATGATCGAGCTGATCCAGGACTCCTTCTGTAATTACAACGTCTGTTGCCAGATCCAGACGATCGAGCACGTGATTCAAGAGGTTCACATCGTCGCTTAACGGGAATCCAGGATCCACCATCACAAGAGATTTTGAAAAAGACATCTGCGAAAATCCCCAGAGATGATTCATGAGCTTTCGCGCCTGAAATGGAAAATGTTTGCTTACGGAAAGTACAGCGCAGTTATGAAAGCATCCGTCCCAGGGCAGCATCTGGTCCTGAACTTCCGGCGCAATGAACTGAAGCATGGGTAGAAATATCTTTTCGATTCCCTGGGCCAGGTAGCAATCTTCCTGCGGGCTACGACCCACGACTGTGGCAGGATAGATGGCGTTTCGCCTCATGGTGATCGCTGTGAGATGAAACTTTGGGAATGGTTCGACCGGAGTGTAGTAGCCAGTGTGATCTCCAAACGGTCCTTCGAGCACAAGATCATCCGGATCCACATAGCCCTCAAAAACAATCTCAGCAAATGCGGGAACTTCCAGATCGTTTGTCACGCATCGTGCGACTGGCACTCCACTTCCACGGATAAATCCGGCCAGAAGTAACTCGTACATTTTTGGAGGAAGCGGAGCAATTCCAGAAAAGGGAATGGATGGATCTCCGCCAAATACCACGCTCACTGGCATTCGCTTTTTTTCTCTCTGGTATTCTCCGTAAAAATGCGAACCGTCTTTGTGAATCTGCCAGTGCATGGCAGTGGTTCTTTTGTCCAGAACCTGCATGCGATAAAGACCGAGATTCTTGGTGGTGCCGTCCAGAGACCTGGTCAAAGTCATGCCAAGAGTCACAAAACGACCTGCGTCCAGTGGCCAGCTTTTCAAAATCGGAATTTGATCCAAATCGATCTGGTCACCTGTCAGAACAATCTCCTGGCATGGTGCTTTAAAAAAGCGTCTTCGTCTGGGCGGATAACGTAAGATGCCAGCCGCCTTGCCCGCGAGGCTTGCGATTTCGCCTGCACTCTTAGGAGGCTTAAACTGCATGAGGCGCATGAGCCCTCGCAGTTCCTCCACAATCTGACCTACTTTCCCAGGAGCGCCCTCTCGCGAAGTGCGCCGACCCAGCGCCAGATCCATTCTCTTTTTGGATCCGAACGCATTGATCAACACAGGAAGGTTGGATCCTTCCACATTCTCAAACAGTAGAGCTTTTCCACCACCCGGAGAACGAATCTGTCTGAAATAGATTTCTGATATCTCCAGATCGCGTGAAACCGGAGTCTTGATTCGAACAAGCTCGTCTTCTTCTTCCAGAACCTTTATAAAATCTCTTAAATCTCTGTAGTACTTCATTTTCTATGAACAACGCCTGAAAACATGAGCAATGGCCTGTCTCCTGTCCTCTCGATGGTGACATGGCACCGATCCTCTGTCATGGCCTGCAGCGTAATCTTTTCTATGCCACTGGTTACCACTGCCAGGTCCGCCTCTGTGCGCGCATCTGTCACGCCGCGAACAGATAAATCAAATGCTGCCTCTCCTGTCCCTCGAATGCGCGCAAGAAGTCGCTTCAATCCGGATTCCTTCTTTCGCCTTACACCGCGCAGGCGAACAAAGGAAGCTGATTCAATTTTCAGATCAATTTCCGTATCTTCCGGCCAGTCAGCTCTGCCATGAGTTCCCGCTCCACGCCACTTTCCTTTGATGTACTGCGCAAATTGCTCTGCGTCCGCGTAATGCCTGTAGATGACACTCATTTACGATTCCTCAAAATCAAAAACACCGCCGCACAGAAGAATCCAACGGTGGGCGTCCAGGACGCAAGCCAGGGATAGATGACTCCATTGTTTCCGAGGTTATTGAAAAGACCGGAACCAAGATAATAAATTAGAATTGTAACGGCAGAGACCAGAAGTGCACGAATCAAAGGCCCGGTAGACCTGTGATTTCCCCCGGCACCTGCAATCGAAGCGATGACAGCAACAATCATACACAGAAACGGAAACGCAAGAAGCGAATGAAACTGAACCGAGTACGGGGCAGAATCAAATCCCATCTTCTTCTTTCGTGCAATTTCCTCTGCAAGCTCAAACAAATTCAGCTCGGATGCATCGCGCATCGGGTTTTCAAAGAAGTCGTAGTCTTCCGGAAATTTCTCAACTCTGGTGTCCTCATTCTCTACCTTGAGAACTGCCAGGTCATCCCCGAAAGATATATTGCGAACACGCGAAAAAGTCCATTCGCCAGTCGCGGGATCAAATTTGCCTGAATTCGCCTGCATCATTCTAACAGGTTTGTCGTGCTTGAGTTCTATGTAGTTGAACCCGCCTTTGATGGTCTGTTCTTTGCGATCCAGATAGTAGATGAAATAAAAGCCTTCGCGGCCGCGCAGATTCCTCTGCCATACAATGTCTTTGATCGTAGCGCTGTCTTTCTTAAATGCAGCTTCTTCCTCTGATGACATTCGATTCGCCGGCGTGGCCACGAAATTCTGGAACACAAACAGAACCGGCACAAGGATAGCCGCAAAAATCCAGATAGGCATTACGATTCTGTAAAAGGCAACACCCGCGGAAAGCATCGCAACGAGTTCGCGCGAGACAGTGAACTGAGCCACGACAAAGCAAACCGCAAACATCATGGCCATGGGGAGAACAAATGCAACCATGTCAGGAATAGAATACAATAGATACAGATACATGTGAATCTTCGGCTGACGTGTGTCCACCTTGAAGGCAACGAGTGCCCGCGCGATGAGAAGCATCAAAATCAATC
>JAIBBM010000083.1 GCA_019694685.1 Leptospirales bacterium
GAGCTCATGGCAAAGATATCAAAGAGAGAAAGGAAAGCAGGAATGTCGGCGCGAAATCCGGCGAAAACAATTCTGTGACCACGTGCTTTGAGGCCCACACCGAACAGATCCGTGGCAATTTGCTCGTATTCTTCTTTCAGATTTCCATCCCCTACTAAAATCAATACAGCACGCGGCATAATCCCACGACCAATCTTCTCTCCGGCCTCGGGCAGATTTCCAAACGCTCTGATCAAAGTTCTCTGGTCTTTGTGATCCACGAGTGCGCCCACACATCCGACTACAAGTTCGCGACCGATTCGAAATTCCTTCCTCAGATCAACAGAAGACGGGAGTTTCTTGAAGCGCTTCAAATCGATTCCCGAGTAAGCCAGCCGGATTCGATCTTCCGGCACACCATCATGAAGCATGATATCACGAACGTTAGCCGAAATTGCGCAAAACCGATCCACAAGAGAAGTGCGGTACTTCAAACCGGAGAGTCCGCGAATATGAAAATCTACACGTCTGGTCACAACGACCCTGAGGTCGCGAAAGAAGAGCCTCGCGAGAATGGCCAGACTGTGCGCGTGAGCTGTATGCGCATGCAGGATGCGATACGACCCTTCGCGCGCAATGGTGGCGATGCGAAATGCGGACAGGAAGTCCGCTTCACTTCCCATGGCCACTGGAATGAATTCAATTCCTTTATCACTCGCGCGCGAAGAAAGTTCACTGCCAGGTCTGCCAATGATCGCCTGACGGATGCCTGCTTTAGCCAGACCCTCTGCCAGGTATAATGTTTGTTGTTCACCGCCGCGCCAGGTGCGAGCCGCGTTTAAATGTAGGACGGAAATCCGTGACGGATCAAGGCGAGCCAATGATAGTTCTCACCTGGCTTGAGTAGTCTCGCGTGAGTCTCGCTCCAGGAATCTGAACGATTTCACTTGCCAGAAAATTTCCCCAGCGCGCAGAATGAGCGCTGGAATATCCCCTGCAAAGGCCGAATAACGTTCCGCCAGCAAAAGCGTCCCCGGCGCCGTTTGTATCAATCGCTTTGACTCTAAAGCCAGGCACTTCTGTGATTTTTCCGTGTTCCACGACCAGAGCACCATGTTCGCTATTGGTTACAAATACTGTATCTGCGATCTGTCCTGCGTACAACGCCGCGTCTTCCAGCTTGTCCATTTCGCTGAAACTTCGAACTTCGGGGGCGTTGCAGAATACAACAGAACAATAGTCTTTTACAAATCCAAAGAAATCAGATCGAAAAGGAGCCACAAGAAAGCTGTCAGAAAAAGTGAAGGCAACAGGGACTTGATGCTTTCTTCCCATTTCCGCCGCGCGAATGCAGGCTGCTCTCGTGGATTCCCCTGCCCACAAATAGCCTTCGATGTAGATCATCTTACTTGCTTTGATTCTGTCCTCGTTGATGTCATTTGCAGACAGTTGAATGGACACGCCTAGATGAGTGAGCATGGTTCTTTCTGCATCCGGTGTGGTAAGAACAACGCAGGTTCCAGTGGGCCCATCTGTCTCAGCCGCCGGATGCACATCAAAGTGAATCCCGGCTGCCAGCAAATCCTGTCTGTAAAATTCCCCGTTCGTATCACGGCTTACCTTACCAGTGTAGAAAGAAGTTCCACCGCTTCGCGCCACTGCTATCATAGTGTTTGCGGCAGATCCACCCGACCTCAGTTCCAGTTGATGCCTGGACAGCCCGAGCAAAATCGCGGCTTGTTTTTCCGCTTCTACCAGAGTCATGGATCCGGGTGCCAGATCGTGTTCGCGAACAAAATCCTGATCTACAAACGCGAGGGTATCCACCAGCGAGTTGCCCACACCATAAACATCGGCCTTCATATTTTCTGAATTTTGAGGCCAGGACACGGAGGGCAAGTAAAATGGCACCGCATGCAAATTGAAATTGCGCTGGAAGTCGCTTCAGGCGATGGTGCTGCATGCCGGGTTACGGCAGACTCTTGATCTGGGCAGTCATCGGTCTTGCCAGCGTGTCAGCCCACAGGATTTTTTTCGCCGCGAGATTTCACGGCGAAGAACAAATTCTGGACGTCATTGTTTCTTTCGCCGCCGGACTCAGGTTTGATCTGGCAGTGCTGCCCGTAGTGTCAGGTCCCTACATCCTGATCGAAAGCATTCTGTTCCAATTTGCAGGCAGAGCCATTGACATAGCGCGACGCGCGCTCATGTCCTTGCAGATCATCTGGCTGTCTATTCTGAATATCAGTCTGTACGCATCCACTTTCAATTACAGTGTGAATGAAAAACATCTGGGCTGGGAATTCTTCGCCTACATCAACGACCTCGGATCTTTGTGGCGTGATGTATTCGAAAAAGATGTAGCGTCTGGACTCTTCTACGGTCTTGTCCCTCTCGTTTTTCTGGCGGGGGCCATCGCAGTATTTCGCAAGCAGGGTGGCTTTCACTCGGATGAACCGCGCCGATTTGAAACCAGATTCAAGAAAAGAAAGCTCTTCGCAACTCTGGGGATCTTTGTTTTGCTAGGGATCTTCCTTCGCGGCGGTCTTCAACAGAGCCCTCTTCGCACCGCAGATGCGATGACTACCGATTCGCCCTACCTCAACAATCTCAAGCTGAACGGCATCTTCACAGTGTTAAACGATTCGCGCGATTCTCTCGAATTTAAATCGTTCTATAGCCGCGAAGAGAATATCAAAACTATGACTCAGTTTCTTTCTGCTGGAAAGATATCAAAGGACTATCCACTCCTCAGAAGAATGCCGCCTCGCACCCTTGCTTCTGCGAGGCCAGTATCGCACCCGAGAGTCATCCTTGTGGTGCTCGAATCGTTTAGCTCCAAATTCCTGGCGGTCCATGGATATGATCCTTCCATTGCTCCGCAATTCAATGAATTGATCCACCGCGGTGTGTATTTCCGTCGTTTCTTTGCGACAGGCGGCCGTAGCGCCAACGGCCTCTTCGCTATGTTTGCCGGGATCCCCGATCGCGCAGGCCGGACGATTCTAAGGTCGTCGCAGATTCAAAACCGCTTCGGCGGACTGGCGGGAATCCTCGGTAGAAAAGGTTATCGCACATTCTTTGTTCATGGCGGAGACCTGAAGTTTGATAATCTGAACACTGCCCTTCCACATCTTGGCTTTTCGGAATCCTACGGCAGAGACGAAATCGCAGCCACCGGATTTCAGGCACAACCGAATGTACTTGGATACGACGATCGCGACGCGTTTCGGTTCTTCCTTGGACAAATGGATAAGAAGGATCAATCTTTTGGTGTCATCTTCACACAAAACACTCACTTCCCATACATTGCACCCGACTACAAAGATTATTCAAAAGATAGGGTCGCCAATCTCTTCCTGTCCAGCTATCACTACGTGGATTCTCTAATTGGAGAATTTGTGAGAGAACTGGAGAAGCGTCCGTATGCGAAAGACACAATCGTTCTCTTCGTCGCAGATCACACACATCACGCGGGATTGAATTATATAGAGGATCGCTCAATTCCTTTTCTGGTGTATGCTCCTTCTCTTTTCTCCCCTGCACAAATCGACTTTGACGCAAGCCAGCTGGATATTCTTCCAGGGATCGTTTCGCTGACCGGAGGAAATGCTCTCTACGCCTCCATGGGCAACGATCCATTCCTTCGCGCCGGCCTGGTTCGCGGAGAACCTGAAGTTCTGCCGGAGCCATTCGCGTTTTTTGCCGGGGGGTCCAACACCAATGTAATAGGCTGGATTCAAAAAGATAGAATCGCCATTCGTTGGCTGGATCGCGATACTCCGCTGTTTTTGACTTCCACTCCTCCAATCACCGGCGAAAATTTTGCCCTTAAAGAAAAATCGAGGCTGGACGATTACACAGCGCACATGCGTCACTATCATCAGTATGCGCGCACCCTGGAAAAAGAGAACCGGATCTGGCCGGAACCAGACGAACTTGCGAAACTGGAAAAAGATGGGAAGGCTTCCCCTTGAACTACGGATTCTTATCAAACTACAATCGCTATCGAGAGGAAGGCAGCCGTGAAGCAGGCGAACAACTCGCGGGCCACCTTCACAGACTTCTGAGTGCCTGGACAGAGACTGGCAGCCCGGACCAGGATTTCCTGGAACAGTTTCAGGAATTCATGGAAGAGTTGCAGACTCTTCCTCCCGATCAAAACGATCTGCTCGATCTAGGTTTGATGCATGCTGTGGAAGCATTCAATCTGCTCAAAGAGAATCGTCCAGAAGAAGCGTTGCGCATTGCATCGGATGCTCGATTTCCATTTCTTGCCTATCTGGATGAAAACTCCTATCGCAGTCTCACCAACGTAACCTTTCACGAAATTGATTTTCAAATCTACGAGAGAATTCGCGGAAACTTTCCGGAAGAATCCGCGCGCAACTATTTGCTGAACGCCAAACGAACAGATCTGTGGGCTGCCATTCGATACCTGGAAGGATTGGAGAACAGAGAAGAAGCAATTGAAATACTCTCCGGGATGATAGAAAGACGCATCGTTCTACCGGAACGGCTGATCCTTCTCGCCTTCTGGCTGTTACTCGATCCAGACATCCTGACTTCAGAACGCAGGCCATTTTTTGAACAGGAGCAACTGCTTGAATCCCTGGCGCGTGTTGCTTCTCCTGGAATGGCAACAGAAGGCCTCGATACAGGCTGGGTAGAACGAATGAATCCACTCTATGAAAATGAGATTCTATTCTTTTATCAGGCGTATTTTGAGATCAGCGGCAGCCCGCTGAGCCCTGGATGGATTCACCTTCTGGAGAAAAGCATTTCGAATCATTGGAGGGTCACCATTCCAGAGTTTCCAGATGAAGTGCACGAGCCAAATCCAGAATTTGCGGGCAGCATCCTGCACCTGATTGAAGATGAATACATAGAAAACCTTCTGAAAACCAGCCTGATTTTGCCTCTTTTCTTCGAGAACCTGGAGAAGTATGTAGATTTTTCCTTTTATGAAATCTCATCCGGGATCGCCAGGAAAGAAGCCATCTTCATGGAAGAACTCGGGCATTTCCTTGGTCGCCTGACGTCTGAAATATCAGAACTACTGCGAAATAGACTGGAGGAGTGCGCTGAGATCCTGGACTGCGATCTGACTCATTCTGACAGAGGTTTCATTTTGCAGCGGCGCCACATTTGAGAACGGAATAACGTATGACTCCTGGATTTTTCCAAATCAGCTTAAAACTATTTCTGATGCGCGGCGACGAGCTCTTGATCCTGCGAGATCGAGCAAGTAAGTATGGCGACCTGCCAGGAGGCAGGCTCGGAGAAACTGAAATCTACTTACCTTTTCCTGAATCCCTGGGCCGCGAAATCAGAGAAGAGCTGGGAGAGAGCGTTCGATATTCGCTCAATCCAGAACCACTATTCGTTTTTCCGCACAAGATGATCGCAGGCCACGAAGCACTCGGGATCGCGTTCATTGGCAGGTATGAAGGAGGAGAAATCGAACTATCAGAAGAGCATGACCAGATGAAATGGGAGAATGTGAGATCCTTTGATCCTCGTTCCGTTTTCTTTGCACATCTTCTGGATGCGGTCTTACGCTTTCAAAGCGAGTTTGACCTGATTCGTAGAAAAGCCCCGGCCGAGTAGCCGCTTTTCGAGTCTTGGCCCGTCCAGGCCCCCCTTGATTTTCGCTGCGTACTGACGCGCAGCATCCACAAACTCCGGCTCAAGTTCCGCAAGAAGCGGACGAAACGTCTCTGCCGAAATTCCAAGACCTGCCAGTTCCCTCTGAATATAGAAAGGGCCGTACAGATTTCCAATGCGGTATCGAATCCTGTTCTCTGTGAAGCGTATGTCGTTAGCGAATCCCAGATCTTCGAGCTTCTTGATCACGGCCGGAATTTCCGCTTCGCTTACGATATTCTTGCGGCGAAGGTATCTTCGCACTTCTTCTGTAGATCTGTCCCTGTAGTTCAGAAACTTCATGACTGGTTCTGGAATATTCATAAGGGCTTTGTGCAGTTGAAGTTCATGAAGGCGTCGCGTGCGCGCAGTGGTCTGTCTTCGTAGTCTCCCTGGACTGGGCCTGTTTCAAATCCTGCCCTGGACGCAAGAGACAAAATAGTTTCGGAATCATAGTATTGCTGCTCGTGCATCTCCACCTGGATGCTCGAGCCATCCTGAAAGACAAGATGCGAAACAAGCACTCGCCGGTCACGCTCATACCGATTGGACCAGCGCAAAAGTACACCGTCTATCATTTCCTCTCGGACCTGGCCGTCGAACTCCGTAATCATGTTTTGCTCTGTAACTGCGTCAAAAGAATAGATTCCGCCTGGTTCGAGGACGCGAAAGACCTCTTTAAAGTGCCTGGTGAGCTGGCCTTCTGTCATTAGATAGTTGATGCTGTCGTGAGTGCAAATGGCCCAGTCTGCGCTGGCATCTTCTACCGGGATTCTGGTGAGGTTTCCAGGCCGAATCTCCGCCTGCCCTTTGAGACGACGCCGCGCAATGGAAAGCATGGGCTCGGAGGAATCAATCCCGATTGTATCGGCGGCAGTGTACTGAAGCAAAGTTTGCAGCACTTTGCCTGTGCCGCATGCCAGATCGAGCAACCGCTGCCGCCTCCCGGCCTGAGCGGCCAGGTATCTGGCCCAGTTTTGGAAAGGAACGTGAGACATGACCTCATCGTAGATCATGGCAAACGCAGAATAGATGGGAACCGTTCTTACAGAACCTCCAACTATTTGCACGGATTCTCCTTTTTTTCTTGCCATGTGCGTGGATTCCTGCCCTGCTCGCATATGCGACATAATATCATGCGGGTCGCATTACGCTTTCGGGGCTGAATTATGGTGGAAATGCCTGTTGTACTATTTCTGGTTGCAAGCGCTTTTCTGGGCTCAATTGCATTTGCCATCTTTCTCAGACGGCTCGATACACCTGGCCTGAAGATCAATCAAGTTCGCCGTCAGGGTGAACTGCAGACCGAAAAGCTGGACGAAATTGCCAGAAATCAGATCCAGGCGATCCGTGATGCGACGATAGAATTTGAACTCATCGTGCGTCAATCCCGTAAACTGAAAGATGAACTCAGAAACGACCTGGAGCAATACCAGAATCGCATTCAGAGTCTGCGCTCAGATCGCGACGTTCTGGACACTGTGTCCGTGGACCTGGCGCAGGTGGCGGGCAGCGCTCGCACAGTTGCTTCGCAGGTGGACAGACTGGACTCCGGCCTGCAGAGACTCGCCTATGCTCAGGAAGAAATCGCGGGAATTCGCAAGCAGCTCGACGATCTTTCCTCTATATCAGAACGCAAGGGACAGGAAGCGGAGATTCGCCTGGGCGAAATCATTTCGCGTCTGGTGCAGGATACAGAAACATCCACTCGACTTCTTACAGACCAGACCAGATCCAATGTATCCAATGTGAAAGATGAATTCCAGGATCTCACTTACAAACTGGAAGATCAATTCAAGCAGGTGCAGGTAGTATCTGAGAGAATCTCAAGTCTCAACATGCGCCTGGACGAAAAATGGTCTCAGGATGCTTCGCGCCTCGATGAGAAATTTGCTCAGCAAGAAAAGAACTACCTCGATCGAATTTCTTCTATTGAAGCAGGACTTGGCGCGATCCGGCAAACAGCGGTAGAAGCTCTTCAAAGCGAAGTGGCGCGCATCCGCCGTGACCTCGATGGATTCAATCTAGAAGGTATCTCGCGCAGAGATGAAATTCTAAGTGAAAGCCGTCGCATGGCAGAGATGATGAACACGCAAATTGCGGACTTCAATGAGAAGCATCTGGCCGCAGAAAGCAGACTGCAACGCATTTCAGAACAGCAAAAGAACGTTCTCAAAGAGAAACTGGAAGCGCTTACGAAAGAATGGGACGCACTGGAAGAAACAAGACTGGCATCCATAGAAACCAGAATTCGTGGAATCGAAGAAGAGTTCGATCGCCTGCGCGCAGAACAGGCAGAACACCTGGCCACGGAAGCTCATCAAGCAATTGAGCAGATTCGTGCTGAGTCTGGAGAAGCGACTGCGCTTCTTCGCGACGCACGCATTATGGAAGAGGAAAACCTGGTTCGAGTGAAACAGGAAGTCCTTCAAATTCGTGAAGAGTTTCAGGACAAAACGCGCAAGATCGACACGTCTCTCCTTGAGGCAGGAAGAATTCGGGCGCGAGTGGAAGAGTTCGGAGAAAGAACTCGCGATGAAATCCTTTCTTCTTCCGGTGCAATCATCAAAGACATGGAGAAAAAGGCAGAGAGGTTCCTCGACGAACAGGACCAGAAACTCAGCCACATCAATCAGACCATCGACGAAAAGATTTCGCGTCAGATTGTGCAGCTTGTAGACCGCGGCCAGCTCCAGCTGGACGAACTTGAAAAGAGAACAGAATACGCAATCAAAGACGCTCAAGAGCGCATGAAAGATCAGATCGAGCGAGCGCGGGACGATTTCCGCAAAATGCGAGATGACGTGAGCCGCGAGATGGAAGTAGCGCATGCAATGCGTGATGACATCATGGTGGAACTTGAGAAAGAAAAGAGCCGCATGAAAGGCCTTTCAGAGAAGCTGGATGTTCTTTCGAGAGCGGAGACGCTTGCCGTCAAACTGGATGAGACTGTAGAAGTTCTCACAGATCGTTTGAAACTAGCAGAAGAAGAGAACTCCAAACTCGATCAGTACGTGCAGAACTTCGAATCTGTAAGAATTGGTCGTCGGGAACTCGAGGCGGAGATCAGAAGCCTTGAGACCCAGCGAGACAGAATTGGAGAAACAGAAAAAGTAATCCAGAAAATGCATGCTCAGGCATCCGAGCTCAAAGAGCGCTTTGGTGAACTGGAGCAATCAGAGGCAATTGCGGATCGTCTGGAAGAAAGAATGAACGATCTCATCGAGATGCAGGCGGACTTTGAAAAATCCTACGCAGAAATCGGAGAAAAGCGCAAGCTCCTCGAACAATCTCTGCGCATGATGGAAACATCCAAGAAACAGGCCCAGGACGCGCGAGCAGCTGCAGAACAATTGCTGGCCAGCGTGGATCGTGCAGAATTCCGTCAGAACGAAGTCGACAAGAAGATTCTGGGAATGGAGTCTCGCACGGTTCAACTTTCCAAACTCGAGCGCGAAATCGATAAGGTAGAGTCTCGCTTTATGCAAATGGAAGGTCTGATGGCAGACCTGGAAGAAAAGCAGAAGCAGATCGGTTCGATGATGCGCAAGGTGGAAGAGATTCGAGAACATGGTCAGGAAGTGAGGACCGAACTGGAATCCACAGTGAGCGAAGCGGATGAAAAAATGGAACGGTTGAGCCAGCTCTTCCAGACTGTGGACCGGCTTGTAGATCAAAACTTCGAAAAGGCAATGGAATCAAGCACCAGCGTAAAGGACAGAAAGGTCAAGAAACGCAGCGGTTCAGATACAATCAAACGCGAAAGCATCCTGAGCTTGCATCTAAACCACAAGTGGGATGCGGATCTCATCGCGGATCGTTTGAAGATGGATCCGGCGACTGTTCGCGCCATCATCAGCGCGTCCTGACGCTCGCTTAGCTCTGGTTATGCGAAGGGCGAAACAGGGCCGAATTGGCGGGGCCTTCGTGCACACGAATGCCAATGACGCGGCCTCCTTTGCCCTCCACCTCTGAGCGTAATCCCGCGTAAAACCAGCGGGCTATGTTTTCGGTGGTTGGATTGATCCCTTTGAACTCGGGTAGATGATTGATGACTACGTGATCGAGCCTGTCTACAAGCTTGTCCAATCTCATCCTGGCGGCCAGATAATCAAAGGCCAGGCCGTCTTCGCGCAGACCACCGCTCGCGTCCGCCAGTGTGACCTCTACAAGCCAGGAGTGTCCGTGCATGGGTTCGTCGGAACCATCCGGGAAATATTTAAGCAGGTAGTGGCTGGCGTCGAACCTGCCTTCGATGCGAACTTCAAATTCGCCCTTCGCGGTCGTAAACGAACCCAGCACACCGATCAGTTCGGGGTGCGCGTTTTGATCGAAGTTCATGCCTTACCCAACTCAAAATAAGAGTTGACCGTCCAGGTTTTTTTCGACTTTATTCTAGAGCGGAACAAAATTCAACAACAGGAGGTGATCCAATGTCTGATTCTGCAACAAAACAAAGGTTTACGGCAAGTATGACGGTGGGGGAAGCTATGACATTGCATCCCGAAGCAGGTCTGGTTTTCTCAAGCTATCATCTCGGTGGTTGCTCGCATTGTTCCATCAATGAGCTTGAAACTATCGAGCAGGTTTGCGCTGGTTATGGCGTTCCTGTAGAACAGCTCGTCGACAGCCTCAACAACCTTCTGGACAGTTGATGCAGCAAGAGCCGGGTATCGCCCGGCTCTTGAACTCA
>JAIBBM010000034.1 GCA_019694685.1 Leptospirales bacterium
CACTGCATTCGGTAGATCGGAACAAGGCCGAATAACGTCTATTTCAGTACGAGACGTTTTGAACGGAAAGGAAACCCAGGTGCGCTCAAAGCTGGTGATCAACAGCGCCGGTCCCTGGGCCAGTCGTCTTCTGGAGGAGGCAGCCGGGAAAGCATCGGATCATCCACTTAGAATGTCAGAGGGGATTCACCTCCTGGTTCCGCAATTTTCCCAGACCCACGCTCTGGTCATGATGACTCCTTCGCACAGACACTTCTTTATCATACCGTGGAGAGGTCGTTCTCTCGTTGGAACAACCGATCGCGAGTTTGTGGGCAATCCAGACGACTACAGGGTAAGCGAACAGAGCATCCGTGAATTTCTGGCGGACATCAATCAAACATTCGGAAAAGAGGTGCTCAAATTTTCCGACATACAGCACGCATACGGTGGGCTGCGGCCTCTTACAGACACGCACACGGAAAGCACGTACAGTTCCTCTCGCAAGTACGAGGTACTCGACGGAGAACGGGACGGAAACGCGGGCCTCATCACTGTGGAAGGTGGGAAGTATACAACCAGCCGAAATCTCGCGGAAGGCGTTCTGAGGATGGTGAAAAAGAAGCTTGGGAGAAAGATACCGGCCACGAGCACACGAAAAAAGCCTCTGTCCGGGTCGGAGATGTACTCGATCCGGCAATTCGTAGAGGACGCTCGAAGTGGAAATCCAGGATTTGATAAAGACACCCTGGAATTTTTGGCGAGGGCATTTGGAACTGCATACAAAGAGGTTCTCTCCCTGGCCGCTGAAAATCAAGCCTTCAAAGAGCGCATAACGTCTGACGGAGAGATTCTGGCAGAGGTAGTCTACGCGGTGCGCAAAGAAATGGCCAGGCATCTGCTCGATGTGGTTCTGCGGCGCACAGGAGTAGGAGACCTGGGACTGCCCCCGGACGAAATTCTACAGAAGATCGCGCGAGTGATGGCAGATGAGCTATCCTGGACGGATGTGAAAATGCAAAGCGAAATTGCAGATGCCAAACGATACCTGACTCTCCCTGGAAAAAGCAAATGAAACGACTGGTCATACTCAATCCCAAAAGCCGTTCGGGACGCGCGTTGACCGTGTTTCGCGCGCTTGAGCCGGATATTCGGGCGCGCCTGGGTCAGCTAGATGTATATGAGACCACAGCACCTCTGGATGCAACAGCGCGCGTTCGCGAAGCTCTGCGCAAGCGGCAGTATGACCAGATCTTGATCGCCGGTGGCGACGGAACGATCAACGAAGCAGTCAATGGCTACTTTGATGGCAAAAAACAGATCGATACGAAGATCCCCATGGGTGTGTTCAATCTCGGGACGGGAGGGGATTTCTATAAAACTGTTCAGCAACTGAGCGGCGTTTATGACGTTGCCATCAAGGAAAATAAATCAAAGAAAGTGGACGTTGGTAGAGTAACGATAGGCGGCGAAGTGCGCCATTTCATCAATATCGCCTCTGCGGGGGTGGCCGGCCAGATCATGAATAGTCTGAAGAACTCCACTTTTCAATGGGGATCACCTGCGTATTATTATCACACTGTGAAATCATTGATCCTGTATCGCCCGCAAACTGTAACCATTCGTTATGTGAGCAATGGAAAAAAGGAAGAAGTGCGCGTGTCTCTTTTGAATTTCTTTGCATGCAATGGTAGATTCAACGGAGGCGGAATGAACTGGGCGCCGAATGCACAGTTGAATGATGGTTTGTTTGACTGTGTGATCATTGGCGGTGTCTCCAAGATGAAACTGGTTACACAGAGTCCAAAAGTGTACGCGGGTCGGATATCTGAATTCCCTGGCACCGTGCAGTTTCGCGCAAGCGAAGTCAGTTTGATCAGCGAACAGACAGTGGAAGGCGAAGCGGACGGAGAAGTGTACGTGATGAACGGGGGCGGGGAGATCCGATACGAGACTCTGCCTGGATGTCTCCCCTTGATCCTTTAGTCAGCGAAGCTCCACAGTGCAATCAAAGCTACCGCAAAGTATCCGGCGAGGGATGCTGCTCCCGCATAATCACGCGCTATGCGCTGGCCTGCGAAAAGAGAAAGGATGCATACGATGACGGCCAGAATTCCCGCCTGACCTACAAACGAATTGCCTCTGAATAAGAAAAAGAGTCCAGTAGCGCAAAGGACACCCGTGCAGGTTTCAAGCACGGTCAGCGTATAGAACATGGGTGTAGACATTCCTGAAAGGAAGGTTTTCTCAAACACGCTTTTGACATATTTCAAATTCCCGGTCATGTCCGTGATTTTGTCCAGGCCAGACTGAAGAAACAGGATGGCAAAAAACAGCAGGCCGGCTGCTCTCATACATTCGCGCACAGTGAATTCCATGGACAGAAGGGATCATAGCGCCCGGGTTAGGCAAGGAATCTTCTGGATGCAGGGCGTTGAATGGATTTTTTCTTGTAATGGTTTTCTTTCCGGGAAGACGAACTGAAAGAATGGAGGCTACTTAAATAAACATGCGCATCTTAAGCGTTCTTTGTCTGTTACTCTCATCCTGTTCCATCATCGCCGGGCCACGCACTGCAAAGGCGGCCTTTGCAGGCGGTTGTTTCTGGTGCATGGAACCACCTTTTGAGAAGTTACAAGGAGTTTCCAGTGTTGTCTCCGGTTATGCCGGTGGACAAAAAGCGAATCCCACTTATGAGGAGGTTTCAAGCGGTGGAACCGGTCACGCGGAAACTGTGGAAGTGACGTATGATCCAGGTGTTGTATCGTACGAAAAACTCCTGGAAGTTTTTTTTCACAACGTGGATCCAACGGATGCCGGCGGCCAGTTTGTAGACAGGGGTTCGCAGTACAGAACCGTTATTTTCTATTACTCAGAAGAGCAGAAGGCAAAGGCCATTCAGGCAAAGGCAGATCTGGCGAAGTCGGGTAAGTTTCGCAAGGCCATCGTTACAGAAATTGTGCCGATCAAAGTGTTTTACCCGGCGGAAGAATATCATCAAGATTATTACAAGAAGAACCCGTACAGCTACAAGAGGTATCGCTCCGGTTCAGGGCGCGATGAGTATCTGGAGAGAGTATGGGGCAAGCAATCCACCAGCAAGGAGAAAAGAATGTACACGAAGCCACCAGAAGAAGAACTCAAGAAGAAACTGACGCCTCTTCAATATGAGGTGACGCAGCACGAGGGCACAGAGCGCCCATTTCAGAATGAATACTGGGACAATCATAAAGACGGAATCTACGTCGATCGCGTTTCGGGAGAGCCTCTTTTCAGTTCAAAGGATAAGTACGATTCGCGTACTGGCTGGCCCAGCTTCACTAAGCCTCTGGATCCCGCCAATATAGTCACAAAGAAGGATATGTCTGTGGGAATGGTGCGAGTAGAAGTGAGAAGCAAGCATGGTGACTCGCATCTGGGTCATGTGTTTGATGACGGCCCCGCTCCTACAGGCCAGCGGTACTGCATGAACTCTGCATCCCTTCGCTTCATTGAGAAGAGTGATTTGGAGAAAGAGGGCTACGAGGAATTCGCAAAACTCTTCGATAAATGAATCTTGGATCAGAGTCGACTTGACCATTGGGGCAATATGGGGCCTTTGTTCCTCATGGCCCTGATCGTCATCATTGACTCTGATTTGACGCAGGCCAGAGCGCTTGAGGGTGCGCTGGCCGGTCTTCGCCATCGCATTCTGGCCACTCAATCCGCAGCGCGCGGGATTGAACTGGCGCAAAGTGGAAACCCGGATCTCATCCTCCTCAATCCAGAAAACTCGCAGATGGATGGCATCCAGATTCTGGCCTCGCTTCGCAAGGATCCAATCACAAAAGAAATCGCAGTCGCTCTGGTGCAGCGTCAACCGGATGCAGCTCTCCTTCCACGTCTGCGACAGCTGGGTGTCGTAGATACAATTTCGCCAGGTCTAACGCAGGATCTTTTGCGAAAGAAGATCCTGCAGTCTCTCGTTCTCGCAGAAAAGCATAAACTCGATCACAACCTGAAGCGAGCCAATCACATCCACGTTCGTCGCACTCCCGGCAGGACAGACATCTCTATCCTTTCGGGCCTCAAAGAGTTTTCGTTTCAAGAAGCGAAGACAGTTCTCAATCCATTCTTTGTGAGGCTTACAAAGAATGACTCCATGGTCCTGGACATTCGTGCCATTCCAAACATCAACGAAACAGAATTGCCCCTTTTGCAGCAGATCATCGACCTGGTGGCAAACGAAAAGCTTATACTCATCGCAGGCCGCCATCTCGGTTTGCTGATTGCTGAAACCGAGATTGGAGAAACTGTGCCCACTTTCTTCACACAGGAAGAAGCGGAGCAACATTTGTCGGCCCGTTAGGCGGCATTCAGTGCGTTTCTTCTGCCGCGCGATGTTTGAAAAAGAAGATTCCGCAGGCCATAAGAGCGATCAGCACAGCGGAAGCGGCAAATCGACTCAGATCCAGACCACCTTCGTTTAGTGGCTTGTCCAGAAGGTCCCCGACGACTGCACCCAGAGGTCTTGTCAGAATGAATGCTGCCCAGAACAAGAGAGTGTGCGAAATCTTCGTGGCATAGTAGAGCAGTGCGATGACCGCGAGCGCTCCCCCGAAGATGCCCGCACTTCCCAGATATCCGAAGCCTGCGGAGTCCGCCGTCCAGTCTCCCAGGGCCGTGCCGAGGGTCTGCGAGAACATAATGGTGACCCAGTAGAACAATTCTGATTTCCAGTTGTTGATGGAATCCACAGAAATCGAACCCATCACTCTGTGCCAGATGAAGAGAGAAGTGCACAGCAAGAAGAGCAAAAGAGACGATCCGCCTGCATACCCGATTCCAAGGGATCTATCTGCGAGATCCGCCATGGTCGTGCCAACGGTTGTAGTAGCGATGATTGTGATCCAGTAGATCACCGGATGAAACTGTTTGGTTCGGATTTGCACGGCTGCCGCGACAAGAAAGGTAACGGCGAAGATCGCAGTTCCTATGAAGTATCCTAGATCCAGGGACATAGACACCGCATCTCCTGCCGTTTCTCCGAGAGTGGTGGCAAGGATTTTTAGAATCCAGAAAACAAGAGTCACGGCCGGTACCTTGCTTAGAGTGTTTGCATTGTCTTTCATTTGAGAGTTCCTTTAGTTTGTACTACATATAAGTAGAATTACATACTTTTAGAATGTAACATTGAGGCCCGCACCGAAGCGCGGCGTCTTGCTGTGATGATCCAGTCCGACCACAATGCCCGGGCCAATCGTAAGGCCATCGTTCGCCTCCCACTGAAAGCCCAGCTCCAGTGTGGTGGAGTCCGCATCGCGTTTGCCTTCGTTTTGTTCATGTACTACAGCGGCCACGACGGCCGCTTTGTCTGAGATTTCGTACTTATAGCCAAGTCTGCCAAGGTAGAGGCTGCTGCGGAGCGAGCGATCTGCATTTCCAAACACGCTGGCTGCGCCAGCATTCAGAAAGAGAGTTCCGTCTCCGAGAGACTGCGCCACTATGAGAGAAAGGCGAGCCGACTCTCCACTGGCAGCTTTATCTGTGAGCGGAAGAGATACGCCCACAATCGTGCTAATGGTAGGAATCCCGTCCGATTCAGGATGCCATCTTTCCAGCCAGAATGGGTTCACGCTCGCACTGTGTTCGACTGCGTGGCGTTCCAGGTCCAGACGGCTGGAATCGATCACTGCGGTCTCATGATCGAATAACAACTGATAGGCGCTCATATTGACGATTCCAGAAAAGTTCTGAGGCGAAGACGTGATTTGACCTGCGAGATAGTTTGCATACGGACGAACAGGCTCTGCTACTCTTGAGGTAAAATTTCGCGCGGGCAGAAACGAAACTATGTCTGCTGGCATAAGAGAGCTGCCCGCCAGAGATCGGCCTGCTTCAAAGGCCATGAAGTCACGCCGATCCAGATACTGGTCATTGTGTACGACCGCGCGTCCTGCTCGAGGCCGAGACCCAGTTCCATATTGGTAAGAAACGTTCCTCCCTGTGGAGTGAACCGCAGTTCACCTCCGACTGAGGAGTCGTTCAGAGCCTTCCTCGAGTTTTGCGATGAGACAGTCGTCACCATTTCAAATTCTCCAGGTGCGCTCGGTTGGCCATCTTCCAGGCTTGAGAATGCATCCACGGATTGCTTTTCTGCGATTGGATCTCCCGGTGATTTCTTTTCCTCCTCTGCGTGCGGGGTCTGCGCGTGCAGGGCGAAGGTGATCAAAAAGCAAACGGCGGCCAGAGACTGCAGGCAAAAAAGTCGATGGGTCATAGTTCGTATCATAGCATTTCCTGGGATAGGACGCAATGAGTCAAATGACCCGAATCGCCATCGTGAGCCATTTGACTCACCCCTGGATTGGAAAGGATTTACACGCACGGCAACAAAAGGAATTTGAGCGATGCCTTCTGCCCGAACAAGGATCATCTATGCTGTGATCATGATCGCTTTGATTGCAGGCGAAATCGTAGATGTAGTGGGCGATTTCGTGCGAGAGGGGTTTACCATCTGGCTCTGCCAGGATGTGCTTTTGCTTCTTCTGGTTTCCGTAGGGGTAACTTATATCCTGTATACTTCCGCCGCGGATCTTCGCGGGATGCACATTCATCTTGAGAAGGCCAGGCAGGATGTGGCGTCGTTTCGATCGCGCAACCAGGACGCAATCGTTGCCATGAGAGAAGCCATCCTGAGTCAGTTCGGCGCCTGGGGTTTTACGCCTGCAGAAGCTCGCATTGCTGATTTGTTGATTCGTGGATACTCAAGCAGGCAGATCGCAGGAATGCTCGGTCGCAGCGAAAGAACTGTGCGCAATCAGACCCTTTCGATTTATAGAAAGTCTGGCATGACAGGTAGGAGTGATCTGTCTGCCTTCTTTCTGCAGGACATTATGGGCGAAGAAAAAGAATTTCCCGCAGTCCAGGGTAGATGAGTCTGGCCCATGCCCGGCTTCCCAACCACGACCATAGAAAGAAAGAACGGCGTCATTGGCGTTTTGACATTGGATGCGTTGCCGCCAAACAACACGTTCAATCATGAACTGCTCCTTGGATTCACGAAGGCGCTCTTTGACCTGGGCGAAAAGTGCGATGCGGTTCTCGTAACGTCTGCCAACCCTAAGTTTTTTTCAAATGGCCTGGACGGAAAGTTTTTGCTCGAAGCGGACTTGAAGACTCGCGAAGAAACGGTGACTGCCATGATTCGCGCTTACGGAAAGATGATTTCATTCGGGAAGCCCTGGATTGTGGAGATCGCAGGGCATGCGATGGCAGGTGGCGCTGTAATTTCGTGTGCCGCTGATTATCGTTTTATGCTGCAGGGATCCGGACGAATTGGATTCTCTGAACTTGCGGTGGGTCTACCTCTTCCGCTTAACTATATTCACGGAATCCATAGAATCGTTCAACCATCTGCGGTGCGATTGCTGATCGAAGGTGCCGCATACAAGCCAGAGGAGGCTCTGTCTATTGGTTTGATCGATGGTGTGGCAGAAGACGCAGAAAAGCTCCGCGCTCTTGTGCTGAAGCGATTTGATGCCATCCTCCGAATGGAGAAGGAAGCGTTTCTTCCCACGAGAAAAATATATAGAGGAGACCTCCTTAGAATGATCGAGCGCGATGAAGAGGAAGATGTTCGCATGGCCATGCAACTGGTTCGCTCTCCCGCATTTGAACGGGCTCTCGGCACAATCGCAGGAAAGAACAGAGGCCAATCATGATCTTTCTTTTTCTGGCCATCTATCTTTCTGCGGCTGGCTTTTCCATCTACTGTCGCTACAACAACCGGCCGCTCTACAACTTCGCAAAAGGCATCCCGCTCGTTTTGCTTTTCATTTACTATTTGTTTCATCCGTCCGGTTCCGGTCTTTACTACTGGTTTGTGATTGCTTTGTTGTCCGGCCTGATCGGGGATCTGTTGCTATTGCGCGAAAAGACATTTCGCTATGGGGCTTTGTTTTTCTCTCTGGGCCATTTGTTCTATGTGGGCGCCTTCTACGTGATGGGTGGATGGCCCAAAATCGGCGTTCTGGTTTTGATCTTTGGATACATGGCCATTTACTGTGCTTTTCTTTACAAGCGCCTGGAGGAGACGGGTGGAGTGGGAAATGTGTGGCTTGGTCTGCCATATCTGTTCCTCGTGAGTCTTCTTCTGGTCTTCGCAAGCGCCACTGCCGGCCATGTAGCAGCATTGGGCGTTCCAGCTCAACTGGAACCTCTACCGTTATTCGTCATTGATGCTTCCATTTTTGTCGGAGCACTTTTGTTCTACGTATCCGATCTGGTTCTTGTCTGGAATCGAAACGCTGGAACCTTCAAGGAAGCGCAGTTTGTGATTTTGTCCACATACTATCTTGCGCAACTCTTCATTGCCATGGGTGCCATCGGGCATTTGAATTGATTGTGAAGTGAAGTTACGAACTGACTTTGCATTCGGACGGATCCGAATGAAACTCATATTCTCGCTGGTCGTGCTGAGCGGTCTGTTGCGTTGTCAATCGCAACCTTCAGTCGTGTAGCCGGAGCCTGGCGATACCATGTCAATTTTAGTGCTGGCTCCGGAAGTCGCCCTTTTCGATGGAGCAGACGCTTCCCAACTCGGTCAATCGGATCCTAACATTGCCAGGGCGCGTTCCTATCTCACTACTGTGATTCCCCGGGAAATCGTAGGTGCAGTTTCGAGCCGCGGATTCCTTGTTCATACGCGTGAAGATGATAACGGACAGAAAAGTCTTCGCGAAGCCCTTTTGACTGAAAGTTCAATAAAAGGCGCGCCGATCAAAGTGATAGTTCCTGTGACAGAGCAATACGTCCTGGCCTATCGCATGGCGGTGGTGCAAAGACAACAGGTGGAAACGGAACGTGCCGTCATTGGTGCCCTCTCTTGCCTTTCTTTGTTGGCCCTGCAATTCTGGTCTGTTTCTACGCATGAGGAAATCATGAATCTAGACATTGTAATGATGGACGTCCGTCTCTCCAGGATTGCCTGGCGTCGCCATTATTCAGAGAACCTCTCGCAACTCAAATTCCTGGACAACCAGTACTTTGGTTTTGCACCTTTCACAAGGGATCGGTTGAGTCATTTCCCAACAGCACTCAAGCTGCAGACGGCGGTCGTGCCTTCATCCGAAGGCAAATGACGATTCGGGAAAGCATGGGAATCGTGAGAATCTGCGTGGTTGCGTTGGGAGTTTTGATCGGATGTTCCGTCGATCCGATTCGCACTGAAATGCTTTTTAAAGCGAAATCCGAAGTGGCTATAATCATGGATTACCAGGAGGAAAACCGGGCGAGCCCCGAGTCGGATATAATTCGAAAGAGGATTGCGTCGCTTGTCCAGGCACAACTCATCGAGCGCGGATTTCGCGTTCTCGATCAGTCGCCTGACGTTGGTGAGAACTTCGACTGGCGGCGCAAAGACCATCGAGACGCGCTTTTTCCGGCCTATGGAAAGCAACCGGTCTTGCTATTTGTTGTCAAAGTTACGGCATTGAAGACTCAAGTTGAGAGCAGTCTTCCCCTGACTTGTGTCCGCTTCGCGTTGCTAGACTACCGTGATCCAGATTCCTTTGTCGAGTACACCGTATCCGCCGATGTTCAGTCAGTTGTTTTTTCCACAGGGGAGGTTCTTCATGAGAGACACATCAAAAGACCACTCCACGATTATACGCAGGATTCAATCGTCGATACGGCCGGATGGCTGACTATATGGTCGGAGGTCCGATAGCCAGAGGCGCGAAGGCTGAAATTTATTGGGAGTAAGATGTGGAGTTCATATGGCATTGAGATGTATTTTACCATTCTTTTTTCTTTTGTTCGGGTGCAGCCTGGAAACGGCGGCGCCGTACATTCTAAAAAGTAGCGCACATGAGTGGGCGAGTCAGGCAGCGGATGGACACGGCTTTCTCATTTTGTCGCTTTCTGAACGCTCCAATTGCAAGTTCGAATATCTTTCCATCGAGGCAAAGGATGACCTCGGAACCGTTCTGCGCAATCCAGACCCGAGCTACTTCAATACTGCTGCGCCTCGCGGTCAAAACCCGGAGCGATTTTTGTGCGGATATGATTACGCGCTCCCGATCCGCGCCGGCAACTGGGAGCAAATCCGGATCTTTCGCCGCAGCATTATCTCGGATGTGACAGCGCGCAATCACTTGCAAGTACAACCCAACACTGCTTACATTTTCGCTCTGTCAGAGGACAGCGCGCACCCGTGGTCTGAGTCAGAGCTAAGCGTTGAGGAGTACCGAGCGCGCATCACTAGATCCGGCCTACGGGTAGTAGGCCTTAAGTAAATCAGAATTCATTCTCGAATTCCGCACAATCAGGCCGGTCCGACTCCGATCTTCGCCAGTTCCGCTTTGAGTTTGTCCGGAGAAATGGGCTTAAGTATGTAGCCTTCTACTCCCAGGCGAAGGATCTGCTCTACATCTCCTCGAGTCGCTTCTGACGTGCACATGAGAACCTTTGTGTTCTTGCAGATTGGCTTCTTTCTAATTTCGCGCAGTACTTCGCGGCCGTCCATGAGAGGCATATTCCAATCCAGGAGCACTACATCGATTGGCTCAGCGGAAACGATGGCGAGTGCTTCCTGACCATTCGTGGCCATGAGGCAAGTGTGGCCCAGGGATTCGATGGCAGACTTCATTACAAAGCGCACTGTGGATGAATCATCTACGGTGAGTATCTTCATGCTAAGATTAGACCTCCGTGCTTTGTTTTCGCAAGCTTATTCTGTTTTCGCGCCTGTTTTGTTCTGAAAGTATCCGTGGATTTTACCTGCGAGTGCTTTACCGATTCCGGGCACCTTCATCAACTCCTCCACAGTTGCTTCTTCGATCGAATGTTCGGCGAAATGCTTCAGGAGCGAGCGAAGCCTGGACACTCCTATGTCTGGAATTTCTTCCACCATGTGACGCATCACAGCCTGATTCCTTCTGGAGCGATGAAATGTGATGCCGAATCTGTGTGCTTCATCGCGCATATGACGCAAGATCAGCATGCCTGCACTGTCTTTGTCGAAGTGACGCGGAGTGGGTTCTCCAGGGAAATAGATTTCCTCTCTTTGCTTTGCAATTCCGATGATCGGAACATCCCCGGCCCCAAGCGCGTTTGCGGCTCTGCACGCGGCTGCGAGTTGAGTCGTTCCACCGTCTATCAAGATAAGATCAGGAAGTGCCCTGTCTTCTGCAAGCAGTCTCTGCAATCGCCTGGATATGACCTCTTCCATGGAAGCAGGATCGTCTATGCCTGGAACAGTTTTGATTTTGTAATGTCTGTAGTCTTTTCGAGAAGGTTCGCCATCCACAAAAAACACTCCAGAGGCGACAGTATGGCTACCCTGCAGATGGGATATGTCATAGCATTCCATGACGGACGGAACTTCCGGAAGGGAAAACATTTCTTTGATTTCTTCCAGGCCGCGAGATCGGTCTTTCATGCGCGCTGCCAGAAGTCTTTCGCGTAACAGTAGTTCTGCGTTCTTTTGCGCCATGCGACTGAGCAACTCCGCTTCTTCTTTGCGAGCGGTTGTGATTCGAATAGACCTTCCGTTCTCGGAAAGCATTTCCTCCAGTTCTCTCTTTGCTTTGATTTTGCCGGGCAGTATGATCGTGGCTGGTCGAATCGATGCGTTCAGATAGCAGTCGCGCACAAAGCTGGTCATGATCTCCTCTGGATCCGAGTTGAGCACTCCCTTGAGTGGAAATGATTTTCTACCTGTGAGCTTTCCTTCGCGCATTTCAAATACAACCATTTGTCCGTCGTCATCGCGCGCCGCAAACGCCACAATGTCTTCGTCTGCCGCTCCCGGGTCAGAAATGATCTGGCGTTCTGTGGCTCGCCTTATATTAGCAAGAACATCGCGAAACATGGCTGCCTTCTCGTAGTCCATTCTTTCGCTTGCTTCTTCCATTCTCTTGCCAACTAGCGTTTCCAGAATTTCAGTACGACCTTCTAAAAAGAGACGAACCTGTTCTACGATGCGCGCATATTCTTCTGGATCCACATTTCCCTGGCACGGCCCAAGACACCGACCAATGTGAAAGTTCATGCATGGTCTTTTTGGTTTTGGAAGAGGAAGCTTCTGTCTTACTTTGCGAATTGGGAAGATCTTTAGAATCAAAGAGAGAGTGTTTCGAGTCGCACCCACATCTGTATAAGGTCCAAAGTACAGATTTCCATCGTCGCGCACCGTGCGCGTGATGAATATCTGCGGATACATTTCAGACATGGAGATGCAGATCCATGGATATCGCTTGTCATCCTTCAGGCGAACGTTGAATCGAGGTTGATGTTTCTTTACCAGAGTGGCTTCGAGGATCAGTGCTTCGCGGTTGGTCTCCGTCGTGACCCACTCGAGAGTGGCCGCGCGATCCATCAAGAATTGCGTTTTGGTATCCTGTGGATTCAGGTAGTTGCGAAGTCTTGCGCGAAGACTGATTGCTTTGCCAACGTACAGAATTTCGCCGGAAGAGTCTTTCCAGATATAACAGCCAGGAGCCGTTGGCGCCCGCTGCACTGCCTGGACGATTTCAGCTCCCGTTTCCACTGAGTCAAAAAAGCGATTCGCAGGCCCACTGTCAGCATCATTCAGTGCTCGTGTCACACTTCAAGAAAAGCGGCCGAATCGCCCGGAAGGTGAGGGAGTGCACCTGTAAGCCGGATTCTGTCGTGGATCGCCATTTATCTTGAGACAAGCTTCTTTGCTCTCTACCCGCAGTCCCGGTCGGACCGACCTCTGACTGCCTATGCGAGATTGCACCGGAGAGGGTTTGCCGTACCACAAATCTTACGATTTGCGCGGTGGGCTCTTACCCCGCCATTTCACCCTTACCCCGAAGGGCGGTATCTTTCTGTTGCACTTTCCGTCACTGCCGTTAGACGACAATGCCCGGGCGTTACCCGGTCTCCTGTCCTGTGGTGTCCGGACTTTCCTCACTCCCTGCAAAGCAGGTTCGCGCGGCGATCCGGTGCACCCCCTCACAGGTAGGATGCTAAATCTGATTTCAAAGTCAAGCGTGAACGCGAAGATTCGAAATGATTTCCCTCAACTTGATTCGGATGTGCTTGAGCCTGGCCCGGTCACGACTCAGTCCCAGATTTGTCTCCATCCATTTCTCCGTGGCAGGATGACGAAACTGACTCTGTAGCGAACCCGTGAGTAGTTCAGTGATCATGCGGGAATAAAGCACGGCAAACATGAATCGAACGCCAGGCCTTGAGTTATCAGATTTTCTGCGGCCAGTTTTCTCTCCCTTGTTTTTGCGGATTCGATCTTCAAAGTCATAGTAGTCTTCCACGCACTCTCTAAACGTAATGCTTCCGCTTCTTCTATAAATCAGAGAATCTTCCATACAATCGTGAACGAATTGTCCCATGGCGAAATAAAAAGCAGGTGGTCCAGGAGATCTTTCCGAATTCCAGAGGATGCGAAGGAGTCTGCCGTTGTCCGCTCCAATTGTGCAATAGAGGCTGTGTTGTCTCTTGCTGTACCATGCACCTGTCAGCACTGCGGTTTCATTTGCGCCCAGCTCCAGAGGGCTTCGCGTTTCACCAATGACTCTCCATCTGAACTCAGGGTAGTCCAGAGGATGGATTTCACGCAAAGGGTAGGCCGATCCAGGAATCAGGAAGTTTTTCAGATTGGCCAGATTTTCAATTCCGCGCATAAGCTTTGCGATTTTTCCACGCATCAATTCTCTGTGTCCCAGGTCCGGATCGGCGAGATGGGCCAGCCTGATCAGACAATCGATCGTTTGTTTTGTATTCATCTCAAGCGAAAGGGCAGGGGCTTCACTTCGAGGAGGATTTGGTTTCTCTTTCCACAGACGCATCACTGGATTGAGGCTCATGGCTCCGTGTCTTTCGCCTGCAATCAGCGAGTATCCAGCGGCCGCGCGACGAATCGGCCCCAGGCGATGAAGGATATCCCGGCATGCTTCGCGCACCATGCTTCGCTCCAGGGCAGGATCCACATCTTTCAAGTAGATGGATTCGATCGCAGAGTTCGTGTCGAGAATCGATCTACACAAAGAAAGATAGGAATCGGCGGAAAGTCCGGAACCCGCGAAGGTGTCTTTTGACTCGATCGGTTTTTCGTTCAAGATCGCATAACGTGAATCGATTTCGGTCTGCGAACGAGAGAGTGCATCGAGTAGCTGTGAAGCGGATCGTTTTTGACCGCGAAGCAAGATCAGTCTGAGCCTGATTCTGTGGGCGCGGGATGCGTGAAAAAACAAGGAATTCGCGGCCTGCAAAAGGTTCTGCTCTTCCTCTGTTGTGGCCCGAAGTTCCGAAATCTCCTGGGTCAGTCGGGCCTTCTCATCCGTTAGATTCCATAGCTTTTCGAAAGGTTTGAGCTTCTCGATCCAATCATCTGAAAGAAGGCTCAGGTACTCTGTCAGGTAGTACACATGATTTTCAGTTTCTGCAAATCGCGATGCATTGTATTCTGAAATGATTTTGGAATGAAGCGCAGGAGGAATCGAGCTGTGACGCTGCTCTTCTGGAACACCGATGTCAAAATAAGAGGACGGTTCAAAAAGTTTGTGTCTGAGAATTCCGCGATCCCGCGTTGCCAGAGCCCGTGCGACCGCTACATCAAAGACTTCATTCCAGAAATCCAGAAATCGCTTAGAAGCTTGCAGAGCGAATGCTCGAATCTCAGGAATTTCAGGGTGAGTGGACCAGTCCAGAGGTTCCAGGTTTGTGTCGTATCTCAGCCATTTGCCGTGAAGAGTTTCTGCACCCAGTACGATGGTGCGAAATTCAACCTTTCTCTGTTTGAAGTAATTCCTGCCGCCAGAGTCGAGTTTCAGACCGGCGGAGGTATCCTTCATCAGGAAAGAAATGATGTCTTCTGCTTTCAACCTTTCGGATGCTTGTCATGCGCTGCCGAATGTGTTTCCGCACCGGCTTCTGCGGGCTTCTCTTTTTCCTTGTGATCCTTCTTGGGCTCTGGCTCGTAACGTTTGCGGCCCTGGATCAAGGAAGATAATTTTTCATACAGCTCTGTGTCGAGTTCTGGATCCACCGCATAGACAAGACGTCTGCTGTCGTCCTGTGCGAGTTCATAGTGTGCGAAGCGTTTGTCCGGTCGGATACTTGAAATGTCAAAGCCGGTGAGTTTCAATTTGGGCGATTGGTCCACAATGGGAAGAATCTCCGCCACGCGATCCACTCCAGGTCTGCTCTGGTAGCGCGAAGAAGAAGTGATCTGGCAAACTTCAAAGAATGTTTTGCCTTCCGCAGATCGATTCACGAGTACAATGAAATCTCCTTCAGAGATGATCTTCTTGTTATCGCAAAGACTGATGGCAACGTGATCGAGAAATTCGCGGATGGCTCTTTCCGCATATGTGAAGTAGGAATTGTTGATGATGCTTCTCACTGCGCGTTGTGGTGTGTGCGCCTCTCTCCAGGAAGTGCGCGAAGTTAAAGAAGCGAACTCAGATGCGATGGCCAGGATGTTTGCATCTTCGTCGTATGGAATGTCCTGCTTGAGGGAATGAATCTGCTGCTTGAGGTCTCGCACAATCGACTGTCGCGAAGGCTCTTTTTCGTAATTCTCCAGAAGCTGACCGAGTTTCAGAATGAGAGGTTTTAGTTCGGGATAGTTGTTACCCGGAAGCCCCTGGCGAAGAGGTCTGTGGTGGCAGAGAATATTTCTTTTTACAGCGCTGTCTATTTCATCCTGGTGCGCGATCAAAAGATAGGACATGAGAGGATGATTGCGAACATAGCTCATCTGCTCTGGAGTGAGTCCCACGTCCGTTGGCATTTTCATGCGAGTGGTTCCGATGTCACAGAAAAGCGCACTGGTCATGACGACCGTTGCCATTTCCTGCATCTTTTGTCTTTCGCGGAAGCTGTTCGCGTGCATGCCGCGCGTCTTCATGGCCATGCTTACTACTGTTCTCTTCACCGCCATCTGCACGTCGTAGGCACCCACTGCGTCTTTCATGCATTCAATGATGTTGACCAGACCAATCATCGCATCTGGTTGCGATTCGAAATCGTCAAAGACCTGCGTCATGGTTGCTTTTGTTTTTCGGGCAGTGTCTGATGTGATGGCGGTTTCGCGAAGCTGAGAGAAGATTTCCTGGGTTTCCCGCGTGAGATCCTGTGCCTTTTCGGATGCAAATAGTTTTGTATCGCTGAGCCCGGCGGGAACATCGCGCCTGTCTCCTTTGAGACCGAGGGACTCTGCGTCGTCCACGTTGTAGTAGATGCCGCGCTCTGCGAATTTGAGAATTTTGTCTATTTCGCCGTCAGTGGCCCCATCCTTTCTGTAAATAAGGATCTGCCCTTCCTTACTGTAAAGGTGGGCCGGGATTTGTTTTTTCGCGCGAAAATTGTCCGCGATGTCTGCCGTAAACGGAAACGGTTCAAATCGTGGCACAAGTCAAAAAAAACAAACGTGGGCAGGCCTTCACTTAAAAAAAATGCGCTCTGCCAGTCTGGATTTGTACAGGCTTGTTTGGATTGCCGGGAAAGCCGCGGGCGGGATAATAGACTGTGGGCGTCTTTCTCCGCCTGGTGAAATATTCGTTTCGTTACCGGGGCCGCTTCCTTGCTGGCCTTGGCGTCGCATTCCTGGTCGCAGTCCTCAGTGCGGTCAGCCTCAATTCCTTTCTGCCCTTTTTCGAGGCGCTCGGGGATAAATCCGCCGAGTTCGCGCTGCCTTCGTCTCGCGCAGAACGCAATCTGATGAAGAAGGCGATCCTTGCCTCTCTCAAAGACAAACCGTTGCACGTCTTGATCCTCATAGAAGCATTGAAATATCCCTCCGAGGACAAGGCATGGACAGACTTCCTGGGGTTAACCCAGCCTCGCGGCAAGGAAGGGAAGCTAGACAAAGTCAAATCGCGCATATTGCTCGCTCTGCTTCCAGACAAGCCCACTGGCGTTACGGACATTGAATCGTTTCAGCTCAGACAGATCATCTACTGGAAACTCAGGGTCAATGCGTACGGATTTCGCCCGCTCGAAGTGATCTACGGCGTACTGATGATTCTGGTACCGCTCATTGCTCTTCGTCTCGTGCTTCAGATTGTAACGGTGCGATTGATTGCGAAGGCAGGCTACAGAGCCGTTCGTGATTTAAGATCGGATCTATATCGCAAGGTGCAGGAGCTTCCTCTTACATTCTTCTACAGTCAGAAGTCAGGTGTGATCCTCAGTAGAATGATCAATGATGCCGAAGTAGTGGCCGCTGTGATTTCGAGCAATCTGAGAGATGCGATCACGAACGTTTTTATTCTGGTGACTCACTTTGCCGTACTTGCCTATCTCAATCTGCAGCTCTTGCTTGTATCTCTGATTGCAGTACCTTTGATGCTTTCGCCTGTGACTCTATTTGCGCGAAAGGTAAGAAAGTCTACAGGGAAAAGCCAGGAATATCTCGCCGATCTCAACGCTCTTCTAAAAGAAACGATCTCAGGCGTGAAAGTGATTCGTTCTTTCGCCATGGAAGGTTACGAAGCAGAACAGTTCCGTCGCGCGAATCAGAAACTTTACTGGCGAACTTTCAAGCAACAATTCTATCTTCGCGCATCACCGAATCTTGTAGAACTGACCAGTGCAGTCGTTGCACTCGGGATGCTCGGACTGGGAGCGTTCTTTCTAGATCCAACTGATTTTACCGGCGGCCAGTTCATGGCATTCCTGGTGATTCTTCTTTCTCTGATCCGGCCAGTGATCCAGCTCTCCGGTATGATGGCGAAAGTGGGGCAGGGATCGGAAGCAGGTAGACGCATTTTTGAAATTCTGGACAGACCCAGAGACATAGAAGAGGCGCGACATCCTGCTGTGCTTCGCCCGTTGCGAAAGCATCTTGAGTTCAAAAATGTTTCCTTTCAGTATCCTGAAACGGACAAACTCGTGCTCGAAAATATCAATCTCCATGTAGAGGCGGGCCAGACCATCGCACTGGTGGGAGAAAGCGGAAGTGGCAAGTCCACTCTGATGGATTTGCTCGCGCGCTTTTTTGATCCAACCAGCGGAAGCATTCGAATCGATGGAACAGACATTCGCGACTTTCGCATCGCAGATCACAGAAGCAGAATCGGAATCGTGCAGCAGGAAAATTTTCTGTTTCATGGTCCCGTACGTGAAAACATAGCGTATGGACGGCCCGAGATTTCGATTCGCGAAATCATGAAGGCCGCCCGGCTTGCTCACGCTCACGACTTCATCAAAGAATTGCCCGGAAAATACGAATCCATGATTGGAGAACGAGGGCTGAACCTTTCAGGCGGTCAGAGACAGAGGATCGCCATTGCGCGGGCTCTTCTACGCGATCCGGAAATTCTCATTCTGGACGAGGCCACGTCCGCTCTGGACACCCAGTCTGAGCGCCTGGTCCAGCACGCTCTCGACCGGCTTTTCCGCAATCGCACAGTTTTTGTGATTGCACACCGGCTTTCTACCATTGAAAAAGCCGATTTGATTGTCGTCTTGTCCGGCGGCCAGATTGTGGACATGGGCAAGCATTCAGACCTGATGCAGAAGGGTGGACTGTACGCACGGCTGCAGGAGATTTCCAGGCAGGCTGTTCCAGGTTTGGCCTGACTTTATTTTCGAGGATTGTAGATTGAAACCAGTTTTACTCGTGGATGACAATGATCGCTACGCAGAGATGCTAGATAAGTATTTTAGAGACAGAGGCTACACTCCGGAGCGCGCTTTCAACGGAAAGGACGCACTTGGAATGTTCAAAGGGAAACCTGCGGACTACTATCGCGCGATTGTTACGGATATCACCATGGAAAGCCAGCTTGCCGGGCTGTCTTTTCTCTGGGAGATCAAGAAGCTTGGCTTTCACGGCACAATCGTTGTGGCCAGCACAGGATTCGATTTCCCTCTCGCCATGCCTCTTTCGCGCATGGTTTTGACTGGCTGGGGAGTGCACTATCTTGTGCCAAAGGCTCCCATGAAGCGGGCCGGAATCATTGAATTTTATCCAGTTTCCCTGTTTTCTTCGACCCTGAAGGAGTTTCAGGAAGTCCAATAATTGATTTACAACCAACTTCAAAAAGGCTCAAAAGACTCATGACGAATTTCCGCCGCGTACTCATCATTTCCAGCCTGGCTTCTTTGCTCACTTGCGTGCCGGGGATTCCAGTGAAGATTCCTCGCTATCCAGAAGGCGTCATGGGCGATCAGCTCAAGAGCGTCATGGGCGCGAAGCGCAAGGTCGGCGTGGTTGCCGCCAGCCCCAACCCGAATCTACTGCAGCAAATCGGATATGACCAGGACTGGTCTGCCACTGTGGAAGGTGCCGTCACAACGGAACTGACCCAGCGCGGTTTCTACACCATGATTGATACATCGAGTCGCAAGCAAAGACTGCGCGAGCTCGCTTACACTCAAACTGGTTTGACCGGCGAACAAAGAAACATCGGCCAGGAGCTCGCTGCAGAAGGACTGTTGTTCATTCGCATGACTGCTCCTCCTCTCAAAGAATGCAAAACTGAATACGTAACCGATTTCGCGGCCACGGCTCTGAAGCTTGGAATGAAGATGGCCATGAAAGATTCCAATGGTGCGGGAGACGCGCAGGAGAAAAAGCCAACTGGCGTTTTGTTCCTCACAGTTTTCGTGCAGGGCACTCTTACGAATCTAGAAACAGGCCAGTCGGTAACATACGCGCACAGCAAACCATACAAACTCCAGAATGAGGCCGGGAATCAGGAATGCCCATCCACTCTCGATGCGTTTGGAAAAGCTCTGCAGGATGCCAGCGCGGCCATCGCAGACAATCTTTCGCCTTCTATCGTAACTGTGAAGATCCCTCTTGCATCGGATGCAGATGACCTGGACGGAGACCAGAAAGCAAAGGTGACCAAATATCTGACGGAAGGAATCAAGTGGGCAGAAGCAGACGATTTCCAGATGGCAGCGCAAAACTGGGAAAAGGCGCTCGATGCGTCCGGCGGCAAATCGGCTTCCGCTCTCTGGAACATAGCAGCTTATAAGTGGTATTCTGGAGATATGGACGGAGCGGAGAAATACTTCAAACGCTCCTTCTCCAACGGTGGATCAGACTGGGCGGACGCGGCCAAGAGAAGTCTCTGGGCTACGTTCCGCAAAGAGAAAGACCGTAAGGAAAGCGAGGGCGGGAATTAAGTCCTCCGTCGCCTTACCAGCCGTAGCCGTAGCATTCCTTCTTCTATTGTCCGCATGCAGGACAAAACCCACAGAAGAGGAATGCATGGCTGGCTTTCGCAATTTCGTCTTTCTGCAAACCCAGGGTGACAGGGCCCAGCAGGAAATGATGGATGCCGCGGCCGCAACCTCAAAGGATCTGGCCCGGGCATGCGTTGAAAAGAAATCCCGAAAGCGCGTCCTATGCGAAATCAACGCAAAATCCCTTCCTGATCTTTCCGATTGCACAGCTTTTTAATTCATTTCTAAATAACGCGCCCCGCGCAGGGTGACCTCAATGCAGAAGACAGCCTTTCATCCCGCTATTCGGGCTGTGCCTTTCGAAAGGATCGCACCCGCCTTACAGAAAGTCCAACTACCAGGGCGTTACGTGGGCGGAGAGTTCGGAATCATCGCCAGGGATCCGTCAAGCGCACTCGTGCGCGCGGTGTTCAGCTATCCGGACACGTATGAACTCGGCATGTCCAATGAGGGCGTAAAGATCCTGTACGACGCAGTCAATCGCACTCCGGATTTACTCGCAGACAGAGCGTTTCTTCCATGGCCCGATTTTGGCCGCGAAATGCAGGAGAGAAATATCCCTCTCTACAGTCTGGATCACAGACTGGAAATCAAATCGTTTGATGTCTGGGGCTTTAACACTGCTCACGAGCTTCATTTTACAAACATACTCTACGCACTGGATCTCGCAGGCATTCCTCTTCGTCGTGCGGACCGGGGCGGAGATGATCCGATCATCCTGACAGGAGGCACGGCAGTCACCAATCCTCTGCCTATCTTTGACTTTCTGGACGGCATCTTTCTCGGAGACGGGGAGGAAGCAATTCTAGAAATCATGGGCATCATCAAGTCGGGCAAGGCTGCGGGCAAATCGCGCGATGAGATCATTTCAGATCTTTCCGTTGTAGAAGGCCTTCTGCTTCCGTCTCTTTACACTGTGGACGAAAGCTCGCCCGGGTTTCCTGTTTACACGGGTCCAATGGTAAAGAAACGCACATATCGCGCAGATCGATTTGCAGCTCTCGAAAATATACTCGTGCCAAACATTGAAATCACTCAGGATAGAGTGGTTGTGGAAGTGAATCGAGGATGCGGGCAGGGTTGCAGATTCTGCCATGCTGGATTCTGGAAGCGTCCGGTGCGAAATGCAGAAGTATCCACTCTGGTAAAAACAGCAGGTGAGTTGATCGATCGCACAGGAAACGATACGATCACTCTTCATTCTCTCTCCATTGCGGACTATCCATGGCTCGAAGAGCTTGTAGTAGAAATGGCAAATAAGTACGGGCCAGATGGGATTTCTATTTCTCTTCCCAGCCTTCGCGTGCAGGTGAAAACCATTCCTATCCTGGAAATGACTTCCGGCATCCGGCGTTCCAATGTAACCTTCGCGCTCGAAGCAGCCAGTGAGCTTATGCGCGAGCGAATTCACAAGAAATCATCCGAAGACAATTTGAAATTCCTCGTACGCGAAATCTATTCGCGCGGCTGGGATCTGGTGAAGATCTACTTTATGATGGGTCTGCCTGATCGGGACGGACACGAAGTAGAAGATCTCATCCGTTCTCTCAACGACTTTGCGGACCTGGCTCATGAAATGGGCCCGCGCAAAATGGTCAACGTCACTGTTTCCTTATTTGTTCCCAAGCCTTTCACCACATTTCAGTGGGAGAAACAACAGGGGCCTGAATATTTTCTCGATGGTCTCACTCGAATCAAAGCAGGTCTTAAATCAAAGAGAGTTCGAATCAAGGGACCAGATCCCTGGATGGCATACGTGGAAGGACTTCTGTCCAGATCCGATCATCGAGTGGGTCAGTACATTTTGCGTGCTTACAAAGAAGGTGCTTGTTTTGATTCCTGGGACGATCGTTTTCAGAAAGATACCTGGAAGAAGATCATCGCGGAAATTCCAGCAGATCTTGTTTCTTTGTGGATGGACCAGAAGCCAGGCGGATCAAGAGTTCCCTGGGATGAGATCATTGACGGGGCTCTGAAAGAAAAACTGGTTCGCGATTTTGAAAAATTTGAGTCCATCACTCCGGAAACAATGAATCCTGCGCGAGTGCAGGAACTCAAGCCCTCCGATTTTCCTCCGGAGCTCCTCAAACCTGTCACCATTCCAGAAGAGAAGTTCAAGACAGCTGGCTTTCTCAATCTGTCTTTTGCCAAATCGGGTGCGTTTCTCTACGTCAGTCACCTGGACACGATGAATGCCATGCGAAAGGTGCTTCGCCGTGCGAAGATTCCTATGACTTTCTCCGTTGGGTTCAACAAGCACGAAAGGCTTCATTTTCAGGGTGGAACGCCAACTTACTTCCATTCAGATGCAGAAAGGCTTTCTGCGGAAACTTATGCTCGTTTTGATCTGGTGGCTGCGGAAAAGAGAATTCGAGAAAACCTGCCCATGGGTCTGGATCTGCTCGAGTTGTCTTTCACAGACAGGAAGGGATTTTCAGAGGCAGCCTGGCATTCCTTCCGCGTAGATTTCTTTACAGAATCCAAATTTGAGCCGGTGCGAGCGCGATTGAATGATCTGCCGGAAGAGATTTCATTTGAGAAGAGAGATCGCAAGAAGAAGCACGGACCACGTCATGCGAATTTCATGAAGAAGGTTAAGAAGAGAGTACGCACCTGTGTGCGTGCTGTGGAAGCGCACGAAGCAGCAGATGGAATGGCCTGGATCAAGTTTGAACTGGAGTCCACGGAGAGAGGAGGCGGAATTTCCGTCACAGATCTCCTGTCGCGGGTCCTCGATCTTCCAGTGGAAACCTGGAACGTAGATGTGAGATTGACCAGGCTCTCCTGAGACGGCGCACGCCTGCAGGCGTTGTGACGTATCGTCTTTCAGAGGCCTGGCCCGGCTAACTCAAGCGGCTTCTTCTTGATCCTTTTTTGGACTGTCGAATCGGACGGTCTGTGCTACCACCTTATGGCGGTTGCGCGCTTTGCCATCTTCTGTTTTCCAGCGGTCCTCTCGTAAAGAACCACTCACAGTCACTCTGCTGCCTTTCTTTAGAAAGTTGGCGCAGTTTTCTGCGAGCTTGTCCCAGGTTTCCACCTGAATGTAGGAGACGGATTTGTTTCCGTCTTTGTTTCCATATTCGTGGTTCATCGCCACCGTAAAGGTGGTGGTGATTTTTCCCGTTTTGATTGTCTTTGTCTCCGGATCCCTGGTGAGGTTTCCATCAAGCACTGCAAGTGCCAGATTGTTCATAAGTGTCTCCTTGCAAGGGAAGGGTAACTGTGCTTTTGATCGTTCCGCACAAATTGTTCGGATCATTTTCTTTTTCGATTACCCAGTGATAGGATGGAACTATCGAAAGAACAACGGAAAGTAGTGAGTGCCAATGATCGTTTCCTCCAGGTGGTGGCGGCCGCGGGCAGCGGCAAGACTCGCACCATGATCGCTCTGGCGGAAGACTCAGTTACCAGAGGGATGAATCCGGCGCGCATCTTGATGCTCAGTTTTAGTAGAAAGGCATGCTCTGAAATTCGCTCCAGGCTTTCAGAATCCATACGAAGCGAAGTGCGCGTTTCCACATTTCATTCTCTTGCCTTTCGTTCTATGATGAGAAGGAGAGAGATGCGCGGCGTGCGAGTTCTGACGGATCAGGCGAAGTTTGAATTCATGCGCGGGCTCCTCTGCCAGGCTAAAACAGACGGAATTCCCTACTCGGTCCTGCTTGCCAATAAGAGGCTATTTAGAGAGCAGTTTCCGGATCTTTGCATGAGTGTTTATAGAGAGCTTGCGGAATACAAAAGATCCAATCGCCTGGTGGAGTTTGACGACATGGTTCTGGACTTGAACCGCGAGCTTCGTCTGGGACATCTGCGCGATCTGCGCAAATCGTTTGATCTCATCATCGTAGACGAATTTCAGGACACAGATCCCGGGCAGCTTCAATTTCTCCAGATGATGGATTCGCGGAGACTCGTTGTAGTGGGAGACGATTATCAAAGCATCTACGGCTTTCGAGGAAGCGATCCTGAATTATTCCTAAAATTTCAGAAGCATTTCCCGGGAGCGCGAGTTCTTTCTTTGAGCGAGAATTACAGGAGTCAGGAAAGAATCGTGCGCGCAGGCAATCATTTGATCCGGTCATCGCGCAAACAATTGAGAAAGAAGGTGCGCGCCATGCGCAGAGGATCTACAGATTGCGTGGCCCTTTCCGTATTCAGAGGAGAAGAAGCGGAGGTGGCAGCTCTTGTGAATGCATCCGGCGGCTTCATCCTTTGCAGAAGCAACTACAGAAGAATTGTCTGGGAGAGGGCGGGAGTGGAGCCGGACCGATTGCTTACGATTCATTCTGCCAAGGGTCTTGAGTTTCCAATTGTATATCTGGATCTTTGTGGCGGTTGGAGTTCTGCTAGAGGAACTCGTGTGCCGGACGAAGAGGTGAGGGTCGCCTATGTTGGTTTGAGTCGCGCTGAAAACTGGCTGGTTGTGATGCACGACGAGTCTGGAACATCCGCTCCAGAAAGAGCGGTGTTTGAACTCTTTCGAAATGAAGTGCAGAGGTATTCGCCCGTCGCGCTGCAAAGAGCGATGGCCGCTTGACGGTAGCTTTTAGGCCAGATACGGCTTTGAACAAAGGCATAAAAAAAACCCCGACCATTGGCCGGGGTTTCTTGCCAGGAGCAGAGCTCAGATCAATGTCTGAGCTGCGTCTGGACGTTTACGGATTTTGCCTGGAAGAATTCTTTTGCGAATTCTGCAACCTCGGTCGGGTTGTAGTAAGCGCAGCTGAATACATCCAGATACACGCGATTGGTCTGGTTTGCAAAGTGAGCGGAGATCAATGAAGTCTCGATCAATTGCACCAGAGAATAGCCGGCAACTCGTTCATCTTCGCCGAAGTGCACGATGACCGGTTCTCCAAAGCGCTTCACTTCGATCTTTTCGCAGAGTTTGATTGTAAACTCGCGGATCTTTTCTGCGCTACGGATGATTTCCGGATTGCATTCATGCAGGTCGAGACCTGTGTCGAGCCCCCATGCACCCGTTGCCCGGAAGCGGTGCAGGTAGTCTGCATCGTCCAGCTGGTCTGCATGCTTTTTCTCCAACCATTCGCTGAAGTAACCGCGATAACGGTCCCGAAGCTCCGGCAGGTTGTGGTCTGTTCCACGCAGGGTGCCACGGCAATGTTTGCTGCCGCATTCGCACTTCCACGGGTGGTCATACGTTTCCGCCATGGCGTAGTCGAACGTGAGCTCTTCTCCCGCACGGATGTCCCGCATAGCCACAAGAGCCGCCTGACCGCGAAAGCCGCAGTTTGGTTCACAGCTGTGGTTGAAATATTCCGCGTCGTCCACGGAATCGAGGTTGGCCGGCGCGATATACAGATTCTCGCCCACCTGAAGGCCATAGTGTTTCATGGCTTCTGGCTGTTCTTCGAACTGTTCGCCCGTGTAGATTGTTCCGCCCCACATGCATACGAGCTCATCTTTTTTGATGGCGCGCGCTGCAAATAGACCGTCCCCCGCAAGGCCGCGCATTCTGCGAACCTTCGAGTTGAGGTAGGATTGGATTGTGTTGTGGATCTTAGTTGTGATCAACCTGCTTCCCTCCTTCAAACCGCTGCCGGAACGAAATCAAACAATTCCGGTGCATGGCTTCTGGATTTTTTCAAAACACCGCGCTTCATGAAATGAACGTCCATATCCTGCGGTTGGAAGCTGCGTTTCAGCAAATCCAGTGCCGCCTGAATGTCCATGCCATGGCTACAGGTGAAAAGATCTAGAGCAGCATAACCAAGCTCAGGCCAGGTATGTATGCTCAGGTGGGATTCGGCGATTACGACAACACCGGATACGCCCTGCGGGCTAAACCGATGGAACTTCTCGCCAATGATAGTGGCACCGGCTATCCGGGCCGCCTCCATCAGAGTGTCTCTGACAGACTTGAGATCATCCAGTACTGAGTGATTGCACTCATACAACTCGATGATATAATGTTGGCCAAGCGGATCCTCCAACCTCACCTCCCGCTGCTCCTACTAGATACTTGTAGGATTGCAACTATTTAGAAAACCCCGATCAAACTATTCGTTTGACGTTTGCACGTGAGTACCTATCGTCATTTTTTACGCAAATTAAAAAAAAATCTTCGGGAAAAATTTTTCAGATTTTGCGACAGCGCGAATTTCACCCGCGCAAATCTTCCTCGACTCGGATGAAATGACTTCGCGGGATTATGTCCCAGACAAGAAACCCCGAAAATAGCCGTGAAACGGCGATTTTTTTGCCGAAATCCGACATAAGGCACGCGTACTGCAGTGTTCAATCTCTGAGAATTCCCACAGCCGCATCCACAGAGAAAGCAGCATGCCAGACGAGGTTGTGAGCGATCGAAGCGAAAAAAACTTTCATGGCAGAGCTTGCCGAGGCGTCTTTGCGCATTCTGTAAATCAAAAGCAGGGTCACCAGGGAGGAGAAGAGAGATGGAACTGTGAAAATCCAGCCTGCGAGTCCGAGAAGTGGAACAGCAATTGTGGCTACTACGAGAAGCCACTGGTAAAAGATCATGCTTCGAAGAGTTTCTGGAATCCCTTTGAGCACTGGCAGGAGCGGAAAGTTTGCCTTGCGATAGTCTTCTCTTCTCGCAATCGCAAGCGCCCAGAAGTGCGGAGGCTGCCACAAAAAAAGTAGCAAAAACAGCATAATTCCGGGCATTCCGACGCGATTTGCAATGGCGGCTTCCCCAATCATTGGACCGATCGCGCCGCACACTCCTCCTAGAACTGTGCTCTGCACTGTCGTTGGCTTGAGCCAGAGAGTGTAAATCAAGAGGTAATATACAAAAGAGAAAAGAGCAATTCCCGCAGCGAGTGGAGTGGACTGAACCCAGAGCAGATAGGTTCCAAATACAAGCAAGACGAATGCGAGCGCGTGCGCCTGCCAGAGGGGAAGTTTGCCTGTCACGAGTGGCCGATTTCTGGTTCTATCCATCATCGAGTCTGTTCTCGTTTCGATGATCTGGTTGTACGCAAAGGAAGACATGGCAACGAGCAGAGTTCCGACTAGAGTGGCGGCGACGAGAGCCAGAGATGGGATTTTTCCCGCGGACAAGAGGCCGGGAATTACAGTGATGACGACCGAGAAAGCGATTCCCGGTTTCAGCAGCTCAATCGTGTTGCCGCGCACCGGTGACCTCCAGCACATGAATCAGCGCCGCGCCATACAAAACAATCGCTATGGCAGAATGGGCCACTGTGACAGGAACCGGAATCTGAAATAGAACGTTGAGAGCGCCCAGCGTGGATTGTAGAATCGCAAGCAGCAAAACCAGTCTGAGGCTGCTTCTGGATCGACTCTGCATTTTCTTCCCTGCCATCCAGTAGAAAACGGACAGGAAGACTAGAAGTGCGTAAGCCATGAACCTGTGGCTCATGTGTTTCTCCACATGTCCCATCATGGTTGGAAAGTAAATGCTCGACCAGTGGCTCGCACCGCTCTCTTCAAATACCTGGATTTTATAACACGCGGGGAAGCTTGTGCAAGCGAGTCCTGCTTCGTTTGTGCTGACCCTTCCGCCCAGATAGATTTGTCCGAACACAAGTGCGAGCAAAACGATAGAAAGCATTTTGATAGAACGAGCTTCTTTGCTTCCGCCCGGGCCTGTGCGAAACCACACAAAAAGGATGCAGCTCCAGTAGAGAAGTGCGTTGATCAGGTGGCTCTTGACAATGTATGGATCTAGCTTTTCTGTAATGGTCAGAGCACCGAGCAGAATCTGGGAAATGAGAAGCGCCATGGCGAGTGTCGCCGGTTTCCAGAATTGATTCCTGAATCCCACCATGATATACACAAACCAGGCAAGGAAGAGCACACCCATCACGGCGACTGCGGCCCTGTGGATGAATTCCAGGTAGACTCTAAATTCGTAAGGAGGGATCACATGGCCGTAGCAGAGAGGCCAGTCCGGGCAGGCAAGTCCGGCATCATTGGCTCGCACCAGCGGACCCAGGATCATCACGCAGAGGGTGAGGATTCCCAGCCCCAGGGATGCCCGGTTCAAGATTCGATCGGAAACTGCCATTCATTCCAGGTTTTTGCGGGGACCCACCCCTACAAATCAATTTGCGACTCCCTCTCGACTCGAAAAAATACACAAGAGTACCAAATTTTGATTGGCTAACATATGTTTACATATTAGCCTGTCCCCATGCTGACTGAACTACGCATTGAAAACTTCGGTATCATGGATGAAATGAGATTTCATCCGGGTGATGGGCTGTCCGTACTCACAGGGGAAACAGGTGCGGGCAAATCGCTTTTGATTCAATCTATCTCTGCACTCCTGGGGGGCAGACTCGGTGCGGGTGTAGTGCGCGCGGGTGCGGCTCGGGCGTTGATTGAGGGTCGCTTCCGGGAAAAGGATGAAGATGAGATCGTATTGAGAAGGGAAGTGTCCGCGGATGGAAGGAGCCGCGTCTTCATCAACGGAACACAGACCAACCTGGCAGGTCTAAAAGCACGTGCTACTTCTCTCATTGAAATGCACGGACAGCATGACCAGCAGAGACTATTGGAACCGGATCATCAACTGGAGTCTCTGGATGCGTACTGCGAATCTTCTCAACTGCGCGAGCGAGTGGCATCGTTCTACCACGAGTGGCAGGGTCTTTCGAAGAAGCTGCGAAACGTGCGGATGCAAAAAGAAGAAAGAGACTACAGGCTGGAATACCTCCATCACTCTGTGAAGGAAATTGATCAGCTTTCCCCGGAAGAAGGGGAACTGGAGAGGCTCACGCAGGAAAAGGCTTTGATGCAGAACGGAGGGAAGGTGGCGCAGGATCTACACGTCGCCTCTTTGCTCCTTGGAGGAGAAGAACATGCAGTCCTTACGGGAGTCACTCGCATTCAGCAACTCCTCGATCGTCACGATCAAATCATCCCGGAGTTCGCCGGTTCTCTTTCCGATTTGAACGAGGCGTGCATACTGCTTGAGAATTTTCATGATGCGATTCGTCAGCAAATGGATCGCCTGCAATTTTCTCCCGAGAGGTTGGAGGATGTGGAGGAAAGGATTCAGGCCTATAGACGCTTGATCAAGAAGCATGGGCATTCGCTGGCCAGAGTCAGGGATGATTTTCTCAAAGAGATTCACGAGCTTGCGAACGTAGAAGAAAATGAAAAGAAACTGGAGCAAAATCTGGCGGATTCCTGGGGCAGATTGGTCGAAGCCGCAGAATTACTCTCCAGGCTTCGCAGATCCTGCATTCCTGGGCTGGAAGAGCGTATGGCGCGAGAGCTGTCTGCACTTGGAATGCCTGGCGCAGAAATTCGCATTTCCATCCATCGGGAAATGAGCGGGGAAGAAGAGGGTACGCTCGTCATCGGGGAGAAGGGCCTCGATCGGGTGGAGTTTTACTTCAAACCAAATCCTGGAGAACCCGCGCACCCACTCCGTAAGATCGCAAGCGGCGGGGAACTTTCGAGGATTATGCTTGCGTGCAAATCCGTCATGATGGAGGCGCGTCCCGTATCGCTGGTGGTGTTTGATGAAGTGGATGCGGGAGTGGGTGGTGAAATAGCGCACACTCTTGCAGAAAGACTCAGACACATAGCACGCGACTGCCAGGTTCTTGTAGTCACTCATCTGGCCCAGGTAGCCTCGAGGGCGGATCATCATTTCAAGGTGGCCAAGAAGCAGGAGAACGGGCGAACCGTGTCTCGCATTCAGAGACTACAATCGGAGCATAGAGTGCAAGAGGTGGCAAGGATGATGGGCGGCGCGCGAGCCCTGGAATTTGCTCGAGATTGCCTTTCTATGGCCGGTTAGAATTGTAATGACGCATCTCTTCCCAAATATTTTCTGGCCGGGACGCGGAATCCTCCGGGTCCCGTCAGGTCAAATCGGGATTGAGCAAAAGAATCAACAACATCGTATCCCGCCTGAAGGGCAAGGCAGTCTGGATCGCAGTTCTGATTCCTGTCTTTGTCTTCCCTCTTCTGCCGGATCGCACCCAGTTCGTAGGGAAGGTCATCAAGGACATTCGCTATGAGGGTTTGCGCAACGTCTCTCCGGATGAAATCACAGGGTTGCTCACTCTGGAGCGAGGCACAAAAGTAGACGATGCAACTCTCAATGCAGACATAAAGGCTCTGTTCAAGTCGGGATATTTCGGAAAAATATCCCTGCGCGGTGTCATCGAACAGGATGGCGTGATTCTGATTTTCGAATTCAGCGAATTGCCGCGAGTACGAGAAGTCGATTTCGTCGGCACAGACAAGCTATATGCGGCTGATCTCAAAAGTCTTGTGGGGTTTAAAGAGGGAGAAGTCTATGCAGAGCAGAAGGTGAAGTCTGCGATCCCCCGCATCAAGGAAAAGTACCGTTCAGAAGGCTATTTCCTCACGGAGATTTGGTACCGTGTCTCTCAGCTGGACGAAAACAACGAAGTCACAGTTAAATACATTATAGACGAAGGGGAAAACATTCCCATTGGCAAGATCAACATCATTGGGGCCCGTCACCTTGATCCGGAAGATCTCATTGGAGTGCTTGAGCAAAAAGAAGAAGGGACCATTGAAGACGGCATTTTCGACGAAACCAAGTTTGAGCAGGACAAATTCAAAATCCTCGGGTATGCAAAAGCTCAGGGTTACGTAGACGCGGACCTGGATCCAACTGGAACAGGTTACGAAATCCGTTGGAGATCCCCTACCAAACCAGAACTCGGCCGTGTGGTAGTTGTAACGTACAAACTAATTGAGGGAGACATTCGCTACTTCGGAGGTTACTCCCTTGAGTTTGACAATGATGCGCTCAATGAAGAACTCAACCCTCGCGAAAGACCTCGCAAAAACCCAAAACCTCAGCCTGTGTTTCGCAAGGAAGACCTCCTTGCGTCCATGGAATTCTCTGACAATGACGTCGGGGATCTATTTGATGAAGGAAAATATTTCCGTGACCGCACTTTGATCCAGGAATCATACTCCACTCAGGGTTATGTATTCTCCCAGGTGCAACCTGGATTCGTTAATTTCTCTCTCACAGAAGAAACCATAAAGAAATACAAGAATTGCAAGACCATTGCAAATCCGGCAAACGATCTTGAGAGAAAGTGCAAGAAAGAGTCAGAGTGGCTTCCTCTGCAGGCAATGGAAGATCATCTCAAGAAACATCCTGAGGAGCGTGGTCGTGTACTTCGCCATGTGCACTACACAGTGCGCGAAAATAATCTAGCCTACATTGAAAACATCATCGTAAAGGGTATGGTCAAAACCCAGGAGAGAGTGATTCGCCGTGAGCTTCTTGTGAAAGAAGGGCATCTTTTCAACTCTGCTCTGGTGAATCGGAGCCGCGAAAAAATCTACAACCTGGGTTACTTCAAAGAAGTAAACCTGCAAATGCGACCTGGCTCGGATGATCAAAAACTGAACCTGATCATTGACGTGCAGGAGCAACCAACCGGAACCATTTCGCTCGGCGGTGGATACGGAACACAATCTGGATTCTCCGTCTTCACAGAAGTAGGCGAAAACAACCTGAACGGAACAGGCCAGAAAATTTCAGGCAAACTGCAATACGGTCCGCTCACCAAGCAGATTAGCTTTCAGTGGACAGATCCCTGGATTTACGAAGCATGCGACGATTCGACCGGAAGCTTCTGGAGAAATAAGCAAAAGCAATTTGATGGAGCCGCCGACGGTGAGTCCATTGAAAAGATAGCAGCGAGCCTTCAGAACAACTACAGCGAAATCGGTAAGATCATCCGCGGGTACACAGAGTCCGTAAAATCGGACAAATCGATTGAAGCTCTCGACCTGACCAAGGTGAAGATCCGGAGATTGCTTCGCAAGTTTGTCGCCGATGAAGAGGAATGTTACAGAAGTATTCCAAGGCCATGGGCTCTTTCGCTTTACGCCAGTTATGCGACGGAGACAATTCGCGCCTCTTCTTTGCGCATTAGCGACGATTCCAATGATCTTTTTGAAGGATCCCAGTACGAAGTATCATCTGTGGGAGTGGGCGCAGGTATTTCGCATACGTTCTGGCTGAACTGGGCGCATTACCACCGTTATTCGCCGCAGTGGTCCATTGCATCGCGCCCAACTTCTCTAGCGGAAAACGAAATTCTCAGAAGAGTCGGGCTTGGCTGGCAGTTCAAGTCAGCTCTTACAAACGGTCTGATTTACGATACGCGTGATAACGTCTTCAATCCTACCCAGGGCTTGAATCTGGATATGTCCATAGAATTTGTCGGACAGATGCTGGGTGGTCAGGATCACTACAATCAGTATACCATCAACGGTAAGTACTACATGTGGTGGTTTGACTATACGTTCGGCGGACTGTTTCGCAAGCAGGCGTTGAAGAGATGGCGCGTGGTTTCTGAGTTTCGCGCATCTGCCACATTCACGCATGAGACCGCGCCGTTTAGAGGGCATCAGAATAAGGAGATCAATCCATTCATTGAACCGCAGGACAAGTTGTTCCTCGGAGGATATGAATCGCTGCGCGGATACGATTTCCGCACGGACAGGAATTTCCCTCTACCATGGCAGGACGGTGGCTCCCACATGTTCCTGGCAGGAACGGAGCTACGTTTCCCGATTGAGCCAACTCTTGTGTGGCTCGCGGCATTTCTGGATGCGGGCAGCCTTTACGATAACGTGGGCGAGTTCACGGGTGATACCAAAACTTATGCAAATAACTATCGTGAGATTGTCGCCGTAAACAATGCGAGGCTTGACGCGGGACAACTGTATTTCCTGGAACGCTACAGTCCCTACAACTTCGCCCGGTATCCGTATGATTCGTATTATGACTGGAACGACCCGCTTCGTGCCGTTCTGTCGGAGCGAAATGTATCGCTCGACAGAATGTTGTTCTCATGGGGTTTTGGAGTCAGGATTCAAATTCCGGTTCTGCCTCTGCGATTGTTCCTGGCTCAGAAGCTCTATCACACTTCTGGGTTGAAGCTGAAGCCGATTCCGGGTGATTCCAAATTTCAGTTTGTGTTTGGCATTGGCGACTTCCGATTCTAACCCACCTGCTTCGCCTGGCTTCAGCATCACGCTGAGGCTGTTTCGCTATTTGTTTCGCTATAAGACGCGGATTGTTTTCGGCGTGCTATTTTCCGTCCTGGTTTCGCTATCCAATCTGGTTTCCATCACGGCCCTCGTTCCGATTTTCAATGCAATCGGAGAAACAGGGCCCATTGAAGTCCTCCCCTGCGGCGGAGAAGAGAAAGAACGATACCAGCGGATGGAGAGAGGGGAGCAGCTCGACCTCATCGAAAAGGCTCAGGTCGCGTGGACCGGAGTGAAGCTGGCGGCGAATAAAAAGGCAGAAGGAAAGAGTTCGCGCGAAGTGGTTATGGCGTTATGCGCTTTTGTTCTGCCAGTGTACTTACTCAAGCTTCTGTGTCTGACCATTTCCTTCTATTGCATCGGTACGGCGGGACTGATGGCTGTGCGCGATTTGCGCATGGAGCTTTACAACAAGCTCAACGTTCTGGGGCTCGAGCATTTTACGGAGAACCAGACTGGATTCATCATGAGTCGTGTCATCAATGACGCGGAGGCAGTCGGCAGAAGTCTTTCCGCAGAATTTCAAGAAGGCCTCGTTGATTTGCTCTACATCATCACTCATTTCGCCTTGCTTGCAGTGATTTCCTGGCAGATGCTGCTGATGGCTCTTCTGATTGTGCCCATTCTATCTTCGCCTGTTGCGAAATTTGCAAAGAAGATTCGCGGTGCGGCCATGGGCCAGCAGGAGAGGCTTGCGGATCTGGGTGCACACATTCACGAAATACTGAGCGGCATTCGGGTCATTCGTGCATTTTCCATGCAGAAGTTCGAACTCGGAAGATTCCAGCAGGTGAATCAGAAACTCTATCAGAATACATTTCGCGGACATTACTATCATCAAGTTGGCCCCGCTCTTACTGAGTTTGTAGCAACCATCGCTGTGGTTGGCTTTTTGTCGTGGGGTGCGTATCGCATCGCCGCAAGCACCATGAACAAAGGCCAATTCTTTACCTTCTTCTTCACTTTGATCTTTCTGATGCGTCCCATCAAACAGGTATCCGTTCTCGCCAATCTGACAAGCGTTGCGCGCGCGGCGGGCCAGAGAATTTTCGAAGTTCTGGATAAGCCAGTCACCGTGACGGATGTAAAGGATCCGAAACGACTTCGTGCTCTTTCAGATGAGATCGTGTATGACAATGTCTCTTTTCGGTATCCGGGTCACGACCGCACGGTCTTAGACGGTGTGAGTTTTCGGGTAAAGCAGGGCCAGACTATTTCATTTGTAGGAGCGTCTGGCGCAGGCAAGTCCACCCTGATGGATCTGCTTCCGCGATTCTTTGACACTACATCCGGAAGCATTCGCATTGATGGCATTGACATTCGGCAGTACAGTCTGCGAGATCTTCGCACGGCCATTGGAATTGTGACGCAAAATATTTTCCTTTTTCACACTACTGTGCGAGAAAACATTTCCTACGGTAGACTGGATATCCCCATGGAGAGAATCGTGGAGGTGGCACGCGCGGCAAATGCGCATGATTTCATCAGCGAACTTCCCCAGGGTTACGAAACAAACATTGGAGAATCAGGAGTGATGCTTTCTGGAGGGCAAAGACAGCGCATCGCAATTGCGCGGGCCATCTTGCTCGATCCTCCTGTTCTGGTGTTTGATGAAGCCACATCCGCGCTCGACAATGAAAGCGAGAAGCTCGTGCACGAGGCCATGGAAAGGCTCTTGCTCGGCAGGACAGTCTTTATCATAGCGCATCGTCTATCCAGTGTGTATCGATCAGACTGCATTTACGTCATGGAAAATGGAAAGATCGTGGAACAGGGGAAACACGAAGAGCTCCTTGAGGCGGGAGCGGTGTATAAGAATCTGTACGAAATGCAATTTCAGGGTTGATGCAGGGCCCATGATGTGCCCGCGTTTTCTTTCTCAGATTTATCTCTACTTTCATCATAGAAAGTTTCGCGCCCGCGCCAGAGAGGCGCGTTCATTCGCGGGGCGCAGAATCATTTCTATTGGAAACCTTTCCATGGGCGGAACTGGAAAAACTCCGCTCGTAGAAATGCTCGCCAGAGAAGCACTGAAGCGGGGGCACAGGCCGATGGTGGTGCTACGAGGCTACAAAGGATCTACCAGTGGTCTGGTCACGGACGGACAAAACGTAAAGATGGCCTTCGCAGAGGCGGGGGATGAGGCCATGCTCTTCACTCAGACTCCAGGTCTTCGAGTGGCCGTCGGCAGAGACAGGGCGTCTGTAATCGATCAATTTGGCGGAGATTCTACTTTGATCTTTCTGGACGATGCGTTTCAAAACCCATCTGTAAAGCGCCAGGTGGATCTCGTGCTGATCGATGCAAGCATTCCGGAGAACAAGTTTCGCGTATTTCCCTGCGGAAAATTTAGAGAAGGGCTCGAAGCGCTTTCGCGCGCGAGCGCAGTGGTTTTGACACGCGCGGACTCAAAGACCGCACCGGAGTGGAAGTCCAGAATCCAGGCCAGCTTTCCTCGCTTGAGAGTTTTCGAATCCACCCATGAGTTTGCAGGTCTACGTCCAGTCCTGGACCGCGGCCCATCCGCAAGTCGTCCTGTCACGGCGTCCGCCTTCTGCGGCATCGGAAACCCGGGAGCTTTTTTTAGAATGCTCGAAAGCTCCGGGGTAAAAGTCCAGGCGCGATGCGAATTTGCGGATCACTATGCATACGCAGAAAAAGATCTGTTGATGCTCAGGAAGCGAGGAGGGCCCTGGATTACTACAGCGAAGGATGCTGTGCGGCTTCGGCATTTCCCCGATGAATATCTTCAGGCAATATGGATTGCAGATATGAGGCTTCGCATCACCGTGGGCAGCAAAGATCTCATCGATCTTGTTTTTGATTGAGGCAGAATCGAAATGAAACCATTTGGACTCTTAGTATTTGGACTGGCCATCACTCTCAATGCGATGGCGAATATTCTGGTGAAGGCATCTGCGCTGAAGAAGGACGATGAATCTGCAGTAGGGCTAATCAAAGGATTTCTTCTGAATCCTCTTTTGATTGCGGGTCTTGCGTCTTTTGGCCTCGCTTTCCTGGCATACCGTTATGTGCTCAGTCTGGGCATTCCTCTGTCCGTTGCATATCCAATCATGACCACTCTCGGGTTTGCCATTGTTCTTCTCGCCTCTCGTTTCTTTTTCCAGGAAACACTCAACGGGATTCAATGGGGAGGCATTGGCTTTCTTGTCGTTGGTCTCTGGATGATAGCTTCGCAGATGGGACAGGGATGAGTGGACCGTTAGACGGCATTCGTGTCATTGATCTCTCCATGCTTTTGCCCGGTCCGCTGTGCAGCCAGCACCTGGCGGACATGGGAGCGGAGGTAATCAAGATTGAAAATCCGCGTGTCCCGGACATGACGCGCTACTTTGACGCACAATATTCTGGAACAGAAAAACCGGAAGCATCGAAGGACAGCGCGATGTTTCGCCTTCTGAATCGAAATAAGAAATCCGTAAATTTGAACGTTATGCGGCCAGAAGGCCGTGAAGTTCTGTTGAGATTGCTTGAGAATGCGGATGTTTTGCTCGAAGGCTTCCGGCCTGGCAAGATGGAAGAACTTGGAATTGGATATTCCAATCTCAAAGAACGTTTCCCGAGGCTTGTGTATTGCGCGATTTCAGGGTATGGAGATGGCGGACCGCTACGGGACTTTGCGGGTCACGATGGAAATTACACAGCGCGTGCGGCAGTGCTCGGCCTGACTGGAGCAGCAGGCCCCGTGGTGCCTGGAATCCAGGTAGCAGACATTGCAGGCGGGACATTGATCGCGCTTTCAGGAATTCTTGCAGCACTCGTGTCGCGCGCGAAGACTGGCCTGGGCCAGTTCGTAGATGTCAGTATGATGGACGGCGCGTTCTCTTTGATTCCACTTCAAGCGGCGGAGTATGTTGCCACGGGTAAGGATCCAGAGAGAGGGCAGATGCCTCTTTCAGGTGCACTTCCGAACTATGCATGCTATGAAACAAAAGATGGGCGATTCGTGATGCTCGGAGCTCTAGAAGAGCGATTCTTCAAAGGGTTTCTCCGGGCGGCCGGAAAGGAAGATTGGATCGACATGCTTCATCGCGGAGACCTCAAGTCTCTTCGCGCCCGCCTTCAGTCTCTCTTTGCTTCGCGCACTCTCGCGGAGTGGCAGCCACTCTTTGAAAATACGGAAGCTTGCCTTGCTCCTGTGCAGACTGTCTCAGAAGCATTTCAAGATCCGCAGCTAGTGGCCCGCGGGATGGTTCGACGTGGGAGGAGAGGGGAGGATACCTGGCTTGAAATCGGTTCTCCCTTTCGGTTTTCAAATACGCCCGTGGAACTGGATCGTCTGGCGCCCCCGGGCCACGGCGAACACACCAGGGAAGTGCTTTCCGCTCACGGCTTTTCTGACTTAGATATAGAAGAGTTCAAGAAAAAGCGCATCATCTGAGGCGATTTCGGCCTGGGTACAGGTTTTATAGAATTTGCTTGAAAGGTTATGCGTCATAATCAAGGTTCCCCATGGCACACGACGCGATCCTCGAAATGTCTGACGTTCATCACCCGGATGTTGAATTTCAACCGGATGGAAATTCATCCGACCAGATTTTTGAGGGTGGAACGGGGTTAACGTATCGCGACTATCTGGTGCTCCCCGGTTACATTGACTTTCACCCCAGCGACGTGCACCTGGAGACTCGTGTAACGCGCAATATTAGCATTCATCGTCCAATGATTTCCTCACCCATGGACACAGTCACGGAAGATCGCATGGCCATTGCCATGGCGCTTCTGGGAGGACTGGGAGTCGTTCACTACAACAACACTCTGGAACGCCAGGTGGAAATAGTTGAGAAAGTAAAACGATATAAGAACGGTTTCATTGAAGATCCCATCGTGCTTGGGCCTCACAACACCATTCGCGATCTGGACATGATCAAACACAAATACAACTTCTCCGGTATTCCAATCACAGAAGACGGCACGCGGAACTCACGTTTGATTGGAATTGTAACCAATCGTGACGTTGACTTTGAAAAAGATCGGACCATTCGCCTGAGCGAGGTCATGACCCGAGAAGTGGTTACAGCGCAAGAAGGTATCTCACTCGTAGATGCAAACAAGATTCTGAAATCTTCCAAGAAGGGAAAACTTCCCATCATCAATGAATCGGGTCAGCTCGTGGCACTCATGTGCAGATCAGATTTGAAGAAGAACCAGGAGTTTCCTTACGCGTCCAAAGATTCTCAGAAGAGACTCATGGTTGGCGCGGCTATCTCAACCAAGATGGAAGCGTACGACAGGCTCGACGCGTTGTATCGCGCGGGTGTGGACATTGTGATCATTGACTCGGCGCAAGGAAATTCAAATTACCAGATCCAGACTATCAAATACATTAAGAAACATTATCCATCCCTGGAAGTAATTGCGGGTAACGTTGTAACAACAGATCAGTGTTTGAATCTGATTCGCGCAGGTGCGGACGCTCTTCGCATTGGAATGGGACCGGGATCCATTTGTATCACCCAGGATGTAATGGCTGTGGGTCGCGCTCAGGCCACTGCTGTTTACTACACCGCGAAATTCGCGCGCAAGTATGGTGTTCCGGTCATAGCAGACGGCGGCATCTCAACCATTGGAGACCTTGCCAACGCACTCGCCATTGGCGCATCCACAACCATGATGGGCTCTATGTTTGCAGGAACCCAGGAAGCCCCCGGCGATTACTTCTACGAAAACGGTGTACGTCTCAAAAAGTACAGAGGCATGGCTTCTCTTGAGGCAATGGAAGCAGGCGGGGATAAGCGTTATTTTTCAGAAGATCAAGAAGTGAAAGTCGCACAGGGTGTGGCAGGATTTGTCGTAGACAAAGGGTCTATGATGCAATTTGTTCCCTACCTGGTTCAGGGGCTCAGACAGTCCTTCCAGGACATGGGTGCGCGTTCCATTTCTGAACTTCATGAAGCACTTTACTCAGGCAAACTGAGATTTGAGAAAAGATCTTACAGCGCTCAATTGCAGGGCTCTGTGCACAGTCTTCATAGTTTCACCGGTCCAGCTCTGGGTGGCTGGGAGCAGAACAATCGAAGATAGGCGGTCCCATGGATTTCGAACGATTCAAAAAGATAAACGACGAGCGCATGAACTATCGCGAGATGGAAGACGCGTCTGTCGTTTCTTCCTATCGCAATCTGGGATGTGGAGACGGCTATCGACTGTACTTGAAAGTAGAAGGTGACAAAGTTGTAGATGCTTCTTACACAACAACTGGTTGCGGCTTTGGTCTTGTATCTCTGGCCATGGCTACTCAATGGATCACAGGGAAAACCATAGAGCAGGCTGGTTCCATTCAGGCTTCCGACATAGAAGGAATGTTCGAGTTTCCAGATCGTCGCAAGAATTATCCAGAATCCGCAGTGGAAGCAGTGCAAAAGGCAGTGGCCGATTTCAAGAATGGCACAGGCATTCGTCCGGAAGATAGAGTCTCTCGCACGACTGCTCTTGAGGCGCTGGCACGCGATGGGCACCTTCGCGGTGCGAAGCTCAATCAGATTATACTGGAAGGCGAAAACCTGGAAGGTGTGGATGCGTCCGGTGCGGACTTTTCAAATGCGTTCTTACAGAATGTAAACTTTCGCGGAGCGAACTTATCTGGCGCGCGGTTTCGCGGAGCTTTTTTGAACAATGCGAATCTAGAGGGCGCCAATCTCAGCGGAGCGGACCTTCGCTGGGCAAAGCTCACGGGAGCGCGCCTTGAAGGCGTTCAAGTTCAGGGCGCAACTTACGATATTGGTACGCGAGTGGATGCAAACAGAATCCACCTGTTCAAAGAAATGGTTCAGGCAGGCAAAGACGCCTACGTAGAGAAAGAGGCCGGAGTTGGCTGACGTTGCAGTGGGTGGCCAGTATAAGCTGAATCGCCGCACTTTTCTTCATAAGGGCATTTTCGTAAACCAGGGAGTGTCCGTCCAGGTGATGGAAATTACGGACGGACCTGATAAAGTTATTGTGCAGTTTTTGGACCGTGAGGGATTTCCCCATATACTGACGGGCATTGGTCCGGAAGAGCTGGAATGATAGAGATTGTTGCAAAGGCGCCGGATCGGCTTGCGATGAGAATCACGGATGATCTCAAGATGGAGAATGCCCGCGAGTTCTTTGACCTGTTCCGCGAGCATTATACGGACAGCCAGGTGCAGGTTCTAATCGACTTTGGCAAAATTCGCTTTGTGGACAGTTCCGGCATTGGCATTCTTCTGCGCTGTGCGGAGGAAGTGAAGAAAAGGGGCGGTTCCTTCTTCATATGTGGCCTGAATAAATCTATGCAATCTGTCTTTCGCCTGGCCGGGCTCCACAAGATCTTTGAACTCCTGGAGCAGGAACAGGCAAACATGCGGTTTCCCGAGCTCCAGTCCTAGCCGATACTATAACCATGCGAATTCTTGTCTCTGCCCTGGTCCTTCTGGTCCTATCCTGCTCATCTGCTTTCAATAAAAGACAGTCTCTTTATGTAGGGGATCATGAAGCTTTTTACAGGCTGAAGTCTGCCTCCTATCCATCAGAGGAGATTCGCGCACAACTTCCGAAACAGACCGCTTTCCCTGACCTTGATGAGGACAGCATTGCGAGGCTCCTGGCCACTCTCAAATATCGCAAGGCGGGTCTATTCGGAGACACAAACAGAAGAATCTTTTACAATGAACAACTCCCTGAGATTGCACACAGATTCAAAGAATCCCAGGCCAGGCTAGACGAAACTCAGAGAATGGTTTTGATCGTGACTCACGATCCTGACAACAGCGTTCTGAGCCATCTGGAAAGAACGACTCTGGTTTACTGGGCGGACGAAGCAGGTTTGAACATCGTGCTCGGCGAAATCCGTCAGGACATTCCTCACAATGACATGCTGGAAAGACAGGACTGGACGAGTGTTCTTCCCGTCAGTATGAAGCATTCCTACAGCGACCTGCGCTTGATCGACTCTCCCCACTACCAGCTCAAGCAGATCAACGGATCCACTCATGCTACCTGGGCCGTGTTCCCCATGGATCAACTGGCGCAGTTGCCTGCGATCCCGCCTGACAATCGAGTATCCCTTTCAAAAACAGAGCCCGCGTCAACCGAGCCGGCCAAACCTGCCAAAGACAATCAGCCTCCGGCGAAAAGCGATCCGCAGCTTACGAGGAGACTGCAGGATCTCAAGCAGGCTCTCGATCAGGGGCTGATCACTCAGGAAGAGTACGACCAGAAAAGAAAGAAGATCCTCGATAGCTACTGAGCGGATCCTGCGAGAGGCGGAATCCGGATCAGGTCCCTGGTCTGCACTGTAAGATCGTCCATCTGAATGCTGGCCGGCTTGTCTGAAGCTGGAACAATCAAGAACCACCTGAGCTCCAGGCCTTTTTCTTCCAGATGAACTGCCTGGGTCAGGCCCGCGAGAGGGATCGACATTTCTTTGCTGATTTTGAAATCCGTATTTCCAATCAGGATCGAATGATCGGTGCCATACGCATCTTTGAGAATTACAAACAGTCTATCTTTGCGTCCTGAACCGAATACTTTTAGCTTTAGAGCAATGCTCTGGGCCGGCAGGTGGATTGGCCTGGGGGGAATGAGGCGCGATGTGCTTTTAAACTGAACGCGCATGGCATGTCCGGACCCGTCAAACGCGCTGACCCGGGTGAGGTAGGTATCCGCGCCGGCCCGCCACAGTACGGACTCAAAATTTTCCAGCATCCGATCGCTTGCGCCTGGAAAAGCGAAAACAGTCTGGACGAGCATAGAAAAAGTGACGATCAGACTTGACACCTGGCCCGATTTTCGGAGTTTATCCAGGCTAAATAGATTTGCCCGCACTTCCACGAGGAGAAATTCATGAAACGTCTTTGCGCAATCCTGGCAATCGGTTTTCTTACATCTGTTGCCTACGCACAGGCGCCGGCCACTACTGCACCGGCAACTGAACCAAAACCAGCCACCACTCAGCCTGGACTGAATCCAGGAGAGGAGCCAGCCAAAACCACTCCAGCTCAGCCTGCACAGGCCACTGGCAATGGAATCTGGACCAGCCCGGCAGGAGAGAACTACGGAACTAGCCGAGTTCGCTTTGTTCTGCAAGCTCAGGACAACCTTTCCGGTCTCGATTACATCGAATACAGAGTAGATACTTCTGAATTCCGTCGCTATGTTGCTCCGCTGCAACTCGACAAAGAAGGACCTCATACAATCGTTTATCATGGCGTTGACAAAGCAGGGAACCGTGAAGTAGACCAGGTTTACCACGTTGTTACAGACAACAAGGCGCCTGATGTTTCTATCCTCGCAGCCAAGCCATTCGTCGTAAAAAACGGCCGCAGCTTCAGCTCTCCAAACAACTCTTTCACAATGAGAATTTCAGACGATTTCTCAGGCGTGAAATCAGTAGTATACGGAGTAAACAGCGACGAGATGAAAGCATACCAGGATGAAGTGATCAAACTTACCACTCCAGGTTCTCAGCTCATCCAGTACACTGCAGACGACAATCTCGGAAATCGCGCACAGGGATCGCTTCTCATTGAAGTAGATGGCGCAAAGCCAACTGTTGAAATCGTTCCAGGTGAACCTCTGATGCCTCTTGGAGACAAGATGTATGCAAAGCGTCGCACAGGATTCAAGATCAATGGAACAGACAACGGTTCCGGCGTTGAGCAAATCCTGATTCGTGTAGACGGAGCCCAGGAATGGACTACATACAGCAACGTTCTCTACTTCGACACTGAGAAAGAGCATAGCATTGAAGCAAAAGCAATCGATGCAGTAGGAAACGAAAGCGATGTTCGCAAGATTACGTTCATCGTAGACGACAATCCGCCTACAACTGATCTTCGTGCTAACGTTGAGTAACTAAACAGTCTCCTCGGAAATAAAAGCCGGCTTCACCGCCGGCTTTTTTTTTGTCCTGTCGCGCTCTCCCTCGGAACGAGATTCACAGGCTCTACCCCCAGCCAGTATGATACTGGATTTTCTGTTTCCTGAGCGCTGTGTTGTTTGTAGCATAGAAGGCCAGAGTCTCTGCGGGAGCCACTCTCTCTCTAGCTACGTCATCGATCCTGTGAATCGTTGTCCCGTGTGCTTCGTGCATCGAGGTCCGCAGGGTTGTCCAAAATGTGCGGGGCAGGATATTTACTTCTCTTATCATTCATCGATCTATGATTACAGGGGTGCCGTCCGGGACCTCATTCACAGATGGAAATTCGAAAACGAGCGTTCTGTTTTCAAAGTGTTTCTTCCAGAATTGACCCGGCGCCTGGGGCGAATGAACGCAGACCGCATTGGTGTGATTGGTTCGGATCTTCGCACTCGCTCTTTCGCGCACTCCCTGGATCTACTCCGGGCAGGCAAGGGGGCGGGACTTTGCGGTGGCGTGGACTTCATTAAAAAAAGGATTGGCAAAAAGCACAAACAATCGCAGAGAAATCAAGCGGGCCGATATTTCGAGATTCGCGGTTCTCTGGAGTGCGTCCGTGACCTGTCCCTCGTAAAACATTATGTCTTGCTGGATGACGTGTTTACAACGGGGGCCACAGCGAATGAAGCGGCCAGAATGGCACGGATTGCAGGTGCAGAGAAAGTATCTGTTCTGACTGTGGCCATGAGAGAAGATTTGGAGCATGTATGATTGAGATTCAGAAACAGGGCGGGCCCAATGTACAGATCCTGATCATCTCTGGCAAATTGGAGCCGGATGACGCGGAAGTATTTCAGGCTGAACTCATGGAGCTGACAAGCCGCGAAAAGGCAGCGATCGTCCTGGATATGGTTGGATTGAATTATATTTGTTCTACTGCCCTTGGGATTCTAATTTCGCAGCATCGTAGAATGCGAAGACTGGAAGGGGAACTCAAGCTCGTTGTGGAAGAAGGCTATGTTCGCAATCTACTTCGCATGACCATGCTCGACCGCGTATTCCCCATGTTTACTTCCCGCGAAGACGCAGTGCGCACTTTTGCTGCGATCTAATGCTTGCACTGGCCACGGGCAATCGTCATAAATTAGAAGAGCTCACCCGCCAGATCGGAATCGATCTTCTTCCACCGGACAGGTTTGGCCTGGTCATGGACGTAGAAGAGACCGGAACCACATTTGAAGCAAACGCAAAACTAAAAGCGGACTGGCTTTCCGCTCATTCCCATATTCCAGCTCTGGCAGATGACTCGGGCATTGTAGTAGATGCACTCGGCGGTGAACCCGGAGTTTATAGCGCTCGATATGGCGGAGACGGTAAGTCGGATCGTGACAGGAGACTGCTTCTTCTTCATAACATGGAAGGCAAACAGATTCGAACTGCTCGTTTTGTTTGCGTGCTCTGTTTGTCTTTTCCGGAAGGGGAATCCGTTTTCTTTAGAGGAGAATGCGAAGGCACAATCACATTCGCCGAACAGGGCGAAGGTGGTTTTGGCTATGACCCGGTGTTCCTGGATCCGGAAAGCGGGCTTACGTTCGCAGAGCTGGACTCGGCGGCAAAAGATCGGGTGAGTCACCGCGGAAAAGCAATTCGAAAATTGATCGCATGGCTTGAGGATGGCGGCAGAGAGCGTGTTGGATCGTACTCGATCCCTGCCTGAGGTTCAGTCTGTGATTGCTTTTTCTACACGCGGATCCATCATCATGTCCAGGTCAGGTGCAAGCAGTCGAATGTACCTATCGAAATATAGGAACTGTTTGATCAAGAGAGCGAATTCGCGCGGAAATTTGATTCCGTTTCTTTCCCCTATCTTTGCGATCTGCAAAAGAATTTCTTGAACCCTTCCTTGATCGATCAGCATTCCATCTGATGCTTGCACTGTGGCCGCAAATTGATCCATGTTTTCGAAGAGCGCCTTGAGCTCTTCTCCAAATCTTTTCTTGTCCGCCTTCTCATCTGCGGCCCCGATTCCAATCAAGCTGTCTGCTGCGAGTTTGTAGTTTCTGGTATTGAGTGCAATCATCAGATGATTCATGGACTTCCAGGTGGACTTCTGAATTCGGCCCACAATCCCGAAGTCAATGAATCCGAGTCTGCCGTCCTCTCGAACCATGAGGTTGCCCGCGTGAAGGTCTGCGTGAAAGAATTCATTGTTCATAAGGCTGGACATCCACACATTCAGTGCCTGAATGAGAGTTTCTTCCGGATCAGAAGTGACGCGTCGGATGCTTTCTAGATCTGTAAGTGCAACTCCTCTGAATCGTTCCATGGTGAGCACTCTTCTAGAAGAAGCGTGCGGATACAGCGCAGGAGTTGTGGCAACATTCTCCAGGTCCATGCGAGAAAGGAATTCTGCGAATTTCTTCTGATGCGAAGCTTCAAGAGCGAAATCGCACTCCTGGAGAATCGTCGTAGAAATATCTTCTAGAATCCCTGAGAGACTCATCCGCTTGAAATTTGGAATCAACCATTCGAGTACTCGAGTCGCAGCGTAGAGAAAGGTGAGGTCTGCGAGCATTACATCCTGGACTCCAGGCTTTTGAATCTTCAGTACTACTTCTTCTCCCGTGCGAAGCTTGCCTGTATGAACCTGAGCGATGGACGCGGATGCCAGAGGAACCGGGTCGATGAATCCAAAAATGCTATCAGGATCCTTGAATTCCTCTTCGATGATTCCCCGCACCACGGCGAAGGGAACGGGAGCAGTCTGATCCAGGCATTTTTGGAATTCGCGCACATACTCTTCTGGAAAAAGAGAGGGAGAACTGGCAATGAATTGACCCAGTTTGATGTAGGTTGTACCAAGCCGTTCGAATGTTTTGCGCAAGAATTCGGGTGCCGGCGGTCTGTCTCCGAAAAGCCAGGACAATCCTGCGCCGGCCAGGGCCGCCTGGGTCTGGACGATGCGGCGCGCACCCGCCAGAATAGTACTGATCTGGATCATAGATCCATTTAGAAGATGAGTTGCGGTGATGGAAGCGTTTTGTGAATGGTCGGCTGCACGCGCGCTCTCTGAAAGAATAGAATGGGTTGGCCCCCTGCGGTATCTATGCCATAGACCTGGTTTAGAAAGCGAAGGAGGGAAGGAAGGTCTCCGGTAGTCATGAGCTGAATCAGATTGGCCGGTCTCTCAAATGTTTCCTTGCTTACCGCTAAATCTAGTTCGTCTGTGAACGAGAATCGAATGCGGTCGGTTCTGGCGAAGGCAGGCAAAGTGTCTCCTAAGCCGAATGGACGCAGGAATAGGATTTCGCATTCTGCGAGTGCCCGGGTGGTTTCGTCAAAGAGCGAAAGAGTTACAGACTTTCCTGTTGGTTGAATTTGTCCGCCTGCTCCCTTTCGCAGAATCGTTTGACGTGGCCCCACAATTGGAATGTAGCCGGTTGT
>JAIBBM010000035.1 GCA_019694685.1 Leptospirales bacterium
CCCTACAAATGGCGATTTCGCGCCGCGATTCTATATTTTTTCGAATAGCAGTTCGCGAGAAATCTTCAACGAATGCGCGGCCCGATAGGCGACATTGCGGTTCTTCACCCAGGATGTTTTTGAAAAAAAGCTTCGAGCAATTGCATCACTTCTTCCGGTTTCTCGTGATGCGGGTTGTGGCCTGAGTCCAGAGAATGTGTTTCCAGGTTTTGAAAATGGCTCAGGATTTCATCCAGAGATCCGGATGAGTTCGTGCGCTTGCCGGGCAAAAGATGACTGCGCTCGCCATAGATGAACAATACAGGACAAGTGATTCTCTTCCAGAGGGCACGACTGAATGCCGGACTGAACGGAATGGGAATGCCGCCTGTTTTCACTTCCGGATCTTGCTTCCAGACGAATCCGCCTTCCACGGGTGCTGCCAGATATTCGGCCAGGGCGGAAATTCTTTCGGGCGGTAAACCCTCGTGCACCGTGCCAAGAATCAGCTCTGCCTCTCTCTTTGTTTTGAGAATGCGAACTTTTTCCGGTCTTTTCTTTCTCAAATTATCGCCAAAGCTTCGGAGGCGTCGAATCTCTTCTTCCTCGCTCGAAATACCCGAAAATCCTTCCAGGAGAATCAAATGCGAAATCTCATCCGGATAAAGCCCTGCAAAACGAGCTGCCATCGCCGCACCCATGCTGTGGCCCATTAGAACGTATGGCTTCTTCACAGTACCGGTGAATCGAATCAGATCTCCAAAATAAGAATGTGCTCCGTAGTAGCTTTCGCGAAGACGAGATGAATCGCCATGACCGCGCATGTCCGGGAACAGCAATTCAAATCGGTTTGCGAGTGGGGCCTGTACAAATTGAAAAGTTTCCCCCGTATCTGCGAAACCATGCAGACCTACGAGTTGTTGCGCGTCCGGTCGCGGAATCTTCAGCACGGACAGATGGCCGCCTGGCAATTCGAATTGATAGCGTTCCCTAGTTTCCAGACTTTAACCTGCGAAGAGAAAGCATGATCCCGAGAGCCGCCAGCGCATGATTGATTTCTCCCCTGGCCACTCTTTCTTCCAGCTCGTCGAGCGGGACAAGAACGATTTCAATGTCTTCCGATGAATCGGGAAAATGCTCTCTATTAGGATTGATGAAGCATCCTTCCGCGAGGAAGAAATGGATTTTGTTTGAAAAAAGGGCCGGGTTTGGATTGAAAGAGGCAATGTGCGTCATTCGTTCACTTGTGTAGCCGGTTTCTTCTTCCAGTTCTCGCGCGGCAGCAACAAGCGGATCTGTTTCCGCCGCATCCACAGCACCGCCCGGAGACTCAAGAATTAGTTCCATCGCGCCCGCACGTGGCTGCCGGATGAGAAGCGCCTCACCTTCGCGCGTAATAGGAAGTATGTTCGCCCAGTCAGGTGCACGGAGTCTGTGAAAATCGTGTAACGGGCCGCGCACCCTGTCCACAAGAGAAAGCCTCTGCACAGTAAACGGGACCGTGCTGAGGAGATCTTCCTCGTTTGTAAGAATCCATTTCATCAAAACTGATAGTGAAACGCAAGATTGAAACCGTCTTGCGAAGGTGTCACACCAACAGAAGCACGAGGAGCAAAGATCAATACGTCAACGAGGTTGCCTGCATACAATCCAAGCGCCACGCCTCTGGCCCAACGGCCTCGACGGGCGGCCTTTGCCATACCGTTATACGCTTTCTGTGTCTGATCCGTTCCGAGAAAGAAGACCGTGGAAGCCTGGTAGTCATCCTGCGCGTATCCGAGCAGTCGAGTCACGAATGGAGTAGAAAAAAGAAATGTATTGGTGATATCATGATACTCACCCAGTCGCCGCTTGTATATCTGATCCTGATAGTTCGAGACAGCAGCAGCGCCCAGAACCCCGCCCATGTATGCGAAGCCGGCAATGCGTCTCCCCTGGTACAACTGCCCCCAACCTGGCAACACGAGAGATCTAAAAAAGGCTCCGGATCGGGTTGGCTGTGATTGGCGTTTCGCTTCCTCTTCCAGGCGTCTACGCTCTTCTTCGCGTCGACGTTGTTCTTGTTTTTGAAGCTCCAGCTGCACTTCCTGGCGGACTCGTTCCCGAATCTGCTCTTCCGTAACGCGCAATTCATCGGTTTTCTTTTCTTCCGACTTCTTTAACTCTTCCTGCTGTTTCAACAATTCCGCTTGCTTCTTTTCTTCTGCTGCTTTGCGGGCTTCTTCTTCCTTCTTCAGGCGATCCGCGTCTGCTGCCTTCTGCTCTTCAGATTTTTTTGAATCTTCAATTTTCTTAAGTTCTTCTGCTTTCTGCTTTTCTTCCGCCTGGCGCTTTTCGTCTGCAAGCTTCTGGTCTGCGCGATTCTTATCTTCTTCCGCTTTTTTCTTTTCTTCCGCTAGCTTCTGATCTTCCTTCTTCTTATCCTCTTCCGCCTTTTTCTGCTCTTCGCGCTTCCTGGCGTCCCGGGTCTGGTCTTCCGGGGTCGGACCGTACGTAATCCTGCGAATATCAATCTTTCGCAACACCACCCTGCCCGCCGCAGTATCAAGGATCACTTCGTTTCGGGTCTGGTTCACAATGCGACCATTGTAGACCTGACCAGTTTTCATAATGATCTGCTCCGCTTGGATCGCAGAAATCGAAACAAAAAACGCAAGAATCGTAAACGCGGCGAACTTCATCAAAATTTTCTCTCCTGTTAGAGTTATCGGTTGTAAAGCATAGCGTCAATTCAAAAGCAAGCGCATGTCTTACAGCATCCAGGACGCAAAACCAGGGTTGGTGGCTTTCAAAGATTCGCCTGTTGGAAGAAACATCCTGGGCGGTTGTCTTCTGGCCGTGGGGCTTCTGTTATCTCTGGGCGCCCTCGCGAAAATACTGACCGGACCCTTAGCAGGCGGACCTCCATTGATTGGAATGAGCATCCTCATCCTCTCGGGGAGCATCCTGGTCATTACCCAGATCCGCCCGCCAAAATTCCTCCTATTGGACGATGCAAAAGGGGCTTTGATTATATGCGAAAAGACAATGGATCAGCCAACTGCACTCATTCCGTACTCCGCTTTCGAGGAAATCAGGACCGCCAGAGGCCTGCCTTCGCGCAACCGCAGGCGAACGTTTGGAGTGGATCTGGTCAAAAAAGACGGGGTTCGCTATGCCATTTTTGAAACCCGGACGCTACAGGCGGCCGAAGAAGCCACTGCCCTTTTGAAGAAGAACATTGACTTGCGCTCTCAAGACAACGCTTCGCGAATCGTATCGAGCACATTCAGAAGGGAGAACAAGAATGATGCCATCAAAATTGAATGGCGTATGCCTGTGCGCGTGTTGCGCACGATCCTTTCTGCGGCAATGGCAACCGGGTTTTCGATACTGCTGATAGAATCATACGACTCGGTCCCGGTATTTCTCTTCTGGCCTTTGCAAATCTTTCTGTGCGCGATCGCTGTGCTTTCCCTGGCCTATCTCTTTTATCCACGCAAACAGGTTGTCACAATAGATCGCATTCAACTCAAAGCGGAAGTCACTGGTATCTTTGCAAAGCAACTCATTGTTCCCCTGAGCGAAATTGCGTCCGTTCAATTCCAATTTGCGGCCGCCTGGGAAGATACGATTTACCTGCTAAATGAGCATGAAACTGCGGTTATGCGAGCGTATCAAGAAGGAACTCTTGATCCGCAGCGCGCCCTCGAAATCGGAAAGATGATGCTGCAGGCCAGGAGAATCCCCTCTGGAGGATTGACGGCATCAGAAATGATATCACTCGAACAAATTCTGGAAGAAACCCTCACCGATCAGGGTCGCGCGGTCCAATGAGTTTCAAGGATCACTTTTCAAACCATTCTAGAATCTATAGTGAATTTCGCCCCGACTACCCGGATGCGTTCATCGAATGGGTCTGCAGTCTGCCTGAAAAAAAGAATCTGGCCTGGGACTGCGGGACGGGTTCCGGACAGGCCGCGGTTCAACTCAAGAAACACTTCAATCGTGTAATCGCCACGGATCCAAGCGAAGAGCAAATCAAACATGCTAAACAACTAGAGGGGATCGAGTATCGCGTCCTCCCCGCAGAAAAGACAAACCTGGATACTGCTTCTGTGGACTTAATCTGCGTAGCTCAAGCCCTTCACTGGTTTGATTTTGATCTGTTCTTCGCAGAAGCGAGACGAGTGCTCAAGCCGAGAGGCATCCTTTGCGCGTGGAGCTACGGTCTACTAGAAACAGAAGAACCAGTTCAAACCATCATTGAATCATTCTACAGAGAGACCGTGGGACCCTACTGGCCGGCGGAGCGACGCCACGTAGACGAACGTTATGCGACGATTCCATTTCCATTTTATAAGATCGAAGCCCCATACTTTCAAATAGAGAGGACGTGGGACATGGATTCATACCTGGGCTACGTTTCTACCTGGTCTGCGGTTCAAAGGATGCGGAAAGCAACTGGAATAGATCCGCTGATAGAACTCAGAAATCAATTGCGTCCATTCTACCCCGGTCCCCTGCTCATTCGCTGGCCAATTTTTGCTCTCACGGGTCGCGCAGGAAATGCTTGATAGACAGTAAGGGCTTTGCGTGCGATTTTTTTTCAACCATTCTAGCCAGGGCTGATGCGGAGAATGATCTGGAGAAGAAAGTAGATTGCTCCAGCCTTTGCGGCCAGAAAGTTTAAAAAACGAGGCGCCACTTCTGGCGCCCACATTGCGTGCCGAATGGCACCTATTCGATTTTTGATTATTTAGCAGGATTTGCGTTTTTGCAATCTGCTTTTGCACTCCAGGTACCCATGCTGGTTCTGTCAGCATCTGTTGGTCCGAATGTGCCTGTGAAGCTGGTGATCAGCACGTTTTCGTTCTTAGTTTCAGCGTCTGTGTAAGTGCCTACCCAGTAGAACGACTTGCCTTTGTTTTCGCCGGCAGTGTACGTTTCGTCAATCTTGCAGGTTTTCGCATCGCAAGTTCCAGTTGTGCTGGATTTCGCGTCTGCTTCTGCTGCCGCACCAGTAATCTTCCAGTTGTCGCCCTGTGTGTTTGCCCAGGTTACTTTCCATGTGAATGGAACAGTTTCGCCTTTCTCAACATACTGACCTTTGAAGTCACAGTTCCAGGTCTCTGGAGCTGGAGCGGGCTTGGAGCAGCTTACTACGAACGCAGCAACTGCAATGATCAAAATCTTCTTCATCGTACTCTCCTGAATTTTTCCGTCCGGTTTAAGAACGGACGTCAAGGTTCCGGCAACGGGTGACTCTGAGCAACTGAAAAATCAAGTCAATCTGATGACGAAACTACCGCTGTGCGGCGGCAGCGTTCAGAATGGCCATGGCAATGAGCCCATTGCAGCGACGCGAAGGATGCACTGCATCTTCCCAGCGATTGCATTTCTTTTCAAAGGAAGTCGAATCTGCGACAGCCAGACCGGATTCCCGGACAATGCGATCAAATCCGGCCGGGTCGAGTTCCTTGCCGTGTCTTTCGTAGATGGTCTGTCGAAACTGTGGATTTACAGGTGGATACCACACTACGGTCGGAATTCCGGAATTCTTCAAAATGCCCAGTAAGTGTACAACCATTGCGTCCAGGTGATGTCTCTGCCGCACGGGAACCAGCGTCTGGGCGATTGAATCTAGCTGTGCGCGAAACGCCTCGTCATGAATTTCATCTGAGCCCGCGTAGTCTCTGACCTCGCGGCCTTCGCTCACGAAGGATCTCTTCTGTCCGAGCAGAAGGGACATGAGGTTTCTTTTAGATTCAAACTCGCTATCAAAGCCTCCGAGAATAGCAGCCTCAGGTCGAAATTTGTATCTATAAGAAGGCAGGGCAATTCGAACGATGGCATCCAGCATCATTTCGCGCGGAAACGATTTCATATGCCGCAATAGAAAGTCCGTTTCGTAAATATTCTGATTGTAGGAACTTTCAACCAGAACCTCGTTGAGGAACTCAGGGCCCAGCTCCAGAACAATGAGATCCGGCTTCACACCTGAACGTGTTAGCTCATCCGCAACAATCAACTCTCCAAGCAGGTTCGCACCCGGGAAAGCCAGCCTTGGATCAAAAGTAAACTCGCCGAGCGTCGCACGGCTACGATCATCGAGATGTGGATCCGCATTCAAGTCATGGTGGCGAATCTCCCCGAGCATCATGCTACGCGAAGACCCGATCAAGAGTACATGCTTTTTTCCCGCCTGCCGGTCCGCATCAAGAACCGCGCTGGCATTGTGGACGTAAGTCTGCAGCAGCTCATGCTCCGTGGGTTCTGGCCTGCCCGCATTGTGGACCCAGGGCAAATTCACGGGTTGATCCAGAACCAGAATCAAGAGCAGAAGCAAGTAAGGGGTAAACCTCATCTTCTGCTGATCAAGCCAATACTGACCGACCGCGCAATCAAAAATCGAAACACAAAAAAAGAGGAGAAATAATCCGAGCACATACGATCTTCGAACCTGGATCGACGATAAAACGATCCACAGTATGACGTTCTTAAAAAAATACACTTCTCTATTTTTGAAATTCGGCCTCGTGGGCGCGCTGGGTACGGTCATCAACCTGGCAGTGTTCTGGTTGCTCGTGGAAGTACTCCGAATAGAACCAAACATAGGGAGTGTGGCAGCGTTCGTGACCGCACTCACAGCAAATTACTTTTTGAATCAGAACTGGACCTTCAGAGAGGAAGCCGGAGGCGAGCTATTCACCGCCGGGTCGTATGCGCGATATGCGGGGGTAAATCTAGTTGGACTCGCTGTGAATCTAATCGTACTGAACGCCGCCATCTGGTTGTTTCATCCTCAGGGATTGATGCTGGTTCAGGCTGCCGGGATTGCTGCCGGAACGATCTTCAATTTTGTACTTTCGAAACTGTTTGTATTCAAGGCAGAACAAGATTGAAAATGACGACGGAGAAAAGACCTGGTCTGTGGCAATCTTTGTCCGGTGCCCATCCCGGCGAATTGCCAGCGCTCGACATTGTTCGCGCGGCCGCCATACTCATGGTATTCGCCTATCACGCATGGACCAGTACAAGAACCGCGGTACCCGCAGTGGCCCAGGTAGTAGACAACTTGCTGTTGAATGGCAAAAGCGGTGTGACACTATTCTTTGTTCTGAGTGGCTATCTGATCACGTCCGTCTTAATGCGCGAATACGCAACATCAGCGAACATTTCCCTTTCGCAGTTCTACCTCAAACGCAGTCTTCGCATCCTGCCCGCGTACTATGCTTATCTTATTTTCTTCTTGATTCTTGCAGTCATCGGCTCGCACACCTTTGCAAAAGGAACAGAGAATCAATTTCAGAGAGGTTGGTATTTCGATTTTCTTTTCGTTTCGAATATCTGGCAAGGGTTTCACGTTCACACGTGGTCTCTGGCAACCGAAGAACAGTTCTATTTGTTGTTCCCCGTCCTTGCGATCGCGTTGTTTCGAGCCAGCAAGAGAATACGAATCGCGATCATTCTGGCATTGTATCTTGTTCCACTTGCAATTCGCGTCGTTGCATTTTCAAAAATGGAACCTGCATTGTATGGAGACTGGGCTTATCATCGCCCGTGGACCAGATTTGATGATCTACTGGCAGGAATTCTGGTCGCGTCTGCAGAGATCTCTACTATGCGCGCGATATACAGGCGCACGATTCTGGTTGTATGTTCCGTGGGGGCCTTATCTGTACTCGCCACATCGCCCAGCGAATTTACCTGGATCAGTCCTTTCCTGAACAACGGTCTAAATTTGAGCTTCGCCGGGATTGTGCTGGCGGCCCAGGCTTCTCCCTTAAAAAGGGCGCCGGTGTTCTTCACCGTCACAGCTCGGTTGAGTTATTCCTTCTATTTATGGCATATGCTCGCAGGCGGCATAGGGGCGGCAGTGGTGTTTCACTCCGTCAAGCCAGGAGACACTGTTACGTGGATGAAATTCGCAAGAGGAATTCTTTCTGCCGCATTCTGGAGTTATGTCATTGCTCTGGTTTCTTATCGCTTGATAGAAATGCCTTTCCTTCGCTTGAGAGCACCGCTCCTGCTACGAATGCAGAAGAAATCGAGCACTTGAATTCAACCAGACATCAAGCCGATTTCGATGGCCACGATCGCCACCGAAATCGTTCATGAATCAGTCTCGCGGATCAGGGAGTGACAGTCATCACGCCCATTTGCGCCGGAGAGAAACTGTTCGTTGGAAACGGATTGTACCCGGCTCCGTCCATATCGCAATAGGTGTAGTGTGCTCCTCCATCCATGGAGAAACGGAACACGTACGCGTAAGAACCAGGAGCCGGCGCGATGATCGACTTCATGTATTCGTCATCGTTGGCTATTTGAACATTGTAAACCGCAGTGACGAAAGTCCACAAACCGGGTTGATTGATGGGATCGGAGCCCAGAGGGCCGTAGCCAAAATCAGCCAGCACGATTGGATTGGGACCTGCAACCTCTGTGACATTCTGTCCGTAAACTCGGCCATAGACATTTTGCGTTGGCTGATTGGTCTGGACGGACATAGTATATGGCCATTGCAGATTGCAGTATTGCAACTCGTTAGGCGGCCCCATTCCGTTTGCAGCAACGCTCGGTCCATTGCTCAGAGTGACTACGTAATCCTGGAAGGATCCATCTTCTGCAACCACAGTATACGTAACGGGAGCCGCGAAATTGTTCGGCGTCGATCCGCTCGTCTGAACGGTGGAGCCAACTTTTACGGAGACTCCTGTCGTTGTGAAACTTGCAGTGAGAGCAGAAACATTCGTTCCCGCGGGCACAGTAATCGCAATGTTCGTGCCTGTAATCACTCCTGTAGCTCCCAGAGAGGGAAAACTAAAAGCCGTCAAGGCTTTCGCATTCGAGAGGATGGTCACCTGCGCAGAGGACGTCATACCTGCCAGCGTTGCATCTACAGTGCCGCTCACTCCTGCAGTAGGCGATGCTGTGAAAATGCCAGAAGATGTCCCGATGGTTCCAATGGGGCCAGTGACTCCAAAAGAAGGCAATACAGGAATCACATTGCCCCAGGCATCCCGACCGATCGCATCAAATGCATATACCTGGTTCACTGACAGATTCAGAGTCCCGGTGATCGCAACACTGGACTGATCCAATATCGTAACGTTCACAAGCTGACCCGGATGCACATTGATAGGAGAGGAAAAACTAAAGGAGCCAGCAGTGACATTCAGATTTCCGTTGCCCACACCTTGCGCCGTGAAGCGAATACTCGAAGGGGAAACCTTAACCGCGCTGCCAACGCCACCGCCTACATTGAACGTATCTGCGGAGATATTCTGCGCGCCTCCTACATCGCTCGTTACACTCAGAGTGTAGTCGCGTGAAAAGCCAGAAGCGATATTGAGAGTGGCCGCCGGATTGAGAGTGATGCCAGTTGCCGTGCGAGCAATGGTTCGAGTACGCACGGGCGTCGTGGTGATCTTTCCAAGATTGTCTATTGCACGGAAGTAGTACTGGATTCCGGTTGTGGTTACTGCACTCGCCGGGATCAGGAATGTATAGCGATTCGGTGTAGCCGCGTCTGTTGGATCAGGCGTGAGGACAGACTGAGTGTACGTAGGCGCACCCACTGTTCTCCAGAATACGTACGCTGCCGCGATGGATCCGGTACTGGTTCCTTGAAACGAGGTGATGATGGTGCGAATGCGAAGCGGAATTCCTGCCACAGGTGTGCCTGGAAGAAAGTTTGCGGTGGCACTGACGGAAGGTGCTGAGCTGCCGGCCACGAGCGCCTGCGCTCCAGCAAGATAAGTCGAGAAATGATCTACAGATGCGGTGACGCAACCGCCGGATTCGGAACCTCCCATACCGATGAGACCATCCTCATCCTGGAGGTAGACTTGCGCCGTAGAAGCGGAGAGGCCCTGCGAGCTGAGCTCTTGAGATGGATAGCATATGGTGAGAAGTGCAGACTTTGAAAACTGAAGTCCTTCTGGTTCGAATTTATAACCCATGAGAACCGGAGTAACGCCATCCGCTGCTGCGGGCCTATCGATCGCGGTGACCGTAATGTATTCATCCTGGTCAAGAGCACCTGCAGGTACTGCAAGTTTCACGTTGCGACCCAGTTCCACATATCCGCCTTCCGATGCAGTGATTGCATTGGATGCATGCGACCCTGTGCTGGCCCATTCATTTGTCGGGATCGGAGAACCTCCGTGATAGAGAGCAGCCACGCCAAACAGAGTGAGCATGTTTCCATTTCCGTGTGAAGCGGGCCCAACAGTTCCCGTGCAACCCACGGCCGCCGTAAATAGAACCGCAATCGCCAAATTGAATAAGTTTCTCATAACACAAATCCCCCGTCTGCGACCAGAGGGGTATACCCGGGCCTGTGAGGTCAAATAGATTATTGAAAAACATATACAATCACAAACGTTATGCGATCAATTCACACTTTCTGTGCTGTTCATTACACAATTCATGACGTTCATTCAGGAACCATGAAGTTGATCCTCTTGGCTCGCGGACTAGAAAACGGTCCATCCACCTAGAATCCCGCAGAGTGGATACCTGAGCAGAAGACATCGCAATGGTTCGCGGGCTGAAATTCCAATCGCCTACGATCTGTTATGCGATCTGGCCCTAAAAGAATTGGAACCATCAACGAAAGACCAGGGAGGCCCCGGAAGCACGCGCGAAACTTCTGATGATTTCCATTCAAGAGGCTCGCTCCAGAATCGCAGCATTGCACACTCGCATGTCCATTTTCGCGGTTTTCTACGCGCTATTTTGAGTTGCCGCATAAGCTGCCTGCTGTAGTTTCGCGAGACGAAAATCCGGGGGACCCATGACCATTCTGCATCCAACCAAATTCGATTTTAGCCCGCTCGATCCTGCATCGAGCGAAATCATGCAAAAAACGGTTCAATTTTTCGAAAACAAAGGGCTCGCAAAGGTAAAACACGACGACCACGAAAGGGTGTGGTATGCTGATTTCCTGGAATTTATTAAGCAAGAGAAGATCTTCTATCGCCTCATGACTCCCGCGCAATACGGGGACTCTCCGGATGTGCGGTTTGACTCTTATAGAAACAACTACTTCAATGAAATACTCGGGTTTTACGGGCTTGCGTACTGGTATACCTGGCAGGTAACCATGTTAGGTCTCGGACCTATCTGGAACGGAAGCAATGAGGAAATCAAAAAGGAAACGGCAAAGAGGCTCAAAGAAGGAGCGATTTTCGCGTTCGGCCTATCTGAGCGAGCGCACGGTGCGGATCTCATCTCAAGCGAGATGACTCTCAAAACAATTGCCCCTGGCAAGTACATTGCAAATGGTCGTAAGTACTACATAGGAAATGCAAACAAAGCCTCTTTTGTTTCCACTTTCGCAAAGGATGCGGAAACCGGAGACTACGTGTTCTTCGCAGCAGAATCTGCACACCCGAACTACACGTGTGTGCAAAACGTAGTGAACTCCCAGAACTATGTAGCTGAGTATGAGCTTAAGGATTACCCGATTACGGACAAAGAAATTCTATCGCGAGGCCGTGACGCCTGGGACGCATCCCTTGCCACCATTGCTTACTGCAAATACAACCTGGGATGGGCGTCCATCGGGATCTGTACTCATGCATTTTATGAAGCAATCAACCACGCAGCCAATCGTGTTCTTTTCAAACACAAGGTCACAGACTTTCCACACATCAAACAATTCATGACGGATGCGTGGACTCGCTTGCTCGCGATGAGACTATTTTCATTTCGCGCCAGCGACTACATGCGTGCGGCGTCGGAAGACGACAAACGCTATCTTCTCTACAACCCTATGGTGAAAATGAAAGTCACAATTCAGGGAGAAGAAGTCGTGAACCTGCTATGGGATGTGATTGCGGCAAAAGGATTTGAGAAAGACGGCTATTTTGAAATGGCTGCGCGAGACATCCGCGGATTGCCTAAACTAGAAGGAACCGCGCAGGTCAATATGGTATTGATCATGAAGTTCATGGATAAGTTTTTCTTTGAACCATCTCCTTATCCCGATCTGCCGCGTCAGAAATCTCCCGGCAACGATTCGTTTATGTTTGCGCAGGGAAGCACGAGTAAGGGACAAAATCGCATTCAGTTTCACGACTTCAATATAGCATACAACCAATCTAAGCTTCCAAATGTTAAGATCTTCCAATCGCAAATTGAAGTTTTCAAGAAGTTCCTGAAGGAAGCAGCACCGGACAAAGCGCAAACACGTGACCTGGATTTCATGCTCAACGTGGGAGAGCTCTTCACACTCGTTCCGTATGGCCAGCTGATCCTGGAGTGCGCGAAAAGCGAAGGGATTTCAGACGACCTTGTAGATCAGATTTTCGATTTCATGGTGCGCGATTTTTCACGTTATGCGCTTCAGATGTATTCCAGAACTTCCAGCACTCAAGCGCAAATGGATCTCTGCATGCAAATGATCAAGAAGCCGGCAGTAAACACAGAAAGATTCGAGCGCGTGTGGAAAGAGAATGTATTATCTTTGAACATGGCCTACGTCATGAAGCCGTAAAAAGATTGCGTCAGATTCACCTTGTCCGCCGTATAGCCCCCAATGGGCAAACGAAGCGCATTGTGCGCTGCCTTCGCAGTGATGGCAGCACTCTCTCATTGCGCTGCGCGTTCAGAATGTAGTGCCCTGGACATTTCGTGTAGCTTGCCTGCATACTTGCTCATGCTACAATCCAGGCAATTCGCCTACATCGCAAACGCTTCCACTTTCGAAGCCTTTCGCTACGATCAAAATACATCCCAGCTCACATTGCTGCAAACGGTCGCTTCCGGCCAAAGGTGCGATGCGGTGCGCCCCCATCCATACGGTGTCTTCCTCCATTGCGTCGTGGATGTGGCAGGCACGGACTACCTGCGCGTTTTCAGAATCGGCAGCGGCGGAGTTCTCTCTTTTATTGAAGAATTTAACATTGGCTCTGTAACGGGCCTTGGTCTGGCGAATCATCACAGAGGGGACATTGTCGTCTTGATCGTGGATACTTTTTCTCGATACTATCTCTACCAGATGGATCAGATCACCGGTCATCTCACTCTAGCGTCTCAATCCCCCGCCGGCGTTGGCGGAGCGGCCAGTGCTATGAGTAGAGACGGAAACTTCATATATGGAAGAACTTCAGGCGCAAGCCAGGTGACTCTTCGAATCACAGGGAATAGCATTACGCAAATGCAAGATCTGGGCAATCCTGGAACGAACACGTTCACATTCACAACGACTCCGGACGGATTCTATCAACTCCAGAACATCAATCAAGCGCTCGGCATACGGAGATACACGGTAAACGGAGATGGAACGTTATCTGCTCCTCTCGATTACCCGAACTCTGCGCAGAGCGAAATCTTCGACGATGACTCGTGGACTCCTGATGGTCGTTTCTTTTACACGCGAAGTGGCGCTTCCGCCGACAACTTGCGCGGCTATGCATATTCAGGCGGAAACATCAGCCTCGTCACTGGAACGCCCATCGTACTGCCCGGAGGCCTGGGAACCCCGACCGTGGATCCAGGCGGCAAGTATGTATTCATCGATCGAAGCGCAGCTGGTTTGTACCATGTATTCCAGATCAATAGAATTACGGGAGAATTGACGCAAATGGCCGATTCTCCTCGAGCGTGCACATCCAACCCCTGCGGCAGAATTTCGTTTGGGACGCGTGCACGCTTTCCTGGAGATTTCTAACTACTTAAGTTCTTTAAACTTCTTTTCCGCTGCGTCAAATATCTTCTTTTTCATCTCAGGTGTCAGTTTGCTCTGCTGGCCAAGTGGGCTTCCGTCCATCAGAGAATGATTGTGTTCATATGTGACGCCTGGCACTTCATCCGCCGTGAGACTGACCGTCTTGCCGTTGCGCGTGAAGACGAGAGTGTCCTTGTGATAGGTATTGGACTTAGAATCCCCTGCGGCAAAATCAACATCACCTTCACAGTAACAGACGCCCACAGTATCTCCATTCTGAAATGTATAGAACTTCGTGCCGCGCACACCGGCCACAGTCGTAGGCGTGCGCACTGTGAACTCTTCGCGCGAAGTTGCTTTCTGAACCTGGAGCCACATGTTGCCCTTATCGAGTAGAACCTCTGTCTTTTGATCTCCCAGATTCAATCTAAACACGCTGTTTGGCTGCAGCTCTGCCTGCCCTACAGTTCCTTTGATTGCAATGATTGCAATTCCATTCTCTCCAGTTCGTACGGTATCCCCTGGAACAAACCGATCTCCCACTTTCGCAGGCTCCACCTTACCGGCACGTTCAACGGTCACGTCTCCCTGAACATTCTTGAATAATCCGGCGTCCGGTTGGGAAGGACCTTTGCACGCAAAGGCACAGAGAAGAAAAAAGACAATCGTGAGTTTACGCATGAGAGCAAGTTCAGACAGAGAACAAAAAATCACAACCAATAAAAACGCGAACGCGGAAAGAAGAGACTACAGCCAGGTCTTGAGAAATTCCTGATGCTTTACAGGGTTGAATTCAACAATGCGATACATCGCGCAGCCCTTGAGCTTGAATGGATCCTGAGAGAAAATCTCTTCCATCTTCTCTCGCGATTCGCACTTACCCAGAATGATGCCGCCGGTTCTCGGAACCTGGGGTCCAGACATCAAAAGAGTGCCTTCATCATACCATTTCTGCAAAAACGCCCGATGTTCTGCCGTGACTTCATCGATTCGTTCAATTGGAACAGTGTATGTAACTTCAATCATGAAATGCTTCATAATGCCTCGCGCGAAACAGAAACCATATTTCTTCTTTCTTTTTTTGCCTGATAGAGCGCACGATCTGCATTTTGAATGAGCGTTACAGGTTCATATCCTTTTTCAGGAAGAAGAGCTGCCACACCAAGACTCGCCGTGACCACACCAAGAGGGGATCCTTTGTGCTCAATCTGTGCGGCTTCAATGGCGGCGCGAATCACTTCCGCAACGTGCGCCGCACCTTCCAATGGGGTCTCAGGCAGGATCAAGATAAATTCCTCTCCGCCGTAACGCGCTACAAGGTCTGCCGGGCGATGCACACCGTTGGCAACGACCCGGGCAATAATGCGAAGACAGTTGTCTCCCTGGGGATGCCCGTATTGATCGTTGTATTCCTTAAAGTAATCTACATCAATAAGCACAACGCTTACAGGACGACGCGCTCTCTGAGCCAGGCGCCATTCTCTTTCCAGGTGTTCGTCCATCTTTCGCCGATTGGAGACGCCTGTAAGTGCATCCTGATGCGAAACTTCCTCAAAGCGGCTGAGGGCTTCGCGCAATTCATCTTTGGCCGCAGCAAGCTCAATCTCTCGCGCAACACGCCGCGCAATTTCAGATTTCAATCTCAGATTATTTCGAATGCGAGCAATCAGTTCCATCCAGTGAAATGGCTTAAATAGAAAATCGTTGACTCCCGCTTCCACTGCCTGCGGCAAAATCTCGGGACCTTCCTTTCCAGTCATGATGATCACAGGGAGATCCCGCAGCTGATCTATTTTGCGAATGTCTCGGGTCAATTGAATGCCGCTTCCATCAATCAACCAGACGTCGGTGATCACTGCCTCCATCTGATCGATGTTCTTGCGCACTATCTCAAGGGCCTCTGGTGCATCGTCGCATGTGCGAACATCTCTGTAACCGGCTGTCTCCAGCATTTGTCTCACCAGTCTTTGCTGGTCAGGCGAATCTTCTACAACCAGGATCATGCTTTCTAATGGCGCCGGGCGGACTTGAGGAGGTCAAGCACGTCTTGAACAGAAGCATCCAGAGTATGCAGGATCTGCACATTGCCACGAGGAGCCCAGATGCAAGGATCCGTTGGACCAAAAATCACAATACAGGGTGCACCCGCCGCCGCAGCCAGGTGAGAAACACCCGAATCGTTTCCAAGGAAGACCTTGCAGGAGGAAAGGATTCCAATCAACTCCCGTATGGAAGGACTTCGGAAGATGGTATCTTCACTCCCGGACATGACAATGCCAGACTCAAGGAGTTCATTCTCTGCCGGGCCCAGAATCCAGGATACGCGGCGGCCACTTTGTACCAGGGAATCCCTTACGGCCCTGAACCGTTCCAGGGCCCATCTCTTGTGGATCCCAGCGGATCCTGGATGAATGCAAACATCGAACTCTTCCGATCGGATAGGCAGTCGACCGGGCAGTGATGCCCAGACCCTGGCTATCTCAGACGCGGACACGTCCGCACCATGAATGCGAAAAAGAAATTCGGACTGATGAACAAATGGGTGCGATTGGATAGAAGGGCTGGCATACACCGGACAAATTTTGCGAAGCGACTGAACGAACAAATCATCCACGTCCTTCATCCAGACATACGCTTCATCAAAGTGAATATTCGCCGTCTGACCAATGAACAAAGGCCGCAGTTCCCTGCCCTCGAAAGAAAGGATCTCGTCTACCAGACGGAATTCAAGTGCCGCCTGAGCGTATAACGGGTTTGCAGCGATTGTAATTTTTGCGCCGCTGTTTATGGAACGGATGCGGTCCAGAGCGGGAAACGTGAGGATCACGTCTCCGAGAGCTCCGGGCCGCACTACGAGGATCGTTTTTATTTGTAGCCGAGTTTTGCTTTGAGATTCGTGTCCAGTGCGGACAAGAATTCTTCAGTGTAGAGGAAATGCTCTCCGTGATTGACCTTGTTGCCATAAACGCAAACAGCAAGGTCCTTGGTCATCTTCCCACTTTCTACAGTCTCTACGCAGACCTGTTCCAGCGCCTGGCAGAATTTCACCAGATCTGGATTGTTGTCCAGTTTGCCGCGGAATTCAAGACCACGAGTCCATGCGAAGATGGATGCGATTGGATTGGTCGAAGTAGGCTTGCCTGCCATATGTTCGCGGTAATGCCGCGTAACGGTCCCGTGAGCTGCTTCTGCTTCCATGGTCTTGCCGTCCGGCGTTACAAGCACAGAAGTCATGAGCCCAAGAGAACCAAAGCCTTGCGCGACGGTGTCAGACTGCACGTCCCCATCGTAGTTTTTGCAAGCCCATACAAAGTTGCCATTCCATTTGAGCGCGGAAGCAACCATATCGTCAATGAGACGATGCTCGTACACTGTACCGGCTGCTTCGAAGGCCTTTTTGAATTCTTTCTGATAGATTTCTTCAAAAATGTCTTTGAACCTTCCATCGTACTTTTTCAGGATGGTGTTCTTTGTAGAAAGGTACAAAGGCCATTTCTTAGTCAGCGCCATGTTGAAGCATGAATACGCAAAGCCGCGGATAGATTCATCCGTGTTGTACATTGCCAGAGCAACGCCGTCTCCTTTGAAATCGAAGACTTCGTGTGTCTGGGGTGCGCCACCTTCCGGCGTGAATGTGATGGTGAGCTTTCCTTTCCCTTTGGTTACAAAGTCTGTCGCGCGGTATTGATCCCCGAATGCATGGCGGCCAATGCAAATGGGAGCAGTCCAGTTTGGAACCAGGCGCGGAACGTTTTTACAAACGATAGGTTCGCGGAAAACAGTGCCATCCAGAATGTTCCGAATTGTGCCGTTAGGCGATTTCCACATTTGCTTTAGATTAAATTCTTTTACGCGCGCTTCGTCTGGAGTAATTGTGGCGCACTTGATGCCAACGTTGTACTTCTTGATGGCTTCCGCAGCCTCAACGGTGACTTTGTCTTCAGTTTTGTCGCGGTATTCAACGCCAAGGTCGAAGTACTTAATATCTACATCCAGGTATGGAAGAATCAGTTTTTCTTTGATGAACTTCCAGATGATCCTGGTCATCTCATCTCCGTCAAGTTCTACAACTGGATTGGCAACTTTGATCTTATTCATGTTTCCGATGTTGCGCGTGAGGGCTAAGGGCGGGCAAGACTTTTTCTATGAATGCCTTCACAGTCCGAACAACTGAGCTTCCTTGCCTCTGCCTCGCCCCAGAAAACGACGCATCACCGGAACCTCGGGCACGAAAGACTGAGTTCGCGCATCTACGAGGATCGGATGGCCCAGAGACTTCGTCAGAGCTTCCAGGCGACCGGCGCGCGAAAGAACATCTCCCACAATCGCGTATTCCATCCTGCGAAAGGACCCAACATTTCCGGCAAATGCGCGGCCAGTCGCCAGGCCAATGCCGAATCCGGCCAGCTCTACCCCTTGCTCCATGGCTACAGGCAAGATCGTTTCATAATATTCGCGCATTGCCAGAGCGCACTTCACCGCATTGTGGACGTCTTCTGCGGATTCGCGCGTCCCGAACGTTGCAATCAAACCATCGCCGGTGAGCTTGGTGATGGTGCCCTTGTTTGAAAATATGAGATCCATCAAATCCACGGTGATCATGTTGATGATTTCCGCGAATCTCTCGGAGCCAAGCTCCTCCGCGAGGCCAGTAGAATTCCTCAGATCGTAAACGAGAACTGTTGTGTGAATGTATTCGCCGCCTTGTGAAGCGGGCCCCTGCTTCAAAATCGATTCAACGATCTCAGGAGAGAAGTATCGCGCCAGAATCTCTCTTTCTTTCGAAAGTTTCTCCACCAGGCTTTCCGCGTTGCGACGAAAAGCAACCATCTCCAAAATGTTATGCATACGGGTGGAAAGCTCAATGAGGGAAAACGGTTTTTGCAAAAACTCCTCCGCTCCTTCGAACAATGCTTCCACAATCAATTCCGCTCGCTTCTCCGCAGACATGATCATCACAGCCTGATCTGGATTTTTTTCGCGCACTTCCGCCAGCAGAACAAGGCCATCCATGTCCGGAAGATTCACGTCCAAAAGGATCAGGTCTGTTTGATTTTGCTCTAACCACACGCGCGCGTCAGCTCCGGTCGAAACTCCTGCAGTCCTGAACCTCATCAAAGCCAGATAATACTCCAGTAGAGCGAGTTGATCCGGATCGTCTTCCACGATGAGTATGGTTGCCCGGGCTAGATCCGGCCGAAACATTTTCAGATTCATAGACGGAATATTTCCACGTCGTGTTTCTTGCCACGCACTGAACTTTCTGCAATCCTCTCTGCGCCCTGCACTCCCGAACGAGCAACCGTCGCGCCGTCAGCCAGAATATCAATCCCTAGCTTACGACTCAGCTGATCGAGTCGCGCTGCCAGATTCGCAGGATCTCCAATCACGGTGTATTCCATTTTACGATAAGAGCCAATGTTTCCGGCAAAGACAGATCCGGTTGCGATTCCAATCCCGAATTCAATTCTCTGCGGCCAGGCTCCTGTCTCATTCATCAATTGAAAATGCTCCTGCAAAGACCGAGCGCAATCGACGCAGTTCTTCGCATCGTTTGGGGATGCAACAGGAAGTCCAAAAGTCGCCAGTATCCCCGCGCCCGTCAGCTTGTTTACAGAACCATGGTGAGAATAGACCAGATCTAGAACGTCTACGAATATCTGACTGAGGAAATGAGAGAAATCGCCTGCACTCATTGTCTTTGCAATGGCAGCCGCGTTTCGCAAACTGAGAAAAAACATAGAAACGTCTGCCCGGGTTCCTTTAAGATCCGCGGTAATTTCTCCAGAAAGAAGCTTTTCTGCCACATCCCCGGAGAAGTAGCGCAACAGGAGCTGCTTTTCTGCCTCGAGATGATTTGCAGTTTCTTGCATTTGTTTACGATAGGCGATCTTCTTCAGCACACTTCGAATGCGAAGGTCCACCTCAGTAATAAAAAGGGGCTTGGTCAAGAATCCGGATGCACCTTCAAAGAAGGCATGCAATATCTGTTCGGGTCTTGGCGCATGCGAAACGAGTATTACGCCTGTATCCGGGCGCGCCTTCTTGATTTGTTCGAGCAAATCGATTCCGCTGAGATCGTTAAACACCGCATCGAGAAGTACGATATGCGGGGAAAATTCTTCTACCTTTTGCACTGCCCGGTCGTAGTCCGAAACCCCTTCCACCTGATAGGACAATGCACCCAGAAAAGAGGCAGTGCGGGCAACATCCTCGGGATCAGCTCCAATTACCAGGGCCCTCGTATCACGTGGATTGATCGCGATTGCGTCAAATGCAGGCACAAGTCGCAGGAATGGCCGCGCGCCGAAAACCGCAAGCCGTAATGGATTTTTGCGATTGCTTTCTTCCTTATGTGCGAAGATATAGAACTGTATGGTCGTCAACTGCGTGCTCTATTCTGCCGGTCACCCGGTTCAGAACATAGAAATCAACGAGATACGCTCGCACCTCGGGCAGCAGGATTCATTCATCTGGCTTGGCCTTTATGAACCAAACGAAGAGTTGATGAAGGAAGTCCAGAAGGCGTTTGGTCTGCATGATCTTGCAGTGGAAGATGCCCACAACGCGCACCAGAGGCCTAAAATTGAGGCATATGGAGACAGTCTGTTTCTTGTTTTACACACTGCTCAAAAAAACCAGGACAAAGTAGAATACGGGGAAACTCACGTATTCATTGGCTATGGCTACATTGTCACCGTCCGGCATGGCGCATCTCTCCCTTACACAACAGTGCGCGAAAGATGCGAAAAGACCCCGGAGCATCTATGTCGGGGACCGGGCTTCCCTCTGTACGCTGTGATGGACTTCGTCGTGGACAACTACTTGCCCATCGTGGAAGAATTTGAAGACGAACTGGTTGCGCTTGAAGAGACCATTTTTAAAGGCAATTCGCACGAAGATACTACGGAACGAATCTATGACCTGAAGCGGGAAATCATGGGCCTGCGAAGAGCCACTGTTCCGCTGCTGGAAGTTTGCAATAACCTGACGCGTGTAACCACACCACTTCTGACTGCAGAAGTCCAACCCTACTTCAGAGACGTTCACGATCACGTGGTGCGAATCAACGAAGCCATGGAAACTCTGCGAGAAATGCTCAACACTGCATTCCAGGTGAACCTGTCCCTTGTGACCATGAAGCAAAATGATGTGGTCAAAAAGCTGGCGGGATGGGCCGGTTTGCTGGGCGTGCCGACCATGATGGCTAGCTTCTACGGAATGAATTTCAAATACATGCCGGAACTCGAATGGAAGTATGGCTACCCGGCGCTCATGGTGGTCATGATCAGTGCATGTCTTTTCCTTTATTATCGCCTGAAGAAATCAGACTGGTTATGATTCGCGGTCCTCACTGCCATGAGGAGAACGTCTAGTGGCCTGGTACTGGGCTTCGCTGCCTCTTGTAGCCGTACTCGCAAACATCGCGGCGTTTCTTTCTTCTCTGCAAGACCGCGATTCATTCAGCCGAGGGTTTCGCGTACTCCTGGTTTTGCTTGCGGGCGGGAACTTGAGTCTGGCCGCTGTTTTGATGAGTGAACCTTCTGCAAATGCTCCTCTGGCGTTTCACGTATTTCGGCACTTCGCATTTCTGGCAGCACCCACTCTAGCATCCCTCGTTCGCATTCTCTCTGGCCGCACTCTGGATGGATGGATGACGCGAATCCTCGCAGTTTTTTCTTTCTTGCTGATTGTCGCGATAGAGATTGATTTTTTTTCAGAACGGTCTCTTCTGATCGACCACTGGGCCTCGCATGAATGGGGCACGTTTCCGGTACTCGCCATTCGCGCACGAATCCTTGTTGGTTCACTTTTTCTTCTATGTGCGGGCAGCTCCATCTACTGGCTTGTAAATGCTAAAGAAAGTTTAGTGCGAAAACCTGTCACCTTTCCAATCACATTGTGGTGGCTTGCGTTTGTGGGAAACTTTCCGGCACTCCTGGGAGTGGGCCTTTACCCCGTGGGCATGATCTTCGAAACAATCGTAAGCGTGCTGATAGCAGCCACACTCAGAAAGAACTCAGCGAATCACTGGAGCCAGAAGGCATCTGAGGTCATGGCCTGCAGCTCTCTTTCGCTGACCATTGGGGTGCTCCTTTCGGCACTCATGCCAGAAAATCATTTCAAAGCCATTGCAGTGTCGCTGGCGGCGGGGATCGCAGCGTTTCTGGGAACAGACCGGCTGAGAAGCAAACAAATAGAAAAGAAGATCCCCGGGCTTGCATCCTATCAATTGACAAGACAGGAAGAGAGAATTTGCGAGCTTGTAGCAGAGGGTTACACTCGCGCTCAGATTGGCTTTTTCCTTGGAATCGCGGACGGTACTCTCAGAAATCACCTGGTCCATTTGTATGCAAAGACTGTGGATCGCGAAAAAGAATCCGGAGTGCGCGACAAATTCCAGAGACTGACTCTGTTCCTTCTCAATCTGCAAAAATAGCGAAAACCGTGACAGATGTCACGGTTCCTGGTCACATTCGTGACAGGCGGCCTATTTTCAAAATCACGCTCCTGTCCTAGAATGAATGCATGCAAACACCAACCTACATCAACGTTTATATGATCCTCGCAAGCAGTGCAGTGGCCGTGGCCGCATTCGGCTATTTGCGCGCCAGAATAGAAAGTACCAAAGAACGCCGATGGTGGCAGAAGTCTCTCTTTGTCTTTGTCGCGCTCTACTCCATTCATTCAGTGCTAGCGTTAAGCGGATTCTATTCAGTGTTCAGCCTGCCGCCACGCTTTCCCGTGGCGGCCATGGCCACTCTAGTAATCTTCATTCTGTTTGGCCTGAGCGAGACTGGCAGGTCTGTCCTTCATAGAATCGGCCCAGACCGCCTCGCCCTTTTTCAGGTCTGGCGCTTTCTGCCTGAAATACTCATCCTGTTGCTCGTGCGAGAGTCACTTTTGCCCGAAGCGATGACTGCGGCGGGAAGAAATTTCGATCTATGGATCCCCGTCACTGCATCTGCTATGTATTACTTAAGATCGCGCAGACTCTTGCCAGATGCAGTCCTGATCGTCTGGAATCTGTTAGGGATTCTTGTCCTGGGATTCACTGTATATACAGGCCTCAGATCTGCACCGTTTCCTTTCAACCAGCCAGGTCCGATTGACACATCCGTTCTGGCTCAATTTCCGATTGCTTTTCTTCCGCTCTTCATGGTGCCGCTGGCTATGTTTTCGCACATAGCCGGAATCACTCTTCTGATTTCTAATCCGGGGGCAGATCGCGTTCCAGCGCGCACTTAGGATAATTGCCCGCGGCGAGCGGAGTGCCCAGCCATCCGTATGCTTCTGTGGGTGACACTACATGGATGTCCCATCCCGATTCCAGTTTGGGACATCCAGTTTTGAAATGTCTGCAGAGCACTTGCGCAGCGCGCGGCTTCGGATACGCCCAGGCAGAATCAGGATAAAGACAACTCTTTTCCACTGCAGCTACCTTCATCATGCGACGTGCAATGGCTTCATATTCGCGGAACCGTTCGATGATAAGCTCCACAAGGTCTTTGTGGAAAAATCCTCGCGCACCGTTGTAGGCAACCATGGGAACAATTTGCTCCGCCCTCGCCGCTGGATCGGCAATTTGCTTGCTCGATTCATGAATGAAAAGAGCGAGGCGAACGACACTTGTGAGTGCAGAAGCGGACGCTGGATCTGCGGGCGCACCTGGCGCAGGATCATCACCATCGTCCGTCGCTTCCGTGCTACCGGACTGATGCGCAGGATCAATAATATCGAATGGTACGTCTTCGTTCGCTGGCTTTTCCACATCCAGGGATGAATTCTTGAGAGCGTCTCTGACCTCGGGTGGTAGCTGTAACTTCACAGCAATCCTGGACGCAGCTTCCGCAATCTCGCGGCGACGGCGATCTGACAGCTGCGCCCTCCACTCATCTGAAGCCGCCATTGGCATTTCCGCAATGAACCCGGCAAGAAAAGCATAACGATGAAGACGCGGAATTCCAAACGACTTTTGCACAATGATCCCGAGTGCGAGAAGTCCCGTCTTTGCGGCGTGTCTAAAGAACTCCGCATGATCACTCCATTGTTTGTAGAATGTAAGGACCAGCAAGTCAGTCGCAAACGCGTGCTGGATGTACGCGTTGTAGTTTGACCTGGTCTTTTCAAACAAGTGACGAATGAAGTGAGACTCCGTTTCATCCAGAGTGGCTACTATGATGCGGGCAAGACTTGCACGTAGCTTCTTAATGATTTCAGGGTCCACTGCAATGCGAAAATCCGGGTCATAGTTGCCCGCCATCGCTTCCAGGCGCTTGATAGCACTCTCCTTTACAAAGATCTTTTCCTTAATAAGAATGTTGCCTGCTTTGTCCTTCACCGGTTCAGAAAACTGAAATGCACCGATCAATTGCTGATCCGAAATGAACCGATTCAATTCTTCCAGACTCTCAAATCCAATGAATGCTGGATCAATGCGCATGGGTGAAAGGTTCGGTCCCGCGCCTTTTTAGCCACCATATTTTTGTACGATTTCCGACTCCTGTTTGTTACATGGGTGCACTACGATGGAATCATGCGAAACATCCTGGCAGCTTTCGGTTTTCTGATCCGACTCAGCCTGAAGCAGAGGAAATCCTACTCATCAGAATATATCACAATCAATGACGAAAGCATCGGAGTAGATATATACGACCCGATCGGACCGAGCAAAGGATGCATCTTGACCATCAACGGATTCGCCCCTCTCGGGAATCGCGATGAGAGATTCCTCCATTTAAACAGCGCCCTCGCTGGAATCGGATTCACCGTCGTATCACCGCACCTACCCGGTTTCTGCAATCTTCAAATCGATTCTGCTCACGTGAGCCTTATACAGCGCCTAACGTTAGCAATCTCGCATCGACGCGATCTGACGCGATCGGGAAAAGTAGCTGTGCTCGCACCATCCTTTGCTGGAGGCATGACGCTCATCGCGGCCGCAACTGCTTTTTCCGAGCACATCAGCGCTATATGCACCATTGGCACTTACGCAAATGTGGATGCTCTTCTGGACTCTTTGATGCTCAATCAAAATGCAGACGAATACGGGCGACTGATCATTCTAAGAAACTTTCTACACCTGTCTGCCGGAAGACAGCCGCGTATTGCAACTGCGATCACACATATCCTTCACGACAGCTATTTTCACGCAAGAGACCCTGTTTTCCCTGATTACGAAAAGACTCTGCGACGGACAGAAAGAACATTTCTATTGCGACTGCGGGAAGATTCGAACTTTAGAATGCGTCACTGGAAAAGAATCATAAAGAAGAGCGGCAAACGTCGCTCGATTCTAGCGCAAATATGCGCCATGAAGCAAATCAAGAAAATGGATGTACCTGTCTGCCTGATCCACGGCTGCGACGACAATGTAGTTCCTGCCAGTGAGTCGCGGCAATTGCATGAAAAATTTCAGCTCCTGGGGGCGACTTCAAGATTGATTCTCACTCCTCTCATTTCACACGGGGACTCGAGGCGTCATCTTTCCGATCTTCCGGCGGCCTGGCAATTAGCTGCCGGATTCGCTTTCTTCTTCAAGAATGCGTCCACCGATAGCCGATTGCCAGACAATGCCCGCTAAATCCTAGGCTGCTTTCATGGCAGCGATGCATGCGCGACAGCTTTCAGCGCAACGCTTACATGGATCATGCATCTTGTGTTTTTCGCATTCAGCCGCACACGTTTCGCAGGCTTCTTTGCAAATTACTATATATTTCTTTAGCATCGGCGATTTGCTCGCCGCCAGAGTCACCATTGCACGGCAAATAGCGACCATGTCGTGCGCCGCCTTGGAACAGGGTCCCATGCTATCATCGCCGTTGCGAAGCAAATCCAGACAATGATCCACACATCTCTCTCCGTTCGCAACGCACACCGACGCGGCCAGGGAAAGATCGAGCGTTGGAATCCCGGTTCCCCTGTTGTCTTTTGGATCAGCGAGAAGTCCCGCCGTCTTGTAGGCAGCAATGGCAGCACCGCTCGCCAGAAGCATTTCCTTTCTAGTCACATGTTTCTCCTTTCTGCTTTTTCTCTTTCAGCGTCCTGGATCTCCTCTACCAGGTCCTGTGATGCAAACCTGACCGGGATTTTGCGCATGATCTTTCCATCCTGTACCCATAAGATGGAAGTGCTGTGCTGAATGAGTGCAGTCTCTGAATCAACGCTTGCAAATACAGACGCCAGAGTAAGGAAGCGACGCGATGATTCGATGGATGGATCGAGTGCAATTAACCTTTTGCTAAAGCCAGAAGCGTAGTCCCGGGTTTTTTGCGGCGAATCATTCTTCGCGTCCACGGAAAGAAATGCGAACCTCGCGCGACTTGCGGCAGGCAATCGATCCATCACCATGACAGCAGAGCGGAGTGTAGTGGGACATATGTCCGGGCAGCGCGTATAGCCAGTCACTACAAACAGGATGTCCTTTGTATCCACAACGCGATGATCCACATCCACGAGCGAAATACCTTCGAGAGAAACTGGCGGTTCCAGTACTTCAAAGCGAGGCGTCCTACAATGGACCGCCATCATCCCCACCAGAATACATATAAGGCGGACAAAAGTCTTTTCTATTCGCAGCATGATGGTGTGCTCGTCTTCTGTCGCACGATCCGGCTCCCGACAGGACATGGTTCATCGACCGGTGAAGTTTGTCCATCGGTTCACGATTCCCTGAATCTTGTTGCACAATAGTCTCAGCATGAAAGAATCCGCCCGTGCGTAAAATCACCATCATGTTCACATGCGTCGCCCTGATTATCTTCGCAGACTGTGCGACTGTGCAAAACTTTGGAGAACCTCGCAGAGATCCGGCCTATGTATTCGCAGGAACGCGCGCGAACTTGAATGATCTTGGAAACACGTCCGATCGTGTGGACTATTGTTTTGCAAAGCTCGACTTTCCCTTCAGTTTCGTCCTCGACATCATTCTGCTACCCGTTGCCATTCCGCTGGCTTTGACCTGGCATGAAAAACCAGATCCCGATGAAGACACATCCCCCAATCAAGCGCCTGCCAAAGATGAGGCTGATAAAAAGTGAATTCCACTCCTGTAATTGATCTACGTTAGGCGATCGCATTAAACAGAAAGCAGCCCTATGACAAAAATCAGGCCAGCAAGAAACGCCCCACGAGCTCTTGCACTTGACTGTCTCCTATCCAGAAGAAAAGTGAGTCATGGGCAGAAACAGAATCACATCTGTTTTCCTTTCCGCGGCACTTCTCGCAAGCGTCGCCGTGCCCTCGCTGCACGCGCTGACCTTTGATTCTGGCAAAGAATCCTCGCGAGAAATACTGTGTGGTGGCCATTCTCTTCAGATTCCAGCCAGAATCCTGAAGGGCACATCCGAAACATTTGCTCGCCCCGGGCATCTCATTTTAGCAACGCCTTCGCCCACTCTAACGGGCCACAATCTTGTATCTTACACCGTCCCTGGCAGTGAAATATTCTTAAAGGCCCTTGCTCACGCCTACCACTTCGCTCGCGGCCCTCCGGTCTAGATCGTTCGCATAACGATCGTTCGATTCTGGAGGAATCATATGTATTACTTATTTATTAAGCGAGCCATGCTCGCGCCGGCCTTCCTGTATCTTGCCAGCTGCGGAGGAATCCTTTCTCAGGCATCCGAAGATACTTCTACCAACGCACTGATCGCGCTCGCAGCACTCGCAGGCTCAAGCTGTGCCAGCTATAGCGAACCCGTGATATCAAACAGCCTGTTCAGCGGCGGCACGCGGACTCTTTACAATGTAAGCGGATGCGACACAGCGGGATGGTCTCGCATTGGCTTTACATCCGATGGAACGACTCAGGTTTCAGACGCAAGCAAGGTCGTAACAGATTCCAGCTACTCAGGCTTTGGCACGAACATCGAAGTGACTTTCACGGTCACCTCAGCGTCCGGGACTCTCGACGTAATGACCTACGGGACAGGCACATTTCCCGGCACATCCACTACAAATCCAACGGTTCGAATCGTCGCAGGTTCATCTTGTTCTGCGCAAGCACGCCACAGCGGAACGGGTGCACTCAACAATATGAGCACTTGCACGGATACGACGACACTGGCCGTGGGCTCTACGTATACGTACTGTATAGACTTCAACCGGGGAACAGGCAGCTCCGGATCCTACACTGGATTTGGCAACATGCTGGCTGTCTGGTCCAGAGCCTGTGATCAAGTCGCTTCCAGCGAACGAGACCAGATGGCGGATGTGAAGCTCATGCAGATGATGAACATCCCAACCATGAATCCGAATAACAGCGGTAAGGTGGGATTCAGCTCGAACGGCATTTCATTGAAATCGTTTAAGATCGGCAACACGATCTATTCGAGCATGATGTAGGCTTGAGATGAAACCATCAACCCCCTGGCTGGCGGGATTCCGCCAGCTTCGCATCGCGCTTTTCGCCGCAGCAATTGCGGGTTCACTCACTCTGTTGCCGGCAAACCTGCAATCAGAGATTCCTCTGCCTCCCGGCGGAGATTTCACTCTGCAATCGGAGCAGGGTAGAGTCTCCCTGTCAGATCTCAAAGGCCAGGTGGTCGTGCTTTATTTTGGATACACATCCTGCCCCAGCGTCTGCCCGGTTTCGCTTTCGATGATCTCGTCCGCATTTCGCGGGCTCACTCCGGAAGAACAAGCAAGCGTAAGAATTGTATTTGTATCCGTAGATCCAGAAAGAGACAGCCCGAAAATTGTAGGCAACTACGCTCGCGCTTTTGGCAAAACTGCGATTGGACTGACGGGCAGCCCCGAGCAAATACGAGAAACTGCGAAACGATACGGCGTCTACTATCGCAAAGCGAATTTGGACAGCGCCATGGGCTATTCCGTAGATCATTCATCGGTCACTTATGTGATCAACGCAAGGGGTCGGCTGCTCAGACTTCTAAAACACGGCACAAAACCATCCGAAATCCAGGAAGCAATGCGAGATGCCATCAGGAGCAAAGAATGAAACACTATATTTTTTTTACGATATGCGCCATATTGCCACTGTCCTTGTTCGCCCAGAACGCTTCCTTTCAGAATCCGTATGTGCAGCTCGTGCCGGAAGGAATGAAGAACTCCGCGGGCTTTGTTGTGGTGAAAAATACACTCGATACTCCATTAAAAATTGTGCGGGCATCTTCGCCCAGGGCCGCCTCGGTGGAACTCCACACTCACACCATGGAAAATGGAGTTATGCGAATGAGACCCGTACAGGTGATAGAAGTGCCGGCAAAAGGAGAGACTTCTTTTGATCCGAATGGATATCATTTCATGTTGATTGGTTTAAACGGAAAGCTCGTAGAAGGAGAAAAAATTCCAATCACAGTTGAGTTTGAATCCGGGGAAAGCCAAACAATAGATTTCACAGTGAAACCAATGGCGACGCCTGCCATGGATCACAGCCAGCATAGCGGCCACAATCATGCAGGGCACAACCACAATGTCGCGGACATGGTTGCACCCGCCGGAGTGATGGGCGCACACATGCACCATCCGGGAGCGTGGATGATCGACTATCGGGCCATGGCCATGCAAATGAACGGACTCCAGAATGGAACGCGTGGCGTGCTTCCATTCGAAGTGCTGTATGGAATCTATCAGGATCCTCGCGTGCAGATGCCGATGACAGGTCTTGCGCCGCCATCGCCTCTCTTACCTGCAGCTCGAATTGAACAGAATCAGTTTCGCTACATGTCTACTGGAACAGAAATGTCCATGGAGATGCACATGATCTCCGCGATGTACCAGGCGGGCTCAGATACAATGTTGATGGTTATGGTGCCTTACCAGATCAGCAGAATGAAAATGCTCGCGAACAATTTTCAAACAGCAAACATGCAAGCTCGCGGTGTCGGCGATGTGAGCCTTTCTGCTACTTTTCGCGTATGGACGAGTGACGCTCACTCCGTGTTTCTGGGAGCAGGCATTGCACTTCCCACCGGTTCCATAGATGAAAAGGATTGGATGCCCCAGATGGGAAAATCGCAGGTCGCATATGCCATGCAACCTGGAGCCGGCACAGCTTCTTTTCTTCCGCAAGTGGCTTACACTGGCAGAGAAGATCGGTTGAGCTGGGGCACTCAGTTTGACGGCACCATGCGAGCTGGAAAGAACGATAACAACTATCGCGCAGGCAATCGCTACAACGGAACTGCATGGGCATCGTGGCGATTTGCGGACTGGATCAGCGTGTCCGCTAGAGTCTTGCAGCAAAAATGGGAAAACTATTCCGGTCAGGATCCTTCTCTTGACCCCATGATGGATCCTGGAAACGATCCTCGCCTTCAGGGTGGAAGGCGAACGGACGTACTTGCTGGAGTCAATCTGGTTGCCACTGGAGGTGCATTTTCCGGACTCAGACTTCTGCTGGAATTTGGAAGACCAGTCAGGCAACACCTGAACGGACCCCAGATGTCTACGAAGTGGACAGGAAATTTCGCGACACAGTTTTCCTTTTGAAGGTTCGAATCTCCTAATGCATGCTCCGTTCAAGAGGTGACGGGATCTTTCCCTTCTTCTTTTGAACCTGGAGCATCACGTTGTAGAGCGTACTAACGTTAATCGGCTTTGTGATCACCCCGTTCGCCCCGGCAGCGAGTGCTGCTCGCTCCAGTTCCATAGTTGCGTCCGCAGATACCAGATAAACAGGTAGATCAGGGTTTCGATTCTTCAGCTCATGAGCTGCTTCTACTCCGCCCATCAAAGGCATGTGACTATCCACGAGCACGCAATCGTACTTTGCGCTATCCGCGGCGTAAGTGGAAACCAGCTCACGACCATTTACAACTTGCGTCACTTGAACATCCCACAGCCCCAGCATTTTCTGCAAAACAAGAAGATTGAGTTCTGAATCGTCCGCCGCGAGCACATGCAAGCCCGGCAGCCGATGCTCCTCCCGATTCCTTTCATCACTGGCGCCGGTTGCCTTCTCAAGGCGCAAAGAGAACGCAAAAATGCTACCTTTGCCCGGCTCACTTTGAACGCTGATCTCCGCGCCATACAATCGCAATAATTCTCGCGCGATGGAAAGGCCTAAACCGAACCCCGGTTGAATGGAAGAGCTGCCGGACACCTGAAAAAACGGCTCAAGAATGCGCGCCTGATCTTCTCTTGAAATTCCAGACCCACTATCCACCACGCGAAACCTGAGCACGCAGAAGTCGCGCTCTTCTTTGTCTACAGTCACATCCAGGGCCACGCCGCCGCTGCCAGTGAACTTGATCGCATTGGCAAGGAAGTTGATTAGAATCTGACTCAGGCGACGACCGTCAAACACATAGTAGGTGCCCGCCTGTTCCGGATATGAGACGGTCAAACTCAGATTCTTCTCACGCGCCAGAGGTGTCATGATATTCTTGACTGTCGCAAACAAGTCCTTTATGTTCGCAGCCTTGAGATCAAGAGATACTTTTCCTTTCTCAATTCTTTCAAAATCAAGGACATCATTTACAAGGGAGAGAAGGTACTCCGAACTTTTTTGAATGGAACCGACATAGCTATCCTTCTCCTGATTGGAAAGTCCTCGATCACCAAGCAAGCCGGTCATCCCAATGATGACGTTCAGAGGAGTGCGAATCTCATGCGAAATAGTAGAAAGGAAAAGAGATTTTTGTTCCGAAGCGGCAAAAAGCTTCTTTTCGTAGTTACGAACTTCGGCAAAATACAAGAGAGATGAACCGATCGTGAGGCTCAGTGCAGTCAGGGCAATCGCGTGATTCAACGGATGCTCCGGATCCCCAAGGTCAATCGCAGAGATCCAGCCCGGCATGATGCCGAATTCCACCGCCACAAACGCAAACGCGCTTCCGATGAGAGACACGACAAGCAATCTCCATTCGACACTTCTAAAGAGGGAAAAAGAAAACGTTGCCGTCGCGAAATAACAGAGCTTCAACCCTGTGCGAACCTGAAACATCATCGCGTATGCGTAGAGCATCAAATTGAAAAAGGATATCATGTAGACCCGGGCAAAAGCGTTCCACTTGAGAGCGTTAAATACAAGCGTCGCGCAGTAGCCTACGATGCAGAAAGTAAGAAGCTCCATCGTGTACGGGATCTTAAGCTGATAGAACATGGGGTAGTACGGCAGTGCCGAAATCGCCAGAAAAATAGCGAACTTGTTGCTAAGACGAATCTTCTCGTTTAGCTTTTCAGGGAAATGCGAAGATATGCCTATGGCGAAGACGCGCTGGAACATACACACTCCCTATATTGCGGCAGGCGCGAATCAATCGCGGTGGATGAAAGCTACTGTACACTCTCGTTTTACTCCACAGCCAGCGGTCCTTGTCGAGTGAATTTGGATAAATCGCGAACGTTCGAAGATGAACGGCACCGAGATTGAGTCGCATTTATCGCAATGGATCAACCAATGGCGCATAACGTAGATTTGTCAAATATCGTCGAGCAAATCATCGTCCGCAGAATTTCGTTTCTTCTTCACCTTTTCTCTATGCGCGTGAGCGCGAACAGGTTTCGCCGGCGGCACGGATGCTGTCACTTTCCCCGCGTCACGGAGCCTCTGACCAAGAAGAAAGAACCACACAGGCCCGATCAACACTCCACCAACTGTTGCGAGACCGGAGAGAAGAGGCATCGATGCTGCCGCCCAGCCAATCACTACCAGCTCGAAAACTACTCCGAGCATCACGCCCACAGATGCAAGTAAACCGCCCTCTGACTTGAAAAGTAAGATCCCAACCGTGAGAAAGTAAAAGCCGGTGGCGCCAAAGGTGAGATACGCGTGCTGATCCATGACAAGCGGCGCTGCCGCGAGTATCTTTTGGCCTTCCGCATCCAGGCTCAAAAAGATTTCAGTTCGCATGTCAATGAGACCCACTGTGCGAAATGAATTCAAGGCCAGCACACCAGAACCAAGATATGCGAGGTTCGAGCTCCACCGAATGAGACCCTCACTTTCAGAGCGCACCAGTGCGGAAATCGCAGGGATCGCACCAAAGGTGAAGACTGCTATGAAACCGAATGACAAAAAGAAAGCGCGGTATACAAATCTGTGCGTTGTGTACGCATTTGCAAATCCAACGGGGTCCAGAACAGAAGCTTTCACAGGCAAGAGCAGGAAGGTCACACCTGCGATGACGTAAAGCGCCACGAGTACTGAACAACAAAAACCGCCGACTCGTTCAATGCTACGACTTGTGTCCACAAAGCACCTCCTGGCGCCCGCGCTGCTGGCAATCGATTTGCTCTTCCTGAATGGACGATAAGCGCCTGAATCAACAGTGCAACTCTTTTTGACTAACTTAAATTACAGTTTGCAGGAAATCTGAACCAGCTCGCCCAGATTCTGCAGATTGTATTTCACACCTGGTTTGGTGCAAATGCATTCTTCTTCTCTAGAGAGAAAGGACTCTTCCAGACCCGCGCAATCTGATTCAGTCATCCCTGTAATGCATATGTGAACACGTTTGAAATCCCAGGAATAATTGCATTTGTTTACTGCCGCAACCGGCGTTTCCTTCTGCACTTCTCGCACAGATTCTTCTTTTACAACAGCCAGCTCCGCGGGAGGAACCACACCCAGGCCATCAGAAATCCTTGCGGTGCGAAGGTTCTGCTTTTTCAGGCGAACGAGCAAATCTGGAATCATTTCATTCACGGAAGGTTCACCAAACGGCCTGTAACGCGTCAGATGACTGAGAACAATCGCCCCTCCCCGATCCGCAATCACGCGCTCTTCCATTTGCCTCGATGTTAAATAGGGAGGTAGAAATGATCCGTGCGATCTGGCGTCCCTGGAGATCCAATCCAGAGTGTCTACACTCCAATCGACGTGCGTATATCCTGCCTCCTGAGCCCATTGCAGTATATTCCTGCGCGCACCCGGAAGCACCGAATATGACGCTAAACCATATGGCATGCGAAAGAATTTCACTGCGTGACCATTTCCCGTCTTCACCAGCGCGCGATCTGCACTCAAAAGTTCATTCATGAACCAGGTCTTGTTTAACGTTATATGCTTTTCCTGAAATTCAAGAGGATGAGTGTGAGAATTCAGATGCGAGCCAATTTCATGACCGTCTTGTAGGGCACGGCGCACTATGTCCGGATACTTCTCAATGAATTGGCCCGTGAAAAAAAATGTAGAACGAATGCCATTTGCGCGCAGAGTATCGAGCAACTTCCACGCGCCATCAATGGCAGGAAGGTCCTCGCACTTATGAAGCATCGTGTCCTTGCACGGATGCGCATCAAATGTAAGAAATACGGCACTGCCAGGAATTCGATGCAGATTGGCACCAATGGGAGCAGCGCCCGAAAGAGAAAGCGCCGGAATTGCAATGAGTGCAATAACCCGGCGCAATGGTTTAGAAAATCGAACTATCAATTCGTACCCAGACTCTCCAGATATTTGATACGACGATCCTTTTCTTCAGATTGCCATTCGTCCGAAGAAAAATCATCTGCACGATACGCCTGCGTAGAATAATCCCCGGCATAAGGCTCCATGTATTCCTGAAGAGGTTCTTTGTGCTGCTGAGGACCGATCGGCTTACCACTCGCAATTGCATTTTTCAGCATAGAAGGCGTAACGGGAGAATTGTTTCGCATTCCGCGAAGGTTCTTCACCACGTAAGGTCCGTTCAATTTCTGATCCTTGATGACTTTGCCAAAGAATTGAATGTCGATCGTTTGCGCGCCAGGGGTTAAATCTCCTTCCCAGGAGGCGCTGGCGACTGGTTGATGATCGTCCTCCTTTTGCACCAGGTTTGCATCAAACTTGTAGTAGCCTGCTTTGAACACGTTGACCGGCACGGATACTACGAGCTGACCGTTTCTATTCGCATCCCGAATGCCACTCTGAAACTCAGCAGTCTTGTGCGGAGTGGAGAAGAAATCTGCACGCTGCACGTGTTTGAATCCTGCGACCTTGAATTCAGCTTCCAGGAACATATCGCCCCAGTCCTGAGAAGTAGGACGAACTGTGATGGTGTAGATATGATCGCCTGCTTTTTCGTCTCCGTTTGCGCCATCATCCCCCACGGCGATCGGCGGCAGAGATGGAATGATGTTCTTGAACAACTGACGGTAGAACTTTGTTTCAATGGACTCAATCGCAAGCGGCTTCCCTTCGTTTTGCTTTTTGGAAGTGCACGAAAGATACAGATGAAAGTCTTTTGTACCAATAGAAATGTAACGCTCCGGAGTGAGCTTGCATTCCACATCCGAGAACACAGCCTTTTTCGCGCATTCCAGAAGCCCCTGTGCATTTGCGCTGCAACCTTCTGCTGGAGTTTGCACAACGTAGACTGGATTCTTTTCTGCGTTGTATGGATCCAGGAGATCCACCTGACCTGCAAAAAGAGGACGAGAGTTTGGTGGATACTGTGCCCACTTCCTGTATCTCTCAAGATGGGCTGCCGGATCGTCGTCGATCACAGGCATTCCGTTTTCATCCGTGCGAAGACCTGGCTCTGTTTGCGAGCCACTTTCTCTTTGCGCCTGCTCTCTCTGCGCCCTGGACGGAGCCAGCAGGAAGTAGGCAATCACGCCGATGAGCACAATGGCTACGGCAAGTGACGCAATCAAACGCTTGGGCACTTTCATACTTTATTTCCCCTTTTTTGAACTTTCTCTTTCTTAGATCAAGGGCATCCCTTGCCCAGATCGTTTATATTATTTACCATTGGAATCGCATCGAAACGAATTCCTTCGTTCGTTTTTCGGATTTCCACCTGCCCTTCCTGGCTGCGCCCAAAGAAAAGCCCGGACTCTGAAATATTCCGTCCGGAAGAGGTTGGAATAAAACATGCGGGAAAACGATCTGCATTCCTGGCAGTCGATCCGCCTGCTGTCAGATACAGTACTGCCGATTCCACATGAAGATACAGTCCCTGGCTGTCGCGAGACCAGGAAAGCTCAGGATTTCCGGGCACGCCGGACCACTGCACCGTCACTCTGCTTTTCTTCTGCAAGGAAGAGCTTCCGCGAAATTCATAAAAATCCACAAATAGGTTTCCAGTGCGTTTTTCATTGGTTGCATCTGTTAGAAACGCCGCGATCCATTTTCCATCCGGAGAAGGTACGGCAGCCAGAAGAAATGCATCCGGTTTCAAAATCACAGAAGCGTCAGAAACCGTTCCTTCTTTGAGGGACACGCTCAGAAGTTCACGGTTTTCATCCCCCAGTGAATTGCTGGTACCGCGAATCGCAATGAGAGAAGAACCTGCCAGGAATAGAGTGTCGTTTAACGTCCAGCCAGAGTAGTGCGCGATTTTCTCAGACGATGTAGACGATTCACCTGCGATCTTGTGGAGCAGCAGAGTGGTTGAATAATTGCGAGTCAGTGCGTTCTGATTGAGGGGATACCAGGATGATTTTCTCTGAAATTCCGTCTGAATTTCAATGAAACGATCGTTTCCCTTCCAGGTTCCGCCGGAAGAATTACTCGCGTCTTTCCAGAAGAGCACCGCGCAGGAAAAAAATGGAGTCATGATGAGTAAAGCGATCAGTCGTGCAAAAAACAAATTCATATCAGCTGCGATTGTCATCGCCGAGTCAAGAACGGTCCACACAAAAAAAAGACCGCGCCGAATTAGACGCGGTCTCTTGTTTCGCATGGATTCTAAGTTGAATCAGCGACGGTTGTAGTCAGCCATTGCTGTCTTGTGCGTTTCGCCTGATCCGCCTTGCCATACAGTGTAGTATGGAGTCCAGCGAGTCCAGGTTCTATAGCAAGTAGAGAGCCACAGGAATCCACATGCATAGGATTCTTTGAGCTGTCCGTTGCCACGTGCACAATGTGCGTTCACAGAACCAACCTGGTTGATACCGCAGAGAGAGTGGTTTGCAACCACGCCATCGTCAATGCCTGGAAGGAACAAAGGAGTGATTCCGTAGGTTTCAGAATCGTGACCTTCGCCTGACGTCAGGTAAATGGTAAGTCCGCCGGACTGGTTGTGGTTGAAGCCGTTACGCGCTCCGCTTGTGCTCACAGAATGATCCAGCTGTCCGCCGTAGTTGCTCCAGCCAATCCATGCGAGGTATTTTACTGCCATGTCGGCCAGTTCAGATCCGCCTGCGGCAGATGCCATTTCCTGAATGCGACGAATGTGATAGTAGCTTGCCAGAGACGGATTGAGGCCAAAGAAAGCAGAAACTACAAGGCCACCTGTTGAGTGAGTGTAAACTTCGCAATCGTTTGCGCCAGTGCAGAATGTGTTGAGTGCGCGATACAGTTCAAGCTGTGCTCCGCATTCGTTCCAGCTGTAGGCTCCACCGTTCTGTTCGCCGTCAAAACCAACGAAACGAACGTTTGTGGTCTGAGGCGTGAATCCCCAGCCGCTCCAGTAGCCACCCACGTCTGTGGTTGCGCTGGATGTGTTTGGAATGGTGCCACTGCAATGATTCGTTGCAGATCTACCGTGTACGAAAAGTTTGAATGTTGTGGCTGAAACGCTAGATGCTGCGAATGCCACCAGTCCTAGAAGTATAAGTTTCTTCATCGGTCACTCCCCCCACTGAGTGTTGGACGCATTTACTGACACCGTGTCAGAGTTGTCAACCACAATCCTAGAATGGGGTCCACTCCACGGAAGGAAAGTTAATCGCAGGAGGAGTCGCAGGAGGAGAATAGTCAAACCACGACCACTGCCCCCCGATGAAATCCCTTGTCTGCAGGTGCAAGAAGAAGTGTCCCCGCACTCCCGAGTAAAGGGCAAGGTAGGGCGAATTCGGGAAGTCGCGGACCCAGTCTCTCTGCTCACAATACTGCCATGCCATAATGGCCGGCTGGATCGGACTCTGGCAAATATTCGTGTAGGAATAACGTCCCAGGTATTGAGCAGCGCAAGACGCATTGGCGAGGGCATATCCCGTGGTACAGGTGGCAAACAATGCGGCGCTAAACGGTAGCGGAAGCCTACCGGCCATGGTGTTGCACTGGCCATAAGCGATACCGGCAAGAGCCAGGCAATCGGCGTAGAGCACTTCACTTCGAAAATGAACAAATGCCCAGAGAGTATCCACTCCAAAGTGAACAGGCAAGCGAAGCATCTCAGCCCAAACGGCCTCCGGATTTGGCCGCGGACCAACCGAGTCCCAATAAGAAGCGGGGGCAATGTGCTTGTAGCCGGCTTTGATCGTAACAAGCGCCGTCCGCGTCTTAGCAGTACCCTGGCAGCTGCCCGGATCGTCCGTGAACGTTAGGCGCAATTTATAGTCGCCTGGCACATCCGGAATAAACCGCGCGGAGCCCAGAGTATTTGCGCCGATGATATCTGAATCCGTGAGCCCAGAAGCTACTGGCTTAGAAACGAAGTTCCACACCGCGACATACTTGGTAGTGTCTGCTGCGCACCGAGCTGCGTCCGGATCAAACGTATTGTGCCCATGAAGGGCAGCGGATTCACTTACTTGAACCCAGCGGTCCACACCCGCATTTGTAACAGGCGGATCATTGCCATCGTGGCTTCCCACGACGACCGGTTTTCCATCTCCCCAGCCCCAGTAGCCGTCAATCGGTGCTCCTGGATTGTTTGTCAGTAGAGTCAGATCACCTGGATCCATACGATACACAAGGAGGTTCATTCCGCTTTGATCGCCAGTGCGCACAAATGCAAGAGTCCCGGTAGAATCAATCAGCATATCTAGCGGACCGTTCGTGCTGAAGCCAGCCGTGATGTCTTTCACTGCTCCATAAGAGTTGCCTGAATTGTAGATTCGAATCGCTCTGCCAGATTTCAAGCCAACATACAAAAAGTTTCCATCGGGGTCTGATGCGAGAGGGATGCCTTCGTGGTTTCCGAGATAGACCTGTCCGCTCAGACTCAATGTTCCGTCTGCGTTCACGGTTCTTGTCTGTATGTGGCCCGATCTTACATGCGAAGAATACACATAGCGGCCCAAAGGATCACCTACGGCAGCCATTGTAAAATCACGTTCAGTATAGGCGGAGCTGGTTTCTCCCGTCTGCAAGTATGAAAAAGAGGAAACCCCGAGGTTCGTCTGAATTTGATCCGCCACAAGAAAACCGTTTGGCATCGCAGTCATGCTATAAAGAAGAGCCCCAAGAGGGCTCGATGCGGCCGCAGTGAGACCGCCGGCCGAATCAATTGTAAACGTGCGTAATTCAGGCATGGATTCCATGGTTGAAAGGAAAAATACATTTCCCGATGGACTAATGACTGCCTGTTGTCCTGCCCAAACTTGGTTCGGCCCAAAGTGCGGGTCCAGAGAAAACGTCGAGACAAGCTGCAAGGAACCATCATCGCGAATGGTGAATTGCCGAATCACGCTGTCTTCATCTACCCCAATGTGATAAAGAAATTTCGCATTTGGGTGAGCCACAAGAGAACCTTTCTCTGAACGGGTTGGGGTGGCCGCGCTTGAGCTACCGGGCAGAACCTCTGTGTAAGTTGGCTGAAGTACTCCCGTCGCCGGGTTGATCTTCAATACATCAATCCGCCGATCCGCACCTCCAGTACTTCCGCGCGCTACGTAGAGGAAGGTTGGCGCATTGATTCCTTCCAGGTTTACTGCAAGCTCCGGGACAGCGCCGCTTACATTTCCAGCGGCATCCTTTGCCCAGGCATATAGTTTGTGATTTCCGGCTCTGTTAAATGCAAATCCAACCGGTGTGGCAACGCTCCAAAGGGTGGCCCAGCTCACAGGAGGTGTTTCTGTTTGCGTGACCATCCAGCCAGTGATTGCTTGATCATCCGAACCTGCTAAAGAGAATGTGGTGCGCGGCTTGTTTGTAGTGGCAGCACTCGTCAGATTAAAATTGCGTAATGACAGGCTTCTGTGTGTCCGGCAAACGCGGATCCGTTCCGTTGATGAACTCCTGACCATCGGTGATTCCATCTGCGTCTGTATCTGCGACCAAGGGATCCGTTTTCTGGCCCGAAGGATAAACATATGAATTCTCAAACGCATTGGACAGGCCATCTCCGTCTGAATCCGGACCAGTCTTAGCCGAGACGCTCACCCCGGGACCGTAAGCACCATTCTTATCGAGAGCAAAAATAGTATAGTAGTACTGAGTATTTGGGCTGAGAGAAGTATCCCGATATCCTGTAGCAGAAATAACCACTCCCGTAGGTTCGACTCCATCACCGACCCGCCCAGGAGCCGCGGTGGTACTACGGCGAATCACTACGCCGGCAAAATCCTCGTCGTCCGAAATCTGAAACCCAAGAATCATTTGGTTTGACCCTGGTGCGATGCGAACATCAGAAACTGAGAGCGGTGGTGTCAAAGATGGTTTTACTTCGCACGTTTTGGCTGCAGGCTCCGCAGCGGTGACCCCCTGACGCTTGATGACCACCCAGTAATTCGTATCGATTCCCGGGACTACGACTCCTTTGCGATTGCCGTCTAACGTCACCAGGTCCCCCTTGTTGTAACTTTTCTTGTACACCCGATAATTCCCCACGGCATCGCTCGTTGCAACAAAGGCGCCTGTATTCACGAAACCGCTCGCCGCGATCCACGGAGCGTCCTTCGATGTGTCGAACATGTTGGCGCCTCCTCGTGTGTCGTACATGAGGTAAAGATCGATGTTCGTGTGCGCCGTGAATTGAATGTAGTTTGACCCGGTGAATTGTTTATGTTGAGCGAACGTACCACAGGATGAATTTCCATTGCACACGCTAATAGCCAGAGCACCGTTGAACCCCAGCGTATCGAACGCGCCACCTGACCGATCAATTGTATATCCTCTGTCCTGGTAATACTTGAAATCCGTATCCACTATGGTGAAAACTGCGCCGGCACTCCCGCCGAGCCCCGAAGGGAAATCTGCAGAAATGCATGCGGGAGGATCCGCAACATTTCCGGAGGCCGCAGGCACCGCGGTCAAAACAAATGGAGTAAAATGAGAAGTAGAGACGGTGACTGTGTGCGAAGCCAGGTCCACTTCGATCTTATCCACTGGCATCCACTTCTCTTCCTGACGATCGTAATAGAAACCAGCGAACTCTTCCACAAAACCTGCGGACTTCAACTCATCCGCATCATATTCATACTTAAGTTTTGCGACAATTCCGTCGGGTAAGTACAAATTCCCGGGCATACCAAGACTGTCCGCTGCCGGACCCACTTCGAATACCTTGCCCACAGGAACGAATGTTCCATCAATTTGAGCCGGGAGCTCCACCTGGGATTCCGTTACCTGGATCGCCTCTTCTGGCAAATTCGCACCAGGGGGCAAGTCAACGGAAGGCGCGGTGCTGGCATTTGTAGCAGCCGGCATCCCGCTACGAAGACCGAGGCCTGCCATCAAACCGAATGGAGTCAAATCAGACTCTCCGCGGCCTGAATGCCCAAGGCAACTAGCAACCGTAAACCCGCACGCAAGCAGAAGAATTCGCACAAAAAATGCCGCGCCACGTGACATAGATGACCTCGAAGAATCTGGATGGACCATTGCTCTCCAGCAGGCAACTCCACTCTGAGCCCGGTCAATTCATTTTGGCTGAAAGAAACCCTTCGGTCAAAAAAGGAGAATGGACGATTCCGGCCGCTGTCCCTGAAAAAGTGCCCAGTCGGGCGTTCGACTTTCGTAGAACCACCATGCAGAATGCGGAAGATTTCGTAGATGAATTAGAAGAATTGATCGAGTCTGCGCCTCATCAAGTTAAGACTTTCTTTGCGCAGTGGAACATCCATGACATTGCGGAACTCCTCAATCAGCTCCATCTTTCTGAGGCCGCGTCTGCACTGAGACTTCTGCCCGCCGAAGTCACTCTCAGCCTGATGAACCTTCCGGATCTAAAAAGACGCGGGCCTATTCTGGAAGACATCAATCATCTTGATACTGCCGCGGCCGCAGCAATATTAGAAGGCATCGCATCGGACCAGCGTGCTGCCATTGCACGCCAGATCACTCCACACCAGCAACGTAGAATGCTGTCTGCTCTGAGTCCAGAAACGCGCGCGCAAGTGGAATCTTCTCTTCGCTATCCCGAACATTCTGCCGGCAGTCTCATGAGCACGGAATACGTCCGCCTGTTACCGGGTGTAACCGTGGGCCAGGTGCTCAGCTATATTCGGTCCGTTGCCCGGGAAAAAGACACGATCTACGCGTGCTTCATCATTGAACCGGAGACTGAGAGATTGCTCGGCGCAGTTTCATTGCGCGATCTGGTGATGGCGGAACTGGATTGGCCCATAGAAAAGGTGATGAGGCGCAAACCGGTTCATGTTCATGTTCGCGAAGATCGCGAGTCCGTCGCGCGCAAGATCAGCAAGTACAATCTGCTCGCCGTATCAGTGTTAGACGAAGATGGTCTGATGGTGGGATTCATAACCGTAGACGACGTCATCGATGTGATGGTGGAGGAGCAAACAGAAGACATCCTCAAAATGGGAGCTGTAGGATCAGAAGGACTCGACACCCCGTATATGAAGACTGGCTTTTTTGAAATGGTGAGGCGTCGCGCAACGTGGCTCGTGATTCTGTTCCTAAGCGAAATGCTCACCGCAACTGCCATGGGATTCTTTGAAGATGAAATCGCAAAAGCAGTCGTGCTCGCTTTGTTTGTGCCTCTGATCATTTCAAGCGGGGGCAACTCGGGATCACAGGCAACCACTATCATCATTCGCGCGCTTGCTCTTGGTGAAATGCATCTACGCGACTGGCTGCGAGTGATGTTTCGCGAAATCCGATCGGGGCTCGCACTGGGCACGATTCTTGGCGTAATAGGGTTTCTAAGAATTGCAGTCTGGAGTATGTTTCCGAGCATTTATGGGCCGCACTGGATTCTAGTGGCGCTTACAGTGGGCACGTCGCTCGTCGGCATTGTGCTATGGGGATGCGTGGCCGGGGCCATGCTCCCATTCCTCTTGAAAAGAGTTGGTCTTGATCCGGCCACATCCTCCGCGCCGTTTGTTGCTACTCTTGTAGATGTAACGGGGCTCATAATCTATTTCAGTGTAGCATTCCTGATCATGCGTGGAACGCTGTTGTGAAACGTTATGCGCCATTTCTTCCGGAACGCCAGAGGACTGGATTGCATTAAAAAGAGTTTACCGTCCTAAACCGGGTCGCATAATCAGGGCAAGGTGCAATATGCAAAACGAAGGATTGGGTTACCTGTGGCACCAGTTTACCTGGGATGAAAACCTACCCGGCCTGATTCTGTTTGGAGTCCTGGCAGTTGTGTTTGCTCTGCTGATCCTGTACTGGCGGTATCGACAGAAAGAGGCTCGTCTGTGGGAACGCCTCGGAGGACTCGCTGTTCGGCGCCAGCTCTCCGCAGAAGAGCTAGGGCTGCTTGAAACCTTCTACGCCGCGCTTCCAAGACCAAACCAGGAACTCGTACTGAAAGACACTAAACGATTCTGGCAGCTTCTGTTTCGATTCAGTCGTGCGCAAATGCGGACTCACCCTCTGGAAATGATTCGACTGATCAACAAACTGTTTCCAGTGGCAAGGTTTCAATGGAACATTACCGCCATAGAAGACGTTCAACCGGGCGAAATGGTAGCGGTGCAACTTGCAAAACAAAACCTCATCGCGCGAGTAGCCCTGGTCAATCGCGACCAGAAGAGAATGGAACTCGCTTTCGCAGATAAAAACTTCGAGGTGGCCGATTCCATTTCTGCTTCTCTCTATTTCTTTCGTCCAGGGCTCGGAGAAACGCGGATGAGAGGCTCACTGTATGCCGCATCCAGGGGCCATGCGCTCTTTCAACTGGAAGGAGATAAAATAGAAGTCAGCGGACAGCAGAAACTGATGGCTCGTGCAGAACTCTCATTTAGCATGTCGCCCATCGCGGAGGCCAGAGATGAAGGGAAATCAGAAACACTCCTCACAGGGCGCACAGAATACGTCTCTCCTCGCGCACTCATGATTCAACTCGACGCGCCAGCGCTCTACGGCACCGCGGAAAAGAAAACAGACGCCTGGAAGATGGATCTATCACTCCCCGACTCAAGTGTGCGATTGAGTGTTACTGGAAAAATTTTGCCTTCGCGCAAAGAAGATCGCTATCTATTTCGCCTGAACGATGTGTCTCCGATGGCCACGAAGATCCTGAATGGACTTGTGAAGGAATCGAATCCTGAGCCAGAAAAACTGACGTGACTTCTACTCTCGTGAACTTCTTGCTTTTGCTTTTTCTTCTGCGCCTTCCCACTCCTCTTGAGTAATCCATCCGTGGTCATTCGCCCAGTCCATGCCGCAGAATTCACGTTATTCGCCTTTGATACGAGATCCTGTCTTTGCGAAAAGCCTCAACATTTCCTGATGATCCTTCTGCTCCGCAATGGATACAGCTGTCTCACCGTATGTGTTTTTTGCAGCCACATCCGCTCCGTGCTCCAACAAAATAGGAGCGACCTTGATACTGTTGCTCTGGGCAGCCCAGATAAGAGCAGTGTACCCGGACGGGTTTTTCAAATTTACGTTCACACCGCGCGCGAGGAGCTGAGTAACCAGGTGAACGTCGTCGTAGCTCGCGGCAAAGTGCAATGCGCAAACCTGATGCTGATTGATTCGCTCCAGATCCTCAGTCAGTGGCAGAAGCAAATCGATTACCGACGGTGCCTGGGCAGATACTGCCAGCAGAAGCGGATTGTCTCCGTATTCGTAGGTTTCGTTTGCATCCGCTCCAGCATCCAGAAGCAGGCGGACAATGGTTGCATCTTTCAAATAGGAAATTGCGTACCAGAGCGCAGAATGTTTTTCGCGCGACCGATGATTCACATTGGATCCATGCGCGATAAACTCGCTCACCACTTGCGCATTGCGAAAGCGACATGCGGTGATCAGAGGAGTTTCGCCGAGAGCGTCGAGTGCTTCTATGTTCGCGCCTTTCTCTATGAGAAGTCTCACCATTTCTGGATGACTCATTTCCGCGGCGCGATGAAGAGGAGTCCAGCCTGTTCGGTTGCATTCGTTGATATTCGCGCCTGCATCGAGGAGTTCCCTCACTTTCGCAAGATCTCCCCTGGCCGCAAAATGAGTGAGGTCCGTTTCCCCCATCCGACGATGATAGGTCGCAAAGTATTCGTCTACTTCTTCGATTCGCTTTTTCGCAAACTCAATCTCTGCCGCATTTCCCTGCTTTGAGGCAAAGCGAAACAATGCCCGCGCATAAAGCCTGGCATCGTACATGCGATCCTGCCGCATCAATACATCACTTCCCATATGCCACGCGTTGAGGTTGCGCACGTCCATCCGCAGAACGTTGCGCAGAGAGGATAGCGCTCCGATCCAATTCTCTTTCGCAAAAAAATCCGATGCATGCGCGAGCCACTGGTCTGTGGTTTTAACAACGGCCATAGATTATGGTTGCATATCTATACTATCCGAGGCTGGTGGAAAGCACAAAGAGAATCCTGCGAATCATGGACGATGAAAAACAATTCGTACGCAAGCTGGCAAAGAATGATCCAGATCTCGATAAGCCGGAAATTGCAGTCGAGTTCGCCCGGCTACTGATGGCGCACGAAAGATTCAAAGACGCACAAAAGGTGATTCGCACGGCCCTCGAAGAAGGCCCGCGCTATGATCTGTACGAGCTGCGAGCGGCTTCAACGCATTCAAACCTCGAAGAATTATGGAAGGAAGTGCATGAGAAACTCGGAACAGAGCCGGAAAGAACTTCCGTAAATATTTACAACGAAGGCTTGAAAACACCAGACCCGGACTGGAAAGCGATGCTCTCCACGCTGGACGGAAATTGAGCGGCCCGCCGGGCAAACGAAACTTTTTTTGACCGCGCGAAGAACTTGTGTTATCCCTGGTATGGTGAGAGGTGTGGCTTATGAATACGGCAAATAGAATTCTATTGAGTGCGTCTTTGGCACTCATCCTCCCGCTTGCGCTGCATGCCAGTCCATTGACGGACGCAGCGGAAGCCCGCAATGAGCGAGACGTTACACGGCTTCTGGACTCTGGGGCAGATGTGAATGCGCGCGGCGACGAAGGCGACACCGCTCTGCACACGGCTGTCTGGGAAGGGCATATAGCCATCGTCCGGCTCCTGTTGACGCGCGGCGCAAATGTAAACGCGAAAAACAAAAAAGGCGAAACACCTCTGCACTGGGCGGCGGAAAAAGGCCTCCTCGATATTGCTTCACTTTTGCTGGAAAAAGGCGCGGCATTGAACGCGAAAGACGAAGACGATCAGACCCCCCTGCACTACGCGGCAGAAAAAGGCCGCGCGCAGTTGACCGCTTTTCTTCTAAAGAAAGGCGCAGACCCTCGCCTGACAGACTCAGACGGCAAGACCCCCAGAGCACTCGCAGCAGCGGCAGACTTCCCGGCAGTGGTTCGCATCTTCGACGATCCAGCAGCAGCTGAAGCTGCACTCAGGACCCCCGAGCCAGACAAAACGCCAGACGTATTCAGAGATGTCGTAGAGATGCGAGACGGGCGCAAATTCGAACGATGCAAGGCCGCGGTGACAAAGGATTCCGTTACCATCATCACAAGGGAAGGGCAAACACTTGTATTTCCCAAATCAGAGGTTCGCTCGATTCGCAAAGGCAACTAGTTAAAAGAGCAAAAACAAAGTGCTCTTGAAGTGGAGGCAACGGGCGCGCATTCGGGCAAAAAAAGACCGCGTCCTCAGACGCGGCCTTTCTCTTTTCACTGGTTCTAAATCAAATCAGCGGCGATTGTAGTCAGCCATCGCTGTCTTGTGTGTTTCGCCTGTTCCGCCTTGCCATACAGTGTAGTATGGAGTCCAGCGAGTCCAGGTAGTGTAGCAAGTAGAGAGCCACAGGAATCCACATGCATAGGATTCTTTGAGCTGTCCGT
>JAIBBM010000084.1 GCA_019694685.1 Leptospirales bacterium
ACTTCGCTGATTCTGCAGGCAAGCCCAAGGCCATCGTGCTGATGCATCTTTGACGTTCCGAAGCTTGTGCAAACCAGAATGGCCATTCCCAGCTGTTCTGCAGTTTCGCATACAGCGAGGATGCGTTTCATTTCTTCTGTTTCAATCTGCTGGCCATACGGATGAAATTTGATCGCATGAAAGCCAATGCGTTTGAGGTTTTGAACCACAGCTACGGCGTCAGCGCGGCGAAAATCAACGAGAGCCGTGAACGCAGAGCCCGGAAAATCGAGACGAATTTGATCCAGCACGGGTGAAAGCAAAGACCCGGTGTGAAGACCCGGATTGAAGAACATAAAATTCGCGCGATCAAAGCTGGATCGAAACTCCGCAATAGACTTGTTGATACATGCTATGTAATCATGGGGAAGCATGTCCGACTCTGTGCGAAGCCCCTTTACAGCTTGCTGCGTTTGATCCTGCACACCAAGACCAATGGCTTCCGGCCGGAAATGCACATTGGCATCAAAAATAGGCGGTGATTTCATTGTTCGGAGTGTATAAGAGCGATCATACCTTCTCGCTGAGGAATGGGAAGGTAATCGTGCTTGAAGGAGAGGAGCGGCGTCAGCTCAAAACACAGCGCAAGCAACTCGAGCGGATCATGATAGTAGATAAAATCTTCCTGCGCGTAGGACGCGATCCGGTGAGTTGAAATAAAATCGAAAATAAGACGATCTTTTGCGAGAGAAAAGGCTTTGCGAAGAAATGTTCTGGTATAGTCCAGATTATTCATTTGATCTTTCAAATGAAAATTCAAAACTCCGAACATCACCGAAATGTCGCCTAACGGTTCAGGCGGCGAATCAGTCAAAATATTCAGTTGCAGGAAACTGGCGCGAGAGTCTTTGCATTTCTTCCGTGCCTGGCCAAGAAGATCTTCGTTGATATCAACACCAAGATACGAATCAAACTCAACGCCTGAATCTTTGAGAAAGTGAAAAAAGTCGCCAAAGCCACAGCCCACGTCTACAATGCGCTTCCCTGCCGTGTCGCCCAGAAGGCCAAGCGACATGGCAAATCGATAACGCTGTTGTTCGGTGGAACCCCACCCCAGAGTACGAATGCTATCGCCCAATTCGCGATACCGCTTAGAATATCGCTGAACCAGGCTCTCCGAGATGCTCTGCAAAGGATCTTTGCTCATTCGGTTTTGAACCTGGTGCGATCCTGAATATTGAGCTTCTCGAATGGACAATCCTGTTCACGCAGCCATTCCATATCCCCTATGTCGTCATAGCGAAGGGTCACAGTCAATCGCAGAGTCTTCTCCTGAGTCTGATGTGACCCATGATAAAGATAAGGGTGAAACATCAGAACGTGTCCCGGCGTTGTGCGAAGATAGTCTTTCTGATAGTGTGAGACCTCTTCTTCTGTGAAGATCTGGTAACCTTCTGAACTGAAATGTTTTGGAACCACAGGACCGTCCATATGACTTCCCGGCCATACGGACAAAGTTCCCTTATGCTCATCTACGTCCTGCAAACAAATCCAGAAATTCAAGCAGTTGCTCGACCGCATGCCGCGAACATCCTGATGAATTCCCTGAAGAAATTGAGGCTCGTCAGGGAAATCAATGCGAAGCGCCTGATTGCGCAGAACAGGGAAACGAAGTCCCATCTTTTTGAAAACCTGAGTGAAACCGTCGCTGCCAACCAGACATGTAATGCTGCGAAGTTGCTGAAAGTATCCATAGATGTGTCTGCGAAAGATTCCGCCTTCGGCGAAAACTTCGTAAGCGCGACGGACCGGATCGTCGCTGGTGTGTTGAATCTTATAACGCTTGCTCAAATCAGCCGTGATTTCCAGGAATTCTGTGCGAATTGAAATTGCCTGCTCTGGCTTGATCAAGTCGTTGAAGAGTACAAAGCCGTTCTTTTGATAGGAAGCAGCAAATTCATCTTTGATGCTCATGGATGGTGTTAGATTCATTCTTGGTAAGCTCCTAATGTTTTACTTGTAAATAACTGCGCGCTGTAGACTTTCTTTCAACCGCTCGATACTGGCAGAATCCCGCTGTGACGATACGAGCATGATGTGCCTTTGCGCTCCATTTTCTATGTCCGGTACAACAGAACCCTCTTTCAGGAAAGGCACAACCTTGATCAGTTGCGGAGTCGCCAGTTGCTCGCGAAATCCAGCGAACACCTTTCCGGGATCGAGGGCCGCAAAATCAATGCGCACGTAGTTTTCCTGTGGAATAACGGGATGCGAAATCGACTCCCGCATGCAGTCAGCAATGTAAATTTGCACGAGGTCCAGATTTGTGACCGCCGGAAGAATCAGTTGGGAAATCAAGATGCCGCCACCCCGATTCGCCATCTCTGTAAGGTAGATCTGACCGTCAGAAGAAGAGAGAATGAATTCACCGTGAAAGAATCCAAAGTTATAACCCAGGGCGCGCGCCGTACGCTCTCCTTCGCGCATCAATCGCTCGCGAAGATTACTTGGAACATCACCATAAACTATAGAATCATTTACGATTTCGCGTGTCGATTTTACGTTACGCGAAACAGCCAGCGCCTGTGGAACGCCAGAAAAGCAATAACCATCCACATTGAAATGATCGCCTTCAATGTAATCTTCCGCGATCACCAGCCATGACGGACTGGCGCAAAGAGCCTTAGAAAAGGCCGCGCTTAGTTCGACTTTTGAATTTACCCGCGAAGCTCCAATGGAACCGCGATTATCCACAGGCTTGAGCATGAGCGGAAAGGAACGCTCCTGGGCAAAGCGCACTACATCATCAAGCGAAGAGCAGAGTTGAAAAGCCGGTATCTTCAGTCCAGTTTGAGCTGCTCGTGTGCGCTGAAGAAATTTGTTTGCGCCCAGTTGCGCGTGGGCAACGCGAGGTCCGGGTAAATCAAATCGCTCAGCGACCAGAGCCTGCACCATGGCGCCGTAATCGTCTTCATCAGAAATCACGGCGTCCGGCTCAATGGAATTCGCGAAAGCGGCCATGCGACTCAGATCCCTGAGATCGTCGGTCAGTACTTTTTCAAAATGAATTCCAGGGAGATCTGGCTCATGATAGTGAATCCCATAGAGTGCCACGTCCGCTCGCGCGCTGAGCGCTCGCAGTTGCGGCTCCTGTTCCCATCCCAGGGAGATGCAGAGAACTTTCTTCAACCCTTGCCCTCAAGGTCCTGCCAGGATAACAGACTACCTCGCTTCACGGCTCGCGCCGCGCGAAAATGATTCAATACAAGAGGTTCGTCGCGACAATCCACTCCGGATTTTTCCCGCCAGTATTCAAAATCGCCGGCAGAAAAGTCATGCCCCCTCTCTACGTCGCGCGCGAGCACCAGTCGATATGAGATCGCTTTTAGAAAGCCGGCCTCTTCTGGCTCGATGATCGTGCGAGGTTTGTTCCCGAGTGCCTGCTCAATCGAGCGAACAGCCTTCACCATATCTTTCATTTCCGTTGGATTCAGTGAAACCGGACTATCTGGCGTAACAATCGCACGGTCCATGCAGAAGTGCCGTTCAATCACCCGGGCTCCCAGCGCCACTGCAGCCACAGTCGCGTAATTCTCCATTGTATGATCTGAAAAACCGACAGGGTTGCGAAACATCGCGCGATACGTCGCAATCAGACCCAGGTTCACTCTTTCATAAGCAGGCGGATAAAGACTATTGCAATGTAGAATGATGTACTGGTCATTTCTTTCTTCTTCAAAGATTCGAATCGCACGCTCTAGCCCCGAATAGGACACCAGCCCTGTGGAAAGAATGACCGGCTTGCGCAGCGAAGCAACACGACGAACGATCTGAGGAAACGAACCAATTTGCGCAGATGCAAGTTTGTAGATCAGGACACCCGTCTGTTCCAGAAGGTCCACGGCGCGAAAATAGGTGGGAGAGGAAAAGAAAACAATCCCGCGACGATCGCAATGCTCTTTGAGTTTGAAATGCCACTCTTCCTCCAGATCAATCTTATTGTAGAGATCGATTTCCTCCGGAGACGGATTCAAATACAAATGCTTCCTTTGCAGAGATTGGAACTTCACGGCGTCCAACCCGGCCTCTACGCCTGCATCAATGATGTCGTAAGCAAGCTGTATGTCCTGATTGTGGTTCGATCCAATGTCTCCGATCAAGAAGGTCCTGTCCCCACCGATCGAACGGTTGCCTACATTTATGATCTTATCCAATTTATTTTACCACCCTCGCAGCTTCGAAAGCCTCCGCTGCATGCTCACCTATACTCGCGCCGCGTAGAGCGGCTAACGTTCGTATCGCTTCCATAGAACGAGCATGCGGAAAATCCCTCATTTCGGACTCGTAGCATGCAAGCGCCTTCATCTTTGCATCGAGAAAAGCCCCATTCTGACCGAGTGAGACAAAGACATTCGGTCGAAAGATTTGAGAACCAACCGCCCATTCCGTACTTGAGAGAACCTCGAAGAAATAGATTTCCTGAACTATCTGACCCGGCACCGGCCTGCATGCGGTCATGACAGCATGAGAGGTCACGCGATGGTCCACGTTTAGATCATTTGGAAAATGAGTGTATATGACGGTGGGTCGAATCGATTCGATTTTTTTTTCAATAGCTTTCACCACATTCAACAGATCTACGCTGTCCATTCGGTTATCGGGAAAATCAAGAAGCTCGCAACTGAGTGCACCAACCGCTCGTGCTGCCAGATCCGCCGAGCGCGCGAGTCCCTGCAGTTCTCCCTGACGGCTCTCCCGATTCCTCTCATCATCGCGACTGGTGAGTCCTTCCGCCAGAATGAGGATGTGTACCTGGTCTCCCTCTGCCGCGTGCCGAGCCATGGCGCCGCCACAACCCAGAATCTCGTCATCGGGATGAGCGGCTACTGTCAGAACAATCTTAGACATCACAGATCCTTATGTACGTTTGCGCGAAAGCGTCATTTTGTTCCAGAGTAAAATCGTTTTTTAGAAAAACTCTTTGCGAGGCCACGTTAGCCGACTTTACGCGTCCAATGAATTTGATTCTCTGCCTCAACTTCAGGAACATTTGTTCAAGTCCAAGACGCACAAGCTCATTGCCCCGCCCCTTCCCTCTCTGCGAAGAGTGGACAGAGTAGTCGATTTCAAAGGCTCCGTCTGCATTTCGCTCGAACCGAACCTGCCCTATTTCCGGTGGGCTCACTTCAGTATCGCAGAGTATGAAAATTTCACAGTCCGGACTTTGCAACCTGGATGTGAACCATCGCAGATGATTCTGATACTCAATCGTCCGGGTTTGAAACGAATTCTCTCGAACCACAGGATCGTTCACCCAGCGAAAGAGAAGATCCGCATCTTCAGGCCGGGCCCGCCGCAGCTCGAGTGCCATCAATTGAGTCTCTTAAAACCGGAATCGCACACGGGGCCCTTCAGGAGCCGGGACACATCGCGCCCGCGCTGGCCTTCACCGATTACTGCGAATACCGGATCGAGAGCCGCAAAATACTCATCCACGATCGAGGCTTCGTGCGCTGTAGAAACATAGACGCTTGTCGTGGCGAGAAATCCCTTCTCAAGCATTTCCTGAGTGAGATATGTTTTGAAGATCAAATGGTCAGGCGAATCAAACACAAAGCCAGTTAGTGCCGGAAGACCAAACGTTTTCAGCGCTACACCATGCCTGGACGCCAGAGACTTCCACCGTTCTGTGATGCCAAGCCCCGTTCGAGTGATCATTTCATACGAGCGTGTGCGTTCCATCACTTCCAGGGTCTTCAATGCCGCAGTTGGACCGATTCGCTCCGTCCAGAAGGTGCTGCTGATGAATGATGATTGTGCAGCCTCCATCACATCGCGTCTTCCGATACAAGCAGTAATCGCGTAACCATTTCCAAGCGCTTTACCAAACATAGCCATATCAGGTTCTATGCCGTACATTTTATGAAGACCGCCTAACGTTTGACGAAATCCAGAAGTGCATTCATCAAAGATCAGAACAATCCCGCGATCTGTCGCCAGCTTGCGAACCTTTTCAAGGTAACCTGGCTCGGGACCAAGGTTACGCGAGACTTCCATCATTATGACGCCGATTTCTTGTGAACGTACGATGGATTCGAGTTGAGGGTAGTCGTTGTAATTGAACGGATAAACCGTATCGCGAAGGTTTGGAGGAACACCGTTGGGAGAAAGACCAGGAAGGAGATGTCCTGCGAGGCTCGCATCGTCGCCCAGATTCGCGGCCAGATACCAGTCATGCCAGCCGTGATAACCACAGAATGCAACTTTCGATTTACCGGACGCCGCTCGTGCAATTCGAATAGCAACCGCGTTGGCCTCTCCGCCAGAACGCGCGAAACGCGCCATGTCCGCCCAGGGATGCAATCCAATCAAACGTTCCGCAAGCTCTACCTCTTCAGGGCAATTCAATGTGGTCATGTTGCCCATCGCCACCACATTGCGCACTGCTTCGTCTACCTCTGGATGAGCGTAGCCCAGCGAATTTGTGCCGATTCCCATGAGGGACATGTCCACCAGCTTGTTTCCGTCCAGATCCCAGACGTGACATCCACTCGCCTTACTGTAGTAAGACGGCCAGAATTCAGGAAGGAATAACTCTGCTCGTTTCGAAAGCAGCATGTTGCCTCCGGGAATGATTTTGCGAGCTCGTTTCCACAGTTTCTGACCGGTTCCCATCAAGTAGCCCTCGTTGCGAATGAAGTGTCGATTGGCCAAAAAGATTTCCGGGCGCCCACGAGATAGCTCGATCACATCCAACCAGCCAAAATGCACGTTCGGGTGAAAATGCTGAAAGATCTTCTCTACGACAGTGAAGTCTTCAGGCTCGTCTACGGTCCATCGTTCCGATGAAAGATCTTCTTTGTATGAAATATTTCCCAGTTTAAAAAAGCCAGAATTGCGGATGAACGGCGTCACATGCTCGCGCTCAACTGGCTTTTGTCCTTCTTCATGTGCCCGCTTGAGCGCTGCAAATGTGAATACCTCGACATCAAGCCCGTCCGGATACGTGGGCGGCAGAGTATTCGTGAGATAGTCGACCTGCTGTTCCTCAAATGCGCCAATCACTTCATCCACAATGCCCGGATCAATCAGCGGGCAATCGCCGGTGATACGCACGATCGTCTGGGGCGAATGCGGAAGAGCGGCCTGGTAGTATCTGTCGAGTACATCGTTTTCACTTCCCTGATACACCTCGTAACCGAGCGCGCGCACACAATCAGCCAGAGGCTGATTGCGCGGATCCACAGAAGTAGCCAGTATGATGCGGTCGATTTTTTTTGCGCGCGAAAGACGAAGAAGCAAAAGCTCGATGAGCGGTCTTCCATTGACTGCTTTGAGCACTTTGTTCGGAAAGCGCGTGGATCCCATGCGGGCCTGAATGATTGCGAGTGTTTTCAAAATTCCCCCCATTTCCAGGGATCAAGCAATGTTGCGTCCGCATACGCGAGGTTCTGCGGGATTTCTATGTCTTTCGACGGAACACTTGCGATGATTTCCCTGAGGTGACGAAGGCTATCCACGCCCAGAACGATTCTATCTGCACCGGGAATCTGGAGAGCAAAGGACAGGCAGGCGGAAAGAGCAGTTGTGCCTTTCTCTTTCAGCCACTCGTCCCACCGTTGCCACGCAGATTGGAAACGATCAAATTTCGCGGGCCGTGTTTGCGAATCCATGAGAAGCAAGCCCTGAAGAAACACAGAGCGAATCTGCACTTCCGCATGAGCATCTTTTAGAACGCGCAACGCTCCGCTGGCTTCCATTCGCCTGTCAAAAATATTCATCGCTGCCTGTACGACATCCAGATCGAACCTGGAGCAAAGTTCAATGGCCTCTTCCGCGCGAATCACGGACACACCAACCCGCGATACAAGCTTCTCATCTCTAAGCTTCGCAAGGGCACGAAAAATTCTATCCCCACCTTCATTCAAAAGTTGCGCAGGATTGTGCATCAAGAGCGCGTGAATGCTGGATACGCGCAGTCTGCGAAGAGACGATTCCGCTGCCTCGCGCATAAAAGATTCGGGATCTGCCTCTACCGGAACAGCCGAAAGTTTGGTGGTCAACGTCCATCCGCTAACACCGATTTCGCCGAGAACAGTTTCGCTTTCACCATAAGCAACGGCAGTATCGAGGGCCCGAATCCCTTTGTCCCAGGCGTGGCCCAGGATCTGCGCCACTTCGTCGCGACGGACTTGACCTGCGCTGGCGACGCCGTAGGCCATTCCAAACTGCACCGTGCCAAGCGCGATGCGGCTCAAAGATTCCAACATCAAGCGGACTCAAGCACAGCTGAAATCACGCGATCCACATCTTCATCCGAAAGGCCCGGAAACATAGGCAGACTCAAAGCGGACGCATAGTATCCTTCTGACACCGGAAAATCTCCCGGCTTAAATCCAAGACGCCTGTAGTAAGGTTGAAGGTGAACAGGAACATAGTGCACTTGCGCAAGTATTCCCTTTTCGCGCAGCCTTTCATAAGTGCTTCGCCGATTTTCCACCCGAACAACATAAAGATGATACGCATGCAGTTGCGATTCTCCCGGTAGCACCGGCCTGGCGCGGGAACCGGCAAACGCCTGATCATAGCGCTTTGCAAAAGCTCGTCTTCGCGCAAGACCTTCTTCTGCTCGACGCAACTGCGAAAGGCCAAGAGCTGCAAGAATGTCCGGCATGCGATAGTTAAATCCGAGCTCTTGCATCTCGTAGTACCACGCGCCTTCTGCTGTCATGTCATCATTCTGGTAAAGAGCAACGTCGCGAGTAATGCCATGCGTGCGAAGAAGCGAGATTTTCTCAAAGAGTGCGCGGTTGTTCGTCGTAATCATCCCACCTTCTCCCGAAGCGATGTGCTTCACCGGGTGGAATGAAAAAATAGAAGCGTCGGCCCATGCACCGCTTCCGCATCTTTCCCACGATCCCGCTTTGCTGCGAAATGCAGCTCCGGGCGCATGACAGGCATCTTCAAGAATCCAAATGCCGTACCGATCTGCAATAGATCTCAGACGCTCAAGATCCACAGGCAGTCCCGCGAAATCCACCGGGACAATGCCGGAGTATCGGTGCCGACTTGCCTCCAGTTTTGCCTCAAGTAAATCCAGATCAAGAAGAGCACTCTTCTCGTTCACATCTACAAAATCAACTGTGCCCCCGCAGTAGAGAATGCAATTGGCAGACGCAACAAACGTGATCGGTGTAGTAATTACGCGGCTCCCTTCGCCTACTCCAAGAGCAAGAGCAGCCAGATGGAGTGCTGCAGTCCCGTTGGCCACAGCCAGTGCATACTTTGCACCAACGTAAGAAGCAAACGCTTCTTCGAATTCGGCAATCTTCGGTCCTTGCGTCAAGAAATCAGAACGCAGCGTTTCAACCACTGCATTGATATCTTCCTGCGTTATGGTTTGTCTGCCGTAGGGAATGCGACGAATAGAAGTCATCAGTATTTAATGGCAGCGCTCTGAATTAGATTTCGCAATTGCTCGACTGATAGATAATCCGAATTCTCGCCGCTGTTGTAGCGAAATCCTTCTTTGCAAAAACTACCTTTGAAATGGCTGCGAAATTCATCGATGTTCCAGGCAGGTTGAAAAGAAGGTAGAATGACAAAGTGTTTTTCGAATTCGATGGTGCTGATCGCATCCGTTTCTGTAATCATTTCCTCGTGAATCTTTTCACCGGGACGAATGCCCACGATTCGCTTTTCCATGCCTGGAGCGATTGCCTCTGCAACATCGAGAATGCGATAGCTGGGAATGCGCGGCACGAAAATCTCTCCGCCCCACATGTTTGCAAGAGCGAACAGCACCATATTCACGCCTTCATCCAGAGTGATGTTGAAGCGAGTCATGCCTGGATGAGTGATGGGCAAGAATCCCTTTTCTTTTTGTTTGAGAAAAAACGGAATCACAGAGCCGCGGCTTCCCATCACATTTCCATAGCGTACAACAGAGAACTTGATATCGTGATTTCCGCGGTAAAGATTTGCTGCGATGAAAAGCTTGTCTGAGCAGAGTTTGGTTGCTCCGTAAAGGTTGATGGGCGCGGCAGCTTTGTCTGTGGACAATGCAACAACCTGTTTAACGCCTTTGTCAATGCATGCTTCAATCAGATTCTGCGCGCCCAGGATGTTTGTCT
>JAIBBM010000085.1 GCA_019694685.1 Leptospirales bacterium
TTCGCATCGTCACTCTTCTTCGCAATCTGGGGGAAATTGTAGCAGTCACTGGAGATGGAGTCAACGACGGACCGGCACTGAAACGGGCGGACATTGGAATTGCGATGGGCCTTCGCGGCACCGACGTTGCTAAAGAAGCGGCACAGATCATTCTCACAGACGACAACTTTGCGTCGATCGCAGCCGCCATTGAAGAAGGCCGTGGGATTTTCGAGAACATCAAACGATTTGCCGCCTATGTTCTTTCGAGCAATCCACAGGAAATGTATCCTTACATCCTGTGGATGCTTTTTCCTGGCACGCCTCTGGCCATGACTGTCATGGGAGTGCTCGCTGTGGATGTGGGCACGGATCTGATTCCTTCCATGGGGCTTGGAATTGAGCCGCCAGAGAAAGGAATCATGGAGAAGCCTCCTAGAAAAAAAGGGGAGAAGCTTTTGTCTGTGGGCTTTATTCTGCAGAACTATTTCGTCCAGGGCAGCATCCTTGCCTTTGCCTGCTTTGCTACCTACTTCTATTTTGGATGGGCTCTTGGTCTTTTTGCAGGTGGAGTCTCACTGAGTCACCTTCCCTCTTCGCCTGCAGGCCTCGACATGAAGCTCGCATCGTTTGTGTATCTTCAGTCTTTGACGGCTTACTTCTTTCCCACTGTGGCCACACAGATTGGAAACGTAATGTGCAGAAGGTCTTCGCGCGCCTCCTTATTCAGCAAAGATTTCCTGAGCCCGTACTATAGAGAGGAAATTCTCAACTCCCTTGAATCATGGAAGCCGTCCCGTTATACGGCATCTCTCCAGATAGACGCGAAGATGTCGCGCATCACAGACAGGGCTGCCTGGTCGTCCATGATCCAGGCGCTTGCGTTTTCTGCTTTGCTTCCATTGCGTCTTGCAAGAGTCGCACTGCAGGACATTGTGGTGGGGCTATACAGGCCTCTACTGCGGCCTCTGCAAAAGCTCGCTCACGCAATTCTTAAAAAGCAGCATGTAATCCTGAATCTGGTCTCGAATCCCTTGATCAATCTGGGAATCGCCTTTGAGTTATTCCTTTGCTGGCTATTTTTCTACACCGGCCTTTCTGAGATTTACTACTTCGCGCCCGTGCCCTGGCACGTGTATCTTTTCGCATTTCACGGGACCTTTCTTATTGTGGTGTTCGAAGAGACGAAGAAGTACTTCCGACGCCGTGGGCATGAACTCACTTTGCTGGGCTGATCTTACACCGGGAAGAGTCAGGGCGTGAGAATCAGGCTTTACGCAGATTCTTTCTTACAATCAAACAACGGTTTGTATTTGTGCCCTTTTCGTTATTCTTCACGTCCCAGCAATTGGAAAGCTTCGTAAACTTCTGTTCGTTGATCAGTATTTCCTCAACTGCAAGCTCTCCGCCTGGCACGCGAATCGGAAGCAACCCGGCGAGGACCTGCTCCAGGTTCAGAAGCACGGATCTGGATTTGACTTCTCCGACTTCCACTACAGCACGCGCTCCGGGCCGAAGCACACGGCCCATTTCAAAGAGAGTGGCCCTCATGAAATCTTCCCATTCAGATAAAGAATTCATTACAGACAATTCTATAGAAGAAGTAGCACTTTCGAGTCCCAGAAACCAGGACCTCATCCAGTTGTCGCTGATATAGTCCACTTTATCCAGGAATGGCGGCGAAGTAACAATCAGATCCACGCTCGAAGTGCGCACAGTCTTCAGATCCTGCGAATTTTCAGAGATATAGCGATTGCCCCTGGCAGCCTCGTTGAAAACTCCCGGCAGAGGAAGGGAAAGATCTCGTTTCATCTTGCGGAGAATTCTTTCGCGGATGCTTCTGTATTCCGGCTTTTGCCCAAGTCGCGCGTTGTTCTTTCTTTGTGCGCCAGGCATGATGGATATTTGCGGGAATGAATATACAGAAAAGAAACCATCCGAATGTCCGTGAAGGCGAGACAGCGCAGTCACGCCTATGTATCGCATGGCGGGATCTTCCATGTTATCCAGGAGTTCGGACTTGAGGCACAGTATTTCGCTTAACGTTCTTGGATGAAAGAACGGAGAAAGCCTCTCCTTCTCTTCCGGAGTGGGTTTCATTCTTCGATCGAGTTGCAGAGCATCAAGGCGCTTTTCCAGTATTTTCATGGCGGGAACATTCTGTCTCGACCTGGCCAGGAAAACGGATACGGGGTTCAAATCGTTATGGACAGCGCGATGTCCCAGTAGATTCGCCTGCAGAGTTGTAGTGCCGCGACCACCAAACGGATCTAACACCACACCTGGAACCTTCAAATAGCGATTGATGAAGAAGTCAGGTAGCTCTGGCTTAAATGAGCCGCGGTAGCTGATCGTATAGTGGATTGGGTGCATCTGTCTCTGGCGCGCAGTCCAGAGTTCGCCGGAATGCACCGGCAGAGAATTGATCGCTTGCAAAAGAATACTCCGAATGCTTTTTCATCGGAGTTCCAGGAGCATGGCAGTGAGAAAAACGGCTGTCGCAGCGCCCGCGCGCAAAAAATCTGACGCATGCACCGAATCGTTTACGTCAAGAAGGAAGACTGCACCTCCTGCAATCAGTGCGCAGACAGCCTCCCCTCCTACTTTCGCATGGACGATCACGATACGGCAGAATCACACGTTAAGAATTCCAGCATCAATGCGGCGCCCGTCCCCGAGTCCGACTGGAAGGCAGTGCAAACAGAAATGGATGAATGCCCGGGCGAATGCATAAAATGGAAGGAATGATTCGTCCGGGTCCTTCATTTTGCGCGAAACGTTCGAATCATAAAATTTTTTTAACTTAAGTTTCCCAGGTTCACCGATTATAGGTTGTAAGCGGATATCCGCCAACATCAGGTTCACGGAGGACCGGGTATGATTATCAACCATAACATCAGTGCGATCTACTCGCACAGAACCCTCAAATTCCACGACATGGACGAGTCCAAGGATATTGAGAAACTATCGAGCGGTATGCGAATCAATCGCGCAGGCGATGATGCAGCAGGACTTGCCGTTTCCGAAAAGATGCGCACGCAGATTCTTGGCCTGAGACAGGCAGAACGCAACGCGGAAGACGGAATTTCGTTCGTTCAGACAACTGAAGGTTTTCTGAGCGAAACTCAGAACATGATCCAGAGGATTCGTGTTCTCGCCGTCCAATCAGCCAACGGTATTTATTCAGATGAAGACCGTCAGCAGATCCAGGTGGAAGTATCACAGCTGATCGACGAAATCGACAGAATTGCATCCCAGGCAGAATTCAACAAAATGAAGATGCTGACAGGCGCGTTCGCTCGCTTGAATCCTACAGCTTCTATGTGGTTTCACATTGGACCAAACATGCACCAGCGCGAGAGAGTGTTCATCAACACGATGACCACACAGGCTCTGGGCCTTCGCAACCCGACCGTACTGACGTTCATTTCGATCAGTACACCGGACAAAGCGAACAGCGTGATTGGACTTGCTGATGAAGCACTTCGCAAAATCTCCAAGCAAAGAGCGGATCTTGGTGCTTACCAGAACCGTCTCGAGCATGCGGCACGTGGCCTCATGAACGCTTACGAGAACACGCAAGCAGCTGAATCCCGCATCCGTGATACGGATATGGCGGAGCAAATGACGAGCTATACTCGTTATCAGATTCTTGTTCAGGCAGCAACAGCCATGGTTGCACAGTCGAACATGAAGAGCCAGACCGTTCTTCAGCTTCTGAAGTAACAGTCACTTCCCGATCCTGATGTAGACTGCCGGCCTTCGGGCCGGCTATTCTATTTTCCATTGTTTACGAATGGATCGAAGATGGCCTTCAGACGAATGCTGTCTTCCCTCTTGATCGCGATAGACAGCGCGCTTAGATTTTCCTTCGCATGAAGCGAATCTCGAATGCCTGTAATGGCCGCTCCAATGCCTGGAACAGAAAGCACCCAGGCAATCGCAAGCTGCGACAAGTTTACGTTATACGACGAAGCAATGGCACGAGCCTGATCGAGAGCTGGTTCTATTCTCGATATGTATTCAGGATCCATGATAGTGGACCCGCCTCTCCGATCCCCTTCCCCGAAGACCCGGTCTGATCGTATGGCTCCAGTCAGCAAACCCTGGGCCAGTGGACTGTAGGCTAGAATCGGTATGGAGTGTTTTAGCGTGTAGGGTTTTAGACCCGCGTCGATCTTTCTCTGATTCAGACTGTATCTTTCTTGAACAAAATCAGGATGAGACCCGGTAAGCTTTTTCCACTCGATGATCTGCTCGACATTGGTATTGCAAAGACCCGCAAATCGAATCTTGCCCTGTCCCTTGAGCTCCGCCAATGCCTGAGCTGCTTCATCCAGAGGCGACAGGGGCCAGTGGATTTGATAGAGGTCAATGTAGTCCGTGCGCAGCCGCAAAAGACTCTCTTCGCACTCCTGCAAAATAGAAGAGCGACTTAGATTGCGCCTAACGTCGACAGAACGCTCGCCGTGAACCGTAGTGAAGAATGGATCTCCTGGCCTATCCCAGACCAGAGAACACTTGGTTGCGATGAATGCTTCGTGTCGCCTGCCCTGCAGTGCCTGACCGATTAGCTCTTCAGAATGACCGAATCCGTATACAGGGGCTGTGTCAAAAGCGCGGATGCCAGACTGAAGGGCGGCTTCGATGGCAGATGTGGATTCCTGGTCGCGCGGTGGACCCCAGTACCAACCACCGATGCCCCACGCTCCGAACCACACCCGGGGAAGATCCCCGGGGAGAAGACAAGACGGAACCGAAGGAATTACTTCCCTCCGGGACCAGCCTTGAGGTTCATTTGCGCCACAGCAAGGAGCGCAATGGGGACGCTATACGGAGAACAAGATACATAGTGCAGACCGGCTTCTTTGCAAAATGCAATGTTGGCAGGATCTGCTCCGTGTTCCCCGCAGAGGCCCAGCTTCAAGTCTGGTCTTGTGAGTTTGCCACGAGTGGCACTCATCTTCACCAGTTCTTTGACTGGAGGCGCAAGAACCTGGAACGGGTTGTTCGGAAGAATGTCGAATTCTGTGTATGCCGGGAAGAACGAATTCACGTCATCTCGTGACAAACCAAAGGTAGTCTGTGTGAGGTCATTGGTTCCAAAGCTGAAGAATTCAGCGTAACGCGCCAGTTCATCGGAGATGATTGCCGCCGCCGGAAGCTCCACCATGGTCCCTACTTTGTATTCCAGTTCCACGCCGTACTCTTTGAATACGTCGCGAGCCGTGTCTGTGATGCCCGTGATCACTTTTCCTTCGATCTTCTTACCGTTCTTGATGAACGTAAGTTCGTTTGGATTCATCACAATTGGAATCATGATCTCAGGAAGAATTGTAACGCCTTCTTTCTGCAGCTGGCATGCTGCTTCAAAGATTCCGCGCACTTGCATCTGGTAGATTTCCGGATACGTAATGGCCACTCTGCAACCGCGATGCCCGAGCATCGGGTTGAATTCATGAAGCCTTTCAATACGCTCGCGAAGAGCTTTTTCATCCGGAGTCACACCCTTCTTACGAAGGTGCTCTGTGTAGTCTGCGAACGCATCGTCGTTTCGCGGAAGGAACTCATGCAGAGGCGCATCGAGAAGACGAATGGTCACATGGTGAGGCGCCATTTCCTTGAACAGATCGTAGAAATCGTTCTTCTGCATTGGGCGCAGCTCATTGAGAGCTTTCACGCGTTCTTCGTAATCCTTTGCAAGGATCATCTCGCGGAATCTCTGGATACGATCATCCTGGAAGAACATATGCTCCGTACGGCAGAGGCCAATTCCGTAAGCACCCATCACGCGCGCTACTTTAGCATCGCGGCCCAGGTCCGCATTTGCGCGAACCACGAAGTCATCACTAATGAATTTCTTCATTACAGAAATGAACTCAACGAGACCGTTTGTGTTGATGTCTGGATTGATGAGCTTAGCTTTTCCCGCATAGATGGTAGGCTTTTTGTAAACCGGGCAGTCGAGAGTTACGTAGTCGCCTTCATTGATGCGCATTCCATTGAGCTCGAAGTAGTTCTCACCAATCTTGATGCTCTGGTTGAGAATGCTCACCTTGCCGAGTGATCTTGCCACCACAGGAGCGTGAGAAGAATACCCACCTTCCACAGCGATGACTGCCTGACCAACCTCAATTGCTTTCACGTCCTCTGCAAAAGAAGACTCCACGCATAAGATCACTCGAGTGTCTTCGCCCTTGAGCATTGCTTCGCGGTGCGCTTCCATCACTTTATCAGCGGAGAAATAGACCTTTCCTACGGCCGCGCCAGGAGAACCAGTCATTCCACCCGAAGCACTGGGAAGACTTGCAATTGAAGCTGGTTCTACAATGTGCTGGAGCAGACTTGCCAGCTGGCCTGGAGGAATCTGCTGAACCACCCACGATTCTTCCACAACATTCTCTTTCATGAGATCCAGAAGAGTTCTCAGATGGGATTGAGTGGATTTGCCATCTACAACCGTCTGGTTGATCAGCCATAGTTTCTTCTTTTCTACAATGAATTTGATTTCACGAATCTCGCGGAACTTGCGCTCTACCGCTTTGCAGATTTTGCGAAGGTCATCGAGATAGGCTGCAGGCAGATCCTGAATCGGTGTTCCAGTGCGCTCCATCGTGTATGCGTTCATCATGAAGTTACCGGACAGCTTGTCTTCTCCAGTAACGATGTCGCGTGTATACACCATACCAACGCTTGAGTCTTCGCCCATGTTGCCGAACACGATTCCCTGCACCATGATGGCGACGTTGTCGTCTTCGTCGAGGTCCGGATCATAATAGCGCTTGGCGGCATGCTTCATGAGCACTTCGAGCTGCTGCATAGGATCATCTGGGATTTTGTCACGTCCAACGAGTTCCACCATTTCCATGGCGCACGCTTTCATTCCTTCTGGACTTGGCGGATGTTTCTTTTCAATTTCAGCGAACTGTGAATCTGGAATGTCAAAAATCTTCACACCAGCAGTGCGAATGAGATAGCAATATTCAAACCACGCGGCCTTTTCTCCGAGGAAATTGATGAAGCCCTGGATGGTAGTAGGCGAAAGGCCAATGTTAAACACTGTAGGATAAATAGAAAGAGCAAGGTTAGAACTGCAGACGATTTTGAGAAGAAGTGGATTGTTGGGATCTCCATACTTTCTACCAACACCTGCTTCGATTTCAGCAATGCCCTGCGCGAGACGATCCTTGAGATCCATGGTTTCTAACTTTGGCGTGAGTCTTGAATCGAGCACGAAGCCAGGAACGATTGGCATATTCAGCTCTGCGAGTTCGAAGGCCCTCTGTCCACGTTTACCGGACCGCGCCCAGGCTTCTTTGTCCGCTGTACAGCCTTTCTGGCTAAATGAATAAATATCAGGCATAGGTTACTCCGTTGGGGAATCAGATTTTCAATGCAGGCCGATGTGTGCCAATCTTAATTTTTGGCAGGAGGCCGTTTGTGCTCAGGATCGTACAGGGAGGAACAGTTTCTACCACGATCCTTACATATATAGAGCGCTTCGTCTGCCAGACGGAAGAAATCGTCCAGAGCCTGGATGTGCTCGGTGTGTGTAGGCCAGGAAGACACCCCGATGGAAATGGTAATGTGAGTGACCTGATCACCAATGTGGATGGGTTCCGCTTCAATTCTCTTGCGTATCTTCTCAGCAAGTCCCAGAGCTTGCTCTGGCCCTTCGCCTGGAATGAGAACACAAAATTCCTCTCCACCGTATCTGCCCGGCATCATTTCCGGGCCTTCTTCCTGGACTGTCTCCCGAATGACACGCGCAAGTTCCACCAGTGCTGCGTCTCCGCCCAGATGACCAAACTGAGTGTTTACATTTTTGAAGTGGTCGATATCGGACATAATGACACTCATCGGCTTGCCGGTGTTTCGCGATCGCCTGAATTCTTCTTCCATGCGCATGATGAAATAGTCCTTCTTATAAAGGCCAGTGGTTCCGTCCACGGTTGCCATTTCATGCAGGCGAGCGTTTTCAATGGCGATCGCCGCCTGGTTGGCCATGACTTCGAAGAGTCTGAGATCTGTTTCGTTGAAGAACTCTCCGTTTTTCTTATTGAGCACCTGTACTGTTCCAATCACTCCGCGCGAAACAACGAGCGGAACGCACATCATCGAGCGAGTTACAAACTTACTGGCCTCATCTGCCCGGCGCGAAAATCGCGGATCCTTGGAAGCGTCCGCGACTAGAAGCGGTTTGCCTTCCTTTGCGACCCAGCCTGCGATTCCTTCCCCGATTTTAAGACGTATGTGACGAATGGCGTCCGATTTATCGCCCTGAATTGTATGAAAATAAAGTTCCTGCTTCTCTTCGTCTACGCGCATGAGGCTAGAAGCTTCGGATTCAGTTACTTCCTTTGCCTTCTCCATCAGAAGAGTCAGCACAGCATCCAAACGCAGGCTTCTTGAAATAACCGTGTTTACTTCAAGAATGCGATACAGTCTGTCCCTTTCGTAAAGAAGCTCGTCGAACTTTCTATCACCGGGAGAGGAATTATAGTTTGATTTCTGAATCATGAACTCTCAGGTAGTACGGATGGATCAAGGCTCCTCTCCGGAAGATATATTCAAGGCTCGTAACAGGGTCAACAATGATCCTGGGGCGCGTTCGGCACCGGGACCGGGCTTGTCTGGCCCGTATTCAAACCACGACATGCAAATTCGCAATCATCTCTCGGGGCTGGTCAGAGCCATGCTGCAAGACAATAAGAAGGCAGAGCTGCGCGAAGTGCTCCACGCCCACAGAGCGTTCATAGACGAAATCCTGGTTTTGCTGGAAAAGCAGTGACCCGCAGCCTCAGGCTGCGAGTTTCTTGAGTCCCAGTCTCGAAAGAATCCGATCGAGCATGGAAACCGGCTTTTTACTCACCTGAGGCTTGATACCCAGGTTTTCTTTCAACAGGTGCAATCTCTTGCGGTCCTCCACCACATGAAGTCTGTCTTCGTAGACCTTTTCTGCGAATTCAAGGACCTGCCTGAGCCCGGGTGGCTCATCGCTCTTGTCCAATGCTCTGGTCTGCTGGCGAAGATAAGCTCCGTATGACTTTGGATCTGCTGCGATTTCTTCAATGGTGCGAGGAAGTCGAATGCGAATTGGATCCATCTTCACTCTTTCGCACAGCTGCAGAGTGAGCTTTCCACCACAGAACACCAGGTTGAAACGAACCCCGCGCATTCCCATCCACTGGGAGTTGGTGATGCGCGACATGCTATGCTTTGCTAGAATGGAACGAACCACCTTCACCGCAGATGCGTCCAGACCAAGCCTCGCGGTGTGAAGCCATTCCAGGTATCGCAGTGCTTCGTGTGCATTCTGTCTTTCGAACAGATCTTGAGGAACAGGCATCTTTGCCCAGGCGCTCAGTGCTTTTGTGATTTCTGATTGCGTATCTTCATTCTTCTGTCCGCCCGCTAGAACACTGACGACGATTTGATTGAAGAGTTCTTTTTGCGAAGTGCCTTCGAGAGCATGGAGAATTGGATCCATTCCGCCCACCGGTTTCTCCGGAGAGTGAAACAAGTATTCCGCACCTGGAACAATTGGATACATGGTATCGCGTAACTTGCCCTTTGCGTAGACGTCAGGCGCTATTCTTCCGGGCGCATGAAGCACCAGACGACCCTGAAGTGCGCCTGCGGTCAGATCTTCTTTCGTGTCTATCTTCTGGAATTCGAGATCAAATGGTCCGCGGGTAAAATCAAAGCTCTTGCTCTGCTTCACAGGCGCCAGAGGAAACATGATTTCCACATGTTCCTCTGCGTGCTCATGCATCTTCAGAGAGAAGATGCCGTGAGATCCGGTCTTTGACTTGAAGAACACGG
>JAIBBM010000086.1 GCA_019694685.1 Leptospirales bacterium
GAATCCCTTCTCACCCAGATTACGGAGCAAATACAACGTTAAGCGGAACTCAGTTGGCCGCCAATCTCTTTCCACCCATACTTCATGACGAAGCTGAGTCTCGTCACACACACACACAGGTGGGAGAGATTATGCGTTTAGATCACGCTCCCTCGCGGGCATTAGCTTGCTTTGAAAATGGATTGCTTTGCGCATAGCAAATCGGTAATTGGCACCCTTGGAGCACGTTATTTGAGGATAGATATGGTTACCGCAATACTTGCGTCGGGGCAGTTCATCCTCTTCGCCGTAAAGAGCACCGCGGAAAACTAGGACCAGTATCGCGAGGCCGTATCCCGGCCGCATTTTTCTGGTCCACTGGCGCCAGCATCTATAGAGTCAGTCAATAGTCAAATAAGGTGCCAATCAGCACGCAGAATTCATTGACGCACCGAGGAGGTTCGTTTACTTACAACGAGTTGAAAAGAAGTGCAATCGAAATGGCTCTGGTAATGGCAGCCGGAGCAATACTCACAACGTTCCCAATGACGCTTGGTTCGGAGCCAATTTCGCCGGATCGACCAGGACTGGTAAACAGCCCGGACACTGTAGGTTCAGGCACGCTGCAGATTGAAGTCGGGGGCCAGCGGGATCGTTATTTTTCAGGTTCGGAACTGGACTACACGGCCCGCGGGCCTTTTACAATCCGCTACGGGCTTGGAGATTCTTTCGAGTTCCGGCTCGAGGGTGACGGTTACACTGCGGCTCGCTTTCGCCGCAAAGACTCGTTGTATTTGCAGTTGACTGAACCTTCTGCACCCGCGCTATCGAGTCCATTCGCCCCGCAGCCGGGCTTCAGCCTTGTGAGTAATCCTGAAGATTTGTTTAACCTGCTTGTTTCGGGAACAGGTCCTCTTCCTCGATTGCGTTTCTCAGCGCCGACGAATCTTCCGCTGGATGCCGGATTCAATGCGCTCCTGGATCCGCGCGCATTTCTGCACTTTGAAGAGGACTATCATCTCAACTACATGACGCTGGGTACTCCGTCTGTTGGTCCACTCACTTCAAATCTGCGTTTAAGCGGACCAAATTTGATTCTACCCGAGAGAGCAGAGGGGATGTCCGACACAACCTTTGGATTCAAGTACACCATTATTGATCAAAATGGCTGGGTGCCCGCCACCGGATAATCGGCGGAGTGACCGCGCCCACAGGCAGTACAGCATTCAGAGGCAGCGGTCTTTCTCCCGGAGCAAGCCTTGCGTTTTCCTGGGGTATTGCTGATTCCTTTGGTCTGGGTGTGCTGCTCGGCGGTGCCAGCGACAAAGCAGAATACGGCCGCCGCTACTGGACCGGGCAGGGTGGTATCACGGCGGGAGCATCCCTTCCCGGCGGCCTGGGAGTCTCCGTAGGTTTATCCGCTGCACAAGTGGCGCCGGAGTTCGCCGGCGGCAATGTATTTGTGTATGAGCTGTGTGCTACTTATGCAATTTCGGATAACGTTCAGGTGGACGTAGCAACATACTTTCCCGCAAATCGTAACGCGCCCTTAATCACAGCAACTGGCGGGATCTCGATAAGGGTACAGTAGACGATGTTGTCAGAACTGAAATCTTCCCGGAGAAATTTTCCTCAGACCGCGTTCCTGACAATCGGCTTATCTCTCTGCGCCAGCTGCGTTTCCACAGTGGCGCTCGATCGCGCGGTGATTGCATACGATCCTACTGTGGCAGAGAGCGTTCACAAGCAACTGCTGTTGAATATTGCCCGTGCGCGCACTAATCAGCCCATGCATTTTACGGCCATTTCGTTTATTTCCTGTATAAGGCTGACAAGAGTCATGCATTTCATTGAGGTCTTTCACAAAAACCTGCGAACCCTGCCCTGTATTCTGAATACGCCGCTCCCTGCGTTCACAACAGGTAGCTCTCTTCCTGGCGAATCTGGATTTGAATCAAGATGCAGTGAAAGCATAGTTCAACCAAAACCAAGTGCATAGGGTGCAGGCAATTCCAAAATTGAAAGCATGTACCTTTTGGTAAGTTGACTGTCGCGCTGTCTTATTGTTTCAGGTCAGGGTCACCGGCTTATTTAAAAAAGGATTGCCTGTGTCCGTGGCCAGTCCGTCCTTAGCTTCCTATGCATCCCCGTCGCACCGTAGCCGCCGCGCTTATTTTCGGAGTGGCTTTGTTGATTGGTGTTCAACTCGGCGGCTTTTGCACTTGTATGATTGCTGTTGGCAGTGGCGTACTCGCGCCGAAGCAGAATCAACAGTCGCATCCTGACGGGCAATGCCCGGGGCTATCGGAACCTTTGCTCAGTCGCCTGCTTGGATATGCGAGCTCGACCGAGCAGGTTTGCGCGCCTCTTGCGCATGGCGATAACGTGCTTGCCGGACTTGGCCAACTGCTTGCGCGACCAGTACCAGATTTTATTCAAGCGCACACAATTCTGGGCTACTCTCCACAAATTTGCATTTCTTTAAGCCGCAATCTCGCACTCTTTTCAATTCCACCACCTTTAGCCTGAGTTAATTCCCCCTGCGTTAGGTAACTATCGCGGCCCTGCCATTTCAGTGACGGAAGGGACGCACGGAGGCACCATGTTTAAGTTATCTGCTATTGCTATTTTATTCGCTATTGTCTTCGCGTGCGTATTGAACGCAGAACCACAGGCTGACCATTTACGCCTTTGGGAAATTGCGCGGCTCAAAAACCCAATATTGCGCGTGATGGATGCAGACATTCTTGCGGCCCGGGCCCGCATGAATCGCAGTCAGGTTCTTTTTCAGTCGAACCCAGAACTTGAGTTGAGCACGCAGCGCGGCACGTTGCGCACCGGAGTCGTAATCGATCCAGGCCTTGAAGGACCTTTGCAAAAAGAGAAACAAAGAACAACAGGTTACGAGGTAGGGATCAGTCAGGAATTCGAAGTGGCAGGACAGCGCGGCTTGCGTATCGAATCCACCTCAGCGGAACTGGAGAGTCTTGTTTGGCGCCGCCAAGCTCATTTGCGCGAGTTATACTTCGGGATACGGAAGGAATTGCTAACGTTAAGCGTTCAGTCGCGTCTGATCAAAGTCCTGGACGATCAGATAACATCGGTGTCGCGTGTGGAGCAACAGTTCAGAAACAATGGAGTTCGCGACACGCGGCTGGGTCTTTATGCTCTGGATGCAATTCAAGCTGACCTGGCATTGTTGCGTTTGGAGCGCACTGCTGTGGAGCAGGATGCACAGGTTTCCATTGGCAATCTCAGGGGACTGGTCGGGAATTCGGAAATCGTCCGGCCCAACGGAAATTTCACGGATGCGGATTTGTTTCCCCATTCGCCTGATGAGGCATTGATCTTGCAGAAGACGCTGTCCACGGAGAATCCGATTCTCAAAGAGAATCTCGCGCTCGCAACCAAGGCAAAAGTGGATGTTGAATTGGCTCGCCGCAGCATCTATCCGAACGTTACGGCTTTCCTGAGCGCAGGCCAGGAGCGGCGCGGAAACGGTTTGGCTATTGCTCTACCGCCCATCTCGTCCGGTCCACAATCTGAAAGCGAGCGGTTTGTGCGCGCTGGAATCCGTATTCCGATTCCTGTCTTCAATCGTGGACAGGGTCTGGAGGCTGGGGCGCGTGCAGAATTAACCAGAATTACAAGTACTGCAGACGCGGCACGATTGCAGATGGAAATTCGTGGCAGGTCTTTACTCTCACGTTATGCGCAAGCACGCGCGAATCTCAAAGGCATTTCGCTGCAGGTAGCCAAACGAACGGCAATCTACTTGCGATTGGATCAAGCGTTCCTTACGGGAAGAATGAACTATTCTGAATATTGGAGCGAACGATCCAAATGGATGACGATGGAACGCGAGCTCAATCACGCGCTCCTCGATGCAATCGAGGCACGAAGCGGAATTGAAATTCTGTCGGGAATCGACTTCGCCACGGGTAAACCCGTTGAACTGGAGACAACTAAATGAAAAAGCTCATAGAAATTTCCTTGAACTATCCCTGGAGGACTCTTGGCGTCGGAGTAGTTGTAGCCGTTGTGGGCGCCGTCGCCATTACGCGACTGCCCGTGGACGCGGTTCCGGATATTACCAACGTTCAGGTGATGATCAATACGAAGACTGGAGCCCTTGCACCTGAGGAGATTGAGAAAACTGTCACTCGTCCCGTTGAAGCGGAGATGGCAGGATTGCCTCGCGTGGATGAGGTCCGTTCAATTTCAAAGTATGGGCTATCCCAGGTGGTTGTGATTTTTCACGAAGGAACAGATCTGTATTTTTCAAGACAGCAAATCGCCGAGCGACTGGCGACACTGCGTGATGCCTTACCGCCAGGGCTGACGCCAGCAATGGGACCAGTTTCGACAGGTCTGGGTGAAGTCGTCATGTATTCAGTCGAAGCGAAGCCAGGGAGTTTCCTTGCGCGGACCGGCGAGCATGATCAATTGCTACAGCTCCGAACTGTGCAGGACAGAATCATTCGTCCGGCTCTAAAGGCCGTCCCCGGTGTTGCGGATGTCGATTCCAACGGTGGATTCCAGAAACAGGTTCATGTAAATATGAATCCGTATCGCATGGCTGCAAACAACGTCAGCGTTGGCGCGCTCAAAGAATATCTCGAAAACATCGGAATCAACCAGGGCGGGAATTACATAGAAAAAGGGGGCGCGCGAACGCTCGTGCGCGGACTCGGTCGGTTTGAAACTCTGGGCGATCTTTCGCGTCTGCCACTGAGCTTTGGGGTTCTTTCAAATGATGTTCAGCTTCGGGAGTTGGCCCAGGTACAATTTGGAGGCTCTCCGCGGATCGGTGCGGCCACATCCAGTGGCCGCGAGACAGTTCTCGGAACCGTTTTCATGCGGGTTGGTGAGAACTCCAGAGCCGTTTCTGAACGCGCGATAATTGCACTAAAGGATATTACGTTGCCGGATGACGTTGTTGCAAACGTTGTTTATTCGCGTAAATTTCTCGTGGATACAACTATTCGGACGGTTGAAATCAACCTTGCAGAAGGTGCAATGCTTGTAATTGTCGTGATGTTTTTGCTGATCGGCAACTTTCGCGCCGCCCTCATTGCATGTCTTGCAATTCCGCTTTCGATGCTGGTTGCGGCCTCAGGCATGGTTGCGACCGGTGTGTCTGCAAATCTTATGAGCCTGGGTGCTCTTGACTTTGGTCTGCTTGTGGATGGATCGCTAGTGATTGTAGAGAACTGCGTGCGCCATTACGAAGAAAAGCCTCCGGTCGGCCTTTCCTTTACAGAGCGGCTGATACGAGTTCGACAGGCCGCATCCGAAGTTGCCGGACCGGTCGTGAGTGGAATGCTTGTAATCATTGTCGTTTATGTTCCGATCCTGGGATTGTCGGGAATTGAAGGAAAAATGTTTCGACCCATGGCCGTAACTGTCCTCTTCGCGTTAATCGGAAGTCTGCTGACGTGTTTGACAATTGTTCCAGTGCTGACGGCGCTCTTTTTGCGCGCACCAAAACACGCGAAGCCAGGGCGCCTGATCAGCTTTCTTTCACGGATCTATTCTCGTGTTCTTTCACTGAGTCTAGCTCATCCATTGGGCACGACCGTCGCCAGTCTGCTGTTGGTTGTAGTAAGTAGTCTGCTTTTTCTGCGCCTGGGATCGGACTTTGTTCCGCAGTTAGACGAAGGGGATCTTGCGATAGGGATTGTGCGCGATGGAAATATTAGCCTCGAGGAGTCCGTGCGCCAGCAGAAGGAAACTGAGAAAGTGATCATGCGTTTTCCCGAGGTTAAAAATGTTTTCTCGCGAATGGGAGCACCTGAATCGGCAACCGATCCAATGGGTGTGAACTTTGCTGATACATTTCTGATTCTTGAGAAAGACAGAAGCAAGTGGCGAAAGGGAGCGGATGGCGCCATCATTGATAAAGATCAACTTTACGAAAACATTGTAAAGGACATCGAGGCCGTAGTACCAGGCCAGGAATACGGACCAACTCAACCTATTGAAATGCGCTTCAACGAAATGCTCGAAGGAAGCAGGGCCGACGTTGCAATACGTGTTTATGGTGATGATCTCGCGGTTCTCCTTGAGTCCATCGAGAAAATAGAGTCGGTCGTCAAGGAAATCGACGGCGTAGGCGAAGCTGAAATGGATGAGCTTACGGCAATACGTCAAGGCCCTGTACTTGATGCTATTCTTGATCCTGTAAGACTTGCCCACCGGGCTGTCCATCCCGGAGAAGCAATGGACGCATTCATTACTGGAATGGCGGGCCGTGAAGTGGGTGTGTACTACGAAAAGGATTTCGTTTATCCGATCATTTTGCGATTAGGGGATGAGTATCGTAAAGATCTGCGTGCTGTTTCGGCGCTACCAATTGCCTTGCCGGGTGATTCAGTTGCCTCATTGGGATCTGTGTTTCGTTTCAAGGAATCACTTCAGGGGACCAATATTGCCAGATACAACGGAAAACGTTACGCGTCTGTCGCTGTGTTCCTATCAGGCCGGGATGTGGAGAGTTTTGTGTTAGAAGCTCAAAGGAAGCTGAAGGAAAAGGTTGCTCTACCACCAGGATATGAAATTCAATATGCTGGCCAATATCAGAATCTTGCAGAAGCGCGCATAAGGTTATTTATCATGGTGCCGATTTTGCTTCTTGCAATTGCTGGGATTCTCTACCAAACATTTGGCAGCGCCCGGCAGACTATCTTGATCTTGACCTGTATTCCCATGGCATTGTCCGGTGGGATGCTCGCTTTGTTTGTCAGGAATATTTCGTTTAGCATTTCTGCAGGGATTGGGTTTATCGCGTTATCCGGCATTGCCATCCTGAATGGTACCGTCCTTGTCACTGTATTCAATCAGCTGCGGCGGGAGCAGAGATTATCAGTAATGGCATCCGTCAGGCAGGGTTGCGCGCAGAGATTCAGGCCTGTGTTAACAACGGCACTGGTTGCAAGTCTTGGTTTTATACCCATGGCTTTCAACAGCGGGCTCGGCGCGGAAGTGCAGCGTCCACTTGCGACCGTAGTAATCGGTGGATTAATTACGGCCACGCTACTCACACTAGCGCTACTGCCCGCTTTATACAGCTGGGCGGAAATGCGGGTCGAAAGGGTGTCAGGGATGAAATCATGACATTGCCAATGAAGGATCACCGGTTTCTTTTTCTCCTCGCCGCAATCGCAGTCGTTATATGCCTCGAGGTGCTGTCCCTTGCGGGCGTTCACATTCCAATGCCGTACGCACCAATGGTTTTTGCGACGTTCGTTTTGGGGATCGGGTACAGCGTTCTGTGGAGCGGACTTAAGGCCCTCGTTCGATTGAATTTTAGCAATATCAATCTGTTAATGCTCATTGCCGTTTCAGGCGCGTTCTATCTGCGCGAGTATCCTGAAGGAGCGGTCGTAATCGTCCTTTACGTCCTGGGGGAACGCCTGGAGGACATCGGAATTCAAAACAGCAAATCTGCGCTGAATGCCCTCGTCAGCAAAGCACCCAAAACGGCTGTTGTTAAGGGTAGTGCAGAACCTGTACCGATCGAAATGATTTCTGTCGGTACAGTGATTCAAATCAAGCCAGGAGAATCGATTCCATTGGATGGCAAGATCACTTCCGGTGAAACTACAGTGGACGAGGCGACGATTACAGGTGAACCGATTCCGCGCGACAAGCATCCGGGGGATCAAGTATTCGCCGGAACGCTGAATATGGACGGGTTCATAGAAGTGGAAAGTATCAAACTTGCGAATGATACAACATTGGCGCAGATTGTTCGAATGACTTTTGAGGCGCAGGGAAATAAATCTGAAACTCAGAAGTTCATTCAAAAGTTTTCAAAGTTTTACACACCTTCGATCATTGTGCTTGCAATACTCTTGCTGGTTGTTCCCGTCCTTTTCCTGAAACAGGATTTTGCCCACTGGTTGCAGCAGGCAATCACCCTGCTCGTGATCGCCTGCCCGTGTGCACTTGTCATATCCACGCCCGTAGCCATCTATGCAGCCATCGGAAACGCTTCAGCCAGAGGAGCGCTTATCAAAGGAGGAAAGTTCCTGGAAGCTATGTCACAAATCAAGGCCATTGCCCTGGATAAAACGCGGACAATCACATTTGGCAATCCGATCGTTTCAGACATCATTCCGCTGAACGGAACCAGTCGCGAGGAGCTGCTGGCTTGCGCTGCAGGCGCAGAAGTTTTTTCGGAACATCCATTAGCTCAGGCTATCGTCGATGCTTCGAAAAATGAAGGCTTTGATCCGCACAAGGCCGAAGGCTTCAGAGGTATTCTGGGTAAGGGGGCCATTGCGAAGTGTCTCGTGTGCACCGACGAAACAATTTACATCGGAAAATTGTCTTTCATTCGGGAGCATCAACCTGTTGCAGACGGCGTGGAAGAAATTGTGGAACGACTTTCCGGAGAAGGCAAAACGAGTGTTGTGATTAGTTTTGGCAATGGTGTGGCCGGAATTCTGGGCCTGATGGATGAAATCAAACCAGATAGTAGCCACGCGCTGCAACAGATGATGGAGTTAAACATCGCCCCTGTAATGTTGACAGGCGACGGTGAAAAAGCGGCAATCTATGTTGCGGCAAAAGTCGGTATCAAGAGAGTCTTCGGTGGCCTGCTGCCCAAGGACAAAGCAGGGCGCATTTCCGAACTCCTGAAAGAGTATGGAATTGTGGCCATGGTTGGGGATGGAATCAACGACGCACCAGCGCTCGCAAGAGCTTCGGTGGGGATCGCAATGGGTGCGGCGGGTAGTGATACGGCAATTGAGACAGCAAACATTGCTTTGATGAACGACAAGCTGTCATTGCTTCCGTTCCTTGTTCGATTGAGCAAGGCAACTCTGCGCCGAATTCGAATTAATACGATCGGAGCGGTGCTGGTAAAACTGTTTTTCGTAATACTCGTTTTGCTCGGCTACGACAGTCTGGTATTCGCTATTGCCGCAGACGTCGGTGTCACGATCGCAGTAATTCTCTTCAGCTTGAATCTGATTGGTTACGAATAATGTCAATGGGAGTCATGGAATGACTCTGACTCGATAGTTCTGTGACGAAAAAACTTAAACGCAAACTAAAAAAAACAAATGGAGGATTTTTTATGTTAGGAAAGCTAATTATCGCAGGTTCACTGCTTGCATTTGTGGGCCCTCTATCAGCTGAAGGTCGCGGATGGTTACGCGGAGAAAGTGTGTTGGACTCTTCCTCAGATGTCCACGTTATGAATGTTGCCACGGCGCAACCGAAAGTTGGAGAGGAATTTGATGTGTACCGGATCTTTCTGGACACTAATCCGGCTCAGCGGGGCATGCGGCACCGGTACAAAAAAATTGGAAGAGTACGTGTTGCCGAGATTGTCGATCCACATGGTGCCAGAGCAACTGTGATCTGGGGACTGTCCGGGGGTTCGTATTTGATTGAAACGAAGTAACAGCTCGATACAAGCTTCTTTGCAAATCACTGAATACTTTCGGGTCGAGTAGTCCTCGATGATAGAGAAAAAAGGCCCATTGCCTTTGTGACTTGTTGGTAAAATCTCCGAAAGAATTCGGCGGTGGTCGTTGACAAAACCAAGAACAACGGTATAGTTGGGCGACTTCGAGGAAGGGATCAGGACTTGAGGGAGCGTGATCTAAACGCATAATCTCTCCCACCTGTGTGTGTGACGAGACTCAGCTTCGTCATGAAGTATGGGTGGAAAGAGATTGGCGGCCAACTGATCCGCTTAACGTTGTATTTGCTCCGTAATCTGGGTGAGAAGGGATTT
>JAIBBM010000036.1 GCA_019694685.1 Leptospirales bacterium
ACGAAAGAAACAAGAATCCTAAAGTTTTTATAGTAACGCGATTCAGTGGAAGGGTTAAAGCCTTCATTAAAGTACTGCCCTCCGGCAAAGCCACCCCATGTAGGAACTCCTACGCGAATGTGAGTCGTTCCGGGCGGAACCTTTCGCAGGATATCGTCCGAGTCTGCAGTCGGTGGATGAGTAATGCCAGCGTAGAAGAACAGAGCAACAATGCATGCGCTTGCTGCCACCAGGAAAAAGACTACAAAGGGCCTTTTTCCATTCGCCATACTTCCGCCTCTATCTACTCAGAATCGTAGCTTTCGCGGTGCCCGCGAGTTCCCTGTATTGTTCGAAGGTGAAGATCTGGTATTCGTAGCCTTGCTCTGTCAGGAAGAGCTGTCTATTCTGACCGAATCTTTCTTCCGTGGTGTCGCGGCTTACCAGTGAGTAGAAGTATGCCATGTTGTCGTCTGGCTTTGGGCGAAGAACGCGGCCGAGTCTCTGCGCTTCTTCCTGTCTGGAACCAAACGTTCCACTGACCTGGATGGCAACGGACGCGTCTGGAAGGTCAATGGAAAAGTTCGCAACGCGGGATACAATCAAGCAAGGAACTTTCCCCGTTCTGAATCCTGCGTAGAGAAATTCTCTTTCAGGCAGCGGAGTTTTTCCTGTAATGAGAGGGAAGTTGAAGTGCGCCGCGAGCTTGTCGAGCTGGTCCAGGTACTGACCAATGATCAACACGTTGATGCGCCCGTGTTCTTCTAGAATTCTTTCAATCACTTTGATCTTGTCCGGGTTTTCGCTTGCGAGACGATACTTTTCGCGGTCGTCCGCAATCCCGTAGCGAGTGCGAAGTTCTTCGTCCAGATCCACGCGAATTTCAATGCATTTTGCCGTGGCGATGAAAGCGCTTCGCTCGAGGTCCTTCCAGGGTACATCGTACTTTTTTGGACCAATCAGAGAGAATACGTCTTCTTCCAGTCCATCTTCTCTGACCAGGGTGGCGGTGAGGCCGAGCCTTCTTTTTGCCTGAAGTTCAGACGTCATGCGGAATACAGGTGCGGGAAGGAGGTGCACTTCATCATATACGATGAGGCCCCAGTTGTTCGCGCTAAAAATGTCAAAGTGAGTGAAGTCCCCGTCTTTCTTCTTTCTATGAGTGATGATGTTGTAAGTCGCAATTGTGATTGGCTTGATTTCTTTCTTTTCCCCTGAGTATTCGCCGATGTCCTCTTCAGGGATATCCGTTTTGTCCAGGATTTCATTTTTCCACTGGCGGATGGATAATGTGTTGGTTACAAGAATCAGAGTTTGTGCGCCAACAATCTGCATCACGCCGATTCCCACAATCGTCTTGCCTGCGCCGCAAGGAAGAACGATCACTCCAGATCCGCCTTCGCGTGAACCGGATGCATGAAATACTTCTACTGACTTGCGCTGGTAGTCGCGCATTCCGAATGTCTTCCCGGAAAGAGTTGTACCGCGGAAATTGAATCCGTACTTTGCTCCTTCGTCATAGCCTGCCAGGTCTTCCACAGGGTAGCCGATCTTAATGAGTGCTTGCTTGATGTGACCGCGGTATTGCTTTTTGACGATGATGCTGTCTCCGCGTCTTCCTTCGATGAAGGGTTGCACGTTGCGATGCATGGCAATTTCATTGAGGAACGCTCTCTCATTGGAGATAATGAGTAGAGTCCCATCGTCTTCTTTGATGAGTTTTACTTTGCCGTAACGTGAGATTTGTTCGCGCACTTCTGCGATCACATTTTTGGGAACCGGGTAGCGTGAGTATTGTTCCAGGGCGGCCACAATTTCTTCCGCATTCATTCCGCTCGACGCTGCATTCCACAGGGAGAGAGGAGTCACACGATACGTATGCAGATATTCGGGGCTTTTTTCAAGCTCTGCGAACCTGCTGATGGCTGCGCGGCACGCGTCAAATAGCTCGTGGTCTACTTCGAGCAGCATGCTGCGATCTGATTGAACGATTAGAGGATTGTTGATATCCGGCATCGTGGCCATACCCCCGAAAAAAATGCGTGCGGTCAAGCCTTTTAAGCCGCCTGTTTTCTACGCATAGTTAAAGAAAAAAAGTGACCAGGGTTCGCCCCGTTGTTTTTCTGATCCAGCACTCATGAACACTCGATTTTTCCCTGGTCTACTGATCGTGCTCTCTCTTGCCTTCCTGGTTCCGGGCACCGGCGGTAAGGATTTTCCCGGTCAGGGCGATGAGGTGATGCATCTGGTTACAGTCCAGCAGAGTCTCGCTTCGAAATCTTACATCGTGCCTGTTGTGGACGGCGTTCCCAATTATTATAAGCCACCGCTTCTCTTCTGGGCGGGAATGGTCACCGAAGCTGTCCTGGGCCCGGGGCTTTTTGGTCCGCGATTCTCCTCCATTCTTTTTACAACCGGAATTGTTCTTCTTATGTATTACTTAATGGTTGTCTGGGGCGTTCGTCCCTGGGTAGCCGTGGTCGCATCTATTGCTTATCTCTGCTCGATCGGCACCATGAAGTTTGGTCGCCTTCTCATGATGGAGCAGGGAATGGCCTTCTTCTATCTTCTGTTTGTGTTTCTGTTGCTTGAGCATTATCGCACAGGCAGAATCAGACCCCTGATTGTCAGCGGCTTGATTTCAGGGATTGGCTTTCTATTCAAAGGCCCTGTCTTTTTGATCTATTGCGCTTTTACACTGATCATCTGGGCAAGCATGCGAATCGTTAGATTCAAAACTGATCCTGTGCGAATCACAGGTTTGCGGAAGTTCTGGCCAACCGTGCGGACTGGTTTGATCTTCTCGGCCTTCGCGCTCGTTGTTCCGGTGATCTGGGCGGGGTCCGTACTCCTTTTTGCAGGAGTCGCGGGCAAAGCAATGCTTGCGTACTTCTTTATCGTTGAGAACGCGGGGAAATTTGCCCAGCAGGATCAATCTGAGATTCGAATTCTGGTTGGTTGGATTATCTACACTTTCCCCTGGACTGTCGTTCTTTTTGCGGGATTGTATTTCGCCCTTCGCAGTAGGTATGCGTACGGGAAGATTCAGATTGCCGGCCGCCTTTTGCTCATGACAGTTGTAGTGACAACAATCTTTCATTTCATTCCCAATCGCAAGGCCGCGTACTACGGAATTCCGTTTGCTCCTCTTTTGTTCGCTGGATTGCCAATGATGCTTCGCGACAATTCGGTACTCGAAAGATGGAGTCGCTTGAGTTTGATTGTTCTCTATATTGTGATGCCAGCACTTGTAGTTCTTACGTGGCTGGGATCAGATTCGCCATGGTCTTTGCTGTTGCTCATTCCGGTGGTTGCGGGTATCTTCATTGATATTCGCGCAAAACGAGATTCCAATTTTCTAAACGGTTCTTTTGCTACGGATAGAAGACTCAAAACTCTGAGTGTGGCCGGAGTCCTGGTCATTCTGGTTCTTCAGTTTGTGCTCTATCCCCTTTTGAACAAAGAAGTTATTCCTGTTGGAATGTCAGGTAGGTTTGCTTCTAAGATGTGTGTGATCAGTACGGAAACGTGGGATGCTATGGATCTTAAAGCAATCTCTCCTGGCGTGGACGTCAGAGTGGTTCCCCCGGGAAGTCCGGTAACATGCATCGATGGTGAGAGGGGAGTCCTCTACATATCAGACATGAAGCAGCAAGAGAACATGTACGAGGAAGTGGTGGCAAAGCAGGGATACAAAGAATCTGCAAGCTGGATCATCTGGAAACGCTGGCTTTCCTATTTTGATGTGGTGGATCACTGGCAGAATGGATCTTCTCTCACAACCAGGGCGATTTATTATGAAAAACATTAGATCTCGCAAGGCTCATCATCTTAGCCTGATTCCTTTTTATGTGTTTTGTCTGGCCACCCTCGTGTTTGCCATTGTTTCCCACAAACAGCAGGGCGACTCGGGCGCAGACACGAGTGGCGGAAATGGACCCGATTGTGAAGTCATCTGCGGAAGATTCGCAGAGTGTCTTGCTGTTGTTTATCCACCTGAACAGGTGAAGATGTACGCGTGGACCATTGCCGCTGGATGTAGAAACGGCTGTGCCAAGCAGCGCAAACGCCTTGGAGAGTGCTTTACTCCAGGTGCAACGTGCCCGGCTATTCAGGGTTGCATTGGCAGCAAGCTCTGACCAATTTCAATACATTGCATCTATGTCCTGGGCAAAGTTGTCCTTGATTACGTTTCTCTTTAATTTGAGAGTGCGCGTCATTTCAGTGTCCGGGTCAAATGGACGCGGCACAATATAGAAGCAACTTCCCGGGATCACTTCAAATGCTTTGAATCCGCTTTCGCGCGATATGAGGCGAGTGATTTCCCCTTTGAATAGATCGCGCACACTTTTATCAAAGTTCCATAGCTCCGTCTTGTCGGGAATTCCCGGTAGTTTCTTTCTCACATGATCAAAATGCGGAACAATCAGCGCGCCCAGGCTCTTCTTGTCGTCTCCTACTACCATGACCTGGTCAATGAATTCAGACGTTATGAGACGATCTTCAATCGGCACCGGCTCTACGTTTTCTCCGCCGCCCAGAGCGATTGTATCTTTTGCACGACCGGCGAAGGAAAGCTCTCCTCTGTGATTGAGGCGCATGATGTCCCCTGTGTCAAAGAACCCGTTCTTATCAAAGATAGACTGATTGAGTTCAGGACGTTTGTAGTAACCCATGAGAATCTGTTTGCTTTTGACCCAGAGACTGCCCTTCTGCCCGATTTCAGTTACTAAATTTCCTTTATCATCTTTCAGGCACACTTCGTAACCAGGAATGGGAGTTCCCACGGTTCCCGGGGTGGGTTTGTTCAGCCTTCGAATGGAGATGACCGCGGAGGTTTCTGTCATCCCGTATCCTTCGAGCACTGTAATTCCGATCGCGGTTAGAAATTGATCCACAACGCCGGGCAAGGCACTTCCCCCGGATACGCTCATTCGCAAATGGCCTCCGAGAGCCGCGTGAATTCCGTGAAACACTCGCATCGCAATGAGCTTGAGTGGCGAAGTTGCAAGCAAGACCAGAAGTGCAGTGATTCTTCGAATGGCTGACCAGAGTATGAAGGGTTGTTTCACCGCCGGGTCATATCCAAAGGCGATTGCCTTCCATCTTGCCCAGAATGATCCAACAGACAAAAAGAAATTGAAAATCGCCTGGCTTGCGGGGCTTTCTTTTTTCACTTTTGTGATGATTCCATTGTACACAGTTTCCCAGATTCTGGGAACAGAAGGGAATACTGTTGGTTTGAATTCAAAGAGATCATTTCTCAGGTTCTGAATGTCGCTTACCAGAAAATCCATTCCTCGCATAACGATCCCGTATTCGACTGCGCGCTCGAAGGCATGCCACGGCGGTAGGAGGCTGACGGCGCGATCGTTGTGCGTGAACTGGATTCTGTCCAGGACTCGTTCGATGGCGTGTACCCATCCAAACTGATTGAGCATCACTCCTTTCGGAGAACCTGTAGTGCCACTCGTATAAATCAGCGTTGCCAGAGCACCCGGATCGAGAGCTGCTACTCTTTTTGAAACAAGCTCTGGATCTTTTGCCAGGAGAGCATCTCCTTTTTCCATGAGTTCTGTTACGCTGTCTTTGCCGCGGGCCAGCTCTGCGTCTTCCGTTTGAAGAACGAATACTTTCTCCAGATTCTTGAAATGCGATTTGAGTTCTTCGAGGCGTTTCTTGTCTTTCTCCCTTTGTACGAGTGCGAACCGACTTTCCGAATGCGAAAGTATGTATTTGATATCTTCGTCTGTTACGTCCGTTCCGCGCGGAACACTCACAGCCCCCGTGGAAGTGATGGCACAATCGCCAATGAGCCAGTTCGGCGATGAGTCGCACAAATACGTAACGCGATCTCCCGGTTGAATTCCTTCTGCAATGAAGCCCGCAGTGAGGCTATCTACATGCCGTTTGATTTCAGAGAAAGTCCTGCCGGGGAACTGGCCGGATGCTCCACGTTTGCGAAATGAAACCTGGGAAGGCCAGGTTTTCGCCGATTGGTCTATTATGTCGTAAAAAGTGCGCAGAGCCATGCTCCGCTTATGCGCTCAATCAGCGAACAATCAACTACTATTTGATCGAGCCGGGACAGCTTCTACTTTTTCTTCTGCAAAAGGAAGATCATGTATCTCTTATATTCTGAGAACAGATCTGCACCCGTCTTCTCGTACTTATCTTTCAGTTTCAAAATTTTCGCGGATAGAAAGTAGCGAAGGATTTTGTAAATGGTGGGGGCTTTCCTTTCCACAATTTCGAATACGGCTTCTACTACCGGGAAGATACGATCGAGAATGATTCGCTGGTAAATGTCCATGGTAGGTGCTACATTTTTTGTAATATCTTGTTTCTTTACTATCTTGAATCCGTTTTCGTCTGCGCGCCTCAGAAAGTCGTCCAGTGGCTGGCCGGATTTGCTGGGGTTGCGTTCATCCGGTGGCTTTGCTTTGAAGAAATCCGCGACCAGAATGTATCCACCTGGTTTAAGAAAACGAACATGATTGATCCAGCCTGGATCCGGTTTGATGTACTGGCATGATTCTGACATCAGAATCAAATCAAACGTTCCGTGTTCTACTTCTGTATCAATGTTTTCGTAGAGGTCCACGAACGTGACAGCCTTTCCTCCTGTCTTTTTTTCTGTCATGGAAACCAGGTAAGGGTCCGGCGCTATGCAAGTCATTTGATAGCCCTTCTTTGTGAGAGCGGCTGCCACTTCACCTGTGCCGCAGCCAACATCGAAGATCTTCTTTACGCCGGACGGAATTTGTTTGAGCAGAAGCTTCATGTATGCTTCTTGCGCTGCCGGGAGATTCTTTATTTCGGGCTTCAGTTTTCCTTCGAAGTATCCGTAGTGAAGATGCTCTACGTGAAACAACCTCTGCATGAGTCGCAAAGCGATGTCGTTGTAGTAGCTGCTTTTGTGCTGGAACTTCTTTTCGGATTTCATAAGCAATGTTAGTGATTTGTTTTCGCGGGTCCTGAGGCAAGCGATTCTCTTGCGCGAAAATGCTTGCGCAGATAGCCTGCTGACTTGATTTCTCCGTATGCAAGATTCCCGGCCGTATCGCAAAAATGTCGGCATCGTAGTCTTTAACTCGCAGGGCCAGGTTCTCGTTGGTGAACGCATGGGGATGTCGGGGTCCGTTCAGATGCCGCAGGGCGGGATGGACGACGGGGAGGAACCTCTCGCGGCAGCTCTTCGCGAATTGGAAGAGGAAACAGGACTTTCTCTTTCCGGGCCACCTCAGTTCGAAATTCTCAACTGGCTCTCCTATGATTTCCCAGAGGATGTTCCGGATAAGCTGAAGAAGTACCGGGGGCAGATGCAAAAATGGTTTTTCTTCTACTGGGACGGAAATCCGGCTTCTCTATCTTTAGACCATCACCAGCAGGAGTTTTCCCGCCTGTTCTGGGCCGATTTCGAAGATGTTGTCACCAGAGTGGTTGCATTCAAGCAAGAGGTCTACAGAACCTTGTTTGAAACAGGCCGCACTTTCATCAAACAGTATGTGGCGGCCCTTCGGTAGGGCTGATTTGACCACGTTAGCCGCCTTCGGGGGTAGTACTATCAGTTTGCCATTGTTTCCAGGGGTTGCCGCCGCCGATAATTTAGCCAGCGGTTTCATTCTGAATCGTCATATAGAATATGAGAGTCTTTGCTTTAGTTTGTTTCCTGGTGGCCGGCTCTCTTTGTGCCGAGACTCTCCTTTTGAAAAGCGGGGCCAGAGTAGAGGGAACGATCATTTCACAGAATCGGACCACGGTTACCATTCGCACTGCCGGCGGAGATCAAACATTTCGTAAAGACGCTATCCGCCGGATTCAATATGGTCAGACGGCCGCGGAGAGAGAAGCGGAGAAGGCAGCTGCAGAGAAACGAGCCGCTGAAAAAGCAGAAGCAGATCGAATCGCAGCAGAAAAAGCAGCGGCAGAAAAATCAGAAGCAAAGGTCACCACTCCGCTGGAGAAAGTGGAAGAGAAACCGGAAGCAAATACGAAAACTCCAGAGGAGATTGCAGCTGAGAAGCTTGCCGCGGAGAAAGCGGAATCTGATAGAATCTTAGAGGAGAAACAGGCAGCCGACAAAGCGGCAGCAGAAAAAGCAGAAATCGACAAAGCAGCATCAGACAAAGCGAACGCGGAAAAAACAGAAGCAGATAAGATCGCCGCAGAAAAAGCAGAAACGGAAAGGGCGGCGGCAGACAAAATTGCAGCTGAGAAGGCAGCGGCGGAAAAAGCGGCGGCCGACCGGAAGGCGAAGGAAGAAGCTCTCGCCAGGGTCCCACCTTTTTACGGAGCAGCCATTTACCTTGCAGGCGAAAAAGGGATTTCTTCTCCTGCCTTTCTGGAACACCTTACAGCGATTAGTTTAACGCGCGAACCACTGACCAATCTTGCCTATCCCGGATCGAGTGCAGTGGACCACGCTGGGTACGCGGGTGCTGTCTTTGGGGTTAGCTACATTCAGCCTCGCTGGATGGTCGCAGCTGACCTGACGACTTATGCGTCATCGCCTCATATGTCTGAGACGTTGTTTGTGGCGCCTCAAACGTACGGAACGAGCACAGTGCAGATGACTACATTCACTCAAGATTCATACAAGTTGAAGAATTCTGCGGCGATGCTCCTTGGTGGGTACGGAATCCTCCCGGATGCGTCTGCGTTTCAAACGTACGCTCTGGGTGGCTTGAGGCGTGAGAGTTTGCGCGGGTCCGGTAAGAGAATGGCGTATAACGTTGTTTCGGATTTGAGTACCGGTGCGTTCGGATTTTCTTTCAATCTTCCCTATTCGGAAACGGTGGCTGAGTCCGGTCTTTCAGGTCTTGTCGGCGTGCTTGTGCGATACCAGATGAGTTCAGGTCTCGAATTGCATGCGTCTGGTCTGGCTGGTGCGGGCAAAGGTACGTGGAATCATTCGCTTACGGAGCTTCGCAATTACACCACAACCTCTGCTTTTGAGACATTGAACGAAAGCGCCCAGACCAGAATCAAGATTACCCGAGCGGGGATGGGAGTCTCTTATCCGGTGCTTGAGAATGCGTTCAGAATTGTTGTGGATGTAAATGCGGAAAAAACCACTACAACTTATGCTTCTACGTATACTCTGTTGCCGTTTGGTCAGCCCTTTGACATAGTGAAGTACTACACGGATCAATATGCCGTTGGTCTGGCCGGTCCTTCCACCGCAGCGAATCGTTCCATTCGCCTGGGTCTTCAGATCTGCTTCCCGGAATCTGCGCGTTAAAACTTAACTGCCCTTAGATCTTGATTCCCAGTCTTTCCGCACCTGCCTTTAAGTTTGCCATTGTTTCTTCTATTTCGCGTAGTCTTCCGCGTTCTTTTTCCACTACGGCCGGAGGAGCTTTTGAAACAAATGCTTCATTCGAAAGTCTACCGTCGATGCTTGATCGATCCTTCTTAAGTTGTTCCAGTTCAGACGTTATGCGCGATTTCTCTTTGTCCAGATCGATCATGGCGGCCACTGGCAGATATACCTGGCCTTCCGCAAACGCTTCCATTGCATCCGTTCTCTCAGGGTTGTAAGAAGGATCGACCAGGACTGTTTCCGCGTTCGCGAGGCGTTCAATCGCGGACATCTTGTCTGTCACTGTTTTCGCAAGACCCGGTGCTGCGGATTTGATGATGATTTTGATTTTCTTGTCCGGGGCAATCTTCAGTTCAGCCCTCATGTTTCTGACAAGGCCGATGATTCTTTGCAGCAGCTCAAGACTTGCGGCGGCTTTTTTTCCAGCACCTGTTACGTTTGGGACTTCGCAGTATCGCCTTGCAATGAGCAGGCGAGGTTTTGATTTTCCGCGAAACGTTTCCAGATAAGAATGAATCTCTTCTGTGATGTACGGCATGAATGGATTGAGCATCCCGAGCATGGCATCCAGCACATAGAACGCGGTTTGTCTGGCTGCATTTGCGGATTCTTCCCCTTTCTTCCCGAACATCCGTGGTTTCGTAAACTCAATATACCAGTCGCAGAAATCGCTCCAGATAAACGTGTACACGTTTTCAGTGGCCAGGTGGAGTTTGTATTCGCTTATGTTTTTGTCCATCGCTGTGAGCGTTTCTGCGAGTCTCGATAGAATCCACCAATCTTCCTGTTCCAGTTCGAGTGTTTGTTTTTGAGGAGATTTCTTTGTGGATTTTTTTGCATCTCTGGATGGTTTCGCAAAGACAATGGCAGCCAGATCCACAGGCGCGAAGTCTTCTGGCAGGTTCATGATCACGAATCGGCTTGAATTCCACACCTTGTTCGCGAAGGCCTGGTAGCCTTTGAGTCTGGTTTCAGAATACGTAGAGTCTTTCCCTTCCGAAAGCGTGGCCATCAGAAAAAAGCGATACGCGTCCAGTCCATAGTTAGCGATCACGTCTGCCGGATCGATGTTGTTCCCGAGACTTTTTGAAATCTTTATGCCCCGTTCATCTCGCATCAGTCCATGAATGTACACATGATGAAACGGAATTTTCTTCATTGTGAAGAGACCGAGCATCACCATGCGAGCAACCCAGAAGAAGATGATGTCATAGGATGTGACAAGCACGGAAGTCGGGTAAAATGTAGCCAGGTCTTTTGTTTTTGCGGGCCATCCAAGAGTGGAGAAAGGCCAGAGACCGGAGGAGAACCATGTGTCGAGCACGTCCGGATCTTGGATTAGATTCTTCTTTTTACATTTTTCGCATGCCTTTGGCGGATCCACAGAGGCAGTGATGTGACCGCAGTCTTCGCAATGATATGCCGGGATTCGATGGCCCCACCAGAGCTGGCGAGAGATACACCAGTCTCTGATTTCTTTCATCCATGAATTGTATAGATTTGCATAGTTTTCTGGATAGAAACGGATCTTGCCCTTTTCCACCACTTCAATCGCCTTCTTTGCCAGAGGCTTAGTGCTTACGAACCACTGAGTGGAAACCATAGGTTCCACAATCGCTCCCGAGCGCTGTGACTTGCCGATTGCCATTTTGTGTTCTTTGACCCCGCGCTCAAGTCCGCGTTCTTTTAGTTGCGCTTTGATTTGCTTTCGGGCTTCGAAACGATCAAGGCCTACAAACGATCCGCCTTTCGAATTGATTCTTCCTGCCTCATCGAAGATGGTGATGGATTCCAGATTGTGGCGCTTTCCTGTTTCGTAGTCGTTCATGTCGTGTGCGGGTGTTACCTTGACGGCGCCCGTTCCGAATTCCATATCTACGAGGATACTGTCTGCGATGATGACTATTTCGCGATCGAGGAAAGGATGCTTTACTGTTTTGCCAATGAGCTTCTTAAAGCGAGGGTCCTCTGGATGCACAGCAATGGCCGTGTCCCCGAGCATCGTTTCTGGTCTCGTGGTAGCCACGACGATTTCGCCATCTCCCTGGCTCAGTTTGTACGCGAATGAATACAGTTCGCCGGGGTAGTTGTCTTCGTATTCAACTTCTATGTCTGAGAGAACCGTGCGGGCAACTGGATCCCACATGATCATTCTTGTGTCGCGATAGATCAGTTTCTTCTTGTAGAGCTCTACAAACATTTCGCGCACTGCGCGCGAAAGTCCATCGTCCATTGTGAACCGCTCGCGTTCCCAGTCCACGCTCAGTCCAAGCGTTCGCATTTGCTTTGTGATGATGTTTCCGAATTTGTCTTTCCATTCCCAGACTCGTTTTACGAATTTTTCGCGACCAAGCTGGAATCGGTCTGTGCCTTCTTTCTTCAGTAATTTCTCAACCACTGCCTGAGTTGCGATACCAGCGTGATCCGTTCCCGGTACCCACAGCGTACGCTTCCCTTTTTTTCGCGCATGACGAATGAGTACGTCCTGGATGGAATGATTGAGTGCGTGTCCTACGTGCAGCTGCCCCGTCACATTGGGCGGTGGAATGACGATGCAGTAAGGTTCACCTTTACCGGTTGATTCCGGGCGAAAGACGCCAGACTCTTCCCAGACTTCGTACCAGCGGCTTTCGATGCTTGCAGGTTCGTATCGCGTGCTCAGGCTTGGCATGCGCCACTTTGCGTGTTTTTGCCTGCGTGAAAATAAGAAATCTAATCAGTGCTCGGTCTTCTGGATGCGGCCATGAACCGGGTCGCAAGGAGAATTCTGGATCTTGTCTGCTTCAAATAGTTTGCGATAATCGAGGTTTCTGTCCTGAGTCACAAAATCTCTTTCTACGAAGTGCCTGTCCCCTTCGTAGTAATTTGAGACCGAATCGCATGGATCGATTTTGCTTTCGCTGTGGCTCCAGAGGCTTTTGATTTTTTGACACCCCGCCAGCGACAGCAGGGCGATAGCGATGAGGGCTCTCATGCAAACAGGTCAATCAGGTGACCGGGGCTGTCCGGTGCCTGCGCGTCTGGTCCATACAGCCTGGGCATTTCGAATCGTCTGCTGCGTTCGGGCAGGGACAATTCCGTCCGTTCCACGGGTTGTACTGGCTGTTCCGGGTAGCGCTGGATCTTGTACGCAAATACGCCCGGAACGCTGGACAGATTCATGGAGCCTGATTCGACCCTCATGCTTTATCTATCGGCAGGAACTGGTTTGGGAGTTAGACGAGCCTAGTTGATGCTGTCCGGAACTGCCAGGGCGAAGGGAGGAATCGGGGCATCAAAGGTGGAACCGTCCTCTCTTTCCATAGTATAGTGTCCTTGCATGAACCCATAATTGGTCGAGAGAGGGCAAAAGCTGGTATAATTGAAAGATTCTCCCGGTTTTAGATTCGGGAATTCCCCCACCACTCCCGGACCCCGAACTTCCTGCACACGGCCGGTCGCATCCGTGATGTGCCAGTAACGGGATTGAAGGCGAGCGCTCAGATTGCCCTGGTTTGTGATGGTTATATTATAGGAGAAGAAGTAGATGGGCTCGAGCGGGTTGGACCGTTCGGGCATGTAACGGGCTACTGCCTTTACCTGAATTTCCTGTACGGGAGCCATCGCCCGGAATTGTCTTTGACCCCGGCCCGGCGCTCAAGCGTTTTTTCACGTTGGCTTGACAGTTCCGATTCGACGCCCACTCTTCAGCCTCACGAATATCTTCGAGGGGATTTATGTCACAATACGTTTACTTTTTTGGCGAGGGCCGTACGGATGCTCCGGCTCTCGATAAGATGCTGCTTGGCGGCAAGGGCGCGAATCTCTGTGAGATGTCTCAGCTCGGAATTCCAGTTCCGCCGGGCATTGTCATTACTACGGACGCATGCAAACGCTATGTACGCGACAACCGTTTCCCCACTGGCCTCCTCGAAGAAGTTCTCGTTCGCGTTCAGCAGCTGAATTCTGCGACAGGAAAAGTTTTTGGAAATCCGGATAGACCACTGCTTGTGTCCGTTCGCTCCGGAGCTCCTGTGTCCATGCCTGGAATGATGGATACAATTCTAAACCTCGGCCTGAATTCGGAGACTCTCGAAGGAATGGTGCGATCTACTGGCAATGAAAGATTCGTTTGTGATTCGTATCGTCGTTTCGTGCAAATGTACGGAGACGTTGTACTGGGAATGGAGCATCATGACTTTGAACACATCCTCAACGATGTGAAAAAAAGCGTGGGCGCGGCCAGCGATACAGATCTTCGCGCGGGAGATCTGAGAGAAATCATTAGACAGTACAAGGACCTGGTTCGCCGCATAACGGGAAATGATTTCCCTGAAGACGTGCACGAACAGCTGCGTGGAGCCATCGAGGCAGTATTCAAATCCTGGAACAATGACCGTGCGAATATTTATCGCAGGTTGAATCATATTTCTGATGATCTGGGTACCGCGGTTACCGTTCAGTCCATGGTGTTCGGGAATATGGGAGATACGTCCGGCACTGGCGTTGCATTTACGCGAAATCCTTCCACAGGCGAAAGGAAGTTTTACGGCGAATACTTAATGAATGCTCAGGGAGAAGACGTGGTAGCCGGCATTCGCACGCCTTATCCAATCGGGCGGCTCGGAGACGATATGCCAGAAGTCTTTGGCCAGCTAGATGAAGTTCAAAAGAAACTAGAAGCGCACTACCATGACATGCAGGATCTTGAATTTACGATTCAGGAGAAGAAACTCTACATGCTCCAGACCAGGAGCGGAAAACGCACTGGCGTGGCTGCACTTCGCATGGCAGTTGAAATGGTGGATGAGGGGCTAATCGATCGCAAGACGGCACTGAAGAGAGTAGATCCAGAATCGATTCCATCGATGCTTGCTCCTGTATTCGATCCAGAGGAAAAGAAAAAAGCGATCAAGGAAAAGCGATATCTGACTCGTGGGCTGAACGCCGGTCCAGGAGCTGCATCAGGAATTGTAGTGTTTGATTCCTGGAATGCACAAAATAGAAAGATCAAAGGTGAAAAGACCATTCTCGTACGCATGGAAACCAGCCCCGAAGACATCGCTGGCATGGAAGCGGCAGAAGGAATTCTAACTGCTCGCGGTGGGATGACTTCGCACGCAGCGGTTGTCGCTCGCGGTATGAATAAACCCTGTATCGTGGGTTGCTCTTCTCTACATGTGGAAGAGAGATCTGGTTTTATGGCCGTTGCAACAGAAGATGGCAGATCCATCATCGTGCGCGAAGGGGAGAGCATCTCCATTGATGGAAGCACAGGAGAAGTGATGCTCGGGCATTTGCCCACAAGACCTTCCGAAATCCAGCAGGTTCTTGATGGCCTTGTGCCGGAAGAAACTTCCATGGTTGCAAAATACTTTAAGAAGTTTATGTCCTGGACAGACGAAGTTCGGACGCTGCAGATTCGCACAAACGCAGATACTCCTCGGGATGCGCGCATTGCTCGCACGTTCGGGGCGCAGGGCATTGGTCTTTGCAGAACGGAGCACATGTTTTTCGAAGGCGACCGCATTGCCGCCATGCAGGAAATGATTCTCTCGGACACAGTGAGTGCTCGCGAAAAGGCTCTGGAGAAACTACTTCCATATCAAAGAGAAGACTTCATCGGAATATTTGAGGCAATGGAAGGTCTTCCTGTGACCATTCGTCTACTCGATCCACCTCTCCATGAGTTCATTCCTCACGACGAAGGACACATGGGAGAGCTTGCGCACAAAAGTGGTGTGTCACTCGAGAAGATTCGCGTTCGTGTAGAGGCCCTGAAAGAACAAAACCCGATGCTCGGACATCGCGGTTGCCGCCTGGGTGTGACGTATCCTGAAATCACTAAGATGCAGGTGCGTGCGATTCTGGAAGCTGCCGTCACTGTGAAGAAGAAAGGCAAGAGCGTGTATCCCGAGATTATGATTCCGCTCGTGGGACACATCAAGGAACTACGCAATCAAAAGGAACTCATCGAAGCTACAGCCCAACTTGTGATGAGAGAGTCTAATACTCGAGTAGACTATTTGATCGGAACCATGATCGAAGTTCCGCGTGCGGCTATCGTTGCAGATGAAATTGCTCAGGAAGCAAAATTTTTCAGCTTCGGGACCAATGACCTGACGCAAATGGCCATGGGATTTTCGCGTGATGATGCAGACAAGTTCCTGCGCGACTATCTTCGCCTTGGTTTCTATGAGAGAAATCCGTTCCAGTCTATCGACCAGGAAGGCGTAGGCGCACTGGTAAAAATGGCAATCGAACGCGGTAAAAAGACCAGGCCGGACATCAAACTGGGTGTTTGCGGCGAGCACGGTGGAGATCCTACGAGCATTGGTTTCTTCCACAATGCGGGTCTGCATTACGTTAGCTGCTCACCGTTCCGTGTTGCGGTGGCAAGAGCCGCCGCCGCCCGCGCAGCTCTCGGCGTTTAGGTCAAAGGCTCTCCGGCCGCGAAGAAAATGGAAGAAATCGACTTCGCGGTCGCGTGACTCATTGCCCGGAGTCTGGAACCTTTCTAGAGGTTTTCCATCCCGATGGTTCTTTTTTCAAACTCTTCATGCGATCCAGAAAGCACGGCCACTGTGCATTACATTCTTTGAACTGGTCGCGAAAGTATTCTTCTCCGGATTCATATCGAAGAAAGCTCAGCATGTGAGCGTTGTTCAGGTCTCGCTCGGCGACTGCGCGCATATTGACTGCCTTGAACTCTGGGATTTTGGACAGAAGCGTGGTGCGAAAGGCGGCTATCGTTTCACGTTTCCGATTTCTTTTTTCTTCATCCGTTGCGTTAGACTCGTAGATAGTATTTAGTGATTGCGCGAGCTTATGAAACAAGAATCGCACGCGGGACGATTCTTCCTCTTGCAGAATTCTCTTTTTGTACTCTTCGGACTCCACTCCATATTTGTCGCGAACGTAAGTCATGGCACCTTCCAGTTCAACAAAAGAAGCGAATGATTCATTGAAATCCACGCTGCCAGGTAACCAGACAGTTGCATGCGTGCATTCATGGATTACAAGACGCGTAAGACCCCATTCGGAGTATTCCAGCTGCGGGGAGACCAGCGGATCCTCAAACCATCCGAGCGTAGAATACCCGGCAACTTCTGTTACAATGGCTTCCCATCCTTCGCGCCTTAGCTTGTCTGCTTCCGCGTTTGCTTTTGATTCTTCAAAAAAACCCAGATACGGAACGGTGCCAATGATGGGAAACCACCATGTATGCGGCTCAAACCTTAGTTCGCGCGAAGCTGAGACGTTCCACGCCACAGCGCGTCTGTCCAATTTAGTAAATTTTTTAAAGGAATTTGTGCTGAGTCCGAGTTTGTCATGCGCCCAGGATCGCACGGCAAGCACATGCTCCAGTTTCTTTCGCGTGTTTTCGTCTGTGTCGGGTGAATGGATTACGTCGTCTATGTTCTGTCGTCCGAGCAAAAGAGACGCCTGACCCCGGGCGGCGTGCGCGAGATAGCAACTACCGATGCTCAAAAATGAAATGAACGCTACGAAACGGGACATGAACATCATCTATCGGGCAAAAGGTCGTTTTTTCGTCAAATAGTTTGACCGAGCGTGTTGTTTCGTCGTAGGTGGGTTATGCGCTTCTTTGCCGCAGTCGTCATGGGTTTTTCTTTAGCTACCGTTGGCCTTCGGGCTGATCCAGTGCTTCTTCGTGCGGTGCAGATTGATGCCCAACCGGATGAAGTTCTTCGCAAACTCGCAGCTGCTTTGAATCAGGACCTGAAGACTGTTCTTGAAAGCAAAGGTCTTCAAGTAACCACCCAGGGAGCGGCTGAGGCAGCCAAACCTGCACTTCGCGGCATCAAGGAATGCAAGAACGCGGAGTGTGCGCGGACTATATACGATCAAGCAGGATATACGCAAATTCTTGTCCCCATCTTGCAGCGAAACAAAGGTAGCGAGAACTTACTGTGTTATTTATATCGAGTGGATGGTGATCGCATAACGGATGAGAATCTACTGATACTTTTTATAAATTTGCCGCGAGATGAACGTCGTGCCGCGATTGCATCTGTGATGGTTCAGTTTTTTCCCGATGCCACCGGACCGGTGGCCGAGGTTAAGCCACCGGAACCCGAGAAGAAACCGGAGGAAAAAAAGCCCGAGCCGGAGATCGCGCGCAAACCAGAAGAAACAAAAGATCAGACCCGGCGAGATCAGAAAGAACTGAATCCAGAGCAATCGCCGAAATCGGAAAGAGAGCCAGAGCGCACCGGACCATCTTTGATTCGCATTGCAAGCAATCCAGTCGCAGAGGTATTCATTGATGGGACCAGAGTAGGGACTACTCCCTTTGAAATGCCCGCAGACGGCACTTTGAAAACGGTGCGTCTTACCGCAAAGGATCATGACGACCTGGTAGTTCCTCTGCGATCCATGAAGTCCATGGAAATTATGTTAACGCTGCGGCGAATCAGGGATTACGCGCCTCCTTCCAGGTCGGACGTTTCACCGTTAGGCGCTCTTGCTCGCTCTCTGGTGCTTCCTGGCTGGGGCCAGTACGCGTCGGGCAATCAATTTTCTTCGTATTTGTTTGGCGCCGGAAGCGCTCTTGCCTTATCCACTGCCCTTTACAGCGCAAAAGACATGCGACAATCTAGAACGAAAATCGTAGAACAACAGCGGAATTTTGACTTATACGTTTACGCCTACGGATCCGGTTCCACCAATTTGTTCCTGACGCAGGCCGGATTCGCAAGCTTTGCGAGCCGAGATGCTTTTTTCGAGAATAATCTTACAAATTGTTCTTCGCGCGAATGCTCTCATTACAGGCAGGCAAAGAGCATTCACAGAAACGCACTGGGCGCGTTTGCCATTTTGTATTTGTGGAATGCGGTCGATGCATTTTTGAGTGCTCCTTCGTTTCCTCGCGAAACCAAAAGCCTTTCTCTGTTTGCTTCCCCGGTCCTCGCCATGTCTGAACGCGGAATTGAGCGTGGAATTCAATTTGGCGCTACGGTGAGGTTCCAATGAGATCACTTTTGAAATGTCTTCTTCCCCTGGTCCTGGCAGTTGTCGCAGGCGGTCTCTCGGCAGAAACGCGCCGCATTCGTATTGTTACAGAACCGACGGGTGCGGATGTGTATGTGGACGGTGTGCTTGCGGGAAAGACACCACTGGATGTTGAAACGGACGGAAGACTGAAAAACATACGCATCGTGTCCGAAGGTTTTAGAGAAATTTCATTTCCTTTACGAGCAGATGGTGGCGCAGAGCTTGTATTTGGACTGCGAAAGGCAATGCAGACTCTACCGGATGAGAGATCGTCCGGCGGCCTGAATTTTCTGGCCATGGCGCGCTCTGCCATTCTGCCCGGATGGGGTCAGTACTCTAAAGGGGACGGCTCTGCGTTTTTGTTCGGTGCCGGCACGATCTTCGCCGGCGGTCTGTTGTATCAGACGCATCTTGATGTGGATGTGCGGCGAAGAGCCGCGGTCAATGGCTTTCTCAGAGGGGACTATTATTCACTGGCATACTACCAGGCGCAGGCGCTCACCAACAGCAATCTCGGCCCGACCTTTAACGCCAGCGCGGTCATCCTCGCGTCTGATTTAATGCCGTCCCGGCAGGACACCTTGATCAATAGTTGCGTACCTTACTCGACGTTTCAAATGTTCACGGTATCCAAGGGAGCCTGCGATCGCTTTCATAGAGCCAGGCGAAACTATCACCGGGCAAAGTATGCCTTTGCCGGCATGTATCTATGGAATGTTCTAGACGCTTTGATTGCGGACCCCAGGTCCAGCGTCTCCTTTTCGAGCAGCCCGGTCCTTTCGGATGAGGAAAAAGGGGTCTATCTGGGAGCAGTCGTTCGTTTTTGAGGGCATCGCAGGGAAATGGCCGCACGTTTCCTCAATGCTCTTTTCATTGACCCACCGGCCGCTCCCAAAAAGCTGATCATTCCGCTTGAAGCGGTCTATCAGGAGAACCCATGGCCATCTTTTTGAAAGACTTTCTCTTCACCTCTGAGTCCGTATCAGAAGGGCATCCAGACAAGATCTGTGACCAGATTTCTGACGCAGTACTCGATGCGCATCTTGCGCAAGATCCGGCAAGCCGCGTAGCTTGCGAAAGTCTTGTTACTACAGACTTCGTGTGTGTTGCAGGTGAAATTACGTCAAATGCCAAAGTGGACGTAGAAGCCCTCGCGCGCAAAGTGATCAACAAAATCGGTTACACGACAAACGATATTGGTTTTTGCGCAGATACGGCGCAAGTGATGGTTCGCCTGCATTCTCAATCGCCTGACATTTCTATGGGTGTTACGGAAGGGGAAGGTCTCTACAAAGAACAGGGAGCCGGCGACCAGGGTCTGATGTTCGGATTTGCAAACGATGAAACGCCAGAGCTTATGCCTCTGCCCATCTCTCTTGCTCACCGACTCATGAAGAAGCTCGCGGATCTTCGCCATTCAGGCGAATTCAAAGACATTTTGCCAGACTCCAAATCTCAGGTCACTGTTGAATATCGCGACGGGAAACCTTCTCGCATTGATACTGTGGTCATTTCTACTCAGCACCGCGAACACCTGGAGCACAAGGTGCTTACAGAAATGCTCGTGGAGCAAGTGATCAAGAAAGTGATTCCTGCAAACTACCTGACTAACACTCGCTACCTCATCAACCCGACTGGTAAGTTCGTAGTCGGTGGTCCTCACGGAGACTGTGGTTTGACCGGTCGTAAGATCATTGTAGATACCTACGGTGGGTATGGTCGTCACGGTGGTGGCGCTTTCTCCGGAAAAGATCCAACAAAAGTAGACCGCAGCGCCGCTTACATGGCGCGCTACGTGGCCAAAAACGTGGTGGCGGCTGGTCTTTGCACAAAATGCGAAGTTCAAGTTTCCTACGCCATTGGATTTCCTCAGCCAACTTCCATTCTTGTAGATTCTTTTGGCACAGGCAAGATTCCTGATGAGAAGATTGCGGAGCGCGTGAAGTCCGTATTCAATTTCTCTCCAGGTGCCATCGAAAAGCTTCTGAAGCTTCGCGACAAAGGACGTACGTATCTGGACACAGCAGCCTATGGTCACTTTGGTCGCGACGGCGAAACCTTCACCTGGGAAAAGACAGACAAAGCAGAGGCCCTGAAGTAATCTGTGGCTGCCCGGAAGAAAAAAGCTGCGCGCAAACCTGTTAAAGTAGCAACGAAATCCAGGGGAAAGCCTGCCAGTAAGAAGCCGGCAAAAAAAGCTGGCGTCGCAAAAGGGCAAAGCGCGAAAGCTGCGCCCGTTGTTGAAGTTGTAAAAAAAGCAACTCGAGACGGTTACGGAGAAGCACTTGCGGAACTCGGCAAGACTCGGCCTGAGGTTGTGGTTCTTGACGCAGATCTGTCTGAATCTACTCGCACTCACAAATTCGCGCGCGCGTATCCGGATCGTTTTTTCAACGTAGGAGTCGCGGAGCAAAACCTCGTTGGAATGGCTGCCGGGCTTTCTCTTTCGGGACTGGTCCCATTCGCTTCGAGCTTTGCTATGTTTCTTTCCGGTCGCGCCTGGGAAATTGTCCGTAACTCTGTCGCTTATCCCGGCTTGAACGTAAAGCTGGTTGCATCTCACGGGGGCATCACTGTTGGTGAGGATGGTGCAAGCCACCAGTGCATCGAAGATTTTGCAGTCATGCGCGCGATCCCAAAGATGCGCGTATTCGTTCCTTCCGATTTCACGGAGGCCAAGCAGATGATCGCAGCGGTTGCTGCGATGAAGGGCCCATGTTATATTCGGGTTTCGCGCGCGGCAACTCCTGTGCTTTCGCGCCCACCTTCCTATAAGTTTCAGGAGGGAAAGGGAGAGCTCAGACGAGACGGTAAGGATGTTACGATCATTGCCTGTGGCGTGATGGTCGCGGAAGCAGACCTGGCAGCGGAAAAACTGGCGAAGCAAGGAATTCAGGCTGCCGTGATCAATATGGCCAGCATCAAGCCAATTGATGAGAAGCTGGTTCTGGCCTACGCGAAGAAGACAGGTGCGATTGTAACTTCCGAAGAACACAACGTGATCGGCGGACTTGGTTCTGCCATTGCGGAAGTGATTTCTGAAAATCAACCATGCGTTGTGCTGCGAAATGGAATGCAGGACGAGTTTGGCCAGAGCGGGGAAGCGGGCGCACTTATGGATTTCTTCAAAATGCGTTCAGACGATCTTGTGCGTATGTGTAAGAAAGCAATTTCTCTGAAGAAACGTTAGTCGCTTTTACTTCTTCTCAAGTACGAACAGATTGGGCATGGGCACGTCCGCGAACGCTTTTTCCGATTCATTTCTAAGCGCAAAGCAGGAAGGATTCCAGAAGAAGGCGTTTCCCACTTCTTTACAGGGGCTATCGAGAATCGCCTGATAGCAAATCACTGATAGATTTTTCATGCTCTGGGTATGGCGGGCGAGTTTGCGGTCCAGGTCTCTGAGTGCTGCTTTTTCGCAAGCTTCCACCGTGATCTGTCGCCTCAATTCAGGCGAAATGGAAAAGTAAAGGCCTGAATAGCATTCAACCATCTTGCCGCAGAGCAAGTGTGCGCTTCCCTGGATAAACGCCCTGTAATCCCCCGGATCCGGAAGTTTTTCTTTCTTCGCACAGAATGTTAACAGAGCAAGTATGAGAGCAATCAATCGCAACTGACGTCTCCTTTTCGCATGAAGTAGTTCTGATTCATGTAGTTCTGAATACTGGCCATTCCTTCTGCACTGTTCAGCCCAGGATTGTAGCCGCGCATGTTGGGCATGAAGTCCAGGATGGCTGCGTCTACCATGTAGTAGAGTAGAAGTCCTTTCCAGTCCCGTTTGTAGTTTTGAACGTACCAGGTCTGGTAGCGCTTAACGGCTACGCCATCGAGTACGATTTCAGATTCCGGATATTCCTCGATTTTCTCGAACATATAATAAAGAACTGGTTGAAAAAAGAAAGTTGCTTTTTCGCAAGTATTGTCCTGCACCATGAATACCAGATAGTTCTTCCCTGGTTCCGGTCCCGGCCAGTAGCTATATTGATTCCTCTGCATCACATTCATGGAAACGACTTGAGGTTGCCCTGCTAAATAGAATCCAGCCAGCGCTGCGTCCTGATACCTGTTTGCAAGGATCCCAGCGGAAGGATCGATTTTCTGTCTCTGGCGATCCACTGCTTCGATCACTTCCTTTGATCCTGCAAGTCGCAGGTGGGGTAGAATACGAGCGGTTCTTGGGTTTTGTGGTATGCCCAATGCTTTTGTGAGAGGTGCTGAAAAGAGGAAGAAAGTGTTCATGGCGAGTGCTACAACGGCGCCGGCTGCCAGAATCACCCGCGTCCATTTCTTTTGCTCCAGTCTGTAGACAAAGAAGATCAGCATGATGCCAGCATAAGATGCGAAGGTCCAGTTAGGCTGAACTTCGCGTCGACGCGAAAGTGCAAGGAAGAAGACGGGCAGAATCAGTGCGATGATCCATATGAATCGGTTCTTTGCGGCTTCGGGGGAACGATCGGTGCGAAACATTTCCATCGCGCTTCGCAAAGAACGCGGGATTTCCCTATTGCGCAATTGTAGAAACAGAATCCAGAAAGCGAAACCCAGGAATAGAGCAAACCATACGGGCGAAAGCAGCAACGCCTGACCTACCACGAATGCACCGGTGCTGGATTTATTTGCGAACGCTCCGCCGCTGGATCGGAGGTTGAGGATTGCACCCAGACCGTCCCAATTGTTCTGCATGTTCCAGATGATGAAAGGGGAGGAGAGAATTGCGGCAAAACCAATGGCAGCATACAGACGCATGTTGCGAAGCTCCCTCCAGCTGGCGGGAGTAAGCACAAACCAGATCACAAACGATAAGCCAAAGAAAACCATGGTGTGCTTCCCGAGGAAGCCCAGGGCCATGCACGCAAATAAGGCGAATAGATCTGCGGACGAATCTGTTTCGATCCATCTGAGCATGAACAAGAATGCCGCGCACCAGAACAGGATGAGAACTGAATCGTGCATGATCAGGAATGATCCGGAAAAAAAGCCGGGCACCAGAATGGTGCAGCATACAAACAAGAGAGACGAGGCCGCTGAAACTCCGGCGCGTCGCGCTGCAAAGAACAAGAGAATGTGCGCTATGAGCCCCGCAGAGAGCGCCGCCAGTTTCAGTGCCGGTATGGTGTTTCCTAGAACTGAAGTGAAGATTCGGATGTAAAAGGCAACTCCCGGACCTTGATCGTAGTAGGACCAGTCCAGATGCCTGGACCAATCCCAGTAGTATGCTTCATCTGGATGGAGAGGAAGCTGGATTGCGAAGAAGAATTTGAAGGCGGTCACTGCAGCCGTGATGAACACGGCTGCAATTGCTATGGTTCGATTACTCGCCCTCATGTTTTTCAGCAGCAGCCTGGCCGCGCTTTTCGTTCACAGGAATTACGAACAGCAGTCCCGCTACAAACAACAGAGCACAGAATAGAATCGCGAGGCGAAGGCCAAGCTGTGTCTGGAGTGCGGCCACGCCAAATACTCCAATGGCAGCTGCGAGTTTTCCAATCAGTCCCCACAGTCCAAAGAATTCTCCGGCCTTTGATTCCGGTGAAAATACGCCAACGAGTGCGCGGCCGGCAGACTGCGTCGCACCCAGGCCAGCACCTGCCAGACATCCTACAATCAAAAACGCCTGTTCCGGTTTTACTCCGAGGGATGCCGCGATCGAATCAGTGAGGAAGATGCAGATGATTGCAATGATCCAGAGGACCAGAGTCATCATGTATGTGATCTTTGCACCAATCTTATCTTGCAGATAACCAAATCCGAGTGCACCAAACAGTGCTGTGAATTGAGTGATCACGAACATCATGGTCTTGGTTGCGTCTGTCCAGTGAATCACCTGCGCTCCGTACGTGAATGCAAAGCTGATGACAATCGAGAGCCCGGCGGACGCGAAGAAGAGTGAAACAAAGAAGATGCCCAGATCGCGGAAGTCTTTAACTTCGCTTAGAGTCTGGCGAAGTCGCGCGAATCCAACTCCAAGATAACTTTGTCCCTGCGGAAGCCCGTGTGCGACGCCTGGTTCGCGGAGCCACAGGAAGGTTGGAATAGCGGCGACCATGAAGAAAATCCCTGTCATAGGACCGACATAGCGCAGCCTTTCAAAGTTCTCGATTTCTACACTTCCCAGTAGACCAACTAGAATCACAGAGACGAGTCCGCCCAGATACCCAATGCCCCAGGCAATCCCGGAGATTTTCCCGAGTTCTTCCTTTTCACCAAGGCTCGGAAGGAAGCTGGCCACGAATGATTCGCCGGCGGCGAATCCGAAGTTGGAGATGATCAACAGTACCACGCCCAGCACTTCCATGCCAGGCGAAACCAGGAATAACGAGCAGGTGGAAACCACCGTGAGCATATAACTCATAAACAGAAATTTCTTTTTGGCCGCACTGAAATCCATGATGGCCCCGAAGATGGGCCCGGTGATGACGCAGAAGATATAGCTGATGAAGAGTGCGATGCCAAATGCAAGGTTTCCCCTTCTAAAATCAGGCCCATCTCCCACAACGAGGCGAATGAAGAGATCCCCCCATATGACTGTAATGATGACGGTAGTGTAGGACGAGTTCGCAAAGTCGAACATTGCCCAGCCGAATATCTCTTTCCAGGACGCCTTTTTGCTCATGTATTGCTCCGGCGAACTTTATGAAAGTGAGCGCAGTTTTGTGAAGCACAAAACTTCATCTGCGAAGAGAAGCAAGGGCCGCGTCCGTGTGTTCGAAGATCTGAATATGAGCATCAATCTGCATTACAGAAAGAACACGGCGGATGGACTCGCTTACGCTGGAAAGCATAACCTGCTGGTTGATCACTTTAGCTTTGTTCCAGGCAGCGACAATTGCTCCGATCCCGGTTGAGTCCAAATAATCCGTGTGGGTCAGGTCCAGGATGATGCTCTTTCCTGCAGAGTCCAGATGTTGCAGCAGCGCATCTTTTAAGCGATCGGAATTGTAGAGATCCACATCCCCTGTGATGTGGAATACACTGCAAGGGCCCCTATCCTTTCGTGTGAATTCCACGCCTCCAGCGGGTATCCAAGGATGCATACCCTCAAGCAATTTTTTTTAAACCGATGCGCCTCGATACATGTCGCCCAAACTTTATGCAGTTAGAGTAGTTTCTTTCCCTGGTTTTTGGAATCGACGCGCCCGCAACACTGTGAAACATAGTGTGATCGTTGTCGACATGATCGTGGCACGATACGTGCATAATGCAAATTATGCTAAGCGGGGGTGGTGCGCTGGACTTCTATCACATGATGGCGAGTGCCAGTTCGAATTATCGACTTGCACCTTTCTTTCAACCGATTGTCTCGATTGGAGACGGATCCATTTACGGGTACGAAGTGCTCGGGCGTTTCGTGGATGAGTCAGGTCACTTCACCAGTATGGGTCCTTATTTCGCGGACCCAACGGTACCGGGTCATGAAAAGCTCATTCGATCTCGCAAAGTCAGAGAGCTTGCATTTCTGCATGCGCGAGATGTGAACTATCAGGGCAGGCTGTTTATCAACGTGAAGCCTTCCTGGTTGATGCAGGTCTTTCGCGCAGGATCTGAAATCCCAACTCTTCGCCTTCTCGAGGAACTCGGGCTCAATCCGCGCAACGTAGTCATTGAAATCACCGAAGATGAATTTGAAGGAGACCTGGTGATTCTGGATTCTGTGATTTCACGCTATCGCGAAGCAGGATGCAAGATCGCAATCGACGATTTCACTTTTCACAACTTTGACAGACTCATTCATCTCAAGCCAGACATAGTCAAAATAGATATTCGCCTGGTGAAGAAGAGCGTAGAGAAAAAAGAATATCAAAAGCTGATTTCTTCTATTTCTGATTTCGCGCAAGAGATCGGAATATCTGTCCTTTTCGAAGGCGTTGAGTTTGAAGAAGAACTAGTCAACTCGATCGATGCGGGTGGTAGCTACATTCAGGGATATTTCTTTTCGCAACCTGAACCAGATTTGCAAATTGCAGATACATATCGCGACAGAATTCGTGCCGTGCTCGACTCAGTGATCCAAAACCAGCGTCAGGAGAACTACAGCCTCTTGTCTCTTGAGTTTCATTTGAACGAACTCATGGAAGAAATGCTCAAGAAGATTTCGTTTGAAGGGGATCTGGACGAAGCGCTCAATCGCCTTCTGGGAAGTCTTCCTTCTGCGTGCTATCGTGTCTATGTATGCGATCAGTTTGGAAATCAAAGGTCTTCGAATTTCCTGCGAGGTTCGAATGCAGTCTTCACCAGAGACGATCACTTTCGCTCGAGAAACTGGGGTTGGCGGCCTTACTTTTTCCATAATCTGGCGCGAATGGATCGATTCAGGCGTGGATTTATGTCCAATCGTTACATAGATCAGGAAACAAAAAAAGAAACGTACACGTATTCCCATCCATTGTACGGGAATCTCTTCATCTTTCTGGATTTTACAAGAGGCTCTTTCTCTTCGCCTGAATGAGCCGGTTGAAGTCGTTGATATTGCTGACTACGATTCTGTCTGCGAAAAGTTCTACTTTGCCCTGACGAACAAATGTATTGATGATCTTCTGTACTTCGTCGATGGGTTGACCACACCAGCTGGCAATATCGTCCACAGTCGTGTTGAACACCATGGACTTGACCTGACCATAGTGTGCGTCTTTTTCAGCGAGCATCAGGAATACGTCCACCACCTTCGATGTGGTGTCATCGAGCAGAAGGATTTGAAGTCGTCTGCGCGCATCGTTGATGCGATTTGAAAAGATGACAAGCAGTCTGAATGCAAGTTGCGGGTTGGACTTCATGAGAGTGTCAAAATTCGCACGGTTGAAATTGAGTGTGCGAACTTTGTCTACTGCAATGGCAGTGGCGCTGCGCGGTTCTTCTTCCAGAATTGCCATTTCACCGAAGATGTCTCCCTGACTGAGCACATCGAGTGTTTTCTGCGCATTGCCGATGGTCTTTGTGATCTTGACGCGACCTTCCTGAATAAAGTAGAAATCATTTCCGGGTTCATACTCGCAGAAAATGATCTGGCCGGGTTCGAACACCTTGCCAAACTTATCGAATAGGGATTCTGGAAGAAGCATCAGCCCAGTTTCTCCAGGCGCTTTCTTGCGTCGCGCGTCGCATCATCCGGAGGAGGCATGGTGGCCACTTTGTGATAAAGAGTGCGCGCTCTTTCTTTGTTGCCCTTTGCTTCTGCCGCAACTCCAAGCTGGAAGATCGCGTGTTTCATGAATTCGCCGGTTGGAAACTTCTTTAAATAAATGGAGAAGCTGTTGGATGCATCGTCTACTTTGCCCAGCTTTAGTTCCGCGCGTCCCTTTTCATACTGTGCTCTTTCTGCTGCTTCCTGATCGTCCGCAGTGTGAAGCTTCTTGATAGCGAGGCATTCATTGAATTTGGCAAGAGCCGCGTCTGCCTTATTCTGACTCATCAATGTGAGTCCATCCATGAGGATGTCTGCAGCGCCCGGTTCTTTTTCCGCAGGTCGTGCGGCCGGCGCTCCTTCTTCGAGCGCGAAAGGATCATCTCCGAGGCTATCTGCGGACGCCATGCTGCGCGTGACAAAGCTTGCATCCACTTTGTGTTTTTGATCCGCAATCTGGAGTGGAGGATAACCGTGTGGATACGTCAGGCCCTTGCGGGCCTGCGACAATAGATCGTGCGCGCGGTCCGTGTAATCTCCGTCCGCGTAGACCTCTAAGTATTTTTCAAGTGCATAGACTGCATGATCCACATTCCCGGATCGATAGAAACTTTCTGCTACACTCATGAGTTCGAACGACGGATCTTTCGCGGCACCCGCTTTGAGTATGTCCCGGATTTGTCTGTGGATGTTGCGAAGCTGCTTGGAAAATACGCGCAGCATTTTCAAAATGAGGTGCGTATTCTTCATCACAAGCTGCTCGAACTCGTGCAGCTTGAAAACAATGCATGTGGTCTTGCCAATTACTTGCGCAGTCTCTTCACGCGGGAACTTACCCAGGGAGGATTTTACGCCGAAGAACTCACCGATCTGTACGTCTTCGCGGATTTCTTCCCCTGTATCCAGGGCTGTGCTGATGAGTATGACACGGCCGGCCTGAAGTACGTAGACTTCGTCGCCTTTGTCTCCGGCGAAGTAGACGATGGAGCCGCCGTTGTAATTTCGAGCTATTGGCATATCACCAGCCGGAGAGGAAAGGGAAACTTTCTCGTCCTGTAGCCTGCCTGACTGTTTCCCGCAAATCCTTCACCCCTTTTTGGACAATTTTTCGAGTGCCGCCAATGTCCACACGTTCCACATGCACCGCAGCAGAAATAAACAGCGGTTCCAGGTCCTCGCTTCCGTATACCGGCTGGCCTCCGCGGACCACCAGGTAGATATCTTCTGGCTTTGCTTCTCGCAAAGAAGGACAGGACAGCACCACAAAGTCAGCCAGAGAGTCCGGCTTGAGGCTTCCTCTGCCCGCCCAGCGAAAGGCCCTGGCGGGGTTGGTCGTGAGCATGGCGAACAGATCTGAATCGGGCAGATCTTCCCCGGTCTGGTCTTTGTAGACTTTCAGCGCAGTTTGGATTTCAGAAAGCATGTGGGTCGAACCAGTTACAGCCGCATCCGTGCCCAGGCATACCGGGATGCCTCTGGTCAGGAATTCTGAGATTTTGACGGTTCGATTGTATGCAAAAAGGTTCGCGGACGGACACCACACAAAATGTGCGCCTGCCTCTGCGATGCGATCCAGGTCATCGTTGGACAAAGAAAGGCCGTGCACCAGGACCGTGTGTTCGCTCAGGCAGCCAGCTCGATCGAGCACGCGCAGGGACAATTCGCTTTCCGGATCGAATCCCTCTGCGATGTGCAGGATGAAAGGCAGGTCGTTTTCTACTGCTCGCTTGTGTTCTGCCTCGAGCCCTTGACCCCAGCCAAGAGAGTACGAGCAAACGCTGTGAGCGATTCCAAAATCAGGTAGGATCTCCACGCTCATGCTGCTCAGGAATGGATTGCGAACAAAGTCTGGCACATGGTCGACTACGGCCGTCACCCCGGACTCGAGGTTCTTCAGGCTCCCCATTCTATACAGGGTCTCCACGTCCAGGAGCATCCTTTCGCGGAATAGAGCGGATCGCTTTGTCTCTATATCGAAGGAGAGCCAGTTCAAGTGTGGCCAGTTTTCTCCCTTCGTCGGTAGATAGGTGGCCATCAGGGTGTCGTGGCTGTTGATGAGCCCTGGAATTACCAGAGCTCCGTGAAGGTTGAGGGTGAGTATGTCCGGCTGGTCATCGCCTGGAGCGAGCACCTCTTCGATTCTTCCTCCGGACACAAGCAGGCCGGAGAGCTTTCGGGGCCCATCAGGAAGAAGCAGAGTTCCGTTCGTCAGTTGCCAGAGCATGGTCCGTTCCATCTATTGTCGGTGCAAGGCGATGCCATTCTTCAGGCCGGCCGGCGAATCGTGGCAAAGAAGAAGGAGGATAAAAAACTGCTGGACCGTCTCCCCCTGAACAATTTTCTGGCCGTTCAGGTGTAAGTAATTGGCAAACTTAAGAGCATCCAAGAAAGACATTCGTAAAACTCGTAAACGTAACGAGCAAAACTCTCAATCCCGCGCTCGTCTGCGGACACTGGATAAGAAGATTCGCACTCTGGTGGCTGAAGGCAAGACGGAAGATGCTGCAACTGCGTTCAAATCTTACACCCAGTTCCTGGCTCGCGCAGGTCAAAAGAATTTGATCCACCATCGCCAGGCAGATCGCAGAAAGAGCCGCATGGCGGCTCTACTCAACAGGCAGAAGAAGTCAGCCTGATAGTTTTCCTTTTGGGCGATTAGCTCAGCTGGTAGAGCGCCTGCCTTACAAGCAGGATGTCGGCAGTTCGATCCTGTCATCGCCCACATCTCTACTCCCGTTTAAAACATCTTCCTCCAATAAAAGATTGGCGTTTCGCGCTTCCGTGTGAGCTTTGCTCCAATGCTGAGAAGCCTTCTCAATCGAATCACAAACCTTGTCCCGGAGGATGACCGCGGCATTCGCTGGACCATCCGACTCAAGTTGAGCTTGATCATTTCCCTTCTTGTGGGTCTTGCTCTTTTTCTGATTATCTCGCTGGCATCGCTTTTCTTTCGCCGCGACAACGAAGTTCGTATCCAGGAATCAAGCCGTCAGCTGGCGGCCAACGTGGGCACTGCGGTTTCAGCAGAATTAAAATCCAGAATTCAGAATCTGCGTCTCCTTTCTGAAAGCCTTGGTGCTGCGCGCGGAGAGAAAGTTCTCTTCGAAAACGATCGGAGTCTTGCTCTTGTTGGAATCTTCCAGGTGCAGGGCGATTCTATTGCGCCCAGAACCGTGCTTGTAAATGCAGAATCGTTTAAGGACTCCAGAGGAGATATCCAGCAGGCCCTCGTAAGATTGTATCCGGCTTTTGCTCGAGCTCGCAATGGATCCATCGTAGTGCGAAATGTGAGTCCTGATCTCCGAGTCCCGTTATGCGCCATTGCTTTTCCATCTCGCATTCAGGGTGGAGACAGAATCATTGTGATGGTATTGCGTCTCGATGAGTTGCTTGCGATGTTTCAAACGGGTGGCATTATCAAGTCCGCTCTTGTCAACGAAGAAGGAACTGTCATCGCGCACGAAGACAGAGACACAGTGGTGTCCGGAACCTCTTTTGCGTCTGTGCCCATCGTAAAAGAAATGATGGCAAGTAAACTCAACAATGGCCTCACAGAGTACGATTTCAAAGGCGTTAGTTACTGGGGAGCATTCCGCAGACTCGACTTTGGAAACGTTGGAGTCATTACTTACGCAGAAGGCAGCAAGTGGTTTGAAGCTGTGGATCGAATCCTCAAATGGAATTTCCTTCTCATGATCGTAGTCATTTGCGTCGCGATCATTTTTGTTTTCTTTTTCGCGCGCAGCTTCTCTGAACCAATCTTGAAGCTTGTGGGTGCTGCTAGCGATATTGAAAACGGTCGCTTCATTCTGAATCTGAAACCAGAAACTTCAGACGAAATTGGACTGTTGACAAAGTCGTTTGCATCCATGGGTCGCGGCCTTCAGGAACGCGAGAATCTCAAAGTATCTTTTGGAAGGTTTGTGAACAAGGAACTCGCAGAAATGGCCATGTCCGGGGAACTGGACCTTGGTGGAGTGAGCAAAGAAGTAACCATATTTTTTTCGGATATCCGCGGTTTCACGACGATTTCTGAGAAACTAGAACCGGAAGAAGTCGTCGAATTTCTGAATCAGTACATGACAGAAATGGTGAAGTGCGTACAGCAAACATACGGGCTCGTGGATAAGTTCATTGGAGATGCTGTGATGGCTTTGTGGGGCGCTCTTCGTCCTCACGGAAACGACGCAGTCAATGCAGTCAATTGCGCCATCCTCATGCGCAAGCAACTCATGAAATTCAATCGCGGTCGAGGGTCTGCCAGAAAGCCAATCATTCGCATTGGAATGGGAATCAATACAGGCCATGTGATTGCTGGACAGATGGGTTCTGCGGAGAAAATGGACTTCACGGTCATTGGAGACGCAGTGAACACCGCAAGCCGTGTGGAACATCTGAATAAGACCTACGGCACAGACATACTCATCACAGATCATACGTATGAAAAGACCGGGAAACTCTTCAAAGTGGAGGAAGTGGATCGGGTCGCAGTACGCGGAAAAAGCAAACCTGTAACTCTTTATGCGGTTCTGGGGATGGCGGATGACAAAGATACCCCGTCTAATATCAAAGAACTGCGCAAGATGGTTGGCATTGAATTCAATGCGGCCGCTGCGAAGAAAGGCTGAGGTCGATGGACAGATTACGCGAAATTAGAATCCCGCTCATTGTGGGCTCTGTGGCAGTCATGGCGCTGCTTCTCTTTATCTGCGACTACACTCGTCGCGGTGACATTGGATCGCGCGAAGAAATCGGATCTATCATATTTCGCAGACACGGCGTGCAGCGCAAATTCGTGGATGAAGTAGTCTGGGAACGAATCGAGCAGGGAACCAGGCTTGCCAATTCGGACAGCATTCGCACGGACGACAAATCTGAAGTCAAAATTCGCCTGAAAGACGGAACTGTGCTTACTGTAGATCAGAATTCAATGATCCAGCTGGATGTTGCATCCAATCGCATACGATTCGAAACAGGATCCATGCAGGTTCAATCGAGCGGCTCATCCAGTCTCACTCTGCAGTCAGGAGATAGCAAGGTGCAGATGGGCGAAGGTAGCCTGACTCTGTCGAAATCAGAAAAACAGGATCTCAGTCTCACAGTCTACGAAGGCACAGCAAAAGTAACGTCAGGCGGCAAGACGGAGAACGTAGGCAAGAATCAGAAAGCAGACATTGGCAAGGAAGGAATCTCCGTCAAAGAAGTGCCAGTCGTTTTGATCAAACCCAATCCATTTCAGAATGTACCGGCAGAAGGGGACGGAACATCTGTATCTTTCAAGTTTCAGCCTTCCGATTCTCTAAAGAAGCCTACTCTTGAAATTAGCAAGGACCAGGAATTCAAAGACTCACGAAAGGTGCAGACCCCAGGAGTCGCCACTATGGATCTTCCGCCGGGGACATACTACTGGCGCGTGACAGGCGAAGACGCGAAAACTAACCAGCCCGCCATGAGTGAAACGCGCAAGATGACGATTGTGCGCGGAGAGCCGTTGCGCCTTCATTCTCCCGGTTCCGGGGAACGCGTCGCATTCAATTCGAATCCTCCGCCTGTGCCGTTCGCCTGGTCTCAGGATCCTCTTGCGGAATCATATGAGCTCGAAGTGGCCAGGGATGCAGGATTCACTCAAATTGTGAAGACCATCGTGACTGCTTCTAATTCAGTAACGATAGACGATCTTCCTGCTGGAAGTTATCGTTGGAGAATTCGCACGAAGCCTAACCAGCCGGATTTGAATTCGCGCGTTAGCCAGAGCGGATCGTTTGAAGTTTACAAAACCGATCTGGTCCCGCCGGAGACAGCGAGTCCTTTCATGTCAGAACATCTGACAGTCTCTCAGGCAAAAGAAGGAATCTTCTTTAACTGGCGAGCACCCGGGGAAATGAAATCATTTGTTCTCCAAATTTCTCAAAACCCTGGATTTGGGAATTCCCTCATGAACCAGCAGACGGAGCAAAACTTCTCCGTGGTCAAAGGAATGCCAGAGGGAATCTTTTACTGGCGCGTTCGGGGCACCACTGCATCTGGCAAAGAGACTCCCTATTCAGTAGTGCAAAGCTTTACAATCGGCGACAAGTACATGAAGAGTGAAATAGAAACACCGGACGCGACTCGCGTTCATGTTCTTTTCCCTCTTCGCCAGGCAGTGGACATGACTGGCCGCAAGAGCATTGACTTCAAATGGGAAGCGGTTCCAGGCGCGCGGAAGTACAACATTCGCCTGTATCGAAACCTGGGCGGCAAGTACGAGCCCATTTACGCGGGAAGCACAACTGCCACTGGTTTTTCGTACACGGACATGAAGTCGCTGGACATTGGCTATTTCGCATGGGAAGTTCAGGCGGAAGGTGGCACGCTTCAGCCCAGCGGTCGAATTGACTTTTCTATCACTTTGAATCGCTATTTGCAGAATCTAAAGCCAGGCGACATCCAATTTGTGAATCCGGAAAACATATACAGGGAAGAGCAGAATGATAGTAAATAAATACTTAGCATTTGCACTTTTGCTCCTGGCGGCGGCACCGCTTTTCGCAGGTCCCGATGACTATGTGGAGTGGAAGCCTATCCCTGGTTCTTCCGGATATCAGCTGCAGGTGCGCGATGCTAAAACAAAGCGCATCATGGTGGATCAATTTGTGGAGGGAACATATCTCGATGTAGATCTCCAGGTGGGTCACTTCGAGCAGCGTCTGGCACCGCTCAGCCCGTTTGGAAAGCCTCTCATCTGGTCCGACTGGCGCCCGCTCAACATTCTCGTGGCACTTTCCCCTGTGGTGGATGAAGCAAACGCAGTGGAAGTAAAAGAGAGAAGGCCATTCAGCATGTTTTTGCGCGGAAAAAACTTTACGCCCAATACGCGCGTCTTCTTGAAGAAAGACGGAAACAGCATTCCAGTTCCCAATCGCAGCATCAACGCCGCCGGCACAGAATTGACTCTTCTTGTGAATCCGGCCACCATCCCTCCAGGAAATTACAGCCTTTATCTTGAGAATCCGCGCCAGAAAACCTGGACCGGAGAAAGTCTCGTCAGTTTGAAGTACGCGGAGAATGCAGTGGCGGTCGTCGATCCAAAAGATCAGAAGGATGTAAAGAACCCGCTGGATCAAAAAGACCCGCGCACTCAGAAGAATCAGAGGGATCAGAAAGATCCAAAGAATCAGAACAAAACCCAGCAGAATAAATCTGAAGTCACGGGGGATTTCCGTGATCATCTTCGGACCATGCCGTCTACATGCAAGAACTCCGGTCTGCCTGACGAACTCGTTTTGAAATGTTACAAGCGATACATTGTCTTGAATTTATCAACACCCGCTAAGGTAGAACTGTTCAATTACCTGATGGTCTATCAGGGCAACTATGACGATCGCATGCGCGGCTACAGCGCGTTTCGCGATAGTTGCAACTCCATGTCCAGACACACTGAATCTCTCTTAAGGGAAAGGCTCGCACAATCGGGCGAATCTCTCGATCTGGCAGAGAAGCAGCAGATTCAGGGCACACTTTCGTTCATCCACAACTGCAATGCCTCTTCGAATCCTTGACGAATCCAGCATAGACTCTGCTTCGCGGGCCAGGCTGATAGAGCGCGCATACGCGCAGGATCGTTCCGCTTTCGCTGCAGCTCAAGGTGCGATAGACGATGTGGAAGTGCGCGGTGCAGATGCAGTGCGCGAATTTACAAAGAAGTTTGATGGAGTAGATCTTTCGGATATTCTAGTATCTGAAGAAGAGTGGGCCAGAGGGGACCTCACCGCGTCTGAGGTGCAAGATGCTTTCACGAAGGCTTACGAGAATATTCTCGCATTCCATCGTCTGCAGCTGGACTCTCTCAAGGGTGCTCGCGAAACGATAGGCGGCACTGTACTTGGCTTTCGATATCAGGCCGTGACTACAGCGGCCATGTATGTTCCTGGAGGGAAAGCAAGTTATCCCAGTTCTGTTTTGATGGGTCTGATTCCGGCAGTCGTAGCCGGAGTGAAGAATCGAATTGTGGTTACACCTCCTGACAAAGACGGAACTCTATTGCGCGAAATTCTTTTCTGTGCGAAGCTTGCCGGCGCCACGCAAATCATCAAGGCGGGTGGTTCTCAAGGAATTGCGGCCGCGGCCTTTGGACACAATGCTCCTGGTCTGCGGACTCCACCCGCAGAGCTCATCATTGGTCCGGGAAATCGGTATGTCACGGCGGCAAAATCAATTCTAGCTTCTCGCGGGCTCGTTCGCATTGATTCGCCGGCCGGTCCCTCTGAAGTCCTGATCATCGCTGATCACACTGCTCGACCTGATTTTGTCGCTGCAGATCTTCTCAGTCAGGCTGAACACGGAGAGGATAGCGCCGCTGTTCTATGCTGTCTTTCTCGCAAATTCGCGCAGGAAGTAAGTGCGGAGATTGAACGTGGATTTAGAGAACGTCCGGCTCGTCGTGACATGAAGGAAAAAAGCATTCGCGATCATTCTTTCGCAATTGTATTTGAAAGCCTGGAAAATGCGGTCGCTTTTTCCAACGATTTTGCGCCGGAGCATCTGGAGATTTGCACGGAGAATCCAGAGAAGGTTTTTGAAGGAATTGTTTCTGCGGGCAGTGTATTCCTTGGACATTTCGCTCCTGTTGCTCTCGGGGATTATTTTAGTGGAACCAACCATGTTCTTCCTACTGGTCGCGCGGCTGCTTCCTATTCCGGTCTGGGCGTGGACACATTCTTGAAGAGAATTACATACCAGCATCCGACGCGTGAAAGTCTGAAAGAGGCGCTCCTTCCCATTCAGGTGATGAGCAAAGTGGAAGGTCTCGAACATGAGCACGGTCACTCTGTAGAGATTCGCTTTCACTGACTCTTTGAATTGACGCTCCCTGGAATGTCTCCATTCTTGAGCGGTGAACTCAGTTGCTTATTTTGAAATACAATCCGACAACCCGGCAAAGTCTGCCGAATTTTATGGATCTATCTTTGGATGGACATGCACGCACGCGCCAGAAATGCCCATCGAGTACTGGCGCGTAGAGACTGCTGGAATTCGCGGCGGGATTCTAAAAAGACCCGCAAGGATTCCTCCTCCGCAGAGCGGAACGAATGCTTTCTGCTGTTCTATGGAGGTAAAGAATTTTGATTCTGTGGCCACTCAAATTCTCGATCGGGGCGGTCAGGTCGCACTTCCAAAATTCGCAGTGCCAGGTGTTTGCTGGCAGGGATACTTCATCGATCCAGACGGAAATACGTTTGGTTTGTTCCAGGCGGACTCAAACGCAAAGTAACTGCACCTATTTCTTTCGCGCCAGGATTTCCATTGTGTCTCCAAAGGAATTTGCTCTGGCGTAGAGCCTGTAGAGTGGTGGCCAGCGCAAGATTCCGCGCGCGCGAGACGGATGAAAAGACGCTGGTCGCGCGTTTATCAGTTCCATGCCGTATAACGGTAGTATCTTTGCAAGACTGCGAGGAGAGTAGTCAGCGAAATGATCTTCTGGATGAGTTCGAATCCAGTCATCCGGCGAGTATTTTAAAGTAGGTCCATGGCTTGAGGGAAGGGCAGCGGCAAAGATTCCACCGGGGCGAATCATTTTGCTTACAGATTCAAACGCACTCTTCTGGTCCGGAAAATGTTCCAGAACGAAGAAAGCTGCGACCACATCGTATTGTTTGTTTGTCGCTGTCGGAAAGGAAGCTGTTTGCACATCGAGCCCCAGACTCCGTGCATGGTTGGAGGCAAACTCAGAGATTTCCAGACCATGTACATCGTATCCGCATATGCGTGCTTCGTCTAAAAAGAAGCCACAGGCAGCTCCGATTTCAAACAAAGATGCGGGAGGAGGCGCTACGCGGGAAAGATCTTCCAGTCTTCGCGCAGCAAGTCTTCGCAGGTTGGGTTCATCCTGTAAATAGGTCTTGCCATATTGCTTTTCGTATTCCGTTAGAAAATAGTCTGCGCCGTAGTCCAGACTGCGGGTGCCCTTAACGTAGATGACCCCTTGCTCATTCTGGAAGGCACGTCCGCCTAGAATTTCTCTGAGAGCCTGGCCGGTGTGCGGACAGTTCACCGATCTCTCCGATACAGGTCAGACGAGTAGAGCGGATAGGGCGCTTCCAGGGACGTTATGCGGAATTCTCCCTTTCTTTGTTCCAGATACTCCGTAAGCAATGGTTCCCACGTGGGATTTCTTTCGAGTAAAAAGCAATCAATCGAGTCCCAGGTCTTTTTCAGATCGTTTATACGTTCCGGTTTGATTTTGAGTTTACCCGGTACGAATTCGTAGGTTCTGATTTGTGTATTGCGCAGATCAAAATATGGATCAGGTCTCGCGCGAAGATACACTGCTTTGCAGCCGCTCATTGCTTTCATCATGGCGGAGCTCATCTCGCGCGCGTGACGCGTCGTATCCAGCAGTTTGTGGCGAATGGTAAAGTAGCAGAGAAGGCCGGACATCGTAAGGGCCGTTGCGAGGAGCAGGAATCTTGCCGCCCGAAAGTCCGCCATGCGATAGACTCCTGCTGCGCCTAGAATCAGAAACGCATCACCGTAAACTACATACCACCCTTCGGAAGAGAAGAGCGCGAAACCAGCAACTGCAAAGAAGCAAAGGATCACACGTAGCCTGTCGTCCTGCTTTTGCAGAATCAACCAGCATGCGCGCAGAAAAACAAGGCAGGCGAATACATACAGAAGACCCGCCGCTATCATCGAAGGCCAGGAGCCGGCATAGGAGCCGTACTGACTGAAGTACACGTGAAACACTCCGCGTGTTTCGCTTCCCGCTCCACCCAGAAACATTTCAGCAAACGTCCACTTGCGTTGCAGCTGGGGAATGAATTGTTCTGCAAAGATCTCCTGATTGCGCAGGATGTAGATGGCCCAGGGAAGAAATCCAAGCGCCACTCCGGCCGCACTCGCAACCAGGCGGCGCGCGTCAGGTAGAAGGGCCAGCGCGAGCACAGGCACTACGATGGCCGCGAATGGATGTGAGATGCCGGCCAGGCCGCCGCAGAGTCCGCCAAGAAATGCCAGAAGATAACTCTTGTGTTCCCTTGCGCGAAGAGCGAGATGCAATGCGGCAAGAATCAACAGAAGAGTGAGTATATCCATTCTGATTGTGTTTGCCGCTCTTTCGAATACTGGATCCAGACTCAAGACCAGCGATGCAGCACCGGCAGTCGCTTCCCCGGAAATGCGACGTGCGAGAAGGAAGAAGATTCCAAGAGATAGTACGCTCAGGCAAAGTGAAAGCGCGCGTCCTGCTTTTCTGCTTTCTCCGGTCACAGAATAAACACCTGCAAGGAGAACCATATGCAGAGGGCAATTCCAGAGAGTCGCGCGGTCCATGCCGTACATCAGACCGGAAAGGACTGGAGTAGAAAATGGTCTGCCGCTTGCGAGTTCATTGGCAGGTGAAGAGAAAAGAGCTTCGTCGGGCCAGGTAAGAGGCCAGATAGTATTGTGGAGTCGTGTGAAGACGACCAGGACCAGGACAGAACCGGCGAGGAGAATCCTACCGGAGTTTTTCAATCCCGTCACCTTGCGTTTCGTAGACGGGAAAGATATTGCCCAGTTCTACTACTTCGAGCAGCTTCTGGATCGACGGCGAGATTTCGCAGAGCGCCAGTTTGCGTTTCATGGTGGATGCAACTCGTGACGCGCCCAGCACGGCAGAAATGCCGGACGAGGACATGTAGCTTACGTCTTTGAGGTTGAGCAGAATGTTGCCGGTTGAATTCTTCAGCAGCTCTACGAGCTTCCTTTCCAGACCTTCCGAACCAATGATGTCCAGGCGGCCGATGAGGCGCACTACGAGTACGTCGTTTATGAGCTGCGAGGTTACTTCTACAACGGGCACGCGGTCAAATTACCCGTGCAAGCACCCCTGGCCAGCCTTTTTACGGGTCGGGCTTTGTGGGTTGATCGAGCCAGGGGGCCCAGACTCGCTTCCACGAATCTGTCCACGTGTACCATCTGTCCCGAGTCTTGCGGTTTTCTTCCAGCTCGCGGTCTACCGTTTCACACAGTTCCGCCAGCCTCTCGCGTCGATTCTGGATCCGATCCCAGAGCTCGTCCATAGGCTAATTATCGGCGGCTTGAGCCTTCTTCCGCATCCCCTTTTGCATGGTATGCCTTCTCCAGCTCTTCTGCATTCCGTAGAGATTTTCGGATCCATTCGAGCTCCAGGGCTTCACTTTCCGCAGTGGTAAGCCCAGGCACACCGTCGCGTGAGCGTAGAGCGTACAATAAAATGGCGCCCGAAACAGACAGGTTGAAACTCTCCGCGAATCCGAACATGGGAATCGTAATCAGACAGTCCGAGTTCTCGCGCGCGAACGGGGAAAGCCCATCTTTTTCAGATCCAAGTACGATGGCCGTTTTGCCGGGCGACTGAAAATCGGGGAGCAGCACTGTGCCCGAAAGAGGAGGAGAAGCGCTTGCGATGAGGTACCCATTCTTGCGCAATTCGTCAAAGCACTCTGAAGTTTCTTTGTGCATTCGCAGATCCAACCACCGGCCTGTCCCCATCGACACTCCTTCCTTCACCTGGAAAGTATGCCTCTTTTGAATGATGTGGACCGTTTGAATTCCCATGGCGTCGCAGCTTCGTAACACCGCGCTTGCATTGTGCGGATCGTATATATCTTCGAGCACTACTGTGATATGATTGGTGCGTTTTGATAGAACGTCCCGGATGCGCGCCAGTCGCTGCGGCATTAAGAAGGATGCCAGAAAGTCTTTCAACTCTCCCATAATTTGTCACATATAGCATCCGCTTGCGGCATGAAAAGGCGATAAAACGGCTTGCGCTCGGAAGGAACTCCGCCAGGATCACACCATGCGGGTGAAAATCTCTGAACTGAAAATCGGTAACCGGATTCGTACGAATCCTGGTGATCTGACAGCGCTCAGAGATTCTATGCGTAGACTCGGGCTGCTGCAGCCAATTCTGATCGACTCAAAGTACAATTTGATTGCAGGCTTCAGAAGATTGGAAAGCGCGAAGATGCTTGGCTGGGAATCTATTGAAGCGAGACTCATTGAAACCCGGGATAAGAAAGAACGCCTGCTCATTGAAGCAGATGAGAATACCACTCGCCGCGACTTTTCGCCGGAAGAGATGGGCCGCGTAGACAAGCTCCTTCTTCGATACAGCAAAGGCGGCATCTTCTGGAAATTCATTGCATGGCTGATGGATTTGTTCGAGTGGATCTTTCGCCGTCGCAGCTGATTGGGGCGCGTTCAACCAGTCAACGCCAGCATACCGCACGCACCACCCACACGCCTTCCGGGGGAGCCGCGATTGAATGCGAGAATCCCTTCCTGGCGTAGCGCGTTCTGAAATTCTACCATCTCTTCATCCGTAGGTCTTCGCCAGTTGTGGAGATTTGTGTTGAGTGGAATCAAATTGATTTTGCAATTCACAGATTTCGCGATCGCCACGAGTTTTTCTACATTCTCTTTTCCCATGTTCTTGTCTGGAATCATCACGAATTCAAACATCACTGGCTTACCGCTTGCCTTCGTGTATGCCCTTACAGCTGCCAATAGATCGGGAAGAGAAAATCGATCTGTAATGTCCATAATATCCCGACGGCCTTCTGGATCCGGGTGGTTGAGCGAAATGGCAAGATTGAATGGCTGGCCTTCGCTCGTGAATCTTTCAATCCCTGGAACTACTCCTGCAGTAGAAATTGTAATGTGCCGCGCACCCAGGTTCAGGCCGTGAGGATTGTGAAGTAGATGCGCCGCGCGCAATGCCTGATCATAATTGTAGAAGGGCTCTCCCATTCCCATGAACACTACATTGGTCAATCTCTCTGGATCGTCTGCTGCCATACTCGAGCCGCGGTGGCGCATTAGACCGTACACCTGATCTACAATTTGCCAGGCTTTGAGGTTGCCGCGAAATTTCATGGTGCCAGTAGCACAGAATGCGCAGTTGAGTGTGCATCCAACCTGAGACGAAATGCACGCTGTGCGTCTTCCCTCGGAGACGATCCACACAGCCTCTATTTTCTTTGTCTCTTCGTCTCTGCGATCGGTTCCGGCGGCAAAGACTGCTTTTTCAGTTCCGTCCGCGTCCTTGCTCGTCTGGATGATGGGCAAATCGGGGAACGCACCCATGGCCTCTAACTTTTCGCGGAGTGCCAGCGGGAACTCTGTAAACTCAGATAGAGTTCGCGCCTGGAATCGATTGATCCGAATGAATGCCTGTTTGCCCCGGTAGCCCGGCTCTCCTATGCTTTTGAAGAATTCAGTCAGCTCTTCGAGCAGAGCGCCTTTCAGGATAGGAGTTTCTTCGCTCATGCTTCTAGATTCCTCTCAGAAGCACTTTCTCCGTGTTCCTGATGACGATCCCTGCTTTGTGTGCGGAGAGTCCTGCCTGCTGGATGCTTGCAACAACGGACTCTACCTGATCCGGACGCACCGCCATGATCATCCCTGCACCCATATTATATACGGAATACATTTCCTTTCTGGCCACACTCCCTTTCTTCATGATGTGATCAAAAAGAGCCGGCACAGGAATCAGAGCCGTGTCTATGTCCGCACATAGTCCCTCGGGGATGATGCGCGGGACGTTCTCGTAGAAACCGCCTCCGGTGATGTGCACCATTCCAGTGATGGCTCCAGGGTGGCCGTCAATCGCCCCGCGCAGGAATGGTTCGTAGATTCTAGTTGGCTTCAAAAGAATGTCATTTAGAAGAAAGTCTCTGTCTGAAGCAGAATCTGGAAGGCGATCCTCTTTCAGGAAGATCTTGCGAATCAGAGAGACTCCGTTGGAATGAATGCCGGATGACGGTAGTGCGAGGATTACATCTCCTTCTCGAATTTCTTTTCCGGTAATGAGAAGATCATGTTCGGCCACTCCAGCACAGAATCCTGCGAGGTCATATTCATCATTGTCCAGGAGTCCAGGATGTTCTGCTGTTTCTCCTCCTACAAGAGAGCAACCGGCCTGCTTACAGCCTTCGGCGACTCCCTGAACTACGATTGCCATTTGCTCCGGGTTCAGCTTCCCGCACGCTACATAGTCCAGAAAGATCAATGCCCTGGCTCCGGTGACAAGCAAGTCGTTGGCGCACATGGCCACCAGGTCAATCCCCACAGTCTCATGTCGATTGAACAGTTTAGCAAGGTGAAGCTTTGTTCCTACACCGTCCGTTGTGGAAAGGAGTACGGGTCTTTTGTATTCTTTTAGAAAACTCAGATCGCTCATGGCCGCGAATCCGCCGAGTCCTCCCAGAACGTGAGGTTTCTTCGTACTCGCAACTGCAGGACCAATGAGTTTTACAAATTGTTGTCCTGCATGAGTGTCAACGCCGGCTGTTTTATAATCCATAAGCATCCATTTTCTTTAGCAAAAAAAAAGGCCGGTTTCCCGGCCTTTTCTCTTTTAGAGATCAGAGTTGATCAAGGAGCAATCTCTGCTCTGAGTTCCGATTTAGGCGGAGTATTGTCTACGAGCACTTTGTAAGTCTTCTCTGTCACGTTTCCAACTTCGTCGGTTACGCGAATGGTTACAGTGTGTTCGCCTTCTTTGTCGATTACGATGCGATCCCCTGGTTCCAGTTTTCTGAAATCAGAATCATCAATCTTGTATTCAACAATAGCATTCTTTGGGAAATCCGCAACGCTCAGACCTTCGCGTGGGATGCGGTAAGGTTCCTGCAGTCCCTGGAAGATGGTTGGGAGTTGTGGTGCAACGCTGTCGATGCGGAATGAGTAAGTCTGGATAGCGGTTTCATTCCCGATCTTGTCCTTCGCGCGATACTGAATCACTCCAGTGTCGTTTGTTGCGATGGATGCGAGGGCGATGGCAGTTTCGTAGGTTTTGAATTCACCTTCTGTTCCGCTTCTCCACTCGATTTTGTCTACGCCTGTTCCCTCATCGCGAGCAGTTAGAACTGCTTTCGCAGTCTTTGCAACGCTTCCGTCGGTAGCGATCTTGCTTCCTTCGATGGTGCGAGTCAGTGTAGGTGCAGTGCTGTCGATGTAGATTCTACGGATTTGAATTGGGCTTTTGTTTCCTGCGCGATCAATCGCATACCATTCAATGACGTATGCGCCATCAGCAGTCAGTCTCATCTCTGCGTTTGGCACGAGAGAAACGGAACCGTTATTCACTTTCGCGTATACTTCTCCCATTCCGGAGATGGAGTCTTTGGGATTGAAACGAACTACCAGTGCTTTTCCGCCTGGGAGTGTATACACATCCGGCATAGGCGCGCCCGTTTGCTTGAGGGCGTCTGTGGAGATTTGCAGAGGTGGGATTGTATCTGTGCTTGCGACAGCCGCTGGCTTTTCAAGTTCTGCGGCCGCTGACCAGGCACCGGCTTTTCCAGCAGCGTCTACGCTGCGGTGACGCCAGAAATACTTTGGCTCTGTTGGTTCCAGACTGAACTTAGCTTCATTGACAGCTGTCTTCAGATTCTGAACTACCTTGGTGAAGTCCTGTGCCGGGGAGACTTCTACTTCATAACTTTTTGCATTGGCGTCTTTGGCCCAGCTGAGCTTGTACTGGAGTGCTTCAGCGGACAGCCCGCTCACGGCAACGGCGAGCAAAATGGCGATAAATTTGCGCATAGGTTCCTCGGAATACCTTTTTGGGGAAGTTTTGTCAGCCAGAGAATGACGTCAACTCAGGATTGCATCTGCGAATGGTTTTTGCCCAAACGGTTTCTGAATCCCGAATTATGTCGCATTAGTAGAGCCACGATCCTGGATCAGATCAGGCCCTGATCCCCGCCGTGCCCCTGTTTTTGATGATCTTGCTGAAGATTCTGGCAGATGCTCTGGGTTTGCGTTGCATGGTTTTGAAATCCACTTCCACGAGGCCAAATCTGGCAGTGTAACCTTCCGCCCATTCAAAGTTATCCATGAAACTCCAGTGGTAGTATCCGTCGATTTTGACTCCTTCCTGAGCCGCGGACTCCATGGCGGAGATGTGATCGATCAGGAACTGTGGCCTTTGTGCGTCCTTTGCATCTGCAATTCCGTTCTCAGTGATTCGGATGGGTAGACCGTAGCGATCATGCACCTTCATCAAGGTTCTCTTCATTCC
>JAIBBM010000037.1 GCA_019694685.1 Leptospirales bacterium
GGACAGTTATACTTCCCATTTGCCGCCGCAAGAAGTGCTCCCGCAAGGAACGTCAGCGCTCCCCTTTTTCTTTCTCGCTCCAGTTCACGACAGGCCAGACGAGCGCCTTCGTCCGGTTTCACGGTGGCGAGTTTGCGAAGGATGATTTCAGATGCAGAGTCCGTGTCATAGTGAGGAGGGGAGTTGACGATCTTCTCCATGCGCGAAAGAAGAGCTGGTAGAAATTCAGGATCTGACAGGTCTGTATACCGCACTGCCCGCTCCAGAGCAAGCACAGGCGAATCAGTTAGAATAGCCGTGCGAAATGCAGACGCGACGCGCTTCTTTTCTTGCGGGGGCAATTGTGAATATACGTCATCCCATGCCTGCAGCTGGTCCATGGAACTTCCGCGCGGAGCCTGAGCGGCTAACGTTGCAATCAACAGATCCGTCAAAACAGTCTGGCCATATCGAGCTTTCACTTCATCTGCAAGCCAATCGAAAGGAATTCCACACCGATCCAGCATCAATCTGGCCGCGGCGCTCTGCAGACCTGGCACCTCATCCCAGCGAAATTCGCCAGGAAAATTATACAGCTTGCAGTCTTTGAAAGATTTGTTCTCCGCCCCCACGTAAACTACAGTCCAACCAAGGTTTCTCGCACAACGAAAGGCAATGCGAATCCCATCTGACTTATCTGTAACTACCTGCGCCTGCGGGACTCCATCCCGGGTGAGAAGACATCCATATCCAAACTCACGAGTGCTCACGGGCCCGGTATGAAGGAGAATGGCGGACTCTTGAAAGGAGCAGGAGCCTCCCCATGCAGTCGTACACAGATGCCTTTCTACTTTCTTTACGATCATTTCTGCGCGCACAGGAGTGTCTGTGCGGGCCACGGGTACTTCTTCAGTGGTGATGCAGCGGGTGACAGACCAGACTAGAGTGATCGCCCAGAGCGCGCAAAACTTTCGCATTCTGCAGATTGGCCGCTCTCGCCTCAGGGAGTGTCAAGATGTTTCCAAAATCGGTTTTGATTGATCCGGGATTCAGCGTCGATTGACCATCCAGGCCGAAAACTCGACCAGAAAGCGCTCAAATTCTTCGCGATAATTGGCCGGAAATTCGAGCGAATCCATGGCGCGCTTGAAGCATCCGAGCCAGATTTCGCGCGCCGCTTCGGTGATGGCAAAAGGCATGTGCCTGGCACGCATTCTAGGCGGGCCGTATTTCTGCGAAAAGTACGGCGGACCTCCCAGAAGCTGCACGAAGAAATCAGCAGATCGATCTGCCGCCTCTGTCATATCTTCCGGGAACATTCCGCGGATGGCACTTTTTTCGAGCTGTGAATAATGCTCCTGCAATAACTTACGAATATAGGGCTCGCCCAGGGTCTGGAGTATTTCACGGGATGGAGGCGGCCCCTGTGGTGGGCCTCCCGGCGGAACGTACATTTCAGTCATAAAACCTGCTTGCGCTATGGTCTTTGCGGCGCATTTACGATGAATGCAAAAAAAGCTCCGCGTGAATTTCTTTCGCGCCTTTTTTTTAATCCCTGCTGCCGCGTTTTTACTGCCCGGTTGCCAGAAATCAGACCCTGTGACACCGGCCGTCATCGAGAAATACCAGGCAGACGCAGATTTATTCTGCAATGCAATCGTAGACTGCATGAAAGAGGAAGTTCGCGAAAAGATGAAGGCAACTCCAGAACGCCGGGACCTGGTTCTCGCGCGCATGACTCGCGACAATTGTAGAAAAGGACAGTACAGCCTGATCGGCAGGCTGAGTACGGACGTCGCGGCTCGTGGTGCAGCAGACGAAGCCGGAATTTACAGAGAATATGCGGAGTGCGCTCATGCAGTGGCAGAAGCAAAGGATTGCACACAAAGAAAGCAGCTCCAGAAAGAACATCCCGCATGCGCCAAAATGAAAGCTGAATCCGGTTACTGATGCAGAGAATCGATCAATTCTGCGCCGGATTCGCGACAGGAGACGCCATCTCCAACGAAGCACTTCTGTTGCAGAAACATCTGCAAAAACGCGGAATCAAATCGCAAATTTTCGCAGAACAATTCCCGGATAGAGATGCGCATAGAGTCGTTCATATCCGTAAATTCAAGCCAAAACCAGACTCTATTCTGGTTTACCATCATTCCACGGATACGGAATTACTTTCGCGTCTCCCTTCTCTGGACTGCAAAAAAATACTGATCTATCACAACGTAACGCCTGCAGAATATGTTCGCCCGTACAATCGCGGGCTCGCAGACAGACTCCAGCACGCACGCGATGTGCTCAAAGAAATTCCGCATCTGTTTCAGACAGTTCTCGCAGACTCTGCATACAATGCTTCTGATCTAGAACGAATGGGTTACAAGGATGTGAAAGTGATGCCCGTTGCACTTTCTCCCATCTGGAAGACAAACCCTCAGCGCAAGAACTACCGCTTCACAGTGCTGTTTGTGGGTCGAGTGTTCCCCAATAAACGTCATCAGGATTTACTTAAAACTTTTTACTTTCTAAAGAAGATCCAACCGGACGCACGCTTGCGACTCGTCGGACATTTTCATCCAGAAATGAGAGGCTATACGGGAGAGCTCAAGAACCTCATGAGGGAGTTAGACCTGCGAGATGTGGAATTCACGGGCATGGTCTCAGATGAGCAGGTGGCGCAGGCATACGCAGATGCAGATGTATTTTTGTCTATGAGTGAACACGAAGGTTTCTTTGTCCCTCTCATCGAATCCATGCACTTTCGCCTCCCCATCCTTGCGTACAACTCCTCTGTGATCCCGGAAACCCTGGGTGGAAGCGGGGTGATGTTTACGGAAAAAAACTTCCCAATGGTAGCAGAAACCATTGTGGAATTGCACGAGAACAGCCCATTTCGGGAGTCCATCCTCGAAGCGCAGACGCAAAGAGCAGCGGCATTCTCCCTTTCCTCCACAACTGGCATCTTTGACTCCGCATTGGACCAGGCCCTTCAGGGCGATCTGCCTAAACTTTAAGCACAAAGCCCGCCCAGAGTACGCTCCTCGGCTGCTTCCTCTGCCGAATTGTGCCAAAAATAGCGGCAAAGGTGCAGATGCACAGAAAATAGGAAGGTGGTACCGACCTTGCATAAAGAGGGCAGCAATCACTCAGGAGGATTCGATGAAATCGGATTTCAAGAAATGGTCTTATTTCCTGGTGCTGGGCGCGGTACTTGTTAGTGCTAGATTGTATGCGGAAACCCCTGCGGCTCCGGTACCTGCTGGCCCAACTGTAGATCAGCGTCTGGCAGACCTGGAAGCCTACATCAACAACGGCGCAGTTGGAGCGGCCGGCACTGCAAAGTGGACATCCAACGTTCCAGGATCAGGTCCTGGCCACAACGGCTGGATGATGGTCTGCTCGGCTCTCGTTCTTTTCATGACCCTGCCGGGTCTCGCATTGTTCTACGGCGGCTTAACTCGCCAGAAGAACATTCTCTCTGTTATGGCACAGTGCCTTGGCATCGCCGGAGTCGTCACGATTCTATGGTGGGCTGCAGGCTACAGTCTCGTATTTGCCAATGACAGCCCGACGGATGCGACAGGAGCACTCACTCCAATCGTAACGTTATTCGGCAGTCTGAAGCATGCGTTCCTGCGCGGTGTGGACAGCGTTCCAAACACTGACTACGCATACTGGGTGTCGCATAACGTATTCTCCATGTATCAACTGATGTTCGCAATCATCACGCCTGCACTGATCATTGGTGCGATCGCAGAACGCATGAAGTTCTCTGCGATCATCATCTTTGTTACACTGTGGATGTTTGCAGTTTACTTCCCACTCGCTCACGCGGTCTGGGGAATCAACGGTATGATGAATGGTGTGTGGAACTCCGCTGCCAAGATTCACGCAATTGACTTTGCCGGTGGAACTGTGGTTCACATGTCTTCAGGCTGGTCTGCTCTGATTCTGTGTATCATCCTTGGTAAGCGCATTGGCTTTGGAACCAAAGCAATGGATCCGCATAACCTGGTGCTCACTATGGTGGGGACTGGAATGCTGTGGGTTGGTTGGTATGGATTCAACGCTGGATCTGCTGTAGCAGCAGACGGTGTATCTGCCAATGCATTCATGACCACCACTCTTGCAACAGCAGTAGCAAGCTTCGTGTGGCCGTTCCTCGAATACATCATCAAAAGAAAACCAACTGTTCTGGGCTTCTGCTCAGGTGCGGTGGCCGGTCTGGTTGTGATCACTCCTGCATGCGGTTTCGTAAACGCAAGCGGCTCTATCATCATCGGTCTTCTGGCTGGATCCATTCCATTCTTCGCAGTCTACAAACTGAAAGGCTGGCTTGGATATGATGACGCACTCGATACATTCGGTGTGCATGCTGTAGGTGGAACCATGGGCGCTCTGGTAACAGGCTTCCTCGCAGTTCCTGCAAAATTTGCAGACGGCAAAGTAAACCCTGGAGCTGTAAACGCGAACCTTGCTTCCAACATTGATGCATTCATCAACAGTGGAACACTCTGGATCGAGCAGCTCAAAGCAATTGGCTTTACCCTGGTTCTGAGCGTGGTTGCCACAGCGGTGATCGCATATCTGATCAAATTCACGATTGGACTCCGTCCGTCTGAAGAAGTGGAAACTCTGGGACTCGACATCAGTGAACATGGTGAAGAGGGCTACCGCGGCTTCCAGATGTGGAACGATTGAGGTAGAGGAGAAACACCATGAAATTGATTACAGCAATGGTTCAACCTCACAAAGTTGAGGACGTAAAACAGGCTCTGTACAAAGCAGGAGTAACCAAAATGACGGTTCTCAATGCGATGGGCTGTGGCCAGCAAAAAGGCTACGATGAGAACTACCGCGGCGCAGTACACACTGTGAATCTGCTTCGCAAGGTAGTATTCGAAATCGCAGTAAACGAAGACTACGTTGAGCCGACGATCAAGGCCGTCATTGAAGGTGCTCGCACCGGAAAAATTGGCGATGGCAAGATCTTCGTAACAGAGCTCAAAGAAGTCATCCGCATTCGCACAGGCGAACGCGGCAAAGAAGCGATTGGCTAGGTAAAATAAGCATCCCCCATGAGCCGGCCCTCCCCCAGGGGCCGGCTTTTTTTTTACCTGAATTGTTTGTGATTCAAAATCAAACTGCGCACACCGGGCTCTTCGTCTACGGTCAGTAGCAACGGATAAGGAGCATCGCTTCTCTGCCATCTTTCGAGCCAGCGCTCATTCAACAAATGCAGCTCATCTTCGGTTGAGCCCTTTCGCCGAAGCAAAGCTTGTTCCGTCATGGCAATGGTTGTTTCCGATTTTTCGCCTGAACTCAAACCAGATGCAACATAGAAACCTGCAGCCAGGAGAGCAGAACGAACCCTGGTCGATGCGCTGTAAGAAAAGAGTTCCGTGTCATGTTCACTACAGCGTTGAAAGACTCGCGCGAATGTTTCCAGCGTCCAGAGGCTCGGATTTGTTTTATAGGAAAACGGGTCAAAATAGATCAGATCGGGAACAACCGCGGAACCCAGAAGCTCTAGAAAATCGCCGTGCAATAGTTCCCAGATCAGTCGTCCGTTCTCGGAACGATAGACGCCATTCATAGAGATCTCTCGCGGTGCGGAATGTCTCAAGTGTTTGATGTTCCCTGTATGGAGAAGGGCCAGGTTTAATGCGTCCAGATCGTTTTCAAAACTAACAATACGAAGTCGTCGCACGTTTTCATTCTCTGACTGAACCAGTTCCCACGCCCTCACGGCCGCCATCGCATTGGTTGCCGCACCAAGGCCCACATCCCAGATGACTAGTTCGGACTCTTCTTTTCCCTCTTCGCGCAACCGGTCCGCGAGCCTTGACTGATTCACATACAGGCGATCGGCCTCAATCCCCGGATCCGCGCCAGGATGCATAATTTCCCCGGAAGCGCTGTCTTTGATCGACATGGATCCTTCGCGCGTGCGATGCACAGAAAAGGCTCCTCTGGATTCATAGTTTTTTGTAGAACGAACTCGTGGGCGCGGACCTTTTGGCCTCTCCTCATCTTCGCGCACGAGCTCCTCCCTTGCCTTCTCATAGAAAGTTCGAAAAGTCCCGGCCAGGATGTGCGTTCGCATACTCGCCATAAGTCGATGATAGAAATGCAAGTTGTGAATAGAAACAAGCTGCCACCCCAGGAGTTCAGATGATTTTTTCAAATGATGGAGATATGCGAGGCTGTAAGTGCGGCACGTGTAGCAATCGCAGGCGGGATCCAGTTTTTCTTCCGCAAACTTGTACACCGTTCGATTCAAGCGCATTTTGCCGCGGGAGGTATAAGCAACTCCTTGCTGCGAAAGAGCAGTAGGAATAATGCAATCAAACATATCCACACCGCGATGCACAGCTTCCAGCAAATCAATCGGAGTGCCCACACCCATCAGATAGCGCGGCCGATCGCGCGGCAAAAGAGAAGCTGTGAACTCTGTGAACTCTTCTCTCTGTGCTTTTGTTTCCCCTACGGCAAGACCGCCAATGGCAAAGCCGTCAAACTCCATCTGAGTCAATACCTCCGCGCTCTGGCGCCGGAGTTCAGAATACATGGCGCCCTGCACGATCCCGAACATAGACTGAGGACTTTCCCCTCTTGCATTCAATGATCTTCTGGCCCATCTGTGTGTGAGCTCCATGGCTCGCTTTGCGGTTTCAAAATCAGCTGTAGACGGAATGCACTGATCGAGCACCATCATGATGTCGCTTCCTATGGCTTTCTGAGTTGCGATGCTCAGTTCAGGCGTAAGCACAATCATCCTGCCATCCACGTAACTACGAAACGCAGCGCCCTCTTCGCTCATACTGCGAGCATGCGAAAGGGAAAAGATCTGAAATCCCCCCGAGTCAGTCAAAAATGATCCCCTCCAGTGAGTTAGATTGTGAATGCCGCCTATCGTCTGGAAAACCTCCGGGCCCGGGCGTAACAGCAAATGATAGGTATTTGCAAGCAGGATCTGTGAGCCTGACTGCGCCAGATCTTCAAAGCGAAGACCTTTCACGGTTGCATTGGTCCCCACTGGCATGAAGAGAGGTGTGAGAATTTCCCCATGCAACGTGCGAAATCTGCCTGCGCGCGCGTGGCTATCGCTGGCTTCTGCTTCGAGCTGAAAATCCAGACGGCCGTTCACGATGGAATCGATCTGGGATGAATGCCCCGCGTCGAGTCAATTTAGCAGACAGGAGGCCGCGCCGAGTTCCCCGCAAACCTTGACATACACGATGGCCCGGTGCATTCCCATCCCATGGGCATTCGAGAGGATTTCAATCATAGCAGATACATCCCGGGTCAAAAAAAGGGTCACTACGAAAGCTTCTTTCAGAGAGCAAACCATCCAACTCGCCCGCTCGCATTCTGGATTCGCTATACTGTTTTCTCCCCGGAGAATGATCCTGCGTCTGCGATCGGTGAACTCTGGGCCATATACTTTGACGGAGAAAAGAACAGTCACATCGCAGTGAAAAAAGAAGTCCCCATCCGAGAGTGCGAATTTGATCGCAATCGTTTCGGTGCGAAAGTGGCCGACGCGTTCCTAAACCAGAGTGAACTAGCAGGCCAGGTGAAGCAGGGAAAAAATTCAATCTCCTGGAATCTGAGCTTTGGATCGGACGCACAGCCACTCTTTGATTTTCCGGAGTCCATGTATTCCACAGCACTTCCAAAAGCAAAGGTTCTGGTGGGCATGCCTCTGGCCAGGTTCGATGGGTCACTCACAGTCAACGGACAAAAAGTTCAGGTCAAATCCTGGCTGGGAAGCCAGAATCACAACTGGGGTTCCAAACATACAGATCACTATGCATGGGGTCAAGTGGCGGGCTTTGATCACAGCGAAGATACGTTTCTCGAACTCGCCACTGCGAAGCTGAAGTTCGGACCCATCTGGACTCCGGCCCTCACTCCGATCGTGCTTCGTCATCGTGGACAGGAATTTAGATTGAACCAATTGATCAAGACAATGGGCCGCGCAAGCTTTGGATTTTTTGACTGGGACTTTCATGCAAGCTCTGCGGAAATCAAGATCAAAGGTCGCATAACGGCAAAGAGAGAAGATTTTGTATGCTTGAAGTATTACAATCCACCAGGTGGGTTCAAATATTGTCTGAATTCAAAGATCGCAAGGTGTGATCTGGAGATCCTATCCTCCAGCAGTTCACACGCAGAAATGCTTACTTCCAAAAGTCGCGCCGCCTTTGAGATTCTTACCGATTCAAACGATCATGGAATGTCTCCTGCGTGTTAGAAGAGAAGCTCCATGAAATCATTCCTCGTCCCCATCATCGTCATCCCCTTCATCATTTGAATCGCGAGAGGAGGGCAAATCAGAGCTTGAGAAAATATGTTCCGTGAGCTTGCCCAGCGTTCCTGCCCTCTTTGCGTTCTGATAGTCTAGCGTATCAAAGGATCCGTGGTAGTCTTCGCGCAGAGTTTTGTTGACGCGAGCGCGCCAGATATTCTGAAACACAATGGCCCGGCGTTCCCGGATCTTATAGTCTTTGTTGTACCTCCCGGAAGCCAGATCCATCGCGTGCGTCATCTCGTGCGGCAATACACCTCCTTTCCAGGATGTCCTGGTGGGATCCACTGACTCTGTGGTGAGGTAAATAGCTGCGCTCGTAGGGCGATTTCGCGCCCTCCCGCGCCCGAGGTTGTCAAGCGCCTCCGTGTGGGCTCGCGTCCGATCTCCGTCCACGTGCCAGGTGCGGCTGTCATCTGTGATCGGGCGAATGTGGACAGTCACGGATGCTCTAGACACTTCCTGGTAGAGTTTGCGTATTTCCGGGTCAGGCGAATCCTTCATGCGACCAAGCATCGCAGTCGCATTTTTGTAAAAAACCTGCGATGACGAATCTACTCTGATTTCAGCAAAAAGACCGGGAGAAAAAAGATAAGCGAGTGCGAAACATGCACTCATCGAGAAGCGAAGGGAATCACGATCTACGCGCATCATGTTCTTTGGACGGATGCGTTGTCTATTCGGTCGATCGATTTTTGCAACTGTCACGGAAGATATACAAAGTCAAACGGACGAAGACCCACGCTGACCGGCACAGGAGTGACCAGCGCGTCGTTCCTTTGAGTGTCATAGATGCGAACTCCCGGTTGGGAAAAAGAAGCATCCCCGGCGTAGAGATAACCGTTCGGTGCGAGGAACAGACCTGATATTGTGCCCGCACTCGACGGAGAAAAAGAAAGCACAGCAAGCTTCTGCCCGGTAGTAGGATTGAACTTTTGCAAAGATTTGTTGAACACTGCATCGAGCACAGTCGCATAACCTACGGTATCGCTTGCAATTTCAACATCGAGAATATCGCCTCCTGCCGTTGTTTCCGCATACAAAAACCCCGGGCGAAACGTGCGAGTATTCAAGTTGAACGCGACCACTCCACCGTCCATCGCGGAAAGAAATCCAAGTCTATTCGGACATGGCACAACCAGGTGAGGCACGCCGCCCAGAACCACGCGACGCATTTTTCCAAACGGATTGGCTGACGGAAAATCGTATGCGGCCACAATGGCATCGCTACCAGAATTGATTTCAACGAGTTTCGAAACACCTACCGGCGGAAGATTTGTCTGATTTCGGTCCAGCCTTTCGAGCGCCACATACACGGAACTTCCCTCTTGAAGCATGCTGTCCGCCTCCGGAATTCCGTCCACGTCTGCGTACGCAGCCAGAGAAATCGTACCGATCAGGAAACCTGTTGCGGGTTGTACAATTTGAACGTACGCTCGATTGTAGAGCGCGGCGTAACCTTTCGCATCGGAAAGACGAATGTAATCGTGAGGATTGCTTCCTGACCCTAGAGAAAATTCCTGAACGGTCAAAAGACCAATGGCAGGCTCAAGAACTTGAATGTTGTCACGCCCCAGACGATTGATCACGGTTACCTGGTTGTTCTGGTACCTGGCCACCGCATCTGAATAAATAGGAGAAAGTCCGGGGAGCGGAAACCCTTCTGTTGTGATTACACTGAACCTACCGTTGGATCCAAAATCAGTAGTCACCACCCCAACGCGCGCAGAGCCAGTGGAGGCAGAGAACAAAGTCCAGAGAGGGGGCCTCTCAATATCCTTGCATCCGCTCACCGCGAAAGATACGAGAATCACACCTAACCATGGTAAGGCGATGCGAAAGCTGAATCTAGAATTTGTAGTTGATCGTTCCATACAGCGTTCTCCCAGGAAGCGGATACCCGATCACATCTTCCATCCTTTGATCCAGTACATTCTTCATTTCAAGCCCAAAAATCAGCTCTCTCTCACCGCGGCCCAGAGGCGCGAAAGTGAGATAGGCATTGTATACCCACCTGCCTGCCTGATAGCTCAAGTATTCGTTTGTGCGATCGCGAAACACAGCGCCCGTAAAATCTGCTTCCGCACCCATTTCCCATTTTCCCGCGTAAATGCTGAGTCCAGAATGCAGATCGTGCAATGGCCTGAGAGGCAGGTACTTTCCCTTTAGATAACTTACATCGCTCATATTGATCGCACGCTGGTATGTGTATGTGGCATACAGCCTCAGTCGTTTCATGATGAACATTTTCGCGGACGCCTCCACACCTGTGATTCTGGCTGCGTCCACATTCTCAGGTCTCAGAGAAAACTGTGAATTTGGAACAAACAGAATCATGTCGCGGATGTTCTTTCGAAAGAGAGTGATGGAAAACTCCCCGGACATAGGTTGCCGATCTGCCACGAGGGAAAAACCTCCCTCCGAACTCTCTGACTTTTCCGGTTTGAGATTGGAATTCCCGATCACGCTTCCTCTCTCGCCAAATAGCTCCAGAAACGTGGGCATGCGCTCTTCTTTAGCACCGCCTGCGCGAAAGCGAAATTCTGCCTGCGAAATTCGGGCCAGGACAATAGAAGAAAATAAACTGGCATTGGTATAGTCGATTCGCCTCTTCTCTGGATTTCCAAATTCAGAATAAGATCGGAAACGAAAATCAGGGAACTCATCCCGATAGAGTTCGTATCGCACGGAGGGAGTAATGATCAGTCTTTTTTTGAAAAATGAAAATTCGTCTTCTGCGTGAAGGGAAGTGTGCCTGCGAAATCGGGCCGGTACATTTTCCGTTTTCTGGTCCAGGCGATTTCGAATCTCCTGATGATAGTCTTCTCTCTCTTCCGCAAATAGAAAGCGAATGGTCTGGAAAGCGACCGGAAAATAGAGAGATGGCATCAAATGAATTCCATATACATCGAGCTTGCCGCTCGAATTGGGGGAGGAAGTAGAAAACTCCTGGAGAGGATCGAAGAAAGATTCTCTGTAGTACGTATAATACGCTCTGGTCTCCAGACGAATCCAGTCTACTCCAAGGCCTCGCGTATCTGATCCAATTCCAGTCGTGTTGCGTGTCAATTCGCGGTGTGTCTTTTCTGTCTGCCGACTGCCGGGACCCGGGACTCCGTGCATGCGATATGTAAAATCGTCTAGAATCTTTAAATCTGTGTTTCCCACGCCAGCGCTTGCATAGCCAGTGAATCCGTCGTCCCTGTACCAGGCGTTCTTTCTTCTATCATCATGGTCATCAAAAGTGTTGAATACGGGAGTGCCGTTGTTGTTGCGATATTTGTATGTTTGGTCTGATCGGCCCGTGTGGCCGGACACCGACCACTGCGCTCGCATCGCATCAAGCAAGGAAGGATCCACTTTAGCCTTTTCTGTTTCCTCTTTTTCCGCCTCTTCTGGATTGCGAGAACCGCCTGCCCGCGCCGCAACATCAATCGTGCGTTCGGTTCCTCCGCGAAGGCGCAACCTCGTTCCACTTTCGCCTCTTTCGGGCACCAGATTCACGGATCCGCCAATGGCAGAACCACTGAAACCAGACGATTGCCCGGAGCGAAATACCTGGATGCTACCCACGCCGTCCAGATTATAATCGGCGAGATTGGCTTCCCCGCTCACCGCGTTGTTTAACGGAATTCCATCCAGATACAGGTTGGTCTGGTTTGCGTTAGAACCACGAACTGAAATGGAACTCTGTGAGCCCGGACCTCCATATCGCTTCACGCGCACGGAGGTTTCCTTTTCAAGAATATCTTCCAGGGTTTCAAATCTGCCGGCATAATCAGATACAGGGATCTCCGAAGTCGCAGCCGGCTGATCGCCTAACGTTCTTTTTTTGCCAGTTACCTCGATCTCTTGCGCGAACATAAGACCAGGCGCAAGAAATGCGAGGGCGATTGAGAAATAACAGAGAAATCGCAGACAGTCCCTCCAAAAGCATCCCGAATCCGGGGGCTCCTCGCTCTGCGAGTTAGCAGTGGACCGATTCGCGAGTCCGTACTGCGGAGAAGATCTGGCTCGGGCAAAGCCCTTACAGTTGCGCGTCAGCAGGGGAATTGCACCCCTTTCCTCCCGGAGATTAAAACAGCGGGCGACCGGAGCCTTCAGGGTCAAGCGATAATCAAAATTGAAAGTAGATGAACTGAGCGCTCACAGTGACAGAGTAGATGCAGAAACTGATGAAGAGCAAAGCCACTGCTCCAGCAGCGCAGACACCTTTACGTTCCCACAGTGGAGCAAATACATGTTCATTTTTTTCCACGATTGCTTCTAGAATCCATAGAATCAAGATCCCAACGGCCACTCCAGCTGGAGGCAGCACCAGCTCACCTGGAACCAGTGTGAAAGCACGCTTGAGCATGAAGAAACCTACTTCCATTTCGCTCGAAAAACCGGGGAGCATCCGCGCGCGAAAGAAGAAGAGAGCAAGAGAAAATGCGGTGAAAGTATAGGCAATCTTCAGGATAGAAGGGATAGAATCATACGCTTTCTTGATTCGATCCACAGAGAACAATAGCTTTTCAAGGACCAGCCATACCGCGTGCATCACACCCCAGAGCACAAAGTTCATGGTGGGGCCGTGCCAGATTCCGCTGACAAACATAGTCATAAATAAATTAAAGTATGCTCGAGGAGGTGAAGTGCGCGAACCTCCGAGCGGGAAATACACGTAATCGCGCACCCAGGAGGAAAAGGAAATATGCCATCTTCTCCACATCTCTGTCATTGTGAGAGAAAGAAAAGGTCTGTTGAAGTTTTCAGGAATGTGAAATCCAAGAATGCGCGCGGAGCCAATTGCAATATCAGAATAGCCGGAAAAATCGCAGTAAATCTGAAAAGAATGCAGAAATACAGAAAGCAAAAGTGAAACCCAGTGCATCTGCGCGGGTGCTGCAAAAATCGCATCTACCGTTGGACTGATATTATCTGCAAGGAATGTCTTCTTCACGATCCCGAGACAGATCTGCCGCATTCCGAGCTCAAAATTTTCCCAGCTCCATCCTATCTTCTGCGCGAATTGATCGATCAAATCTCGTCCGCGTAAAATTGGTCCGGCCACCAGATGAAAGAACACAGATAAGAAGAGTGCCGTATCCAGAAAGCTGCGTCTTCCTTCAAATCCTCGATATACGTCCACGCCATAACCAATGGCCATGAGAGTGAAAAATGAAATGCCCATGGGAAGGATCATTCCCAGGGAATGCGCATACCATGGATCGCAGGGACGAAGACCCAGTGTGTGATTCCAAACCCAGAAAGAAAGATCCATATACTTGAGAGAATATAGAATCCCGAGGTTTCCAAAAATCACACCGAGGAGTGCGATTCTTTTTTGCACCTGACTTTCCACCGAAACCATCCAGCGAACGAGTACGTAGGTGATTCCAATGCAGAATAGAAGAGGAATGAGAAAAACTACGTTGGCAACGGCATAGAAATAGAGACTTGCAAGAAGGAGCCACCACCTCTGCAATCTCTGAGGAAGCAAAAACGTAACTGCCATGACTACTGGCGCGAATATGAGGAAATGAACTGAATTAAAGAGCATTCAGCTTCTCTCTCAATGCCCGGGCAGCCCAGATGTTCCCTGATTTTGTCAGGTGCCCGTCTCCCGGGATGATCTGATCCAGTACAGAATGTTTTTCCAGTTTGCAAATATCCCGAACCTTGTCCGCCAGATCAATCGTGCGAATGCCTTCTTTCTCAAAGAATGCCTGGGCACGCACTGCATAGTTTCCGAGTGCATGGTGCTTGCCATGCATGTCGCAGTAGAGCTCTTCGACCTGAACGGGGAGAAAGACAGGAACCAGGCGAAAATTCTTTTCTCGCGCGAGGGAAATCATGTTTCGATATGCTTCCATGGTGATGGCAGGGAGAGGCTCCAGTTCTGACGCGGCAGGCCTGGGAATGCACGCGTAACCCGCCTGATCCGGCACAGGTTCCGGGCAGGATGCTTGTGCGTTCGAAGTTTTTTCTGGCTCACAGGTTGCGTGTTTCTTAAAGGCGTAGAATTGTTCCAGGATATAGCGCCCGGTGCTCGAACTAATCCTGTCCCCTTCCTCCGGCTGCGAAAGGCCAGCCTGAACCATTTGAGAGCGAACAGATTCTCGTCGCGTAACCATGGTTACGGCAAGTTGCTCTCGCGATAATTTGAGTGCATGAAGCAAATAAGAAATGCGCGTTGCCTCAAATTGAATGCGAAAAAATCGGGTCAACTCCGGATGATTCTTTCTGTCTTCGTCTATGAGATCGTCAGGTCTCACTCCACGCTTCGCAAGCTCAGGCGGAATTGTAAAATCGTTTGGAGAAACAAACAAGAGCACAGTATCCAGATTCAATTGGCCGGATGCTTCTTTGAGTCGTTTGTAGTCTCCCACAGAGCCAAACGCGTCCACACCCAGGTTCATTGCCTGGTGCTTTTTTCCGTGAAGGTTTATGCCGGCTAACTTCGCGCAAAAGGTTTCTTCGTCGCTTACGCCAAATCCCATCACCAGGCTATCTCCGAGGCAGGCGATGACTGGACTCCCGTCCGGCTCCGGGCTACCGCGATAACCAAGTGAATTGGTAGTGAAGCGACCCTGCCAGAGACCTGCATAGTGACGAATGGTGCGATCCTGATTGGGAGCGAGTCCAACCAGATAATCTGGATGGAAAGCGTGCAAACGCTTCATGTCGTAATAATATTGAAGAGAATCCACCTGCAGGACGCGCAGGCCAATCTCCGCGGCAAGTAGAGCTCCCACGACGATGAGAAAACCGGACACCAGCCTTGACCGGAGCATGGAGGCAGAATTCCAAAATCGAAGCAGGATGTAAACAAAACCATGCGACCTCAATCCATCACGTTTTACTCGTTTTCTCATGGCCAGAAAACGCCCGACAGGGGCAACTTGAAGAATGACCGCCGCCGCAGCCTATCGCAAGACCATTCATAAATGCGCGCGCGTCATTGAATCTACCTTCTACGATCTTCACAGGAAAGGACAGAAAGAGAATCTGCACGAATTCAGGCTGGCCGTGAAACGACTTCGGGCATTGCTCCCTTCCCTTCCATCTCCACCCTCTCTTGTTTTGCTTTCGCCTGCCTTTCGCGCCGCCGGTAGAATCAGAAACATAGATGTGCAGCGTTCTATCCTCGAGGAAACACTCGATGGCCGGCGGATGCCAGACAATCTGAAGCAATTTCTCAAACGCAGACGGAAAAAAGCGAGGCGCCGTCTTCGCACCATCACACGGATGATTCCAGCAGATACACTTGAGGATTTAGTCCGCGCGATTCAAAGACATACAAACCAGGAACCTGACACCGGGCTCGAAGAATCGATTCGCAAGAACATCGAAGGGCGAATAACGGATGTAAATGAGTCTGCATCGCAAACAATGAATGCGGAACAAATTCACGCATTACGGGCGAAGGTAAAGGAAGCGGCCATTCTCAGTATGCTTCTACCGCCCGGCAGCACCCCTCTTGTTCCATTCGAAAAAACAGCAGACTTGCTTGGAAAGTGGCATGATTGTGTGGTCACTCTCAAAACTCTCGATCGATTCCGCAAAAAACATCTAGAAGCCGAACTCAAGAATCTACCCGATCTGGTGGACAGAATGAAAGACAGGTACTTCGCATCCGCGATGAGCCTGATGAACGCCCCGCCACGTTAGGCGATCATTACCAGCCTTTTGAACAAATGCGAGAGCGCCGCCTCCGGATCGTCGCAAAGGCCGGTGTGGACCTGCGAAGGTTGGATGACTGTGCTTGCAGGAGCCACAAGCCAGCCAAACCGCTCGGATTGTGATTGAAGAGCAACGGATCCACCCTCAGGGTCACCGGCTGCGATCTTTTCGCGAAACGTAAGCTGCGAACGAACGTTCTCCAGATCCACATCCGGACAGATTGCCTTGAGACGCACTTCATCTAGATGAACTTGCGCCTTGAGGAATCTATGCCTGCGTGAAAACAAAACTACACCTGCATTGATGAATTCGCCTCTTTCGAGCAAAGGGACGACGCGCCACATGGCGTACTGGTATGCTTCACGATCGGACACGCTCAGCCTCCTCTGCAAATGGCCCGGAACTCAAACGTTTCTGTACGAAGTCTATGTATTCTTCCCGCCCGTGTTTGATGAACCACGAATCCGGCACAAGTGCCGCTGCATCCCGAATCATCTCTGCGCTCAAAAGAGGCGCGAGGCGACTGTGTGCGTCTGCAATGGAGCCTGCGTGTTTCAAAAGAACATGATCCGCGATGCGTGGAAATTCTCGAAGTGCCGCATCCGATAAAGGATCATCGCCGTGCTGGGCCGGCAGACACGCTCCATGATCTATGATCCAAACTTGATTGTGCCAGCGAAGTAGATTGGGGTTTTTGGCCGTGCGATCTACATTCATGACCAGAGAATCAAACCAGACGATGTCTGCCGCAAGCGCACGGGCAATTGGTGGCGCGAAAGGAAAAGCTCCGGGCAAAAAATCAATTCCAAGGTTCAGGCCCGCGCTCGAGCGCAACAGATCCTGAATTTCAGGATCTCCTTCCGCCGCAGAGATATCCACGTCCAGATCCACAAGAACGATTTCTGGAATAGGAAGGCCCAGGGAGCGCGCAATTTCTCCAAAGAAGACTTCAGAGACGAGAGCCGCCGCTCCCTGTCCTGCTCCTCTAAATTTTACAACATACAAACCATCGTCATCTGCCTCCATCAATCCGGGCAAGGAGCCACCTTCGCGAAGAGGCAAAGCATAGCGGATGGCCGTAACGGTGCGAAGTACTTTGGGCGAAGAGTCCATGGGCTGGCTCACAACTCCAGCGTTTTGAGGGTGCTGTGCATTTTGTCGCGAAAAGAAGAAGGCGGGTGTTTCAAAATAAAACCAAGCATGGAATCCAGTTCTGATTTCAGATAAGCTCGCGACGATTCCTGGATGCGCCTTTCTTCGAGCAGACCCAGCATCTTTTTCAAATTCTTTTTACGATCTTTCCAGATGTCGCGAAGAATCTTGTCAGCGCCCTTTTTTGTCTCCAAAAGTCGCATAACGGGCCATGTGACCAGGCCTCTTTCAAAATCCTGCATCTCTTTTTTTCCAGTCTCTTTTGCTGGAGTGAAGTAGTCCAGATAGTCATCGCGCACTTGAAAATATCTTCCCAGACGCTCGCCAAACGCGCGGTACTGTGCCCGAGCAGAATCCGCGCCGGCAAGAACGGCCGCCGATTCAGTCATTGCTCCAAACAGACAACCTGTTTTGCAGTAGATAATTCTTTCGTATGCTTTTGGTGGAATTTTTAGATTTCCTTCCCATTCCATCTGAATGAGTTCTCCCTCGCTGAGAAGGCGAATCGTACGAGAAAAAATTACGAGCAACTCGCGTGAATGTTCCAGAGTGGACAGATGATGAAGACCGCACGCAAGCAAGTAGTCCCCGGCGAGAACCACTGTCTTGTTTCCAAAAAGAACAGGTGCAGAAGGTTTGCCGCGGCGAAGATCCGATTCATCCACTACATCATCATGAAGGAGAGAAGCATTGTGAATCAGTTCTCCTATGGCGCCTGCATCCACCCACTCCTTGTGATCCGAGCCAAGCATGCGCAGCGTATAATAGTGAGTAAGCGGACGAATTCGCTTTCCGCCGCTTTGAATTACGTATTTCTTAATTTTCTTTAGAACCGGAAGGTCCTGCCCAATGATAGAAGCAAGCTTCCGTTCAATCTGACCGACCGGTCCGCCGGTCACGGCGAGGCTGCCCCGGCGTTCTCAAGAATGAAAAGATGCCGGCGCAACTGGCGCTCTTCCTCACGATTGCCGCGCGACGAGTGAATATGAATCAAGTTACGATACATCCTTTTGAGAATGGTCATGGAGTCTGCGATTCTCAGGTAGGCAGGATCAGAAGGAAGGTTCTGGCGAGTGAGGAACTGAAGACATTCCTCGTGGCTCAGGATGGCTCCGGAGTTAAATGGATCCATGTACGCCACGAGGTCCCCTTCTTGAAACGTCAGAAGAAAGTGTCCGGGCATGTTGACTCCGGAGACAGGCAGGCCTACGCGACGCGCAATCAGAATGCATAAAACAGAAATCGTCACGGGTATCCCTTTTCCGGTGCGAAGAAGAGAAGTGATGAAACTGTTTCTAGGATCGTAGTAATCAGCTGTGTTTCCCTGAAAGCCCAGCTTATCAAACATATAGAATCTAAACAAATTCAAACGGCTCTCCGGATCTCCACCCGCATACTTGATGGCCCGGGCAAGAGGCTTCGCAAGCGCGTCGAGCTGCACAGTCAGGTCTTCCGGCACTACTTCCGGTTCCTCCACTCCACGTGCGATGAGGAATGCTCCCATCTCTAGATCCATGTCTCCGTCTTCGCGGCTGCGGTTCAGAAGCTCTTTAAGATCGTGGCGAATCTTCAGATCTCCAAGCGCCGGAAAAAGGCCGGTGCGAAGTTTCCAGCGAACCGCAGGAGTGCTGAGTGCTTCCACGTAACGCAGTGGGTGATAGCCAATAGGAATCGTGCGAAAGAGTTCTTTCGTAAGATACGCTGACTCCTTTTCATCGGAGGAGTCATAGAGAGAAAGAAGGAGACTCTCGATTTCCCGGCTCATAAGTTCAGAGGCGATCACTGTTTCGACGTGTCAAGAATTTGTGCCCGAGATGCAATACCAGCAACCCGAGAACTGCGACATAAAATCCGCCAAAGTGAAAGCCCCCTCCCGCACGAAGATCGGCAATTGGGAGGAAGAATAAAACGAGATAGGGCGGAATACTTTGTGCAAGTTTTCTTTTTTTGAAGAAGATGAGCGCGGAAATTGCAGAGCAAAAGTACCATGGATGCCAGACACCGCGAAGAGCAAAACTGAACAGGACTCCGGCCGCACCCGTGGCCGCCAGAATGGACACGAAACGCCTGGAAGGGCCGGAAGACGCTGCACGCCAGATGAAGACTAAGCCTGCCAGAAATGCAGCCAGAGCAATCCACGGACGAATTCGAACAAAAAACAGAGGGCCCGGAAGACTCAGAGGATTGTATCCCACGTACCAGTCTGCGAAGAAGCGGAGATTGGATAGAAAGGCCGGAAGTGTTAGATCACTGATTACCAGAAATTGAAAGGAAAACCAGAGCAAGCAAGAAGCACTGACAATCATAGCCAGGAGATAGGCGGCATTCTTTCTCATCGTAAGCAAGGAGAGGAAGGCTGCGTCAGGCTTGATAAAGGGAAGAAGTCCAGTGAAGAAGCCTGCACCTCGTGAGTGGAGGGTCAAAGAGAGAAAAAAAATCGCGGCCGCAAGCAAGTCCTCATGCCGACCACTTGCAATGAGCACAAATGCTGGAGAAAAAACAAAACGAGAGAAGAAAGACAACACTCTTCCACGAATTCGCATCGCCAGGATTCCAAATAACAGAGAACAGAGTCCGTGAAATACAAAGACATAGCCACGCGATACAGAAAACAAGGAGCCAATCATAGACATGAACTGAACAACTGGAAAATAGACACTTCCGATCATGCGATGGTAGTCCGGTGTGGGCACGACCACCGGCAGAGCCGCGGGAGGAAACAGATAGATGTCTATTCCTCGAAGCAAATAGAAGCCATCGTGAAGATGGCGGAGGCTATCGTCTGAAAAGTAAAAGCCAGTAAACGCTAGAATCAACTGTGAAAGAACAATCCATGAAACGATGATCATTCTGCTGCGAGAGGTGACTGGAAAAAAAGAGTCCAGGAGCGCCAGTGCGACCAGCGCCGCCTTCACAAGAGAGGCGTCGAATGGAACAAACCAGACCAGTGCAAGAGTGAGTAAGGCCGCCACGTTCAGGGACGAATTACAAATCGGATTGGATTGCCTTTTCTGTTTTCCAGCTTCTCAATGCACTCCTGGGCTTCTTCCAATGGATGCGTAGAAGTAATGGAAGGCGCCAGATTGATTTTTCCTTTTTCGAGAAGGTCAATCAACTCTGGCAGAGCGCGCGAATCCGATCCATACGATCCACATACACTGATCATCTTGAAGATGAGAGTGGCCGGAATTGCAAACTTGAGCGGATTTCTGCCCAGTCCGACCATCACCATTCTGCCGCCGGGATTCATTGCGCGAACGGATTCCTCTATATTACTATAGTATCCTGAAAAATCTACAACCAGGTCCACTCCGCCTTTTTCTTTTAGAATTTTGCCGGCGTTCATCTTGCCAACGCTTGACTTTCCGGACAAATCTATGATTTCATTGGCCCCTGCTTTCTCTGCGTTAGAGAGAGCGCCTGCTTCTACGTCGAGCGCAAACACTCTAGACGCGCCAAGAGCGCGCGCCAGTAGAACCCCGTGAATGCCAAGGCCACCACAGCCAAACACTGCCACAGTATCTCCTTGCTTGATGTTCCCCGCATATCGAAGTGCATGATAGGGAGTGGATACCGCGTCCGCTAAAATGGCTGCTTGCTCAAAAGGAATGTGAGAGGAAAAAACAAAGAGACAACGTTCTGGCACCACTACTTCTTCCGCAAACGATCCATCCGAATCGAACCCCAGGACTCCGACTTCCGGGCAAAGATTTTCGCGACCCGCCTTGCAGGCAGCACAATGACCGCAGCTGGTTCCAGCAGAAACAACCACTCTGTCCTGAGGCTTCACCCTGGTTACATTTTCTCCTACTTCGATGACTACTCCGGATGATTCGTGACCGGGAATTCTTGGATAGGATTTGGCGTGCATGCTTCTGTGCAACACCAGATGAACATCCGATCCGCATACACCGCATGCATGCACCTTCACGCGCACCATACCCGCAGCGAGTGCTGGCCTCTCTACTTCTTTTATCTGGAGAAATCGTGCGTCTTTTTCGAGTACGGCAGCCTTCATGTTCTAATCCCACTTTTTGCTACAAACGCAATGCCCACTACAATCAGGCAAGTTCCTAAAACCCGCGCGGGAGTGATATCTTCACCCGAAGCAAAGCCGTAGGCAAGAGTGAGAATATAGCCTGCAGACATGATAGGACGGGCCAGACTCAAGTCTGCTACAGAAAGAACACCCAGCCACAACACAAAACTGACTCCATAGGAAAGAGCCGCCCCGATCAAAGGCAACGAGAGCACCGCATGCATGAAATAGTAAAAAAGATCAACTATTCCACGATCCAGTGGAACGGGCCCCGCCGCCTTCATTCCAATTTTCATAAGTATCTGTCCAATTGCACCCAGGACAATAGAGACGATCAAAGCAGGCCACATCCACATGAACCCACTCAGAAGGCCGTGGTCAAAAGATCAAAGGTATTTTATCAGGAGCCAAATTCGATGCGAAATACTATCATATCTTCCGGAATTTGGAGAGAACCGCCTTTGTGCGCGCGAAGATATTCATGGAAATCGTGGGAAGCTTCTACCTCTGCTGAATCTGTGTAGAGGTACAGTGCGTCTCCTGCATGCCATTCCATGCTCTGAGTCTGGGAGACCCATTCAGATACAATCCCGGCAGGAATTCCAGACCGGAGAGGGAATGTAAACTCACCCCCGCGGATCAGCAAGGGAGGTGGAAGTCCTGCAGTCACGGCATGAAAGAGTCCCGGCACTTCCCCAGGCGCTTCGTCTTCGCGCAGCTCATACACTCCGGCGCGAAGGATTCCACCTTTTTCAAACGCCACTTTGTGAACGGATGCAATGACGTCCGCAAGCCTGGGCGATTCGAGTGCCGCATACGCGATCGCTTCGGAAATTCCTTCCTTTGCTGCAGAACCCGGTTGCTCGAGGGAAATCAAAAGCACGCGAATGCGTTCGTCTGTTTTCAGAAAGTAAGCTGCTTTTGTGTAATCGCCCTGATTGAGACAAAGGGAGAGATGCTCTTTTTCTCCGTTTCTCTTTAGCTCTTGCGCCAGACTCAGATGCCCGGCGTAGACGCGAAAACGAATGTCCAGGATGCCTGCGTGGATGCTGAAAGGCTCAACGGTTCCGGGATTCAGAGGATCACTCCTTTATCGCGAAAGATTCTGTGAGAGTTTTAAACATGGATGCTAGCCTCGCATCATCATCTGACGGACCAAAGACTCCGAGGACGAATATTTTTTTCCCAACCGCGATGTGCCTTTCGTAGGCAATGCGTGATCCGTCCTTCATGGATAGAACGTATTCGCGTGCCGCCCATGTATTGACATGAATGACTCCGCGCTTTCCAACAGAGCAATTGCACGAATTGAGAAATGAACTTTCGTAACCGGGTGCGAATAAATCTTCCGGCGATTTTGTTTCGAGCACTATGACTCGAACAATCACTGAGTCTTCCGCGGGCTTTTCGCGGAATTCATGAGTGACTGTGCCTTCTTTTTTTGATTTGGAACCATCTTTGTTTGCAAGCGGGATCTGCACACGAAACGATTCGCCGTCTGTGTAGCTGAATGCATCCGGTCCCGTAGTTGTTTTGGTGACGCAGGCAAATGCAAAAAGAAGAATCAGTAAGACTGTGCGCTTCATGGCGTCTCTGACCAGAGTTCTGGAGTCACCTGTAGCGACGACTCATTTCGGGGTATGATTTCGGAACGCATCCAGCTCTGCGGAGGGCTTTTTACCATTTCCTGCTGTCTTTCATCGACTGCATTTTTGATTCTGGAATCCGCCTCTTTTTTAAGCAGATCCGCATCTTCTTTTTCCACGGCTGAGTACACTTTAGAAATAAAGACGATCCTTTCTAGATATCTCTTATCTTTCTTTCTGGAGCACGTGATCTGTATGAGAGTAGAAGGCAAGTCGATGCTGAACTGGTCGCTCTCTGGAATGCTCTGCGCCCCCATCTTTCGAATCGACTCTTTGAGATCTTCTGTAAGAGGGAGTTTTGGATATTTCACGGCCACGGCATAGAGCCTTGCGTTTTCAACAGGCTCGGCTGCGTCCAAAATCAGTTCTTCGAACACCGCCTTTTTCTTCCCGCCCTCTTCTTTGACAGAGGTGCGTACATCGCGGATCTTCTTTTTAAGATGAAAGGAAAACTCAAACTCAAGGTCGTTCTTCGATACGATTACCTTTTCGCCTGGAACCTGCTTGAGGATCATGGCGCTCTTCTGAACCCGCCAGTCCCCGTAACCCTGCCCCCAGGGAAAGCCTGGATCGCCGGGAGATTCGCCATGCTGCCCAAAGAGCAACAGTCCAATTAGAAACACGCCCACTCTCTTTATATCGATGGATTTTTTCCCGGCCCCAGAGAAAAAGCCCAGAGATGAAGCTGGGACTGCTCCCTTTCCTGAATACCCAACCCCTGGAATACGGATTCAGGACCGATCCAGGCAGATTTGGAACCACGGCAGTGATCGACGTCCCCTCTCGCCTGGCAGGCGCGCTTCTAGAAGGAAAGATAGACACTGCTTTGATCAGTTCCGTAGAAGTGCTGCGGCATCCTGAACTTACCTTTTGCAAGACGATGGGTGTTTGCGCTGACTCTGCAGTTCGTTCTATTCTATATATACGCTCTGCAGAGGACCCGGCGGATTCCGTACCCGACAGGATCTGGATGGATGAAGGATCGCGCACTTCGCAGGCTTTGCTTCTATTGCTTTTGAAAAAAGTATATGGGGCCAGTCCCGAGCGCAGCTCCGTCCCGGCATCCGAAGTCCCATCACACATTGGACCAGGCCAGGCAGGCATGTTGATTGGAGATGCGGCGCTTTCCTTCTGGGATCGATCCGACCTGGATCGATTTCGCATTCGCGATCTGGGGCAGTGGTGGAACGAACTCGAAGGCCTTCCCTTTGTATTCGCAGTCTGGGCGTATCCAAAGTCAAATCCGGTTCCGGATGAAACATTCGAATGGTCTCTCTCCATGGGGCTTTCGCACATGGAAGAAATCATCCAGAAGGCAGGGCGATCCGATGCCCGTGAATATCTGACAAAGAACTTACACTACAGAATGACGGAAAGAGACCTGAAGGCTCTTACGGTTTACCGCGGCTTACTGGCTGAAGCGGGTTTGCTTTGATTTCCATGGTCCACACCAGCCCTCCCCCATTCTGAGTGGTGGAAAGTGGAATGCTCAAGCTTTCCACTCCGGGTCGAACGATGGTCCCGTGATTCGTAAACAGATCGTATTCCGGGGGATAGAAAATCAGAAAATTCAAACTATGTCCGGAGAGACTCATGCGCGAAAGCTCGTGAACTCTTCGCGACACACGACCTGCATCCGCATGCAATGGAGGGGAACTGGGAATCCTGCGCTGCACTACCCACTTCCCTTCAAAGAAATAAACGCGGGTACTGCCGATGAGGATGCGTTCCAGTTCCACAGGTGCCCGAAACGCAATTCTATATTTGACTTTTGCAAATCGACCTGAATCCGTTTGCTCAATTTCTTTTTGAAAGTTTTCGATCTCTGTCTTCCGCGAAAGCAATCGCGTATAACGTTTATTGATGTCCGATTTTTCCAGGTCAAAATAAGAAATCAGAGAAGTGTCCTGCTTGGCGCGAAGTGGAACACGGTATTCAATCTCTATGAAGCCAGATAGATCCGGGGAGAAGTAAATGGACTCTGAATAGTCAAAGCAGGCGGCAAAGAACAACAGAAACAGGATGGAGATCCGCCGGAACACAGTATAACCTCGCTGGCTGGGGACAGCCAGTCAATGGTTTTTCAGAAGTCCTCCGCCTCTCACCCATCATATTCCACACGACGGGATTTCGGGGCGGACAACACAGAGCAGAAAAATCAAGCGAGACCGCAGCGCAACCGTCGTTGCGGCGCGAAAACAATCCCACTCAGAACGACTTTGGAATTCCAGGCTCTGGGGGGAGACTCTGCGAAGACTGTGAGAAAGTCCCTCCTTCCTCCATTCCGCAAGTGCGTGAATTTCGGCACGCAGTAAGACTCGTGTAGCAGAATGAGCTCTGGCTGCAAGAGAATTGAGACGCGCTGCACCCGGCCACGTTGGTCGTACAGGCAGTGACACGCACCGCATCCAGGAGAACATACAACACCAGTAGTTGGGTAAGTGGGTCATCAAGACAAAGCGAACTGCTTCCAGAGCTGGAGCTTGAACTACTTGAAGAGGAAGACGAGCATTTGTTGGACTTCCCGCCGCAAGCCAGGACACTGAAAGAAAGGATGATGGCTCCTACAACAGTAGCAGTGAATTTGAATACCCGGTTCTTTTTGCTATTTCTCATAGGCTCTGGCTGAGACTGCGAAAGCAATCGTCAACCAGAAACTTGATAAAATGTAGTATTGAGAGGAAATCCGGAATGAACTACATGTTTTCGGTAATAAACAGCACGACCGGTCTCAGCTTCGCACAGAAATGAAGAAGCCCAAACCTCTGTGACAGCCCCTGGCTGGTGCTGAAGGTCTGCGGCCACGCACATGCTGATCAGAATTTTTGAACACGTTCAAATTTTTTATATCGACACAAGAACTCCCTATCGTCTATTTTGAACATGTTCAATTATTGGAGGCAGTTATGAAAATCGGAACCCTACTTCTTGCCCTGGCATTTGCCATGCCCGTGGGCGCCCAGACGCTGCATGATATGGCCATTCAGGGCCAGGAAGACGATCTGGCGCGCAAGGTGACGGCGAAGAACATAGACTCCCTGGACCGGGAAGAAAAGACAATGCTGATGGTTGCGGCTGAAAATGGCCAGACCGGAGTGGTGCGAATGCTTGTGCGTGCCGGTGCAAATCCTGCGATCCAGGACCGCGCTGGAAACACGGCACTCCACTACGCGATAATACGCGGAGATGAGGAGATCACCCGGCTCCTGGCCACTCGGGGAAAAGTGCTTGAGATCCAAAATGGAAATGGTCATCGGCCGATCGATCTGGCTCAGAGCCAGAGCAACGATCGAATCGTCGAAATTCTTAGAGCAAGTGGGAGTATGCCACCGCATGTGTGGAGCAAGCTGACGTTGTTGCTTTACTTTCTGTATCTGATCATCAGCCTGGGTCTGACTGTCTGGGTGGCGCGCACTCTTTCAAAAAACGGAAGGATCTTTCTCGTGGACGCGTTTCACGCGAATGAACCGCTCGCAGACTCTGTGAATCATCTCCTGGTGGTTGGATTCTATCTGATCAACATTGGATACGTGACTCTGACTCTCAGAGAAAAAATCAAACCAATCGCGCCGGAAGAAATGGTTGAATCGTTGAGCGTGAAAGTAGGTCTGGTGCTCCTGATTCTGGGTACCATGCATTTCTTCAATATGTTTGTATTCAGCAGAATGCGCAAGCGCACCCAGCAAAAACCAGCACTTCAAGAAAAGCGGGCATGAAAGAAAAAAGAGCAAAGAAAACCCAGGCGCGGTCTCAGGAAACAAGAGAGACCATCTATGAGGCCGCGCTGGTCCTCTTTCAAAAGAAAGGCTTCGAAGATGCAACCATGCGCGAAATTGCGGCGAGTGCAGGCGTGGCGCTTGGATCTGCGTACTACTATTTTCGCACCAAAGAAGAAGTGGTTCTAGAATTCTACAAGCGCACTCTGGAAAAAGACGATCAAATCAAAGCTTACTTCAAAGAAGAGACGGGCCTGAAAGAAAGAATCACATATGTGATTCGCCTTCGCATCAAACAATTCGCTCCGTTCAAAAAGTTCCTGTGGGTGCTTGCAAAAAATGCAGTCGTTCCAGGAAGTCCACTCTCTCCTTTCAGTGAAGAATCAGCCGAAATTCGAGACAAGGCAATTGCGATCTTTGAAGAGGCAGTGGCAGATTGTAAGCCCGCGCCAGCGCAACTGGCAAAAGAACTCCCCTTCCTTCTCTGGCTCTACCAGCTTGGAATCCTTCTCTTCTGGGTGCTGGATCAGGGAAAAACAATGCGCAAAACGGACATTTTACTGAACACCACTTCTGAGATGATCGTATGGCTGGTGAAATCTTCTGGCCTGCCTATCTTTGGAGGAATCTCAAAACGAATATCCACTTTGATTCAGGAGCTGCGGGACTAATTTTGCTTGCACAGGCCTCCACGATTCCTCACACCAGGCCGTGAAAATCACCCGCCAGAGCATCTACCAGGCATTCGAACAAATCGCAGTGAAACTGGATCCGTGGATCCTTCGATTCCTTGATAAATCACAACCATTTTTGGAGAAAGCATCCAGAGGCCTGATGCGCGCCTGGCTCCTGTTAACGGCATCGCTCTCTTTCATCTGGAAGGTTTTCACTTATCCAGTGCGCGCCGCCGCTCGTGCTTCGGGCGCCATCTTTGGAACGTTTGAGTACAGACCTTCGCCTCCGGTTCGAAGCATCCTTTCGATCAAGCAGGAAGGAATCCAATTCGTGGAATCCAGAGTGAAAGTGATCCAGAAGCGCATTCTAAACGCAAGAGAGGCCAGGCCTCCAGTGTTTCGCACGGCAGTCATGATGTCCGCTGCATTTGCGCTGGTTCTTGGAGGGTGCAGTTCCTTTCAGCTCTTCAAGAAACTCACTCGCACAAATGCAACCGTAAGCGGTCCGGAATACGTAAAGCCTTCGGATGAAACATCTCCCTCTTCCGTAAGCATTCACTTCAGCAACCCTGCTGTAAGAATTGATCTGATTGGAAAAACCGCAGACATCCAGATGAAGCCATCTCACCCGGGAACCTGGACGTTCGTAGACGATTCCACCATCACATTTGTTCCGTCACAACACTGGCCCGCAGAAAAATCGTACTCTGTCACTCTCAAGCCTGAATTCTTTTCCCCTTCCATCAAACTTGATGACTATCAGGTTGGATTTGAAACGGCGCCCTTTACAGTGACTGTTGCTTCGGCGCAATTCTACATCGATCCGAAAGATCCTCGCATCAAGAAAGCAGTCATCACGCTCGACTTCTCTCATCCAGTAGATGCAAAATCAATCAGCGATCGTGTTTCCTTCGAATACAAAGACGGCCTATTGAGCGGCAAGCCTCTGGCAAACTCAGTCACTCTGGATGCCACAGAAATGCGCGCTTTCGTTCACTCAGATATTGTGTCCATTCAAGAAAAAGAGGCAAGTCTGGTATTCAACCTGAAGTCCGGCATTCATGCGAAAGACGGCGGGGGCAGTTCTGACAGTGTGCATGCAGATGTGCCTGTGCCTGGAAAGTACACTCACTTCTTCATAGACAGCACAGCCGTTCAGCTTGTGCGAAACGAATCCTACGAACTCGATCAGGTGCTCTTTGTGGAAACCACTGCTTCCATCACTCCAGAAGAACTCGCAAAAAACATCACCGCATACGAGCTTCCCAAAAATCGCCCTGCATCTCCGGGCACATCGGAAAGCAAGAACCATCAGTGGCAGGTAAAGGAGATAGATGAGGATACTCTGGCCCATTCGCGTAAACTGCAATTCGTGCGAGCAGACGAAAACACAGAAGAAGGTACCGTTCATCCTTACAAGATCCAGGCACAGGAAGGAGCTCAAGTCTTTGTCAGGGTGGGCAAGAACACCCGCGCCGTAGGCGACTTCCTGTTGAAAGAGAAGTACGAATCGATCGTGCGTGTGCCTGACTTTCAAAGAGAAGCGCGCATCATGCACGACGGAGCCATTCTGAGTCTTTCAGGTGAGAAACGCATTTCTGTTCTATCCTATGACAACGATGCTCTTGAATTTGAAATCGGCAGGATCATGCCGGATCAGATCAATCATTTGATTTCGCAATCCTACGGAAACTTCAACAGTCCCTACTTTTCCAATTACAATTTCAATGAAGACAATATATCCGAACGTTATACGGAAACGATCCAGCTCAACCGTGAGAAAGGAAAACGACTGCAGTATGCTTCGTTTGATTTTTCAAAGTATCTTTCTGCAAAAGGCCCGCGTCTTCAGAATGGGCTCTTCTATCTAAAAGTGCGCGGAGTGCGTAAGAAGAAACAGGATCAAGAAACGGAAAACGAAGGCGAATCGGATGAAGTGCGGATAGGTAAACTCGAAGACAAGCGCCTGGTTCTGGTTTCGGATTTAGGAATTCTGGTCAAAGCAGCTCGCTCTGGCACTCGCGACGTATTTGTTCAATCGTTTGCGCAGGGCTTTCCGGTCGCAGGAGTGGAAGTCAGTGTCATTGGAAAAAATGGAATGGCAGTGGCCACTCAAACCACAGACGCAAACGGACATGCGACTCTCGCAAACCTCAGCGAATTCACGCGAGAGAAAGCGCCAGTCGCTTTCATCGCGAAAGCCGGCTCTGACCTGTCTTTCATGCCATTTGCAAGAGATGATCGAAAGCTGGACTTTTCTCGCTTTGATGTGGGAGGGCTTCAGGGTGCGGATTCACGCGACAAACTCACAGCATTTATCTTCTCCGACCGTGGCATGTATCGACCCGGAGACGAAATTCGCGCAGGCCTGATCATCAAGTCCGGAGACTGGAAGAGAAATCTTTCCGGTCTGCCTGTGGAGGTGAGCATTCTTGATCCGCGCGGAATCGAAGTGTTTTCCAGGCTGATCAAACTTTCTCCGTCTGCATTTGAAGAAATCAAATACAAGACAGAGGAAACTTCTCCCACCGGTTCTTACCAGATCCGGGCCATGCTTGTGCCTCCCAAGAAATACCAGGAGCGAATCACACTCGGTCAGGCAAGTGTTCGCGTAGAGGAATTTCTTCCCGACAAACTTCGCATCACAACTCAATTCTCGCAAACTCCTCAAGACACAGAAGGATGGGTGAAGCCAGAACAGCTCAAAGGCCAGGTGTTGCTGATGAACTTGTTCGGAACACCTGCGCAGCATAAAAAAGTACAGGCCACACTCGTCTTAACTCCTCGTTTTCCTGCGTTCAGCGGTTACGAAGGTTACAGGTTCTATGATCCTCTTCGCACAACGCGAAGCTTCCAGCAAGATCTGGGGACGCTCGAAACCGACGATCAGGGCAAAGTGGAATTCCCACTCGGACTCGAAAAATACGCGAAAGGATTGTACTGGGTTACTTTTCACGCGGATGGTTTTGAATCTGAGGGAGGACGCGCAGTCAGCACACAATCACTGCAAATGGTTTCCCCGCTTTCAGCGGTAGTCGGAATCAAATCAGATGGAGATGCAAATTACATTCACAAAGGATCCGCTCGAGCCGTCTCCATCATTGCAATCGACGAAAAGCTGAAGCCTGTCTCTCTCTCCAAATTGAAACTGCGCATTGTAGAGCAGCGCCCGATGTCCAGTCTGGTGAAGCGCGAAGATGGAGTCTACGAATACAAGAGCATCGTCAAAGAGATTCCAGTGCTCGATCGTGATTTGATCATCCCGCAAGGAGGATTCAATCAACTGCTGCCCACGGATCAGTCTGGCGATTTCGTTCTGAGCATCGTGGACGAATCATCGCAGGAATTGAACCGCTTTCAATATTCAGTGATTGGTCAGGGCAATCTAACACGAAGTCTTGAAAGAAATGCGGAGCTTTCCATACGACTGAGCGGCAAAGATTTCTCCCCGGGAGAAGAGATTGAAATGGCGATTCGCGCTCCCTACGTTGGGGCGGGTCTCATTACTATAGAGAAAGATAAAGTATATGCGTACAAATGGTTCAAAACTGCAACTGAATCCTCAGTGCAGAGAATCAGAATGCCAGAAGGCCTGGAAGGAAACGCGTACGTAAACGTTTCTTTTGTGCGGTCTCTCGATTCAAAGGCAATTTACACAAGCCCACTGAGCTTTGGGGTCGCTCCATTCTCAGTCAGCAAGAAGAGTAGAACAGCAGCAGTCACTTTGAATGTGCCAGCAGAAATCCGCCCCGGAGATACACTGCGAATCCAGTATCGCACAGACAGGCCGGGCAAAATTGTACTCTATGCAGTAGACGAAGGAATCTTACAGGTTGCAAAGTACAGAACACCGGATCCTCTGGGCCACTTCTTTCAGAAACGAGCCCTGGAAGTCAGCACATCGCAGATCGTAGATCAACTCCTTCCGGAGTTTTCCATCGTGCGAAGTTTGATGAAGATGGGAGGAGATGCGGATCGCTTGATCGGTCTAAATCTCAACCCTTTCAAACGAAAGAGGGCATTGCCTGTAGCATTCTGGTCTGGAATTCGTGATTCGGCGGGAGCGGGAGAAGTAAGCTTCACAGTTCCTGATTATTTCAACGGTAGAGTGCGCGTATTTGCAGTACTTGTAAACGAGTCCGTCCTTGGTGTAGAAGAGAAAAGCGTAATCGTGCGCGGAGATTTCATACTGTCTCCTTCCGTGCCTGCGTTTTCTGCACCGGGGGACACGATGAACGTGAGCACGAATGTTGCCAACAATGTGATCGGATCGGGAAATGATCTGCCCGTGCGCGTAGAAGCGCGTGCGGAGGGATCGCTTGAGATCGTAGGAGACAATACTGCGGCACTGCGCATCTCAGAAAAAGGAGAAAAGACCGCCCGTTTCCAGGTGCGAGCCAAATCGCCTGGAGAAGGAAGAATCATTTTTATGGCAACATCCGCCGGAAAAGCAGGCAAACAAACAGAAACAATCAGTGTTCGTCCCGCTCGCCCGTACATTCTGGATGTAGAATCTGGATATCTGGCAGGTGGATCGGATTCATTTGAATCCAAACGAACGCTTTATCCAGATTTTCGCAAACTAGAAGTATCTGTATCTCCTGTGCCTCTTGCCTGGTCTTCTGGTCTGTTTGCTTATCTGGAGAACTATCCTTATGGCTGCACGGAACAAATTACAAGCCGGGGATTTGCAGCACTTGTGCTTCGAAATCGACCAGAACTTGCGCGAGGAGACAATGATAAGATCATCTCCAATACCATTTCTGTCCTTCGCGCGCGGCAGAATGATTCTGGATCGTTTGGATTCTGGGCGCCTAATTCTTATGTAGATCCGTTTCAATCCACCTACGCGTTGTTATTCCTTACGGAAGCAAAAGAGCGCGGTGTGACCGTGCCAGATGCAGTTCTGAGCAAGGGTATGAATTACCTGGAATCCATGTCCTCTTCTCCAAAAGACGCGACTTTGCACGACAGAGCGTTTGCTCTGTATGTGCTCGCGCGAAATGGAAAGCTGCATGCAAACGAAGTGAACAGTCTTTTAATTGAAGCGTCCAGGGAGAAAGATGATTTTGTTCGCCTGCCCTACATGTATCTGGCGGCCACGCGCAAACTCATGAAACAGGACAAAGAAGCAACAGACCTCTTTGAGAAATCCCAACCAGGGGTATTCAGTCGTTGGATTTTCAACTCATTTGATCCAGTGTCCGCCAATGCAAGTTACATGTATCTTCTATCGCGTCACTTCCCTGGCAGTTTTGAAACGTTAAGCGACAAGACTATGCAGAGCTTCTTTTCTCCCATGAAGCAAGGTCAGTTCAGCACGATCTCCGCCGCGTCCATGATTCTGGCCATTGACGCATATCTGGATCTGCGGCACGCACGCAGACTGGATTTGAAAGTGACTCAGGAACTTGGCAGCGGAGAAAAGCGTCCTCTCCTGTTCCCGGATGGTCTGTTTGCAAAATCCGTCTTCCTTCCGGAAGCGCGCAAGATCAAGTTCGATGCAGGATCGCCGTTGCCTGCGTTCTATCAGGTCACCGTGGGCGGATTCGATGAAAAACTTCCAGCACCGTACGCAAACGGAATCGAAATTTCCCGCGAGTTTACAGATCAAAGTGGAAACAAGATCCAATCTGCAGAGGCCGGCCAGGAAGTGTATGTAAGAATCCGAATCCGCGCAAAAGACACGGATGCATCCAACATTGCCATTGTGGATCTTTTCCCCGGAGGTTTCGAACCAGTCTTCGACGAAAAAACAAGAACAGACACTGTGGGCATTCCCGGGTTCAAGCCCGCATTGATGGAACCAGATCATGTGGAAATGCGCGAAGACAGAATTGTACTTTTCACAAGAGCCACATCACGAGCATCCGAATATACATACAGATTGCGCGCGGTGAGTGCGGGCAAGTTTGTTGTTCCACCTCTTTTCGCAGAAGCAATGTATCAAAAATCTACTCGGGCGCTCACTGGAGAAGGACAGTTCGAAATCAAAACCAGGAAATGACGGATTTCATTCGAGCCTTCTGGAAGAGAAGGTCAAAGATTTTCAAGCGCGCAGCGATTGGCGCTGCGTGCTACGTTTTGCTCAGGATTGTTTCTGCCGGTGGACCTCTCAGCGGAATGCCTTTCTCGCGCGCGGTCTACGACGCAGACGGTAAGCTACTTCGCCTGACTATTTCCACGGATCAAAAGTATAGAAAGTTTACCAGTCTCGCAGATATGTCGCCTGCCGTATCCGAGGCATTCCTGTTGCGCGAAGACAAATACTTTTACTTTCACCCGGGAGTGAACCCTGCCGCTCTGCTCAAAGCAACAAGAGGTTATTTCAGCGGCAGTTCTGCGCGCGGTGCTTCCACGATTACCATGCAACTGGCTCGAATGAAGTATGGTCTCGAAACCAGATCGATTCGCGGCAAGATCTTTCAAATTCTATGCGCATTCTATCTAGAATTTCGTTATTCAAAATCGTCTATCCTGGAAGCATACCTGAACCTGATTCCACTCGGCCACAATATAGAAGGAGTCCCGGCTGCTTCCTTGATCTACTTTGGAAAAGCGTCCTCTTCTCTCAATCCTGTGGAGGCAATCACTCTTTGCATCATTCCTCCAAGCCCGGCAAAACGAACCCGCAACTCAAGCAACACTGCCATGGAGATAGATCAGTTTCGCAAACAACTCTTTGAACAATGGATCCAGAAACACCCTGAAGACAAAGAGCTCATCCTCTCTGTGGGTCACGCAACGCTTCCGCGAGATCCTCTTCCTTTTCTCGCACCGCATTTTTCGCAAATGGTCCTGGCAGACCCCTCGAATACAGACCGATCAGAAATCAAAACCACTCTGCGCGCAAGTCTGCAACAAACTCTGGAAAGAACGATTTCGAACTACGTCCAGTCGCGAAAATCGACTGGAATCAAGAATGCCGCCGCTTTGCTCGTGGATGTGCATACAGGAAAGACACTCGCTCATGTTGGAAGCGCCAACTTCGCAGACGAAAGCATTGATGGACAGGTGGATGGAACTCGCGCACTGAGATCTCCTGGATCCGCACTGAAGCCTCTTCTCTATGCTCTGGCCGTAGACCGTGGAATCATTCATCCGAGAACACTGTTGAAAGACACGCCTATCCAGTTCTCGACCTACAGTCCGGAAAATTTTGAAGGAGAGTTTTTGGGCCCGTTATCTGCTCAATCGGCGCTGGTTCTGAGCAGGAATGTGCCTGCCATCTACATCGCAGCAAAACTCAGACAACCAGACTTCACAGACTTCTTGAAATCATCTGGAGTATCTCTATCCAAACCAAAGGATTACTATGGCCTCGCTCCCATTCTGGGCGGAATCGAAATCTCAATGGCACAGCTTGCGTCACTCTACGGAGCTCTTGCCAAAGGAGGAGTGCAGAGACCAGTCTCTTACGATGGGAGAACGAATGCAGGAAAAACCATCTTCAGCCCAGAAGCTGCATTCATTACACTGGAGATGCTCAAGTCCGCACGCGAAGATGGAATGGCAGAAGAATGGATGCAATCGCCATTCACCATCTACTGGAAAACAGGAACGTCATCCGGCTTTCGTGACGCCTGGACTGCGGGAATTTTCGGGTCCTATGTCCTGGTTGTGTGGATCGGGAACTTTGACGGTTCCTCCAATCCCGCCTTCGTAGGGCGAGACGCGGCCCTTCCTTTGTTTCTGCGAATCGCGCGCGCAATGGCCGCAGAAAATAACAGCATCAAAGATTGGATCGAAGCTCCCGCCGGAGTGAGCAGAATTGAAGTGTGTTCGGTTTCCGGAAAAATTCCGAGGAACTTCTGCCCGCTTCGCGCGCATACATGGTACATTCCTGGAAAGTCTCCGATCGAACCTTGCGACATACACCGCGAAGTCGCAGTAGATCTGGACACCGGACTGAGAGCATGCGCCGGAGCAAAAAATACAAAGAAAGAAGTTTATGAGTTCTGGCCGTCTGACATAGAAAGAGTTCTCAAGAGTGCTGGCCTGCCGCACAAAGCGCCTCCGCGATTTTCCCCCGAATGCCAGACTGCGGACAACCACGCAGAGCCACCCTCCATCCATTCGCCCGTGCATGGAGTGACGTATGAATCTTCACGCGAAGGCGAAGAGATCGCTCTTGAAGCAGCCGCGGATGCATCCGTCACAGATCTATTCTGGTTTGTAGATGATGGCTTTGTTGGAAAATCAAAGCCGGGAGAGTCTCTCTTCTGGCGCGCTCATCCAGGGGAATTCAAGATACGAGTTGTGGACTCAGGAGGCGCCAGCGATCAAATGACAGTCAAAATCAACGCGCGATGATCCGCAAAAATCGATTGCACTCCTTATTCCCCGCTCCGAGCTACCAGAATGAAGGGCAAGACCCTCGGGTTCCTGCGGCTCACTGGAATACTTCTGAGAAGCGCTCCTTTCGCGCTCGACGTCGTGATGGAAAAATCACGGCAAAACCCCCGGCCCGGATTCATTCAGGCATGCCTGCGAAGCATGGACGGGCTTTTTCGCGCGCTTTTCCCTGATGCGAGCGCCGCCAGACCTCATCGCCTTTTGCGCCTTCTCATTCAGCTGGGACCAACTTTCATCAAGATAGGCCAGGCAATGGCCAACCGCCCGGACCTGGTTCCTCTTTCATATATGCACGAACTGGAAAGTCTCCAGGACCGCGTGCCGCCTTTCGCAACCTGGCGCGCAAAGCGCATTCTAAGAAAAGAACTGAAACGAAAAGGAAAGACACTGAGCGTTTTCACAGTTTTTCCAAAAACATCGATCGCAGCCGGAAGCCTGGGCCAGGTCTACGAATGCTTTCTAGACGATGGAACCCGGGTTGCAGTGAAAATCCAGAGACCGGGAATAGATAAAAAAATCGCGCGGGACATTGAAGCACTGAGAATACTTGCACGTTATGCGGCATCTCACACCGGGATCGGTATGGGAGTAAACTGGGACGACGTTGTAGAAGAATTCGCGGACACAATCAGAATGGAACTGGACTTCGGTCGCGAAATGGAAAACGCAGAAAAATTCCGCGATAACTTCAAAGCCTGGAAAGACATTTACGTTCCAATTTTCTACCCGGAGTACTGTACAAAGAAAGTGCTCGTGATGGAGTTCATAGACGGACTTAAACTCAACGATCTTCCTGCATTGAGTGCAGCAGACAAAGATCCCATGGACGGTGTGCGCATCGTCACGAGGTCGTACCTCAAACAGTTGATCCAGGATGGCTTCTTTCATGCGGACCCGCATCCTGGGAATTTACGCCTCCTCGAAGATGGGAGAGTGGCATTCTTCGATTTTGGAATGGCAGGAAGCATAGACGACGAACAGAAGTCGATGGTGCTGGATCTGCTCATTCATGTGGCAGAACAGGACATCCATGCAATCGTGCAAGACCTGGCCAATCTGGGCTTTCTTCGCACTGGCCACGACTTCAGCGCTTTTCAACCCGCGATTGAAGAAGTATTCCGTCACTACCTGGGTGAAACAGAGCGCGACAGAATTCAGATTCACGAAATCGTTTACGCCATGTCAGAAATCGTCTATCGTTATCCTTTCACCATTCCAACGCGATTCACCTACATCCTGCGAGCGCTCCTTACCCTGGAAGGAATCGGACTGTCCATTACCCCTGCTTTCAGTTTCTTTCGCTTCGCACGAGCTTATGCACTGGATTATTTCTTCTTATCTCAAATGGGAATTCTCGCCAAAAAGCTGTTGCGTGGTCTGATCGGATCAGCGGACCTCAAGGATGGCTGGGACAAAACAAAGAAATTTTCGCGAATGCTCTGGAACTATGTGACCAATAAGAATGTACTGAACCTTCACCTCGAAGGCCCAGAAGATCCCTCGGAGAAACAATGAACGGAATCGCCACATATCTAAGAATGATCAAGTTCTCGCATACGATCTTCGCGCTTCCTTTCGCGGGCATTGCATTCATTCAGGCACTGCCCGCCTCACAGTTGATCTCAAACGGCGTGCCGGGGTTTGCTTTTTACAGGATGCTCGTGCTGGTGATTGTCTGCATGGTGAGCCTGCGCAGCGCGGCCATGGGATTTAACCGCCTTGCAGATCGCAACATTGACGCGGTGAATCCCAGGACCAGGATGCGCGAGATTCCATCCGGAGCACTCAGTGTGTCCGCGGTTCGATCCTTTGTTATAATTTCTTTAGTATTGTTCGTGGTGGCTGCTTTTGCCATCTCAACTACCTGCGGACTTCTGTCCCCCATCGCCGCAGGCCTGGTACTGGGCTACTCCTACACAAAGCGCTTCACCTGGCTCTGTCACTTTGTACTGGGCACGGCCATAGGCCAGGCGCCGGCCGCCACTGCACTTGCCATGACAGGAAGCATTCCGCTGTCTGCTCTTGCATGGAGCGGCGGCCTTGCTCTTTACATTGGAGGGTTTGACATTCTCTACGCCTGCCAGGATGCAGAGTTTGACAGATCACAAAAACTGCATTCCATTCCATCTAGATTTGGAATTCCAACCGCACTCTGGATTGCTCGCATCTCACACATACTTGCTCTCTGTCTTTTTGCATTTGCGGCGATTTCTTCACAAACGGGCCTTGTCTTTTTTGCTTTCCTCTTTTGCACTGGCATCCTATTCTTAGTAGAGCACGCACTCGTGCGCCCAAACAGGCTGGAGAAGATCCCAATTGCATTTTTCAATGTCAACGCTTCCATCAGCACGGTGCTCTTCGCGGGTTTGCTGGTAGATCTATGGATTCGCATCCCGTTTTTCCATTGAGTACGGTCCTCTTCCCAGGGTTGCCACTTCCACTTCACATTTTTGAACCGCGCTACCAGCTGATGATTCAGAGAGTGATTTCTCGCAAGGAACCATTCATTGTTGCACTCATCAAAAGCGGACAGGAAGCTTTAGGCGACGTTGCAGAACCGTACGAAATTGGAACCACTGCTTCCATCAAGCAGGTGGAAAACCTGGAGAATGGCAGAATGAATCTTCTGGCCATAGGTGTGGATCGAGTGAAGATTCATTCTACTTCGCGCGCTTTGCCCTACCTGGAAGGAGAAATGGAAGTCATGGAGTATCCTAACGAAGATCTTTCTCAGTGCGCGGGTTCTCTTCGCACCGTAGTTCAGGGATTCCTGTCTCTCGTGGCCCAGTCCAGAAAGATCCCGCGCATAGAGCTGCCGGAGGATCCTCGTGAATTGATTTTCCTCTGCGCCACCATACTACCCGTATCCGGTCCGGTTCGCCAGGCATTCCTCGAAACGCCAAAACTTTCCTTGCTCTCGCAGGATTTGCAGGCGCGCTACGCCAGACAAATTGCATTGCTCAAAGCAGTCATCGACGGAAAAAGCGATGAGGCATATCTGAATTGAGCCAGAGAGAATACAAATTCGTCATTGCAGCGAGCGGAGCAAGCGGTGCCATCTACGGCAGAGAACTTCTCCGAGCCATCGCGAGCTCTGTGCCAGGAGAAAGCTCTCTCATAGTCAGCGCAGCCGCACTTCGCGTCTACAATCAGGAACTGAAGGGCACTCTTCGCACGCCCGAGGAATACCTGGATGCAAACCTCAATGGGATAGCCTCGGACAAACGAGTTCACTCTTTTCGCATTCTAGATCACGCGGACATTGGCGCAAAAGCTGCGAGCGGTTCTACTCCATCAGACGGCATGATCATCTGTCCCTGTTCCATGAAGACTCTGGCCGGAATTGCGCACGGATACACTTCAAATCTGATTGAACGCGCCGCAGATGTATGCCTCAAAGAACGCAGACGCCTGGTTGTCGTTCCGCGCGAGACGCCTTACAGCCTGATTCATCTGCGCAATATGACACAGCTCACTGAGGCAGGCGGGATTGTTCTTCCAGGAAGCCCGGGTTTTTATCAAAATCCGAGGACGTTAGACGATCTTGGTCGATTCATTGCCGGCAGGATTCTTTCTCTCTTTGATATCCATCACAGCCTTTACGAAGGATGGGAAGGAGAAGATTGAATCATTGCAGGCCAGCCAGGTAGCCTTTGCGTTCCTTCTCTGGAAATTTTTCTATCGCGTATCGAAGCATGGTTCTGGGCATCTTCTTGTAACGCTCTGCCAGAAACGCCCTTTCCGCCTGAGGATCCTTGTTTCCAATTTCGCGCAGCATCCAGCCAACTGCCTTGTGCATCAAATCATGAGTGTCTGAAATCAGAACATCCGCGAGCTCAAACGCAAGAGCAAAGTCCCGATTCTTAATGAAATAGAAGCAGGAAAGAATCGCAATTCTGCGATCCCAGAGTACTTTAGATTTTGCGAGAGTACGAAGGATAGACCGATCACGATGCTCCAGATAAGGACCAACAATGTGATGGGCAGACAAATCCACGAGATCCCAGTTATTGATGTAAGCCCGGTCCCTCATGTAGAGGTCGTAAATGGCCTTCTGCTCTTCTGGCTTGCGCGGATACTTTAGAACCATTATAATCAGGGCCAGCAGTCTGATTTCATGAAAAGGAGAACGCAAGAGCTTCTGGATCTCAGCTACGGGGAGATCGAGAGCAGCGCGTGCCACCATTCTGGTGCGGGGCACTGTGATCCCGAGAAATCGATCTCCGTAACCGTAGTCCCCTTTGCCCGTCTTAAAAAACCTGGCAAGGTTCTTTGCCTGCTCCTTATTTGCCAGAGACTTCATCTCTCTCTCGAGGGAAAGAGCCGTAACCGGTCTATTTTTCCGGGTCTTTGACTGCTTTTTCTGAGTCGCCAAGAATCTTGTCCGTATCTTCCAGGAATTGTTTCATTCTGGCAAGGGAGATCTTGTCCATGCTGGAATCTGCCAGATGTTCGCGAACAGGTAGAACGTAGAACTTGAGCCTGCCCTTTTCGATGGGTGTGTGAACCCAGACTGGAGTGTAATCAATGCCTCGAATGAGCATTCCTTCTTTTGCCTTCACAATCTTGAAATTCAAAATGATTCCGCCATCCACATATCTGCGCTGCATGTTGGAGACGAAATTGCCCAGAGACCAGATTACGAATCTCTCTGCACTCTTTCCAAATCGATCCGCACTCACGCGCCTTTCGAATGGCTGGAGAGTATGGGGATGTCCTCCCAGAACAATTTGCGCGCCCTCTTGAAAGGCTAGATCTACCCATTCCTTCTGATAGGCATTAGGAACAAATTCATACTCTTTGCCAAAGTGGTAACACACAATGATGATGTCCGGTTTTCGCGCGCGCGCCAGTTCAAAGTCTTTGAGTATGCGGTCTTTCTCGATCACATTGACCACCACACCAGGAGTCACTGCGATCCCATTTGTATCGTAGGTGTAATTGAGGAAAATCATGCGAATTCCGTTTCGCTCTACTTCAAGAATTCTCATGGATTCATATTCTGCTTTTGTGAATGTGCCTGTCTGCAGGAAACCCATAGACTTCAGGACGTCGATTGTGCGCACAACTCCAAGCTCGCTTTTATCCATGCTGTGATTGTTTGCAGTCACAAGCAGATCAAAGCCGATTTCTTTCAAAGCTGCGGGAAGTGCGTCGGGCGAACCAAACTGAGGATATCCTGAATAGAGCTCTGGCTTACCGGGTAGAGTGAGCTCCAGATTGCCCACCGCCAGGTCCGCTTTAGAAATCTGCTCCTTCACATATGAGAACACTGGCGAGTAATCATACTTTCCGGTGGCCGGATCCATGGCGCTTCTAATCTGGGCCTCATGACCCATGATATCGCCTACTACAGCAAAGGTGACTTCTGGATCAGGCGAACCAAAGAATGGGAGAGCTCCGCAACCTGCCAGAGCAAAAACAAATACCGCATAACGTGAAAAGAAGAATCGTTTCACTGACTCACCATTCACCTGGAGGCTTTGCCACAATGTTGCCGCTTTCTTTCAGACCGGCTTCCAGTGGCGTTTTCTGCACAATGGAAAAACCTTGCGAGAGAGGAGCGCGCGCCCGTACGATCGTGAGAATGGACTGGTATCTGCGAAACTTCATCCACTCCTGGAGATTTTGCACCGGCTGAATGTTATAGTGGAAAGGCACATCGTCAAACTTCTCTCCGGGCGGATATCCAAACTCATACTTTGCACCGGATGTTGCAGTGCGCACTACAAGACTCGACGCATCCACTGGAAGATCCAGGATGTTTGATCTGAACGTTTCCGGATAACGGAAATATTCTTCCGCATTGGACATATAGAGCACGCGAATTGGAATTCCAAGTTGCCTCGCTGCTTTTGCAATCGTGTGCATGCTCTTTGTTCCTGTAAGATCTCCACCGACTGCGATCAGTCTGCCGCGCTGAATCATATCACGAATGTAATTGTATTGAACTGGATCGTTTGAAAAAGTCTTCAGTCCGAAATTTCTCTCCATCAAAGCAATGTCTGCCAGCCTTTCTGGAACATCATGGCTTCCGCGATGTGCTGTCTTCCAGGCCATTTGAATGACTGGCCACTCTGGAGTTTTCTCGAACCTCCTTCGCACAATTTCAAAGCTCTCATTCTGGCGTCTGCGATCCCATAGATTCTTGAACTCTGCAAACGTGGGGCTGATCTCAATGAAATAGAGATGAATCTTGTTCACCGCAACCACCACTTCGTCGAAGTCCATGAGGTAGGCATATTCGCTCTTAGCCCAGGCAATGAATGTAAAATTCTGGTCTGTCCCAACCCCTACATATCCGCCTTTTAGATCGCGGATTTTTGGCTCAAATAGATCAATGCGGCGCTCGTTGGATGCAGGATAGTGATCCGCTCGCAAAAAACGATCTTTCGGAAGCTGATCGAGGTCCGTGACTCTAAAAATCTTCTGGAAATCGTCCGAGGAGAAATCCTCCACGGTACGCTTCCCCGAAGAAACGCAGGCCATAGGAACAAGAGTGACGGCAATCAGTAGCCGTCTTAATAGAAGAAATGACAAAATCGATCTCCCTGTGAGTGTGCGTCAGAAATTCCAGGATGCTGAAGGAAGACCAGAAAAAACAAATCCGCTCTGTCTGCCG
>JAIBBM010000087.1 GCA_019694685.1 Leptospirales bacterium
CTTTCGACGTAACTATATAGTAAATGAGATCTTTGATTCGCATGTTCTTTTCTACGAAGACTTTGTCCAGGTGACCCAGCACTGCTTCATTTTGAATCTTCGTGTTTTCATTCCAATCGTCCAGGGGTGCAAAGAAGCTCCATCCCATGAGCCTGGTCCAGATACGATTGATCAGAACTTTGCGAAAACGAGGCTGTGCGGTAAGCCATGTGGCAAATACAACTCGCCTATCTTCTCCTTCGCGAATCTTAGGAACCGTTCCATCTGGAAATTTGGGCGCCACCAGATCCCCTCCTGGCTGGTCATCGGATTTTGGAAATCTGACTCCAAGATCCTGCGCGAAATAGAGAGTAGCATACTGAACTTCAAATTTCTTTTTGTATTCCGCTCGCTCCTCTTTGGACATATTCTTCCAGGCATCCCGATGCCAGTCTCGATACTTCTGTTCCATTTCTTTGCGCTTTTGTTCCGGCAAGTTTTCCAGGAGAGATTCCGGAACTGCGCGACCATCGAACAGAGTGGGATCAAAAGAACCGCGCACTTCGAACTGCTGCGAAAAGAAAGCGGCCAGTGCGTAGTAATCTCTGCGAGAAAACTTCATGTGCGGATGATCATGGCATCGCGCACAGGAAACCCTCTCTCCATAAAACACGCGTCCCACATATTCCGCTACCTGCAGAGGATCTGCTCCATCCCGCAAATACATGTCTACGGCAGGATTCTTCTCTGGAGAGCCTGTGGCCGTGATCATTTCCCGGGTCCATACATCGTATGGTTTGTTTTGATGAAGAGACTGAGCTATGTAATTCAAGAAGCTCGCGTATTTTACTTTTCTCCCTTTCGTCTGTTCGCGAAACACTGAGGCAAAGTAAACTCCCCAGTAGTGCGCGAAATCAGGATCACGCAGAAATGATTCTGCCATCTGATCGAGCGAAGATGGATTCGCGCGCACAGCTTCGATTTCTGCAACAGTAGGAATGGTCCCGCGAATCTGTAGACTCATCCTGCGAAGAACCACCGACGGATCCGCGGGCGGAGCCACTGGACCTGCCATCGCCGAATCGAGTGGATGTTCATTGGATGCGAAAGTCTGCGACGAAACGTAAAGTGCGCTCAGGGCCAGGAGGAGTGCCAGAACGCTGATAGTTCTCTTCATTGCATCTATTGGACGACTGCATGCGCGGACGGGTCAAGAAAATGAATCAGCCCCCTGACTAAAATTTAAAGGAAACGCTCCTAAAAAATGAACTCAGGCCTTGCGGGACCTTTCTGCTGCAAACGCAATCCCTGCTGCGTTCAAACTGCCGTCCAGTTCCAGAAGAAGATTCAACTGTGTTTCCGGCAAAAAGTGAGCTCGCCTTTTGAAGTATGCATTCACTTTCTCTTCTACAAGAGAAGTGAGTGCCTCGCCTGTCTCTGTTCTTTCTTTTGCCTCTTTTAGGATCGCCTCAAACTCATCCAGTCCGCTTTTCAACTGGCGCGCCCCTTCCTCCAGATGAGTGAATTCACCAAAATGAGTCAGAAACGCCTTCGATGCCTGAGTGGCTAGAATTCGATCAATGCTCAGTCTTGCTTCCACTGGATCAAATTCAGTAGGTGTGGTGCTCGGGAATAAGTGAGGGCCCTGAGTCTGCATGAAAGGATATGCAATCCCAAATGTATCCCCTGTGAAAATCCCGTCTGAGCCGGAATCATAAACGCAAAAATGATGATTTGCATGACCACGTGTGTGTAAAAACGTCAGACTCCTTTCCCCAAAAGAAATGGTTTCCCCATCCTGCATCACGCGAACGCGGCTTTCTTCTACGGGCTGAATCTCCCCGTACACTTTCGCAAATACTTCTTCTCCGTAGACCATCTTTGCACTCGCCACCAGACGAGCAGGATCGATGACGTGTCGGGCTGCGCGAGGATGCGCGAGCAACGTAGCATTGCGACATTTTTCCATGAGCAGTCCGCTGCCGCCTGCGTGGTCCAGATGCACATGAGTGATGATGGCGTATTCTACTTGCTCGGGGCTGTACCCGTGTTCGGCCAGAGCAGACAAAAGCAAGGGAACAGCGTGCGCAGTATTGTTTTCTACAAAAGCAACTCTGTCTTTTTCGCAAATCATGTATGCGCAGGCAGTGAGTGGATATAGATACTGACAATCAATGGTTACTACAGTTCGCACGCGCAGTTCTCTCCCCGCCAGGGAAGAATCCCACTCTTTTTTTACTTCCAGGCGCCGGCGGTTTCGGGAACTTTGCATTGTGTATCTCGCCAGAATCGCCATTCGTTTAAAGCCCTCTATCCAGGATCCTCAGGGACTGGCCATCGTTCATGCTCTGCATGAACTTGGATTTTCCTCCACAGAAAGTGTGAGAATGGGCAAGTATGCAGAAGTAAAGATCAACGCACCTGACAAAGCTGCGGCAGAAAAAGCAGCGAAAGATATGTGCGAAAAGCTACTCGTAAATTCTGTAATGGAAGTATACGATCTCACGGTAGAGGAAAGCAGGTGAAAGCAGGAGTCGTTACATTCCCTGGGTCAAACTGCGACCAGGATATGATTCTGGTCTTGCGCCAATTCTTTGGAGCAACCGTAGAAAGTCTGTGGCATGCAGATCAATTCCAGGGATCGTTTGATTTGATCGTAATTCCTGGCGGTTTCTCTTACGGAGATTATCTTCGCACAGGGGCCATTGCACGATTTGCTCCTGCCATGAAATCGGTGGCGGAGCATGCAAAGCGCGGCGGAGTCACCATTGGAATCTGCAACGGCTTTCAAATTCTGTGCGAAGCCGGGCTGCTCCCTGGTGCTCTCATTCGCAATGTGACTCTCAAGCATATCTGTAAAGATGTGCAGCTTCGCGCAAAAGTAAATCCATTCACTCGCGGTCTCACTCCAAACCAGATCGTCACTCTTCCGGTATCACACGGAGATGGAAACTATCGCGCAGATGATGATGTCATTCGGTCTCTGTTCGACAATGATCAGGTTGCCTTCGAATACGTGCAAAACGTAAACGGAGCAGAGAAAAACATAGCCGGCATTTCAGACAAAAGCGGTCGCGTACTCGGGATGATGCCGCATCCGGAGAGAGCTGTGGATCCCGCCACCGGGGGCACGGACGGTAAGGCAGTTCTGGAGTCCATACTCAATGTCTGCAGAGCTCACGTCTGACGTTATACGCCTTTCACTCGTACCACTGAACCAGATCCCCCTGGACTGGAAGGGAAACCGCGCCCGCATTCTATCTGCACTCGAAGAACTCAAATCATCCGCACCTGAAATCGTTCTTTTCCCGGAACTCTGCATCACCGGTTACGGATGCGAAGACGCGTTTTATTCTCTGGATGTAGCAGAAAGAGCTCTGTCCTCCGCGCTCGAAGTGGCGCAAAAAGCCCACGCTATCTTAGATACAACTGTGGTAGTAGGTTTGCCAGTGCGATACCACGAAAGGATCTACAATTGTGCGGCGATTCTGCGCGAAGGCAAGATTCAATGCATCATTCCGAAACAAAACCTGGCAGGAGACGGAATTCATTACGAGCCAAGATGGTTCACCGCATGGAGAGGTCGGCCTGTAGAAACCGAACTTCCGGATCATAGCCAGGTTCCCATGGGACCAATGGTCCTCGATCAAAGTGGAATTCGAATCGCGTTTGAAATTTGCGAAGACTGCTGGGTTCCGAATCGACCGGCAGATAAATACACGGAAGCCTCCCCTGATCTCATTCTTTGTCCTTCTGCATCTCATTTCGCATTTGGAAAAGAAAACATCCGCCGCGGAATTGCAGTCGATTCATCAAGATCCTATGCCTGCGTTTACGCGATGGTGAATCTGCTTGGAAACGAATCAGGGCGATCCATCTACGATGGATGTGCGATTGTGGCATCTCTTGGAAATCTTCTCTATGAGGGCACACGATTCTCGTTCAAAGACTACACTCTGCACACAGTGGACGTGGACATTGCAGCCGTTCGATCTGCAAGAAGCAGGCTCTACTCTTTCAAAGAGCAAAGCGAGCTTGCAGAATATGCAATGCTTCCACTGAAGATAAAACGTGCGAAGATTCTTTCTGCTACTCCGCCCGGTCCGCCAGATTCCATGAGCAAGGAACTTGAATTTCTGCACGCAGTTTCTCTGGGGCTATTCGACTATCTTAGAAAGTCGCACTCAAAAGGCTACGTGGTCTCTCTGTCCGGCGGAGCCGATTCTGCGGCCTGTGCTCTTCTTATAGAAAGAATGCTTCGCCTGGCAGAGCGTGAACTTGGATCTCTTGCCAATCAAAAGCTTGGACTCACGCCAAACGCAGGCGTGCACGACATTCTACATACAATCTATCAAGCAGCAGAACAAAGCTCACAGACCACCAGAACTGCAGCGCGTGAAGTGGCCATGGCTCTTCGCGCAGATCACCATGAAGAGAGCATTTCAGACACAGTAGAAAGCTATACGACAAAGATAGAGACAATCCTCGGAAGGAAGCTCACCTGGCAGACAGATGATTTGAGCCTCCAGAATATCCAGGCGCGTGTTCGCTCTCCTCTTGCCTGGCTCTTCGCAAATACAACTGGAAGCATTCTCATTACAACAAGCAACCGCAGCGAAGGAAGCGTGGGCTACTGCACCATGGACGGAGATACGTCAGGCGGCCTTGCTCCCATCGCCGGAGTGGACAAAGCATACTTAAAGCAATGGCTTCTGTGGATGGAGAAGACGGGAGACGAATTCGGGCCAGTACAGGCTCTTCGCTACATCAACGAGCAGGAACCAACCGCAGAACTGAGAGCGGGCCAGACCGATGAAAGAGATCTCATGCCCTATTCTCTGCTCGATCAGATCGAAGCTCTCGCAGTGAGAGACAAAAAATCGCCAAAGGAAATCTATCAGATTCTTTCCGGGAAATCCATCCCGGATCTTTCCAGGCACATTGCCCGATTCTTTAGACTGTGGACTCAAAATCAATGGAAGAGAGAGAGACTCGCTCCTTCCTTTCATCTGGATGACAGAAACATAGATCCGCGAAGCTGGATGCGATTTCCTATTCTATCCGCGGGGTATGCAGAAGAAATCGCGGAACTGGATTCCATATAGCTTGACCGAATGGATCGGGGGTTCATTTCTCAAGCAAAGGAATGAACGCAGAAACCAGAATAGAACGCGTCACCATCTATAGCGATCGAGCGCGCATTGAGAGAGTCGCCAGGCTTCACATACCACCGGGCAGACACGTCATCGCCATCCCGGATTTGCCCGTTCTAGCGGATGAAAATAGCGTTCGAGCCTCTGTGCGAGGAGCAAAGCTTCTTTCCCTGGATGTTAAGCGCAGCCGCTATCTGGAACCTCCTTCTGCAAATGCGCATGAACTTGAAAAGAAAATAGAAGATCTAACAGATCAAATATCTTTGATCGATCGAAGCATCGCTGTGGAACAGGAAAGATCCGCGCATTTTGAAAAGCTCGGAGGGGAAACGCTGGCCATCGCGCGCGGAATCGCTTCCGGAAGAATGGAAATTTCAAAACATACGGAGCTTGAATCTTCTATTGCAGAAGAGAAAAAAGCAAGCACAAACAGAATCATTCAACTTTCTAAACAAAAAAGACAAACAGTGCGAGAACTGGCAAAAGCAGATTTAGAATACAAGAACGCGGGGAATGCGGTTTCGAGAGAAAGAATTGAATGCTCCCTGGAAGTAGAATCAGAAGGCAAAGAAGTAGAAATGCAAATCTCTTACATAGTGGGATCTGCGTCCTGGCTTCCGAGGTATGATTTCAGACTTGGATCGAAACTACTCATGCAATACCTGGGTGCCATTCGCCAGAAAACCGGTGAAGCCTGGCAGAATGTGGAGCTCTCTTTGTCCACGGCTCCCGCCTCAGACCAAATTGCTCCTGTGGAATTCTCCACCTGGTTTTTACACGAATACGTCCCTCCGCCTCCTCGTCCCGCCGCCGCACCTGGAATGATTGGAGCTCCACCCATGCAGGCAAGCGCGCGCGCAGCAGATGCTCCATTCGAGCAGGAGGAGGTAGACGCCCTCCTCTACGCGGGCATGGAGGACTCTACTTCTGTGTCCTCTGGCGCAAGCATCACATACACTCTCACGTCCAGATTTGACATTCCGGGAAACGGGGAAGAAAAGAAAGTGCCCGTTACGGTTCAGGAGTTTGCGCGCGAACTAGAATACGTGACAGCACCGGCAAATGGAGAGCAAGCATTCAGAAGAGTGCGTTTCACAAATGATTCCGCCTACTTGCTGTTAGGTGGACCAGGATTCGTGTACTACGACCAGGATTTTGTGGGAAATACTTCCATAGAGGAAACGCCTCCGGGACAAAAGAGAGAACTATACCTGGGAATTGAGAGTCGCATTCGAGTCAAACGCGAGCTCAAGCTTCGCGAAACAGACAAGAAACTCCTGGGAGACACAAAAAGAATTCGCTTCCGCTACCAGATCGATTTAGAAAATCATCTGCCCGAGGAAGCAGTCATCATCCTGCGCGAACAGATTCCAGCGTCCACGCACGCCAGCATCAAGGTCAAACTGGAAACCCAGGAATCAAAACCAGAACTTCCTCTACCTGGCATTCTGGAATGGAAGTTCACTTTGCCCGCTGGAGCAAAGCGCGAAGTATCCTACGACTACGTGGTGGAACATCCTCAAAACATGACCATTCTGGGGCTGCATTGAAAATTCTGATCGTGGAAGATGAACCCGCCATTGCGGATGCTCTGTTGTTTGCTCTTCGAGCGGACGGCTTCACTGCAGATCATGCAAGGACAGCACAAGAAGCGCGACCTCTGGTCGCAGACGCAGACTTGCTCATCCTGGATGTAGGCCTTCCTGATACAAACGGCTTTGATCTATTGCGCGATCTTCGCACGAAATCCCAGGTACCCGTTTTGATCCTCACCGCGCGATCGGAAGAAGTGGATCGCATTGTAGGCCTGGAGCTGGGTGCAGACGATTATGTGACCAAACCATTTTCCCCGCGCGAAGTGGTGGCCAGAGCACGCGCCATCTTGAGACGCAGTTCAAAGAAGCCGGACAAACAAAGCGCTTTTGACGTGGACGAAAGCAGAGCAGTCATTCGCTACTTCGGCAAGGTGCTCATTCTATCACGCACGGAATACAGAATGCTCGCTCTTTTTCTTTCCAGACCTGGCTGGGTATTCACGCGAGAGAATATCATGGACGCGGCCTGGGAAGAGCCAGAAGAAAGCTTTGATCGATCCGTGGACACCCACATCAAAAATATCCGCGCGAAACTCAAAGAAATCCGTTCGGACCTGGATCCGATTGTTACGAGAAGAGGCATTGGTTATTCGATCCAGGAGGATCTGTGAAACTCACCGCTAAAATCTTCCTCAGTTTTTTTTTACCTTCGCAGGCGGATTCTTTCTACTGTATCGCCTGATCCAGGATGAAATCAGACCCCGCTACCTGGAAGCCCTGGAAGAATCACTCAACGACACAGCGCATCTTCTGGCAGCTCTCCTGGAAAGGGACGCTTCCGCCGCACCGGACCCTGCTCTTCTCAAAGAAGTAGTTTCGCGGGCAGGATCGATGGCTTTCAAGGCAAAGATCTATGCTTTGAAGAAAGACAAAATCAACGTGAGCGTATATGTAACAGACGGTCGCGGAATTGTAATCTACGACTCCGAAGGAAAATCCACAGGTCAGGATTTCTCAAGCTGGAATGACGTCAGGCGAACATTGAGAGGAGAATACGGAGTGCGCGCCACGCGCATCAAGAAGGATGATCCGATGACCGGATCTCTCTACGTTGCCGCGCCCGTTCGGCACGATGGGCAAATTGTAGGCGTGGTGACAGTGGTCAAACCAAACGATTCCATTCAGCCATTTGTGCGAATCGCGGAGAGAAAATTACTCCAGGGGGCCGGCTTTGCAGTGATCGCCATGACTCTCTTGACTCTGGCCACTTTCTTCTGGGTCACGAGGCCGCTTCGAATCCTCACACAGTACATAGTTTCTGTGCGAAAGCACGGCAGGCTCTCACCACCGGATGTTGGAGCAGGCGAAATCGGAGAGCTGGCGCGTGAATTTGAAAACCTGAGACAGGAACTGGAAGGAAAATCTTACGTGGAGCAGTACGTAAAAACAATGACCCACGAAATCAAGAGCCCTGTCACATCCATTCGCGCCGCCGCAGAAATTCTAGCAGAAGGAAACCCGGATGAGGAATCCAGGAAAAAATTTCTTGAAAACATACTCACCGAATCGTCTCGCATAGAAGACCTCACCAGAAGACTGCTCGAACTCGCAAGCATAGAAGGTCAGAAGTCTCTCGCATCGCGCGAACGGATTGGCTCAAACGAACTCATCCAGGAAATTCGCCTTCGCACTGCATCCAGGCTCGAGAAGCGTTCGCAGCGGCTGGAAGTTAAATCAGAAGATGTGACGATTGCAGGATCGCGCGCTGTACTGGAATCGGCCCTGGTCAATCTAGTAGAAAACGCAAGTGACTTTGGACCGGACCATTCTACCATTGCACTGGAAACGAAAATGGAAGAAGGCTTTCTAAAATTTTCCGTAACAGATCAAGGCCCGGGCATTCCTGAATTCGCTATCTCGCGAGCGTTTGAAAGATTTTATTCCCTGCCACGTCCTGACAACAAACGAAAGAGCACAGGACTTGGTTTGTGCTTTGTAAAGGAGGCGGCGGAACTGCACGGAGGAAAAGCAGAGATCCAGAATACGGGAGGCGGGTCTGCATCCATCCCCAGAGTGCGAAGAAGCGTCATCCCGTCAAAATCGGGCATCTTCAGATCCAGGAGGATCAGATCCACGCGATCGTGACTGGCGGCCTTCATGGCACCGTCC
>JAIBBM010000038.1 GCA_019694685.1 Leptospirales bacterium
TCGCAATTTGGAAAAATTGGAGAGAAGATAGATTTCAGATCCGTGTTGATTGCAGTTCCCAGAGCATTCACCTGGGAGCTCGGAGAAAAACCGGATAAGTAATCCGCAAATCAAACTCGGTATAGCAAATCCATATACTTCTTTAGCAGATCGCCGATCACACTGCGAATCGGGAGGGTTGCGGCCATTCCGTAAACAGGAGCCATTCCGCCGGTTTCTTCAGGGTGCTTTCGCACGTGCGCAACTGCATCTGTTAGATCCTTGATGAATCGTTTGGTTACACCAGGCTGCGTATGGCGCAAAGTAATGGCAATGTGAACGCAAGCTGGTTTGTGAAGGCCATTGAGGTTCCAGCCTTTGTGCGTCATGAACTCCATGACGCGATAAATATCAAGTGTGTCGGAGGCAAACGCAAGAATCCAGAGTGGTTCTCCCAGTATATACAGGTCCGGGATTTTTCTGATCTCTGATTTAATTGCGTGGGCGGCCTCCATGATCTTTCGCGTCGCATCCAGATATCCCTTTTCTCCCATAGAAAGCATCGCGGCCCAGCCAGCGGCAATCAATGCACCGGGACGACTGCCTGCGAATGTGGGGGAAAAATACAATCCGCCGGGCCAGTCTGTCACCGTATAGTACTGATAGCTGCGGAGTTTTTCTCCCCTATAAAGAACGACAGACGTTCCTTTGGCCGCATAACCATACTTATGCGTATCTGCGGACATGGAAGTCACACCTGGAAGGCGAAAGTCAAACGGCGGAACATGATATCCGAGAGTGCGCGCGAAAGGCAGAACAAATCCGCCCAGACACGCATCCGTGTGAAACCCAATTCCCTTCTTTCGCGCGATCTCTGAAAGTTCCCGAATGGGATCAATGACTCCATGCGGAAAAGTTGGCGCGGATCCAACCATTGCAATCGTGTTTCGCGTAACTGCTTTCTCCATGAGCTTCACATCTGCACGAAAGTCCGGGCCAACCGGAACACGCACGAGCTTGATTTTGAAATACTGAGCCGCCTTATCGAATGCAGCATGCGCTGTCACAGGAACCACAAGTTCCGGACGCCTGATACCACGCTCGCGACGCGCGAAGTCTCTATACGATTTCATGGCGAGCAAGATGCTTTCCGTTCCGCCGCTTGCCATGGACCCGCAAATTTGATCCGCCGATTTATCCTCCGTGCCGCCGAGCATGCGCGCGGTCATGGATATGATTTCGGATTCGTACTTATTGATACTGGGCCAGAGATCAAAATGCAGTGGATTGGATTGAGATTGAAGAGCGTACACTTTGTTTAAGAAATCAATGTGATCCGCATCCCCGTGATACACGGCTCCGCTCACGTATCCGCTCTTCCATTTTGATTCTTCGCGCGCTTTCATCTTCTGAATGTCTTTGAGAATGTCGCTTCTTTTGCGCCCGACTTTTGGCAGCTCAGGATACGAAGCGAAGTCCTTGCGATACGGCTTCATGGATTCCTCCATGCCGCCCAGGAGAGATTCGTATTCTTTCTCAGTCTGACGACGCACGGATGGAATGGCCCTGATCCATTGATCAAGGACAGGAAAACGAAGGAGCGTTTTCTCCACAAATCGAGCCAGAGCCGGATGGTCAGCAGCGAAAGTCTTTGGATCGATCATGGGTTCAGCCGCCCGTAAATAGATTTATTTTGTTTATAAATATTCTTAAATTCTTTAAACAGTGAATCGTAGACTGCCCGGTTCTCCGAGTTGGGTCTGTACGTTGCAGAAACGGGAATCTGTGCCGAAATTTCCTCAAAGGTAGTCAATCCAAGAGCCGCAGCAGCAAGTAACCCCACTCCGCGCGAATTCGCCTGGACCGGGTCATGCACCTGACGAATGGTTCGATCAAATACATCCGCGAGAATCTGGCACCACAGAGCGGAGCGCGCCCCACCACCAATCACATTGATAGACTCCGCTCTGCGCTTCATGAAAGATTCCACAGCACCCAGGAGCCACTTTGAATTAAACGCGACTCCTTCTAGAACTGCACGGATCATATGAGCGCGAGTCGTGCTCAGCGATTGATTGTAAAACGCTCCTCTCACAGAGTGATCTTCAATTGGCGTGCGCTCACCGTACAGCCATGGAGTAAAAATGAGGCTGTCCGATCCAGGAGGCACAGATGCGGCAGCCTCCGTCATACGCACATATGCATCTTTGGGGGCCGGCTGAATTCCCAGGGAATCCTGAGCGTAAAAAATCTTATCGCGCAAGTAGGTAAGGCAGTAGCCGGCAGTTTCCTGTTCATTTGCGATGAAATAGCGCCCTGGAATCGCGGAAGGAAGAGTTGCCATGTTGTGAAGAAGATCCGTCTTCTTGAAAGGGACATGGCAGGTAAGCCAGGAGCTTGTTCCTATGTAGAGATGGGCTTCGAAATCGCGCACAGCACCAGACCCGATGGCCGCGGATTGAATGTCTGGCGTTCCACCAATCACCGGAAGGTTTTCAGGTAGGCCGAGTTCAGCGGCTGCCTGTGGAGAAATTACGCCAATGATATCTGTGGATCGTTTTAGATCTGGAAGCTTTGCTCTATCAATGCCGGCCATTGAGACGAGCCCATCATGATAGGCGATTTCATTGATATTGCGATTGTCAGTTAACCAGTGTAAGGCGATGGAATCAAACGTGGCCGCAAACTTGCCGGTGAGTTTTAGATTCAGAAAATCCTTTGGTTCAAGAAACTTATATGTGTCTGCATACAAAGAAGGATTTGTAGCCTGGATGTACAGAATATGCGCGATGGAGTCTTTTCCTGAGTGTCCTGGTGCGCCGCCCGTCAGACGAATGAATTTCAAAAGACGCGAAAGCCCGTAGCCTTGAATTTGAATCAAACCGCGCGTTAGCTTCTTTACATAATCCGCCCCGCGCGAATCCATCCAGATCACAGCATGCGAAAGATGTTTGCCCGCCGCGTCCACGCAAACTGTGCCAGACCATTGCGCTGTGACTCCAATCCCGGCCAGAGATTCAACAGGCACATGACGCGATTCCATGAGCCGGCGCGTCGCACGAGCAATCGCAGACCACCAGTCTGCAGGATCCTGCTCTGCACCACCGCCATGGGAAAGAATGAGTTGTGTCTCTTCTATCTCAGAGGCCATCACCTGACCCGTAGTAGAAACGATGGCGACCTTTGGCCCGGAGGTTCCCAGATCAATCGCAAGAATATGCTTCTGCATAAGGATGGTTCGAAATCGACTGATCCGCCTTCCCCCGCAACGAAAAAAAGAGAACCCAACGCACTCTCCTGTGCGTCTCATCCGCGTGATCAAACGCCGAGTGTTCATTCTTATATTCTTATCAACTATTTTGTTTTGCATGGCCTGCCTTTCCGGGCTCAAAGGGCCACGAAATCCAGAGGCACGGCCATGGACCAATGAAGAACAAAAAGTGTCTTTCATGCTGGGAATGGTTCATCTTATAGAGCCAGGCACACTGGTTCCAGACGAATGTTCCGATCGCGTGGCACGATTCCTCCATTCCAAAGAACAAAACATAAATGCGGCGCCAACCCAGAGCAACTCTTCCAGATTGCAGGACATGAAACTCGGACAGCCAATGGCGCCGGCGGCGGACCGGGCGAGCGAAGAGGAAGATTCATGCAGAAAGCCGCTGCAAACCTGTGGAAACTGCCATTTGCCAACCATAAACAATTGCAACTATCAAGTTGTTCATTACGAAAAAGATAAGAAAGTGGAATCCTTGGGACAGGTTCTCGCTCAGGATGATCACACCATCACCATCGGTAGAAGAGCGTGCGAAGGCGAATGCGTGGCAGAAACGAATACCTCACGCAAGGTCATTCAAAAAGAAGACATAGTCAAGACGGTGTGGCTTGCAGGTGCGGATGCTCCCGAAGCGTGGTGGAACTTCAAAAAATTTTCTGCGCGCGGAGCTACGGCAAAAAAGATGCTCGCGATCGCGCAGGAAAACAATGTATCGTGCGCGAACTGCCACGTGGCACATGGAGACTTCAGACTCACATCAGAGGGAAAAGAATATCTGAAGACTGGCAAAGTGATCCACACTAAGCCTCTTCATTAAACTGTTTCCTCACGAAGCACTTCAAGTGGACTGCTCGCCGCCACGCCGCGACTGATCAGCATACCTACCAGGGTTGAAATCAATCCGGTAGAAACACTCATCGCAACGATCGCATCCAGGGGAACAGCCGCACGCAAATCGAACAAATAGTAGAGCAAGGGCCAGGAAACCGCCTGGGAAAGAACAGATCCGGCCAGCGCTCCCAGGAATCCAAGAAGGGCATATTCTGTAGATAGGATCACACGGATGTCCCGACTTCTCGCTCCAATCGTCTTGAACAAAGCGGACTCCCTGACCCTTGCAAATCGCCCGGCTCCAATGGCACCGGTCAGAATGATCAGACCTGCGATCAATGTGGAAAATGCAATCGAGCGAACCACAAGAGCCACGTTCTCAGCAATGCCGCCTATCGTTTCTACGACCTGATTCACATCTATCACTGAAATATTTGGATAGCGATTCACAAGTTCTTCCTGAAAACGAAACCTGTCTTTCTCAGCTGGAACAGACAGACTGGAAACGAAAATGTGCGGCGCTTCTTCAATGGCCCCGGGAGAAAACAACAGGATGGAATTGATCTGCATGGCGGCCCAGTCTACATTTCTCATGCTCGTGACGGTTGCCTCAAAGGGGGCGCCCCCAATGTCAAATTCAAGCAGGTCCCCCATGCGAATCCCCAGTCGATCGGCCCATCTCTCATCCACAGACACTTCTTGATTCTCCGGGCGCCTGGTTCCCCAGAAGCTTCCGCGAGCCAGCTTCTCCGAGGTATTCAAATGATCCCTGTAAGAAGCAAAGTATTCGTAACTACGAAGACTGTTCTCCCAGTTGCGTCTATTTGCATTTTTTTCAATGTTGGACCTGTCTATTTTCTCCCCGTTGATCGCCTTTACGCGCATGGAAACCATGGGGACGAGTTGTGAGGATGCCGCATAACGGTGAACCACAGCCTCTACTCCTTCGCGCTGATCAGGCTGTACATCCATGATATAGAGATTTGGTCTGCCGCCTCCGTCAAAACGCATCTCTCTCTGCAGCGTTGCTTGCACCGTATATAAAGAAACAATCAAGAGTGCGCCAACGCCAGCGGAGGTAAGCATGACGCTTGTCTGGTTTCCAGGTCGATGTAGATTCGCTATCCCCTGGCGAATTCTGTAGGATCCAATCCAGGGCATGACGAGGCGCGAAAGGCGAATCAAACCTAGAGACAGTAGGTAGAGAACAGCCACTGCAAGCGCGACACCGGAAGTAAAGAAAGCTCCTACGGCGATCGACTCAGACTGACCTGCGGATACGCCAGTAATGACTGATGCGAGCACCACTGCGGATATGATTTCATATTTCAAACGTATGACTTTAGACACAAATCCGCGAAGGCCTGGTCCGTCCTCCGTCTGATCTTCTGCCTGCCGCCTGAGCACGCGAAGAGGGGAAATTCGTCTGATCTCAAAAACGGGAAACAACACAAATGCCATGGTAAAAAGAATTCCAGGCAAAATAGAAAGAAGAGCAGAAAGAGCATCAAAGCGAACATGAACCTCTACGGGCAAGTAAGCTGCGCCGAAATCCGCACCCGCACGCGCGCCAAAAAAACCTATCGCATAACCAAGGACGCTTCCTACAAGCGCGGTTAAGAAGCCAAGAATAAAGAAAACACGCATGGTTCCGCCCGGAGTTGCACCCAGAGCGCGCATGACAGCGATATCGTCCATTCTGCTTCGCACAAATACATTCATGGCAAGACCAATTCCCAGTCCGCCGAGAAGTAGAATCACAAGGCCGGCTAACGTCATAAATCGAGTGAGATTGTCCATGAAACGCCGCACACCGGAGGCGGCTTCGTTGTACGTGTAAATTGTAATGTTCGCGTTGAGCGCCTCCTGCCAGTGCTTCTCTTTCCATTCTTCCACAGGAAAGAAATCTGGAAGTTTGAAGTATCGAGCGTATCTGATTCTGCTCCCTGTTACCAGGAGACCGGTTTTTTCCGCAAAGCTCACGTGGATGTAGACCGGTGCGCCAATCCCAGCGGAGAACCCAGGACTACCCGGCTCACGTCGCAGAACACCTGCTACGCGAAACTTTTGTTTTCCCAGGAAAACAGAATCTCCTTCCACCAGTCCCAGGGCTGGAAGAAGAGTGGAATCCACCAGAACCACGGGCAGGCGCCCTTCACGAACACGAGCAAAACCGCTTTCAGGTTCGCTTGTAATGCGGCCAAAGAAAGGGTATTCGCTTGCGATCGCTCGAACGCGGACCAGGCGTGTGCTCAGCGGAACAGAAGGCTTTGGTTTTTCAACGCGCAACATTGTGTTGAATTCTATTACGTCCGCAGCGCGAGCGCCAGCACCCAGAAGCTCAGCTGTCATTCCATTTTGCGGAATGCTCGACCCGGCCTCAAGACGCATGTCTGCACCCATGAGTTTGCGCGATTCAAGACTTACCGCATTCTCAAGCGAAGAAGAGAAAGATCGAACCGCAGAGATGGCTGCGACTCCCAGAACGATCGCCATGGCGCTGAACAGAAACTTGCCACGCGACCGGCGCGTTTGCTTTAGAGATAAAATGATTTCGCGGCGGAGGTTCATTTGCGCACGCCGCTTCCTGATCTGGTCCCGCGTTTTTGAACAGGGCGTCTACTCCCACTTCTACCGTTAGGCGAACTAGCCTTACCGCGCAACCCTCGCCTGTGCGCCACGACCTGTACTACTTTACCATCTCTGAGTCTGAACTCTCGGTCCGAAAGCCCGGCGAGTTCAGGATTGTGCGTAATCAAAACCAGGGTAGACTCGTAGGTTTGATTCAAATCCAGGAGGAGTTCTACAATTCGATCTCCGTTCAGGCTGTCCAGGTTCCCGGTTGGTTCATCTGCAAATAAAATGGGAGGGTAATTTACGAAAGCTCTCGCAATGGCAACTCTCTGCATTTCACCGCCGGAAAGCTGCGCTGGATAATGATGCATTCTTTCTGCAAGTCCCACGCGAGTCAGAAGTTCCTCCGCTTTTTCTTTCGCATCCGCCCGACCCATGATTTCAGCAGGAAGCATTACGTTTTCAAGAGCGGTTAACGTTTGCACCAGAAGAAAATTCTGAAATACAAATCCAACCTTCTGACCTCGCACGCGCGAAAGATCTTCCTCTGTAAGAGACGTGATCTCCTCATGATCCAGAAACACCTGTCCGCCGGTGGGTCTGTCCAGTCCCGCAAGCAATCCCATCAATGTAGATTTCCCGCTTCCGGAAGGGCCGGTTACGGCTACGAATTCCCCTCTCTCTATTTTCAGAGACACGTCGTGCAGTACGGTCAGGTCACCGTACTTGCGCGTTAGAGACTTTACTTCAATCATTTCTGCATCCTTGTAAGAACGTCGCCGAGCAGGCCAATTTTATCCGTCATCACCGCATCCACACCGGCATCCTTCCAGGATGCCATGGCTTCGGGATCATTGATGGTCCACATATGTATTTTTACGTTTTGTCTCTTCGCAGATTCAATCATGCGACGCGTAATGATCCAGTGCCCTCCCGCAGGCGGAAGAGCAAGCGCGTGAGAATGAAAGGAGAAGACTCCACCCAAACCAATCTTGGTCAGAATTACCCAGCCAAGCGATTCGCGAAAACTGGCGCATCTGGCAACTTCAGGAGCAAGCTCTTCCATCATCGCGAGAGGAGGGCCGTAAACAGATGCAATTACGATTTTATTTTCCATATGATGCGAGCGAATCAATCCAATGATGATGGGAACTGCGCGAAGGTCTTCTGTCTTGATTTCCACGTAGAATCTTTGATTCGGGAATGCTTTGAAGAAATCCTCGAGGGGATGAATGTTGATCCCCTTGCCGCGAAATGGATAGGTGACACCGTCTGCTGTGTATTTGTAGCCTGCGTCCAATCGCGAGATCTCATCCATGGTTAGACCCGACACAGGGCCCGTTCCGTTCGTGGTTCTATCTAATTTTTCATCATGGATGACTGCCAGGCGAAGATCTTTTGTAAGGTGAACATCCATCTCAATGAAATCAGCGAGACCCTGCTCCACCGTTTTGCCGCAGGAATAGAGCGTTGCTTCAGGCGGCTGACCGCATCTATGGGCGATTCTGAAATGAGGAGAGTCGAAAACAGGCATCGCATGCGCCTTTTCTGGCGGAATCATTGCAAAAACCACCCAGACGCAGAAAACAGAGAATATTATATAGTATACCTTTTTCAAGAAACCCTCAGCTCCCGGTGTTGCGAAGCAAATCAATGAACTGATCCATTCCGCGAGACCGTCGACGGAAACAAAAATAAAAATCTCTCTGACTAACCAGCTCAGAAATCGGAAGAACCCTCATTTTTTTTGAAACGGAGAGCCTGGACACGAAGCCTACGCCCACTCCTGCCTCCACACTGCGCAATACTGACTCCATGCTGCGAAGCTCCATTACGATGCGCGGCTTCAAACGAAGGGCTTTCCACTTCTTTTCCACCGCCTGGCGAATCGCGCTAGCAGGATGATGCGATACGCATTCAAAATCTCCTAGAGAAGCAGCGGACATCCTTCTTCTTCTGGCCAGAGGATGCGAAAGACCAACCACCGGAACAATTTCGTCTCGAAAGTAGAACTCGGATTCTAGCTCGCTATCCGCTGGCTGACCGGAGAGAATCCCGAGCTCTGACTCTCCTCCGCTGACGGAACGCAAGGTGTCGTACGCATCTCCCTCCACCACTCTCACTAGAAGATCTGGATGTTTCTGGCGAATCTTTCGCACTGCCTGTGGAAGCACATAGGCTGCGATCGTACCTCCGCACGAGATCGTATAACGTCCAGATATAGATTCCTTACTCTTGAGACTCTCTTGAATGTTGCGCAGAGAATGCTCTAGATCGTTGGCAGGTCCCAGAAGCTTTTCTCCCTCCGGAGTCAGGCGAGTACCGGCCGCGCTGCGAAAGAAGAGCTTCGCACCCAGCTCTCTCTCCAGCAGGGAGATTTGCCTGGACAGCGCTGGCTGAGTCAAAGCCAGCCGAGCGGCTGCGTTTACAAAAGAACCCTGCCTGTGGATCTCAAGGAAAGTCTGAATCTGCCGGAATTCCATGCTATATAAGTTTTCCTTATACTACCCATGTCTACTTATTATTTTGAGATATACTAGAGATGGCGTATAATAAGATCAAACGGAGGCCCAACATGGGAAAGACACTGTACGATAAGGTATTCGACGAACACTGCGTCCGCGAAGTATCTCCGGGGCAATACCAGCTCTACATCGCTCTTCACCTGGTGCACGAAGCAACCAGCGCACCCGCATTCGAGATGCTCAGAGAACGCGGATTGAAACTGGCGGCACCCGAAAGAACATTTGGCACTGTAGATCACGTGATTCCAACAAATGGAGAAGTTCGACCATACTCAGACACGACAGCTGAGGCATTGGAAACGGAACTTGAAAAGAATGCGATGGAGTTCAAATTCCGATATTTCTCCTCGGGGAAAAAAGAAAACGGAGTCGTTCATGTAATTGGTCCGGAGAAGGGACTCACCTGGCCTGCAAGCACCATTGCCTGCGGCGATTCGCACACATCCACTCACGGAGCGTTCGGCGCGGTTGCATTCGGTGTGGGAACTTCCCAGGTGCGCGACATACTCGCCACGCAGACTGTAATCATGCCGCGTCTTCGCGTGAAGAAAGTTGAAATCACGGGCAGAACACCCGAAGGCGTCACCGCGAAAGATGTGGTTCTGTATGTGATTTCAAAGCTTGGCACAAGAGCGGGTGCAGGATTCGCGTACGAATTTGCAGGACAAGTCATTGAGAAAATGACAATGGAAGAGCGCATGACGGTATGTAATATGGCAGTGGAAGCGGGCGCGAGAGTTGGCTATATCAACCCGGATGAAACTACATTCGCCTATCTTCGCAGCCGCGCATTTGCGCCAGACGATTTTGAAAGTGCGGTCACGCGCTGGAAGACGTTCGCCTCTGATAAAGACGCAGAATATTCTGAGGTGGTTTCTTTCGACGTATCCAACCTCTCTCCCATGGTAACGTGGGGCACAAACCCGGCTCAGGCAGTTTTTGTTTCTGACAGAACTCCAGAATCGCCGGACCGAGACGACGCAGATGCACTTGCATTCATGGGTTTTTCTGCAAACGAATCAGTGGCAGGCAGACGCATTGATGTGGCGTTCATTGGCTCTTGCACGAACGGTCGATTGAGTGATCTTGAGGCCGCGGCAGACGTAGTGCGAAAAGCCCGAACTACAAAGGCAGCGCATGTAAAAGCAGTGGTTGTGCCAGGGTCGCATAACGTCTACAACGAAGCGGTGGCGCTCGGCCTCGACCGCGTGTTCACGGATGCTGGATTTGAATTCAGACAACCAGGATGTTCCATGTGCCTGGCCATGAATTCAGACAAATTGGAAGCAGGACAGGTGTGCGCCAGCTCTTCCAACCGCAACTTCAAAGGAAGACAGGGCTCTCCCACAGGAAGAACTCTCTTGATGTCGCCAGCCATGGTAGCGGCAGCGGCGCTCCGTGGATATGTATGTGACGTGCGTGAATTCACTGGAGGTGTGAAATGAAAATCGAAACAGTAAAAGGAAAAGGAATGGTAGTTGCTGGAAATGACGTGGACACGGATCGCATTCTTCCGGCAAGATTCATGAAGTCCATCGTGTTTAGCGGGCTCGAGGAACATGCTTTTGAAGATGAACGCAAAGCATTTTCGCGCAGAGGTGATCTGCACCCCTTCGACGATCCAAAAAATTCAGACGCGGTATTCTTGATCGCAGAAAGCAATTTTGGATGCGGGTCTTCGCGCGAACATGCAGTGCAATCTCTGGCGCGAAGAGGCATCAAGGCGATCGCCGCGGAATCGTTTGGAGAGATCTTTCTTGGAAATTGCAGGACTGTGGGAGTGACGGCCTTCACGATGAGTGCCGCAGATCTCGCAGAAGCACGCAAGCTTGCGAAAGCAGGAGAGTCATTCACGATCGATCTGATTCAATCCAGAGTAAGTGCAGGTTCACAGACTTTTGCAATGCAGATGGACGAAGGTGTTCGCAAGCAGTTCACCACCGGAAAATGGGACACGCTTGCAGAATTGTTGAATGCGAAAGACGCTGCGCGCGAAAAAGGAATGAGTCTTCCAAATTTTGGGACAGAACATGGACTCTTCTAAGTCTCTGGAACAAAAATGCTTCGCCGGGGTTTGGAAGAACGAACCCAGAGGCCCCGGCGAATTTCAGATGCAAGCTGGTCTTCCGCCCAGCCGGAATATCCAGCAAAGACAACTACGTTTGCGGGTTCGCTCTTAAGGATTTCAATCAAAGTCGGGAGGTATCTTGAAAAATGAACAGCATCCGTTCCAGGATCACGATACAGAAAGCTGATCTTTCCTGTTTCCACCGGGCCACCCATGCGAACGACAAGATCTGGTGGAAGGCCCAGGCCGTTCAGACCAAGTTTGTGAATTGTGGTTCTCTCTCCATTGAGAACCCAACCGATCGAACCAGAGGAAGTATGACGAACCAGAATCTCAGCGCCAGCGAACGGCGGAAGATCTTTTGTGGAAGTGAGAATCATCCATTCATATGGAAGAGGTTCAGACTTCTGCGGAGAGGAGCAGTGCTGAAGAATCAAGAAAGTGAAAGAACAAAAAAGAATGCAGATGCGATTTCGCATTGTTGAGAATCTACAATAAAGTGAGGATAGTATGCAAGTTGAAAATAATCCAGCAGATAAACACATCGCACGTGCGAAAGAGAAACCTCTCGGATGGTTCGAAGATCTCTATCGCGACGCGGCAAGAAACGCTGATCTCATCCCATGGGCAGATGATGAAGCAAATCCGAATCTAAGATCGTGGGCAAAGACTGCAAGCGGCCAGGAAGTACTGGGATCGGCGAAGACAGCTCTTGTGGTTGGATGCGGTCTGGGAGATGATGCAGAATTTATCTCTCGATTTGTTCCGGAAGTCACCGCATTTGACATTTCTGAAACTGCCATCGCCTGGGCAAAAGAACGGTTCGCGAATACAAAAGTAAAGTATATGACTGCCAATTTGTTCGAGCTGGCCACGTCATGCGACTTTGTGTTTGAGTCCTACACGATCCAGGCTCTCCCACTGGACATGAGATCACGAGCAGTGGCCAGGCTCCCAGAGTTCATGAATCCCGGGGGAAGGCTCCTGTTGGTCGCAAGAGGTAGAGAAAACGAACAGCCCCTGGCCGATCACCCACCCTGGCCTCTGTCCAGGGCGGATCTCTCCCCTCTCGACGCGGTGCTTCAAACGGAGACATTCGAGGACTACGTGGAAGGCACAGATCCGGGCATTCGGCGCTTCCGAATTCTCTATAAGAAGCCCTGATCCGGGCCCTCCGGGGCCCAATAAGCATTGACCAGTAAGTACAAAGCTTTCCTCTGGCAGTATGAGCAAGTGGAGCGTATTTTCCGTTCTTATTTTTGCAGCCTGCCTTTCTGGTCAGTCTACCCAGAAGACAAATGAGGCTTACGTACAGGATCTCAAATCGGGAGATCCTGCATTGCAGCGAGAAGCGTGCAAGCAACTTGGACTGCGTCGAGCTGACAACACAGTAGAAGCGATCACCGCCCTTCTTACATCTTCCACAGATGTGGACGTGCAGGTGAGTGCTGCCGCCGCACTTGGAGAAATTGCAGAAGTTCGTTCAACCAGCCCTCTTCTGAAAGTGTTGAACACCAATCCGTCGCCGCGTCTGCAGTATGCTTCTCTGGCCGCGCTTGGCGGGATCGCACGTATCAATGGTACTGGAAAACATAAAGCAGCAGTCATTGAAGCTGCCACCAGGGTGAAGTCAGGATCTACGGATTCTCTTCTCCAGGATCTTGCAGACAAGATCATCCAGATGTATCAAAAGTAGAGGTCATCGCGTGAAAAGAATTTCAATCCTCCTTATTGCAATCGCTGGTTTTACAACTCAGCTCTTCGCAGAAGATCCGGCACCCACACCTGCAGCAGACAATGATTCTGTTCTTCCAATTCAGGAACAGAATCTGGGATTCGATCCTACTCGCCTGCAAACTATGGGAACAGGCTCTTTCGAATACAGAAATCTTCCAAGCAAAGCGCAGGACTTCACTCTTCGCGCTGGTGGAGATTATCGCTTCAGCTTCCTGGATGACAATCGCCGCTGGTGGGGTGTGTCCGGCTCAGTGCCGATCACAATGCACCAGGGTGGAAAATGGGGCGCGAATAAAACTGGTCTGGGAGATCTCAACCTCGGAGTTCGTCGCGTATTTCCTGGAGACATTCGCCAGGTTGGTTTTGTGGATGTGACGTGGATGCTTGGCGGGCAACCAGGTCTATCTGGCGGACACAGTCTCATTGCTCCAGGTTACGGCCTTTCCATGAACATCGCAGACAGAATGCAATTCGCGGGCACTGTAACATACGTGACAGACATTGGATCCAAAGACTGGTCCAAGCATGAAAAGATTCGAGTTCTTCATTTCAAGCCAATGATCCTCTACGGCCTGTCTGACGTACTCTTACTCAAGGGAGCTTTTGACGTTGGTTACTCTCTCACGGATGGAGTGGAAACTGTTCCATACTTTAGAAAAGTAAACAATAAGCTTCAGCTCACACCGTCTGTCACTGCAGGCTATTTACTTGGGGATGATCATCGCTGGATGGCGTTCGGAACATTCCAGATGCCTCTAGACAAATTCCAGATTGGCTACAGAGAACAATACTCTCTAAAAGTGGGTGCCAACTACTTCTTCGACTAACTCAATCGTTAGCCTCTCGGCCGCGTTCTTTTCAAGAGCGCGGCAATTCATTCAACTTTCTAAACCTTCCAGACCCAAATGACAAATGTCATATCCGGGAACGTAGCCGGAATTGACGGGCGTCAAGGCACTCAGACTCCGAACATGATAGGATAGTGCCATCCCGGAGGCGCTCCATGCACACAAGTACTCGATCTCTCCTTCTTCTGGCGTCCATTGCCCTCACTTTCGGACTGACTCAATGCGCAAAGAAGACAGAAACTGCCGTATTGACCACGGCTCCCAACGTTCCTCCACCTATCCAGAGATCTACGGCCGCACACGTCATTGTGAACCTGGAGACACGTGAGGTAACAGGAACGCTTTCCGACGGTGTGCAGTATACTTTCTGGACATTCGGAGGCACGGTACCCGGACCAATGATTCGCGTACGCGAAGGAGACGACGTAGAGTTTCACCTCAGCAATCACCCAACCAGTAAGATGCCTCACAACATCGACTTGCATGCAGTGACTGGCCCGGGTGGCGGAGCCGCTTCGTCGTTCACGGCACCTGGTCACTCTTCTCAGTTTTCATTTAAAGCAATGAATCCAGGTCTCTACGTATATCATTGCGCCACCGCCCCGGTGGGTATGCACATTGCCAACGGTATGTATGGACTGATCCTTGTAGAACCGTCAGGCGGCCTTCCTTCTGTTGATAAGGAATTCTACATTATGCAAAGTGAATTCTACACGAAGGGGAAATTTGGCGAAGGAGGACTACAGGCGTTTGACATGGACAAAGCAGTTCATGAACAGCCTGAGTATGTTGTGTTCAACGGTTCCGTCGGAGCAATCGCAGGAGACAAAGCACTCAAGGCCAAAGTGGGAGATAGAGTCCGCATCTACATTGGAAACGGCGGCCCGAATCTCATCTCATCCTTTCACGTGATTGGAGAAATCTTTGACAAAGTATATCAAGAAGGTGGAGTCAAAGTAAGTCAGGAGCAAGTCCAGACTACTCTGGTTCCTGCGGGCGGATCTGCCATGACTGAATTCAGAGTAGATGTTCCGGGTACATTCATTCTGGTTGATCATTCCATCTTTCGCACATTCAACAAAGGATCCCTGGGAATGTTGAAAGTAGAAGGCCCGGAAGATAAAAATATTTACTCCGGAAAACAGTCAGACACCGTCTACCTCCCCGAAGGTGGAGCCATCCAATCCATCAAAGAAGCCCAAGAAGCGCAAAAACCTCTTTCGAGAGATGAAAGCATCGCTGCGGGAAAAATCGTATACACGCAAGTATGCATGGCCTGCCACCAGGCAAATGGAGAAGGCATGCCAAATGCATTTCCACCTCTGGCAAAATCAGACTTTCTCATGAAGGACAAGCAACGCGCCATTCGCATCGTCATGAATGGTCTGCAGGGTGAAGTGGTTGTAAATGGAAACAAATACAACAGTGTAATGCCTGCACTCGGACTGAAAGATGCAGACATTGCCAATGCGCTCAACTACGTTCGAAACACCTGGGGCAATTCTGCCCCTGATACGATTACGCCTGCAGAAGTGAAGGCGTTGCGGAAATAATGAGTGCTGCGCGGCTGACTGTTCTTTCACTGGCCTTGCTCGCCTTTGAACTGTCAGCTGCGACGCCAGACGGAATGTCTTTTGTTCCGCCTGGCGTTTTTCAGCCTTTCTTCAAAAACATTGCACCGCAAAAAGTGCGCGGCTTCTACCTCGACCAGACTCAGGTTACAAACGCAGAATACCTGATCTTCTTGAAAGCAAATCCATCGTGGGAAAAAGGATCCGCAAAACGAATCTTCGCAGATGCAGGTTACCTTCGCGGATGGACATCGCCCGGATCTTTTCCTGCTGAATCAGCAGAAGCCCCGGTCACGGACATTTCGCAATTCGCAGCACGGGCTTACTGTACCTGGCGGGGAAAACGTCTCCCTACTCTTGCTGAATGGGAATACGCCGCTGGAGCGGATCCTTCACACCCAATGACGGATGCAGAGAACGCGAGACTGCTTGCCTGGTACGAACGAAATTCAACGGGCAGACCTGGCCGAGTACGGAATGTTTCCAATTTGCACGGCATCTATGACATGCATGGACTCGTCTGGGAATGGGTGGACGATTTCAATTCAGTCATGATCTCCGATGAGTCACGCGAAGGCGGTTCCGACAAACAGATGTTTTGCGGAGGCGGAGCGGCCAACGCGGCTGATTTTCGCAACTACGCCGCTTTCATGCGATATGCTTTCAGATCCAGCTTACGTTCCAATTTTACTTCTTCCTCTCTGGGCTTTCGCTGTGCGAGGAACCAGTGAGGAAATTCATTCTAATTCTTTGCGTTCTTTCGCTCTTTGCTCAATGCAAAAAGGAAATACATCCGATCACATCTATCCCGGATGATTCTCTGTATCAGCTTGATTCAGAATGGAAAACACAAAAGAACACAGTCATTCACCTTCGCGATCTTTCCGGAAGAGTCTTGATTGTCGGATTGATCTTCACACGGTGTACTGCCATTTGCCCGACCATCGTCGCGGACATGAAAACAATCGAAAAGAACATTGGATGGTTTCACAAAGATGACGTGGGATTTCTGCTCGTTTCCATTGATCCAACCCGTGATACTCCAGAAGCGATGCGCAGTTACATGAAGAAAATGAATCTAGATGAATCACGGTGGACCTTTCTCCAGGCAAAGCCGCCTGACGTTGCCGACCTGGCTTCCCTGCTGGGTGTGAAAATTTCCCCGCTTCCGGATGGAAGCTTCTCTCACTCGCGCATTCTTACTGTACTCAGTCCATCCGGACAGATCAAGTTCCAGGATCCTCGCGTAAGCGAAGATGGCGCCAATTTCGCGGAAGCGGCCAGGCAAGCCGCCGATTTTCATTGAGCCCCAATCTTCCCGTTCGGGGTGATGATAAACCGGATGGGATTTCCCTTGCGATAGTATAGATTTTCCAAGCATTGATTCACATCTTCGAGTGGATGGTGCGATGTGATGGATGTCGACAGGTCCAGGCGGCCGCTCGTATAAAGATCAATCAACTCCGGGATAGCGCGCGAATCGCATCCCAGGGATCCCAGAACCGATATCTGCTTGTTGATCACCATAAACGGAAACGTCAACTTGAACGGGTGCTTGCCGATTCCCGCCATCACCATCCGCCCGCCCGGGTTCATAGCGCGCATGGCGTCTTCGAAATTTGAGTAATGACCGGAAAAATCGAGCATCAGATCCACGCCTCCAGTCAATTCCTGGAGAGTCTTTCCAGAATTGCGCACGCGACGAAGATCAATCATCTCGTCCGCTTTGTATTTTCCCGCGTTGTCAAGCGCGCCCTCATCTACATCAAGTGCGATGACTTTTGAAGCACCGAGCGCACGGGCCAACGTGACCGCGTGGATTCCGAGTCCTCCGCATCCGTAGACTGCAACCACTTCTCCTGGTTCGATCTTGCCCACGAATTTGAGTGCGTGATATGGCGTCGACACGGCGTCGGCGAGAATCGCACCCTGATCAAAAGGAATCTGATCCGGAAGATGATAGAGGTGCCGTTCCTCAATGGTGATCTGCTCCGCATACGCACCGTTCATCTCCGCGCCCAGCACGTTGATTTCAGGGCAAAGGTTGTGTCTGCCTTTCAAACACTGCCGACATTTGCCGCATCCAAGACCAGAACACACTACAACGCGGTCCCCCTTCTTGAATTTCTTTACGTCTGATCCGACTTCCGTAACCACACCTGACGCTTCGTGGCCCAGGATCGTCGGATAATGGCGAAGGCGAACCTGTTTGTGAATGGTCATATGTATGTCAGACCCACAAACGCCGCAGCATTTAATGTTCACACGCACATCACCGGGTTTGAGTTCCGGAATGGGAACATCCTCAATCCTGAGATGAGTTTGATCTTTGTACAAAACAGCTGCCTTCATTTTTCCCTCCGCAAAGGTCGTATCGGGACGGTGCGCAATGATCCGCGAATGGTAGGGACCGGCCCGAGACTGACGCGAACCTCGCGGAGTGTCGATTGTTTTTTCGGGCCCGGCTCTGGCTGCGATCCGTTATGCGATCAAGGTGCTCTGAATTGAGATTGACCTCCTTGCCGATTCTTAGAGCCTAATAATCGCGGGGTACGGCGATTGACAAAATTACTGATCGCAATTGCTGCTGTTGTGTCATTTTGCGTCACTGGTTGCACAAATTCACCTGGCGGCGGATTGTATTTGGATCCGACGACAGTGAGTGAGCTCCTGGTGGCGAACCTGAGTTCTCCTGCATCCTACTTTGTCTACACTACGAGTCTTGGCTACACTCCTCTAGTCCTTGGTGGCGTTGCGGGGGCAGATGCGAGGTGCATGAGCGATTCTGCCTATCCGGGGAGCGGTATTTATAAAGCGTTGATCGTGGACGGTACAACTCGCCGAGCGTGCAGCACCGCAAATTGCGCCGGAGGGTCGGCGGAGCACATGAATTGGGTCTTGCGCCCCAGGGCAACTTACAGGCGCTTGGTAAGCCGGCAAACGATTGCGACGACCATGGCGTCGGCGGGAATTTTCGTCTTCCCGCTCACAAACTCTCTGGATTCGTCGGGGTTGTATTATGCGGCTGGTTTTGCCAGCACAGCCGATTGGCGAACGGCCGCAAATACGTGTACGGGATGGTCGAGTGCGGCTGGCCTTGGAGAATTAGGAGACCAAACTCAGGTGAACTCCGCGGCTATCTTCGCGACGAGCGCAGTTTGCACCGCGCCCGAGAATTTAATATGTGTGCAACAATGAGCACGGTTTCACAAGCTGTCAATCTTCCTAATTCCCCTCTGCCAGACGGCAGCTATTCACACTCTCCATTCTAACGGTCCTGAATCCACGGGGTCAGGTCAGATTCCACCATGCTCGCAAACAGCGACTACAACTTGAGCAACCGCAAACGAAGCGCATTCACGATCACCGACACTGAACTCAAGCTCATTGCGAGACTCGCGATCATTGGATCGAGAAGAGGCCCTCCGAATAGATAGAGCAGCCCTGCGGCAACCGGGATTCCGAGCGCATTGTAAACAAAAGCGAAAAACAAATTCTGCCTGATATTCCTCATTGTTGCTCTGCTCAGTTTGATCGCGCGGACAATTCCCATGAGGTCACCTTTCACAAGAGTCACGCCTGCGCTTTCGATGGCTCGAGTGTGTTCTGTGTGATGCGATTTATGTTCCGTCATGTCTCACTCCAATCCCAAACCTCACTCCGGCAAATGAGATTCAATCGAATCACATTCCTTCCCAGCTGGCAACCTCTATGGAGGCTTTTTCTTCAATGAATGCCAGATGGACAGATTGTCCATCTGGCTTCGCTTCATTCCGTCTGAATCAAGTACGAATCGCCGGTTAGTCCCCAGATCACGCTGGCTCTGACCGTGTGCGGATCCACAATTTCCACTACGCGCACTCGTCCGAGTTTGCTATAACGGTGGCGCATACCCCTGAGAGCGGGATTCGCATCCAGAATAATCCGAAACACATCAAATTCATCTCCTACGCGCGGTTGAATTTGTGAAACATTTGCGATGTGAACATCCGATCGCGAATCCAGGACTTCGCTTCCTCGAAGCCATCCTCTGCCTTCCGCCGCCAGTGAGCCCACTGCGGCAAACGATAGTGCAATCAATACTATATAACTTTTTAACATAATTCCCTCCATTTTCATTCGGCCAACAGAATGGGCCGAAAACCAGATCAGGTGAGGGAGATGGGAGGTGCGCGCTGGCCTGCGATTCTGCGCGGAGGTGATGGTAAAAACAATGTTCCATCACGAATGGACCTGACAGAAACCGATCTTACAACGGCCGGTTGCGCGATGGCATGCGAAGAAAACATGGCCAGGAAAAGAACAAAGAACAGCAAAGAATGCGCGACTTCCAGAGGCAGGCTTTTGTTGAAAACAAGCTTCAAAGGTAGCGATGGGATTTCATTCTGCGGAATCGTTTTGTCAGAATGATTGTGACTGGTAGACCGGCTATGGCTATGCACGATCCCGTTGTCGTGAACATGCACGCCCAGCAGGGGGCTCAGCAAAACAAAGAACAATGCTGCGACCAGCAGTTCGCCAGATATTTTGCTCCAGAGTCTCATCCTACCTATACTTACGGATACCATACAAATTCTGGCCATTAAAATCTATTTCGCGCAACGCGAAACCGTCCTGCATCCGCAGCAAATCACTTGAAACGAGCACGCGCGGATGCGAGATGGGGCATGAGCAGCCAGTCGGTCCTCACAGCGCGCAATCTCATGCGAATCTATGAGATGGGAGAAGTGCAGGTACGCGCACTCGACGGTGTGGATCTGGATTTGTTTCGCGGAGAATTCCTGGTACTTCTGGGCCCGTCTGGAAGCGGCAAATCAACGTTACTCAATTTGCTCGGCGGACTGGATGTTCCCACGTCTGGAGAACTCACGTATCGCGAACACGATCTAAAGCATGCGGGAGAAGCAGAGCTCACGCGATACAGACGGGAACACGTTGGTTTCGTTTTTCAGTTCTACAACCTGATCCCAAGCCTTACCGCAAAGGAAAACGTGGAACTTGTAACTCAAATTGCGATCAATCCAATCACTGCAGAACGCGCGCTCGAACTGGTGGATCTTTCCGCCCGCGCAGACCACTTCCCTTCTCAAATGTCAGGCGGGGAACAACAAAGGGTGGCTATCGCGCGAGCCATTGCAAAAAGACCAGACTTGCTTCTGTGTGATGAACCTACAGGCGCGCTCGATATTAAGACAGGGCAAATCGTTCTAGAAGCCATTCGTCGCGTAAACGAAGAGATTGGCTCCTCCACTGTGGTCATCACTCACAACGCCTCCATTGCAGGAATGGCAGACAGGGTAATTCAGCTGGCCGACGGAAAAGTTGCCTCCGAAACTCGAAACAAGAAAAAACTTAAACCATCCGAGATTCACTGGTGAGCCCTCTCAATCTCAAAGCGATCAGGGAAATCAAAGGCCTCAAAAGCCAGACGATCACAACGGCCCTGGTAGCGTTATGCGGCATTGCAGTCCAGATTGGCTACGTAAGCGCGTACGTTTCTCTTAACAGCGCAAAAGAGCGATTCTACACAAATTCTCGTTTCGCGGACATTTTTGCGACCGTAAAAAGAGCTCCGGAGTCTGTACTCACTACCATCCGAAATATTCCGGGCATCCAACAGGCGGAAACTGGAATTCTATACGAAGCGAGCCTGCGAGTTGCTGGTCTGGAGGAAGGTGCGTCGGCGCGAATTGTTTCGATTGGTCGTCACGATGTTCTGAATAAGATCCGTGTGAGCGAAGGAAGACTGCCGGAAGTGGGAAGTGCCACAGAGGCTTGCGTGAGTGAGGGTTTCGCACATGCAAATCATCTGGGCCCTGGCTCAACTGTAGAGGCCCTCATCAACGGCAAATCGAGGCAGGTCCACATTGTGTGCATTGCTCTGTCACCGGAATATATTTACGCGATTCGAGCTGGCAGCTTCATGCCCGATGACAAGCACTACGGCATCTTCTGGATGACGCGCGAAGCACTCACGGACATTGCAGGGTTCGGCGGTTCATTCAACGCACTGGCCATAGCTCTGAGTCCTGGAACAAAGCCGCCTGACGTTCTAAAATCTGTAGATAGAATTCTAGATCCCTATGGAAATCCGGGAGCGTATGCCCGAGACAAACAACTATCTAACGTTTTTCTAAACAACGAACTCTACCAGCTGCAGGTTATGGGCTACAGCATTCCAATCATCTTTCTGGGAGTGGCGGCATTCTTACTCCACATTGTGATTGGAAGATTGATCAACCGACAAAGGGAACAAATTGCGACTCTAAAAGCAGTGGGATATTCAAATCTTCAGGTAGGTCTACACTATTTGTCCATAGTCACATTTATGACGTTAAGCGGCGCTCTTCCTGCCATTCTCCCGGGTATCTGGCTGGGGCAATGGACCACGGAAATGTACAAAGACTACATGAAGCTCCCGGATTTTCATTTTGTATTTGATCCAATGGTTCCACTGTGGGGAATTCTTTTCGCGATTGTTGCTTCCTTCCTGGGTGCGCTCTCCAGCCTGAAGGCTGTGATGAAACTCAACCCGGCAGAAGCAATGCGACCTCCAGCTCCACCACGCTATGAAAAGACTTTCATCGAAAAGGCGGCAAGGCTGACTCCCTTTACCCTCATGGGATTCAGACACGTGGCCCTCAAGCCCTTTCAGAGCATTCTTTCTGTCGCCGGATTGAGCATGGCCGGTGCCATCATAGTCATGGGTTTCATCTGGACGGACATGGTCCAATTTCTACTCACGGTGCAATTCAACAGCATCCAGCGCGAGGATGTCATGGTGAACTTCCAGGGACCAAGGCCGACTAACGTTCTTGGAGAAATGCGCGTCATACCGGGTGTTATCTATGTAGAGGGTTACAGAATTGCGCCCATTCGTCTGCACGCAGGACATCGAACCAAAGAAATGGCACTCACAGGTCTTCCTGAGGGTGCCAGGCTTCGCAGAATCCTAAAGAAAGACTTTCGACCCAATCCGATTCCCGCCTCAGGCATATTACTCAACGAATCTCTGGCAAAAACGCTTTCTTTACACCCCGGAGACATTGTAACGCTGGAACTCCTGGAAGGCGATCGCCGACAGGTATCCGTTCCAATCGCCGGGTTGGCGGAAGAGCTGCTCGGATCAGGTGCCTATATGGAGATCTCCAAAATGAACGCACTTCTCCGCGAGGGCCCTGTGATTTCTACTGCAGCTCTTTCTGTGGATCTGAGTTTGCTCGAATCAGTACAGAGGGAGCTCAGATCCATGCCATACATTCTTTCTGTGGATTCTAAACTATTCGTAATACGTATGTTCCACAGTCTCTATGCTGACATGCTTCTGGTCATGGCTTTGATGCTGATTGGTTTTGCGAGTGTCATTGCGATCGGAGTAGTCTACAATACTGTGATGGTGGCTCTCGCGGAGAGATCCTGGGAACTGGCCAGCCTTCGCGTACTCGGATTTACGCAAGGAGAAGTATTCCAGATGCTCCTCGTAGAGCTGACTCTTCAGATCATCGTTGCCATTCCATTCGGAGTGCTGTTGGGTTACCACATGAACTCCGCGATGCTAGCAGGCCTTCCAGAAGATCAATATCACTTCTCGATCATTCTTCAACCGTATGCTGTTGCAAGCTGCGCCGGTATTCTGATTGCATCTGCGGCAGTATCCTCTTTTCTCGTCTGGCAAAGAATCAAAAAGCTGGACCTGGTTTCCGTTCTAAAAGTGCGCGAGTAAGTGATCATGGACATTCAATTCAAAAACATCCCGGGCCTGCTGGCCGATTCCATCAAGAAGAAGCCAGTGTGGTGGATTCTCGGGACAGCTACTGCAATCGTCGTGGTGCTCGCACTGCGACCCCGACCACAACCTGTCGAAACAGCAACTGTTCGTCGTATGACGTTCGAAGACACAATCACAGAAGATGGCGTTACGCGTGTAAAAGAAAAGTTCATCATCCTTTCGCCTTATAGCGGAAACCTTGTGCGCCTTTCGCGACACGCAGGAGATTCAGTGAAAAAAGGGGAGCCTGTAGCGTTCGTATTCTGGGATCGCGAAACGGCCGTTCCATCGCCTGCAAACGGCTCCATATTGAAAGTATTTCGCGAGGACGCAGGCCCAATCGAAATCGGAGCTCCCATCGTAGAGGTGGGTGATCCATCTTCACTTGAAATCGTTCTGGAAATGCTGACTGCAGACGCGGTGAAAGTGGCTCCCGGAAATCCAATTCGCATTCGAGGATGGGGTGGTGCGGATCCCCTGGCAGCGAAAGTGAGAATTGTAGAACCGCAAGCAATCATGAAGATATCCGGCCTGGGAGTGGAAGAAAGACGCGTGCGCGTACTTGCAGACATCATCTCACCTCGCGAAAAATGGAAAACGCTTGGAGACAATTTCAGACTGGAATGCGAAGTCATCCACTACAGACAGGATGGAGCGCTCGTCATTCACAGCGGCGCGTTGTTTAGAGATCAGGAAGGATGGTCTGTATTTCGCGTAGAAAAAGGAAAGGCGCACAAAACAAAGGTGCAGGTGGAACGTCGCGGGAGCACCCAGTCCATGATCAAGTCCGGTCTGGCAGAGGGAGATGAAGTCATTGTTTACCCCGGAGAGCAAATCAAAGAAGGCGTGAGAATCTCCGAACTGTAATCAGGTCTGCAATTCAGCCGGGCGATCCGGATGACGAATTGCCTCGTGAAACTTTTCTAATGGTACGGTCTTTCCCCACAAAACTGCTGTTCTGCGAGACGAAGGACCCAGAACGACGGGTGCTTTTCCCTTCAAGCAGACTGTGATGGCCCCCTTGAAGTCAGAAGTCATGGACTCTACCGTCATCTTCTTACTACCCGGCGATTTATTGGAGTGCTCCACCATAAACCGCATATGGTCCATGAACCTGGGAATGGCGAATAACGTTTCAGAATCCAGTGCGTAAAAATCCGCGACAAAGCGATATCCCGCTTCCACGGCCGCGCGATTTTCTTCGGACGGGACCAGCAGGTAGCTGGAAATGGCGGATCCGAGGATGTCAAATGCATCATTTACAAGAGTTCTATCCAGACGAAGCTCCAGCTGATTGAGTTCAAACAGGCGCATGGATTCATATTCGATTTCAATGGCACTCGTGGCCTTTTGTGCGGCCGCCAGGACAAACTCATTGTGTGCGGCCATAGTAGGCTGAGCCACAGACTCAGCCTGAGCCGTGAGACCGGAGTATTCTTCTATCATCTGTACTGTAGCCATCTTCGCAAACAAGCCTTCCGCCGCCATCTTCGCGACGAATTCACCCGCATGTGCAGACTCTTTTTCAAGCGCAAAGATACGTTCATACACTTCGCGCGTCCGGGGCAACTTTGCAATGTTCGCAATGCTTTCAAAAGCGCGGTGGTATCCAAGTGCTGCCTGCGCGGCAGACGGAATCGACGGAGCGGCCCCCGGCGCAGGACGAGAAGCTTTTGTAGCCAGCTCCATCATCTTCGCTGAGAATTCAGCGGAAAGCGGCTGAAAGGAAGGATCTGCCATAAACTCGTAGATGGCCGCATAACGTCCACCCAGGGTCCTTAGTTTTTCTAGCACTGCCAGGCATGCGGTCACAGCCGGGTCATCTTTGCCCAGCTTCTGGACGTAGGTGGCGATCATGTCCGCCTGACCCTTCAGGTATTGCTCTATATCTGCATTCACGCCTTGCACTCCGCAAAAGTTTGCTCCAGCATGGACAGTTGTTCTTCTGTGTAGTAGATCATGGCACGATATGGTAAGTGAGATCGCAATTTTGAAAAACTGAAATCCGGATCGAGCGATCTCATTTCCTGAAACGCAGATCTTGCCTGTGCCCGGCGGCCAGGTTTATTTTTCTCGGATTCCGCGCGAATCAAAACAAGAAAGCCCAGGAATGCGGTCAGTGCGTCCCTCCGCGCGATTTCAGATGCGCCGGCCTTGCGCGCGGCTTCCTGCACTTCTGCAGACAGGGATGCCAGCTCCGGATAGGAACGAGTTGCTTTCACACGTTCTGCCATCTTCGCGTGGACCGCTGCAGCCTCTGCGTGCCCTATCTTTTCTGCCAGTTTGCGAAGATTGAGCTGTCTATCGATGGTCTCCGATTTCCACACGTCGAACATATCTCCGACTGAAGAGGCGTACTGGTCCGGTGTATCACTTAATATTTTTAAGTATCTACTGTAAACAGAGTTGATCGTTTGATGAAGATCCGGTCTATGCTGGCCTTCGCGCAAACGGCCTTCGAGATACTGACGTGCGAACGCGAGATCCTGAGAGCTCATGAATCACCTGATTCGAACAACCTTCGTATCTGCAATCATATCATGAATGCACTGCCTGGAATCCTGAAAAATCATCAAAGAATCCACGAGCGCAAACATAGAACCGAGTCCAGGAACCACGTTAATAATCGCGGGGACGCCTATGCGGAGAAAAAAGATCCGCGCGAAGCTGGCCTTTTCCCCGCTCACTCGAACAATGCGAATCCCAAGTGCAACCTTGCCGATGGACTGTCCCCGCGCCGCCAGTAAGTACAAATTGATCGCGATGATGACGAGAGCCCCGAACATACCGCCAAAGATTCCAAGCGCCATTTTCTCTTGTGGAAGAAAAGAGGACCCTGCCATGGCCACACCGAAAGCCCCGAGAAACACAATCATGTCGATGATGTGCGCAATGAGGCGCATTCCAGGATCTGCAAGTGTCCCGGAGGAATATGGCTCCTCCACGGGAAGCGACGCTACTGCAGGTGCCTCATATGGATTTTGACTGATGACGGTAGGGTCCTGTTGCATGGGTGAAGTTCGAATGGCCAATCTTTGCTGTCAAGGAATGAGCAGCCATGATTATTGATTGAAATATACTGCTTTCCTCCGTCTATTTGCATGGTGACCGTCTACGAGCTTACCTACATTCTCGTTTCGGCCATCCTGGTTTATCGCGCCATTCACAATCTGGTCATCTTCTCTAAAAACCGCAGACTTGATTTCCTCCTATTCTTCGCACTCACTCAAGCCGCATTCACAGCGTACCTGATCTGCCTTCTCAAAACAATCAACACAAATGAATCTCAGGCGCTTCTATTCGAGCGCATAGAAAATGCAATCCTGCCGTTCATTGCTGTCTTCTTCCTGTTCTTCGCGCAAAGATTCAGACCCATTCTGCCGGACTGGTTTGTCTGGGTCTTCACGATCGCAGATGCAATGCTTTCTCTGATCATCCTGTTTTACCCTCACGCGTACAACAGCGAGCTGGGAGCAGTGAAAACATTTCCAGCTCTGGGTGTCACATTCTACGAAACAAAACAACCAGTATGGGTGTTCATGTTCATTGCGCTCAATCTAATTGGAATGGCCGGCATCATCGTACGATATCTCCAACTTGGACTGTTCAGACAAATAGAATCGCGCATACTCGTCGTATCGCTCGTCTTGTTTTTCCTGATGGGCGCCAATGACATGGCGGTTTCCCTGGAATTCTATACCTTCCCCTACATTGCGCACTTCGGATTTGTTCTGGTAATGTTTGCAGTAGAGAGTCTTTTTACATTCGAAGTGAAGTTCGCATACTCACACGCAGGCGAAGCAGCAACTGAAAATAACAATCCACCAGCCACGGACGATCGCCCGGACTGGAAAAAAAATGCTGAAATGCGCGAAGAGGCACGCAAGGAAAGAGAACGGTTGCGTGAACCTCCAGAAGATCCTGATTCAGCGGAAGAGCGTCCTCTTTATGTCCGGGTGCTTGGCTCTCTCGAAGTGAGATTGAATGGTGTGAAAATAGCGGCAGAAGAGCTCGGTGGAAAGAAAAAGCTTCTAACCCTTTTTAAGATCCTGCTCGTGCGATATGGAAAAGGAATCCACCGCGAAGAACTGCTGGAACTATTGTGGCCGGATCTAACGGAAGCCAATGCTCTCAACAATCTCCATGCCTTGATTTTTCGCTTACGGAAAGTTCTCACCGTATCGGAAGCAGTCGCATTCATCAGCGATACTGTTTCCCTTGATCCTTCTCTCGTATCCACAGACGCCGCCAGACTGGACGAGCGAATCGCGGAGTCTCTCGCTTTGCTTTCCTCCCATCCAGAACGCGCCATCACACTGATGGAAAAGGCAACGGACCTGTATCGCGGGGATTACTTCGAATTCGACCCGAACTTCGAAGGGACACAAATGATCCGTGATCAGATTGCGACCAGGTTCAAGAAGTCATTGCTGAAGGTATGCTCCGAGATCACGAAAGAAAACCAGTCCGGTTCGTTGATTCACTTCGCAGAGAAATGCATCTCTCTGGACAATCTGGATGAAGAATGCTGGAGACAGCTGTTGCGCGGACTGGCCCTGGCAGGAAAGAAGAATGAAGCCAGGAGAAAGTATGATCAACTCAAAACCCTGCTACAAAAGGAATTGAGTGTACTGCCTGATGCCCAAACGGATGATCTCATGCGCAGAATCGGCTCATGATCTTTTGAATCTACTTGCATCCAGGATGCTGGAGTGCGCGACTTGCGCATGCGTGTAATCCTCCTTTTACTTGCTTTCTTCGCAGGCTGTTCTCGAAACCCATCGGGGTCCTGGACCATGACGTCGGAAGACGCCGGACTGAATGGAACTATAGAACTGACCGGTCAAAAATTCTTTCGGGTTCGCGTCAAAAGCAAAGATGTAGACACGGCAGGTGCAGGTCTCGCCACAGCGGGAAGAGTGGCTGTATGCCTGGGCACAGGATGTCGCGTGCGAGTACTCATAGAAAAATTCGGGAACTGGCGCGGGATGGCAACAGACGGCCTTCGCACAACGGACGAATCCTGGGAAAAATCAGGCCAGGATCTGATTGGCCCTGCGGGAAAAAAACCTCTCGGCGGAAATGCGATGCCCGGACCGAATCAATTCATTGCTGAGCTGCACGATCAAGTCGTGCTCGCAGACGATGCAGAAGGACTCATTCTCCTGGATCTCGCTCGAGACTCGGGGCGCGGAGAAATCATTCGGCCTTCAGGAAAAAAATCGATTACTCTGCGACGCTAACGCAGCAGTGATCCAGTATTTGCGAAACACAAACGGGGAACACAAACCATTACTTACGCAATTTTCTTCCGCGCGCAGGGTTGTGTGGACTCCCATAGAATGGCGTTTCCAGAAAATTCTCATCTCCACTCAAGCATTCCAGAAAATCCCCGCGACGATCTGTTCTCTCCAGATTGAAAAACGCTCCCCACGCAAGAGTGGGAAACATACGCGCCAGAGGTCTGGCAATGCCGGGCGGAAATGGATAAAAATTGGACCCGCGAAATTCAGTGAGCTTAAAGAATCCGCCCGTCTCCGCAAATTTTTTGAAATCAGGTTTCGTAAATCCGCGAACGTGCGCGCTCAGACTTTGCTGGGCGGTTGGTTGCTCCCCGAACAGAAGCAACAAACGATTGTGGAGACTCGCAAGATTGGGAACGCCTACTAGAAATTTTCCCCCTGGACGAACCAGACGAACTGCTTCTGAAAAGATCCAGAAGATTTCCTTTGTATGCTCCAGCACTTGATTGGCAATAAGTATGTCCACAGACGCATTTTTACCAGGATATGTGTCCCTTTCAAGATCTACTGCATGCGTCGCGATCCCCAATGATTTGCATTCTTTCTGATACTCACTGAAGTTTTCAATCCCTGCCAGCTGCCAGCGAAATGCGGCAGTTGTTTGAATGCTCGCATGCTGGCGAATGTTCACAATGTCCGTTCCGTGTCCACAACCCAGATCGTACACGCTGATTGGCTGATCACGAGAAGCCAGTTTCAGTGCATGCTCCGCGCCCCAATCGCGCAGAATTTCTCGGCCATAGTTGAGGTGCTCCGTTCCTTTTTTTAGATTTACAAAGAATTCGCGAAGGGCCGACATATCTCCGCATACTGTGCCGGGGTCTACGGTCAAATTGAATCCATGAACATCAAAGGGAAAAACGTACTGATCACTGGAGCCTCGAGCGGAATCGGAGAAGCTGCTGCCAGGGAAACAGCCAGACGGGGCGGAATCCCCCTACTGGTTGCAAGACGCGAAGAAGAGCTGGCAAGAGTGGCGCGCGAAATCCAAACCGAGAGCGGAATCAAAGCAGCGTTCCTCGTATGCGATGTTTCTTCTCCTCTCGACAGAATCAAGATCGAACCGTTCGCACGATCTGCCGGAGGTGTATCTATCCTGATCAACAATGCTGGGATCACCGCGCATGGTAGATTCGATCAAACACAACCGGGCATTGCAGAACAAGCAATGAACCTCAACTTTTTTGCCGCACTTTACACTACACAGACGCTACTACCGGTGATGAGAGAAACTGCGGGTCAGAAGAAAATCGTTCTGGTGTCCACACCCTCCGCCCTCTACGGGATTCCGGGCAGATTCGCCTACAGCGCAAGCAAGGCGGCAGGCCACGCCTGGATGGAAAGCATTCGCATTGAATTGAAACGCGAAGGCTTTGACACTCTCATTTTTTGTCCAGGTTACACTCGCACACAACTTCGCACGCGTGGGCTTAGCGCAGACGGAACTGTACTCTCTGAGGAACAGGCGTCGGGAGCAAAGGATCCTTCTCAGGTAGCCACCATCCTTCTTGAAGCAGTACGCAAAGACAAACGCATCGCTTTCACAAACAGTGCCGGTCCACTGGTGTACTATCTGCGCACGCTGGCCCCCGGATTCCTCGAAAAGATGCTGGCAAAAAAACTAAAAAAAGACTTTCAAACTTAGTGTACGCCGGAAGATTTTCTCTGTAGATGCAACCATTCATACCGTCGGCTTTCAATCTCCCTGTTGCCTGGGCCGTAGACTTTAGCCTTCCCATTTTACTCAAGCAATTGCAGAATCTAGATGGTGTGGTCCTCAAGCCGCAGGATGTGAAGATGCTGCGCTCGATTCGCGATGATCGTCTGCTCTATTTCAGCAATCACCCGACTACTTCTGAACCGCCGGTTGCGTACTACGTGGCCAATGTAATGGGAGCTCGCTTTCAATTCATGGCCGCCCGCCAGGTATTTGAATGGGGCGGTGGTCTTGTGGGGAAGTTCATTTCCAGCATTGGAGCATTCTCAGTACTCGCAGGCGCGGCAGATCGCGAGTCCATCAAGATGTCACGCGCAATCCTCAGCCAGCCGCGCGGAAAACTGGTTCTATATCCGGAGGGAGAACCCACAAGCGGGGAAAATGACAATCTACTTCCGTTCCAGCAGGGTGCCGCACAGCTCGGTATCTGGGCACTGGAAGACGCGCGAAAATCAGATCCATCCGCGGATGTTACAGTCCTCCCCACGTTTGTAAAATACGTAATGACCGGAACGGAAGCTCATCTCCGAGCAGATCTTCATCAGAACATCAAGATCGTAGAAGCAAAACTGGGAGTGGATCCAGGAAACAGAAATTTACTGCGGCGATTCCTCGCTGTGGGTCGCGTGATGCTTGAAAAAGCGGAAAAAGATTACGGCGTCCCTATGGCATCAGAGAAAGACTACGACTACCGCGTGGGGCGTGTTCGCCATGTAATCCTGGACAACGTTGCAGAGAGACTCGGCCTCACCTCTTATGATAAAAAGAGTGACGCGATTGTCAAACTGCGCCATCTTCTCGCAGTCATCGAAATGATTCTGGTCAAATTTCCAGACCCACGCCTGCCCAATCCCACCGCGAGCGATATCGAATGGGCACAGCGCGAATGCCAGAAAGCATATGACTTCATTGTAATCAAACCCGAGTATCTGCTTTCGCGACCTTCCGCAGAGAGATTCTACGAATGGCTGGCACGATTCGAAACAACCATTGACGGATCCACAAATCCGCGACCCAGAAAGGCTCATGTATTCTTCGCAAAGCCCTTTCTTCTATCTGAATACTATGCGGACTACAAGAAAGAAAAGAAGGTTACCGTGGAGAAACTGACTGCCCGGCTTCGTGCGGACACGCAGGCACTCCTGGATCAGGCCGTCAATCTGACTGAGCCCCTGGTACGTCCGTACGACATTGGCGCGCCAGAAAAACCAGGCCCATGAGACTGGATCCGCGAGATCCAATCTTCTTACAGTCGCCTCTGGATCTAATTCATAAGTATTACATAGAAAATGCGATTCAGGACTATCGCATTTATACAGACAGACTCACAAACCAATTCTGTGCAGCCGCTCCCGCACCGGTTTTACTATCCAATCGTGCCCGCGTCAAAGACCAATCTTTCTTCCTTCGCAACGCAGAAATCCGGGCACGCAAGTTGACCCTCATCGCGGCGATTGATGGAGAAGAAAGAGAAATATCCGGAGAATCGTTCGGTGATTTTTTGCGCGAAGGGGAAAACAGAATCGCCATCGCCCAGGATGATCTTCTACTGCAAGAAGAGTATCCACGCCAGGCAGGCCTGTTCAGCTACAGGCCAGATCGGGCAAAGATGGATATACAGTATCGTCCCGATTTCGGTCACGGAGAACACGTTCAATATTTCATTGCTTCTACTGGCACGCCGTTCGGAGTTTTTAGTCCAGGCAGCTTTGTGTTTATAGACGGAGTCAATCGTCATAGATCTCAGATGATTTATGATGAATTGCTCCAATCTAAAATCATAAGCCGTGGAGGGATGGTCCTGGACGCGCCAAGACTTGCAGGATACGACTTTCTAACACCCCTTACAGATTACCAGGCGGCAGATCTCAAGAATATGCTCCTCCATCCCGCCGGGCTTCCCGCTCTTGAGAAACGATATGCGACATTGCTCACTCACGAAAAATCAGAGATCGCACGGGATTTGAACGGAGCGTTGCCGCATCTACGCGCCGAACAGCTCGAGGCACATCTGGCCTCCATGCGTGAAGATGAACGAAAGACTCTATTTGCTTTCTTTGTTTCTCGCGTCGTCTCATCTCTGCTCGCGGACCAGATCGTTCGCTACAGGGGCATTCTGCGGGACAATGCAAAGCGAGAAATTCTCATCCTGCTTTACGAACCGGTCCACTCCTCCTCTCACTACTATGGACGACTGCTGGACTTTTTTGCAAAAGAAAAGCCCGGCTACAACCTGCGTCTGGCCATGGCTTACAAAAGACCGCCTCCGCGAAGAAGAGAGAACCTGCTTCATCCGTTCGTAGAGGCACTGAGAGACCTGGAAAATAAGAAGTACATTGAATCTGCAGAGCCTCTGATTCCGGACGATAGTTCACCTAGAGATTGACCGCCATACGGCATCCGTCCTAGATCGCTTTAAATGTATAACACATCCCTGGCACTGGCAACCCGAGCCGCGCGCTTTCGCTCTCGACTCACGTTTGGAGCCCTTGTTTTCTTTGCATTCTTCCGACTCATTCTGCTGCCTGAAGGGGAAGGGCTTCCTCTCTTCTCTTCGTGGCTTGCGGACTCGGCTGTCTTCCTGACTCTTCTTCTGATTGCTCGGATTTTGCAGGCCATTCCAGGCGGCCGAATTGTTTCCCGGCTGTTCTTTCACTCCGCGTATCTTCTTTACTTCGTTCTAACTTTTTCCTACTGCTACTTTTTTCGAGAAGCAACCATTAGACAGTATTCCATCTTCGATTTAACGTTATCTGGCATTGCTTACTTCTTTACCAATGTGCTTCCTTTCTGGGGAAACATTTTGCTTCTCGCAGCCCTGCTTCTGGTCTATGTGGTGAGCTATCTCAGAGATGACTGGCATATTCCAACCACCCTCGCTTTCCTATTATGCGGAAGCCTCTTCATGGTTGCAAAGGCTACGGCGAATGAGAATGCTTCACCCATTCTTCATTTGATCCAGGACGTCTCGGAGGCTGCGCGTTCTCCCGGGCTCACAGTAGATCCGGCTCCCACTGAATTCTCTCTGGACGACCTGGACTCATGGACTCACCCCGCACCGCGCTTCGAACCGCGGTTTCAAAAGATCATCGTGCTGGTGATGGAACAGATTACTCTTGCACAGTTACGAGAGGACTCGCGTGCCCTTCCACACGGCACCTTCTTCAATCGAGAAGAGGAGCACTCTCACGAATACAACAATTTCTTTGCCGCAGATATGGACAGTCGCACCGGGATGCTTGCTCTCCTGGGAGGAAGACTGATCCCGTTTGAGGCATACTCAGATGAAGATGTGGACCAATATTCTTTTGTCTCTGGAAAACCTTCTCTTCTTAATATTGTAAAGAATCGTAACTATCGAACCGTGTATTCCGCATCAGAAACCGAAAGGGAACTGGTTGTGACAGACTTGCCATGGGACCAGATATACACTCTAACGCATGAAGAAGTGGACCAGGCCAGATCCAAATACCTCTGCATCAATCCGTACGAATTCGAACACAGTTGCGAGGACAAAATCATGGTTTCGCGACTGGTGAACGATGTAGTAAAACACGATCGCGTATTTCTCTTCTACGAATTCATCTTCGGCCATGCGTCAGAGTACATTGACATTCAGAAAAAAACAGCGGTGCAATATTACTCTGAATTCATAGACGATCTGATATCAGGCCTGCGAAAAGCCCACGAGCTGGACCATACTCTCATTGTAGTTACGTCGGATCATGGGATTCGCGATCACGGCTATGAGTCCTGGCTTTCCACATACAGAATCCCCTTGCTGTTCTATCATTCTTCGTTTAAGAAGCAGCTTCATCCGGAGCTCCATTCTCAAATCGACTTTCGAGATATCTTCCTCGAAGAATCATCGGGCAAACCGTCCAGTCTGAAGTCCAGAAAGTTCGCAGTCTTCATGGGGACTACAACGTCGTCTATCGTAGGGGCCATCACGGATCAGGGAGATGTGATGGTCCTGAAGAATCGCAAGTGGCTGCCTTACGTCATGTTCAACAAAAATGCAGACGAAGAAGACGCGCCGGGCGGGCCGCCCAAAAGCGACCTCAAACCCGGAGCAGTAGTGCGATACATTCAGGATTACCGCGCAAAGTTCTTATCAGGGAACTTGCCGGCCCACTAGTGTGATTTGGCCAGCTCTGGATTCATTCTGACAGTGCCCTGACGCTCCAGCTTGTTCCATCCGTATCGCGCTCCTTTGAGCATAGCGAACATTGCCTTAAAGGTAATGATGTACATGAACTGTCTGTAGAAGAATCTCTGAATCAACACGAGGAACATCAGACGCTTCCGCTTGTTCTCCAGAATGAAGGCAAGCAGTGAACCGCAGACATCCATAAACAAGAATAGCAGGTAACCCACAGCGATTGCCTCCATGTCCCCCCGCAGAATGGAGAGAATGAACACAACGTCGCCTATCGGTGAGAGAGCCGGGAAAAGAACCTGGAACAGAAACATGTTGGGCAATGCAACCCAGCCGAGCGGGCCCTTGAAGAATGCATGCCTGTGCTTCCACAGACACTGGAAGGTTCCAAAGCTCCAGCGGAATCTTTGCTTGGAAAGAGTGCGAATGGTAGCAGGAGCTTCTGTGCGCGAACGAGCTTCCGCAGCGTATACAATGCGCGCTCCATTCTCAAGCATGGTAAGAGTGAGATCTGCGTCTTCCGTGAGAGTATCGCTCTTGTAGCCACCGGCCTCAAGAACTTTGGACCGACGCCATCCGCCTGTAGCCCCAGGAACCACACTGATGCAGTTGAGTGCGTCAAAGGCACGTCTGTCGAAATTCTGAGAGGTGATGTATTCTAGAGATTGAAAACCCGTCAGAACGTTGTGCACGTTTCCGACTTCCACATTCCCGCATACGGCGTCTACGAGTGGATCCTTGAACGGTGCTGCCAGCTCCGTCAGAGTCTGAGGCATGACGATGGTATCCGCGTCAATTGTTACTACGATTTCGTGTTTTGCCTCTTTCATTCCTAGATTTAGCGCGGAAGATTTGCCCCCGTTTGGTTGCGAAACCAGACGAATGCGCTTGTCTTTTTTCATCAAGCCTCGCACGATTTCTTTCGTATTGTCCGTACTTCCATCATCAATCACCAGCATTTCGAACTGAGGGTGCGTACTTTGCTGCAGAGATTGAATGGTCTGCGAAAGCACCTTCGCTTCGTTATACGAAGGAATGAGCACGCTCACAGGAGGCAAAAATGTTCCGTCGTCCTTTCTTTCCTCTGCTTTGCGAACAGATTTGAAGACAAGAATCCCGAGAAACACAATGCGAAAGATCGCAAGTAAAGTTGTAAAAAGGAACAGCCATGTAATGATCACCCATCCCCAGCGTATGCTCAGCCACGAAGCGGCGGTGATATATACAAGCATGGCCTCGCTTGCAGGCATCGCAGGAAACAAAGTGGATTTGCTAATCCCTGTTGCGTCTTCCAGAGATTGGAATACATATCCCTTGCTTTTGAGCTCCGGAATGCCAATGCGAAGAGCTTCCACAGTGCGACTGCGATCGCCACCTCCGTCATGCATCACAATGATATGATTTCTTGGATTCTTCGCTTGCTCAATCAGACGATCTGCCATTAAGCGAGCAGTTGGTTTTTGCCAGTCGGCGACGTCGATGTTTGCCCCGATGATCAAGTATCCCATGTCCGCAGCCGTGCGAAGCGGATCGATTTCCGGGGCTTCGTCTGGATTTGAATCCGTGTTGTATGGTGCGCGAAACAGCATGGTCTTGTAGCCAGTTTCTCTTTCAATAATCCGCTGCGTGCTGTTGAGCTCCAGGCGAACGCGTTCGGGAGAAGTCTTGCTGAGATCAGGATGAAAGTAGGTATGATTGCCGATCGCATGACCTTCCGCGAGGATCCGCTGTACAATTTCAGGATAACGTTCTGCCTGCTCTCCCACCACAAAGAACGTCGCGTGCACTTTGCTTTCCTTGAGTGCATCTAGAACTTTTGGAGTCCAAACTGGATCGGGACCATCGTCGAAAGTCAGAACAAGCGATTTGTCTGGAATTGAATTCCCGATTCGCTCAATCAAATATCCTTCCGGAAGGGAGTCATATTTTGCAGCGTCGATAAATCCTTCTCCATCCTGCTCTACACTCATTTTACCGCGCGATGGCACGGTATGAAGATGAAAGACTTCTCCAAAACTCAAATAGAGAACACTTCGAAGTGCTTCTGGCTCGACTACAGCTTCGATGTTGGGTTTCTGCTGCGGCAAGATCTTCCATATGGATGGATCTTCCGCACCCAGACGCCAAACACCAATTCCTGCCACACCCAGGCGATCGATCGCAAGCTTCTGGTTCCAGGCGGTGACGTTATTCAAGAACCAGACCGTGTGATTGTTCCCATCTTCGCTGTAAGAAAAATGCATGTTCCGACTTTCCGGGTCCATTCCAGGAAGTGCTCCCATATCGTCTGCCAGAGCCATTACTTCTGAAAACTTCATGCTGTAGGAGTGATTTTGCGACCAGTCAATCGCATAGGTTCCAATCCCAACGATTAATTTCTCTGGTGGAACGTCTTTCAAAGTGAACGCAACGTTTTCCTCAAACCATTCCTGACTTGCAATCGGACCAGCCGGACCACTCGTATAGTGTTCATCATATGCCATCAATACAACGCCGTCGGCCACCTGAGCGATTGCTTTTACATCATAAGCAGGATCGTGTGCTGTGATGTCTACCGTGAGGATCATATCGCGTTCATGCAAACGATCCGCCAGTTCCTTTAGAAACTTTACATAGTCCGCACGCCCAGCAGTGCCAAGAGTCTCGATATCAATATTCAATCCCTTGAGATGATCGCGCTCTGCGAATTGGACCAGGACACCTGCGATGCACTCTCGCAATTGCGGGCTGGCGAGAAGTCTGCGCATTTCCGCTGTATGCCATTTCTCATGGTCTCCGTTCGTTACGCGGCCAATCACGGCAGAATCGGATTCGTCCAGGACGCGACGAACTTCTTCATCAATTCTTTCACTCACTTCGCATTTGGCACTTGTTAGAAAGTACCAATCAGGAAACACAACATCGATTCGATCCTTGTGATCGCGAAATGCCGCCACACTCGCCAGATCATGCTGCACTAAAAACGCGGTAACCAGCTTATCTCCCTGACGGGGAATCGCAAGAAGTGGACCTTTCTTATCTTCCACTTTGCGCTGCACTTCGTGGCCATGCTTCTGTTTTGCACTCAGATCCTGCGCCTGGTCTCGCAAAATCCTGACCCTCTTGTCCACATTGCGTTTGTGCTGAAAATCAGGGAGAGGAGGAGTAACAAAGAGCGCGGCTACAAACGCGGCAGCTAGTCCACCGCCCACGAGCAAGAATGTAAAGAATGCGATGAGAAAGGAGCGCCAGCGCCGCGCTGTGGGATCTTCAAAAATCATGGATTTGCCAGAAATCTCAAATGGCTTCGCCCTTCACACCCTAATTCAAACGCGATGCTGGTGCGAGGATTGTTCTATCTGACGACTCTGGTGCCCTGTTCAGGCCATAAAAAAAGCCGCCCTTTCGAGGCGGCTTTCGTTCAGTCTTAGACCACTCGCTTACGGTTGAGCGGGCTGTGCTGGTTGAGCAGGCTGTGAAGGCTGCGTATTTCCGCTCTGGATGGGTGCTGCAGGACCTGGAGCCTTGCTGCAATCTACGAGAGCAGTATAAGCGTCCGGGTTACGTGCATTGTCGCGAATCATCTTGAGCAGATGGTTTTTACGATCACAATCCGCCTTGTCGAAGTCAAGAGCCGCACCATCGAAATGAACTTCGAAGATGTCCGTCAGAACGCGAAGCTCATCAAAGAAGATGTAAACGCTTTCGAGAGACGTATGTGGCTTGGAACGAAGCTTGAATTGCTTGAACACGAGCGTTTTGATCGCAGGGAAAGAGTTCACATCTTGAGGGATGCTCTTAGGAATCTCAATGGACATAGGACGCCAGCCAATGAAATTCACAGAACCGAATTTCAGAATGTGGGTAGCACCTTTCCAGTCTTCAAACCATCCTTCGAGATCATAGTCGTTACCACGGCCCATCACCCATACAGATACTTTATGAACTTCACCAGGAAGTTCGATTCCATAAAGGCAATCTACCACCATCGCACGACCTGCATTGACAGAAGATAGAGCTGGATTCTTGTAGCAGGAACGTGATTTGTAATCACCGGTCACAGCATACTCGTTCAAAAATGGGCGAGGACGCTCTACCACATATTGATCCACATGCGGCGGGCGAATGCTCACCACGTTGTATCCAGGGAAAGTAAAACCAAACTTCACACCGAGTACTCTGGCTTCTGGATAGTTCACGTTCTCGCGAATATCCTGAGGTGTACCTTTGATCAGCTTCACTTCTCTCTCAGCTTGAAGAGATTGAGCATTGGGCTGATACTGGCCGTCTTTGGAAGTCATATCCTTGTCTGTGGACACTTCCCAGCCATAGCCGCCGTTTGAGTAATCCTTGTCCCAGCTTTCCACTGTGATAGATCGCAGTTCATTGGAAGACACGTCACTCCCAACTGCCGTTTTGACGTCTGCACTTACGATTCCGCCGCCAAGTGCCAGAGCCACTGCAGCGATGCTTGACACAGCTGCGATGGTCGCCGTGCGACGATCGAAGATTTTCTTAATCAGTTCCATAGGTTTCTCCGCACGAATCATCGTTTTCACCAGTTGTCCTTCACTTCTGAACCAGGGTAAGCATTCTCGCTTTTATCAACGAGAGCCTTCAGTCCATCTACATAGAAGTAGAACTGGCCCGGTACTTCGTGCACATCGCTCGTGACAAACAGACTTACGAAGTGCAGGTTCTTATCCAATAGCGCATAACGGGTGCTCTGTGGCAGCCATCCAGGAACGGTCACAGTCAGTTTTCTCCAACCGAAGAAGTCCAGACGACCAAGCGGAAGGTTGTGAGTGTTTCCGCGATAGTCGCGGAGCTTCAGGCTCATGTTATGACGAAACTTGCGGCCCAGTACCCAGACGGAGAATTGACGCGCCTTACCTTTGATTACATACTCGTGAGGTGGTTTCACTTCTACACGATCAAAGCCGCGGTTGTCGAAGTAGGTCTTGATTCCGAGGATGTGGTTCGGGTTGTCTGGATTGTTTTGAACGTTGAGCGATTCGCCTTCTGGTGGCTTGGACTGCTCGTCATCGGCTGCGCGAATCTCACCGCGCTGAACCATCTTCAGTGTGGTGGTTTCTCCGAGCGGGCACGTGGAGCGCGCATGCCAGTCTTCAGACTCTTCGAAGTCATCGAGCAAGATCACTTCGAGTCCTCCTGTAGCGCCTACTGTTTCAGCCGCCGGTGTTGCCGGTTGTGCAGGCTGACCAGGCTGCGTTGCTGGCTGTGCCGGTTGTGTGGTCGTTGGTTGAGCCTGCGCCCATACCTGACCGGTTATCATCAATGATGCAAAGATTGCGAGGAATCCGCTTTTTCTAACATCCATGTCCCTTTCTCCTCTACTTCGGGTAGACCGAACCATTAGTCAGTATCGGTCTGCCCAAAAAGAAACTTTTACGCTCGTGCTGCGAGAATTCGTGTTTTTTCTCACAGGCGTCCAGATTTTTTCGACTCTGTACGATTTTCGGGCAAAGGCAGGCCAACATTGAAAGATCCAGCATATATTCTAGAGGGCAGAAGACTGCCTGTGGGAGCCTTCCTGGGCAGTCTTTCGCGACTGGGCCCGGTGGAACTGGGTGTCCTGGCGGCGCAGGCGGCCATTGAGGCTGCTTCCGTCGATCATGGGGCTGTATCTTCCATTATCTGCGGCAATGTAGTGCCCTCGGGGCCCGAATCTCTCTACCTGGCGCGCCACGTCGGGCTCAAAGCAGGCCTGCCCATCTCCGCATCTGCTCTCAATGTGAATAGACTCTGCGGAAGCGGCCTTGAGGCGATCGCCCAGGCAGCCCATCAGATCCGCGCAGGAGAAGATCTATCTCTGGCGTGCGGTGTAGAAAGCATGAGTCAGTCTCCTTATCTGGCAGCCGGGGCAAGAACGGGAATCCGTTACGGAGACGGGAAACTCATCGATCTATTGTCCAGCGCTTTGACAGACCCATACATTGGCCAGGCAATGGGAAGGACTGCGGAAACACTGGCCCAGGAATACGGGATCTCTCGGCAGGACCAGGACGCCTGGGCACTCGTCTCACAAACGCGAGCAGAGGCAGCACAGAAATCAGGTAAGCTTTCAGACGAAATCAAAAGCGTCCAGGTCAAAGACGGTAAAGAAATGAAAGTATTTGATCGCGATGAATTTGTTCGCGGCACCGCGGCGGGCGCGAAGCTGGCCGGGCTTGCACCTGCATTTCTCGAAAACGGAACCGTCACAGCTGGAAACGCCTCCGGCATCAACGATGGCGCTTCCGCAGTTGTAGTCTGTTCCGAACGTTATTTGCAGTCGTCCGGAAAAAAGCCACTGGCGAAAATTCTTGGATGGGCATCGCGCGGGTGCCCTCCGGAAAAAATGGGAATTGGCCCGGTGCACGCCATTCCGGCCGCACTTGCAAGCGCGGGCATCCAGCAGGAACAAATCCAACTCTGGGAAATCAACGAAGCGTTCGCGGCTCAATACCTCGCGGTTGCAAAATCATTGAAACTGGATCCGGAAATTACAAACGTAAACGGCGGTGCCATCGCGATTGGCCATCCACTCGGAGCATCAGGAAATAGAATTCTACTTGGACTGGCAAAGGAACTGCGCAGGCGAAAACTGAAATACGGATGTGCCTCCCTTTGCATTGGAGGAGGCCAGGGGATTGCCATGGTGATCGAATCGGTTTAGAAAATCATCCGAACAAATCAGAGGAGAGATACCTGTCTCCGCGATCACAAAGGATCGTGACGATCACTCCATCTTCTAACTGCTCTGCGAGTCGCGACGCGGCGCAGATAGCTCCGCCTGAACTCATGCCGCAGAATACACCGTCCCTCTTCGCAAGAAGGCGAGTGGTTGCTTCTGCGTCTTGTTGAGTGACATCCATTACGCGATCCACACGCGCCGGCTCAAAGATGGCCGGTAAGTATTCGACGGGCCA
>JAIBBM010000004.1 GCA_019694685.1 Leptospirales bacterium
GCAAACGGCTTGTTGTCCGTGAGACAGACGAAAGTTACCTTGCAGCGGATGGTTTCTTCGTGGCTGCCTGTGACCGGTGCGTGGATTTCGGCAATCGTTTCCACTGTGATGGAAGATCTTCCTGTTTTTAGAATGCGACATGAGATATAAACCTGGTCTCCGCGTCTGGCAGGAGCTTTGAAATTCACGTCGTCAAAACTTACCGTTACAAAGTTTGCAAATCCAATCTGTTCCATTACATAGAGTGCGGATGCTTCGTCGATCCAGGCGAGCATATTGCCACCGAACAGGTTTCCGAATGCGTTGAGGTCTTTTTCCATCACCAGATGGCGTGTCACAATATCGAAAGGTGTTTCCTGGCTCATAGCCAGAGGTTTTTGCGACCGCGTACGTTCGCAAGGAAATCCTGCATCATTGAAGCAGTTCGTTTATACTTTGATTGCATCCCAGGGAAAGCTTGTCTGGAATGAGGCAAGTATTCATCACAATGCTGTGCGATCTGAGATGCTCGAGCAAGTCCACGGAGTGGCGTATGGCGTATTCAGCTGCCAGTTCATGGTAAGTCATCCCAAAGCCGTCTTGCACCGCTCTCATTCCTCTCACAGAACGATTTGTATCTTTGTTGAGACATCCGTGAGTAGCACCTGGAATGAAACGGTTCCACTTATCTTCGGGGACAAGCAAGCATCTGAAAGCCGCTTCGTAGTTGATTTGCAGTGGATCCGGAAAAACTCCTGTCTGCAAATCTTCAGGCGGTGGCAGATCTTTAAAAGATTCAATGGGTGCCAGCAGATACGTGAATCGAAACGTTTCCGCCCAGTTTGTGTGTGAGTAAAAATCCTGGACCAGATGGAGAGCCTGTCCCGCGTGATAGTAGAATCTGGGCGGGTCAGGCTCATGAATTGCCAGGTGTTTGAGTTCGTGCAGCTTCTTCGCGCACCTCATGATGTTGTTATCGCAGTGGAGTTCTTCGATATATGCTGTGCGTTCGCTATCACTGATGACGGATCCGTGTATGAGCATCTGACTGCAGTCTGCGCGAACGGCCAGTCCGGTTCTTTCTGCAAAGCGTTCCAGTGCCAGCCTTGTGATGCGAGTATGATCATAGGGCCCCGATCCGCCAAAGGCTACCATCTTCTTGCGTGGAAGCGGAAGGACGTTTGGCAAAAAGCAGAACGCTACTACCAGTATGCGCGCGATATTTCTGATCATGAGCGTTTTCAAACTAATCATTCGCGCCTCGCAAATCCATGGTTTTTTTTTAGTTCCAGAAGATTCTCCGGAGTGAGTTCAAGTCGTTCGAGCAGTGTTCTGAGGTACGGTCTATCCAATAGACCTGGATGGGGTAACGTCAGGCGATCAGAGGAAAATCCTCCGCACGTTCCGGCCAGTATGTCTATGTCAATTTCGCGCGGTCCGTACCTGTACGTTTGCTTTCTGCCAGTATCCTCTTCTACCTGTTTGCAATTTTGCAAAAGTGCAAGTGGTTCCAGGGACGTTTCTACTTCCAGGATTGCGTTGAGGAAGGCAGGCTGGTCCTCTACGATGAGAGGAGGATTGTCCAGGTTCTCCGAATCTCGCAGAATTTTGATTCCGCTTTTTCCAAGATTGTGGCGCGCACGATCCAGATAGGCTTCACGATTCCCCAGGTTGCTTCCCAGTGCAAGATACGCGATCAAAGAGCGTGCCTGAGGCGATGATCGGCCACATCCAGATGGATTTCTCTGCACATTTCGCGCAGTCTGCTGGTCACACGCCCCTGCGTGATTTCGCGGAATGAATCGATCGGGTCATTGGATGTGATGATTGTGAGCCGATTGTAATCATACCTGGAATCGATGATGTCGTAGATGAGCTGGCTTTCAAACTCAGTCATTGTTTTGACTCCCAGATCGTCTATGACGAGAGCCGGAATCGCGGCGAGTTCCTCTTCAATTCTCCTTCCTTCTCCATACAGGTCTGAGTTTACATTGAACGTTGCTTTGACGCGGCTGAGCACATCGCGGTGAACCTTCGCGAACAATACCTGCTTTCTATAGAGGCGAATGATTTCGTTGAGAACGATGCAAGCCAGATGAGTCTTGCCTGCGCCCGTTGGGCCATGGATGAAAAGACCGTACGCCTCCCCCCTGCCAAAGCTCGTGATAGTTTCAATTGCATTGTCCAGCGCCATCAGGGTGGACTCGTCTCCTTCCTTGTCTGCCTGGTCCAGGCCCACCGCCAGGTAATTTCCCAGGTATCTGGGTGGGATTCTGGACTGGGCGGACAAAACCCGGATTCTTTCGATGGCCTGCCTGGCAGGCCGCGCCGGGCAGGGGACAATGCAGTTTTTGGCCTCGTCGTAATACTCATAGGGAGGCTCGGGGGCCTTCACAATGGCCTCCAGGCACCTGCAGAGCGCAAAATCGCCTGTCTTCCTGCCCCCTCCGAGGGGGTCAAAAACGATCCCCAGGCCGTTGCAGACGCGGCAGGATCGGTCTCCCAGCTTCTCGGCGTATGCCTCGAGGCGCGATGCGATCGTAGGTTCTGTCAAATCATGCTCCATTTTTTCATAAGATCATTGATTTATTTGGCGCCATCGGTTGATTCAGGGCATAAGAGGCCCGATAGGATACCTGATCGGGAAACCATATATTCCTAGATTCATGAAGGTGCGACCATGACAAAGAGAATTTTATCGATTCTTTGCCTCCTCGTTTTTCCGGCAGCCGTCTTTGCACAGGCGCCAGCTCAGCCAGCACAACCTGCTCAGCCAGCGACCACTCCAGCGACGACACAGCCAACCGATGTGGCGAATCCAGCTAACCCAACTCCGTATGAGCCAAGCCCAGGTGAACTTGTCACCGAGGAAGTCAACGAAGCTGAACTTAGCCCGGAACAAAAAGAAGTAAGAGATAGAAACCTGAAGGCAGAAGAACTCTGGAAGAATGCTGACTACCGCGACTACAACCGCGCGTTCGCAGAACTGCACCAGCTTTCCAAAGCTTTTGCAAACAACAAATACCGTCTATCGCTGTCTGCTTACCAGTCTGGCGTAAATACCATCATCAAGATGCGTGACGAAGTGGAACTCTTTCGCAAAGAGTCCGCAGAGACAAAACGTCTGAATGAAAAATGGTACTGGCAGATTGTAGACCGCAAAGCGAAAGAAGAGCGCTTGCTTTCAAATATGAAGCGCACTGCAAAGCTCGAAGCGGTTACATACTTTACACGTGCAATCAATCACCTGGACGAAATCAAGAACCCTGACCTTCGTGAGAAGCCAGCGTTCAAGAAACTTCTCGCTGCTGTATATCGCAACTGGATCATGTATCAGTTTGATCTGGGCAACCTGCCACAGACCATCCCGATCCTCGAACTCTACATTGAGATCGACCAGAACGAGAAGGAATACCCATCTCACAAGTACCTTGCTCAGGCTTACTCCTTCCAGGAGAACATGATCAAGAAGTACGGAGTGGGCACAGAAGACCAGATGTTCCGCTTCCGTTACAAGAAGAACGTGCACCTTCTGCGTGCGACCGAGCTGAAATACGGCAAGGAATCTGCAGAATACAAACACGTAGTGAATCTTGTGAACAGAGACGAGATCATCTCAGTTCAGCCCTGATCAAGGTCCGCACCTCAAAGAATGTAAAGCCCGGCAGAGATGCCGGGTTTTTTGTTTTTCAAGGCCACTCTGCAAAAGTTGACTGATCCGGGTCTGCGTCGTTTCTACTGAATAATTCTTGCCATCCAATCATACTGCCATTAGAAATCGTCGGAGTCACGGTCGAATGCGAAAAGGACAAAAGCTCAGAACGGATGGGAGCAAAGGATCATTGGCGGTTCGGGGCAAACTGCAGCTTTTTTTGTTCCTGCTTCTCTTATGGGCGGGATGTGTACCACAGTTTCCGGGGGATCGCAAGACCTTTCAGACCTTGATGCTTTGCCTCGCTTCCAGGTCAGGGATCTGCGTGCCTGAATATCCTTTCAACCCTGCCAATGTATCTGCCATGCAGTTCTGGCTTGCGGCAGATGACGTTGTGCCCTCCACTGGAACAGTCGTGTCGCGCTGGCCGGATCGCAGCGCGAACGCAAATCATGTTGTGCAGTCTACCGCCGCAATGCAGCCCACTTACACGACGGGTGCGGCGCCCTACTTTCATCCTGTAGTGTACTTTGATGGCGGGGATCAACTGACCGGTTTGAATACAGCACTCACTGGCGCCGATTTCACTTTCTTTGTAGTATACAACAGACCAGTTGCGGGCGGGCATCCGTTTCTAGAGGTGGGGCAGGTCACTCTCACCAATGCGAAATCCCTTGGCGTGAATGGATCCCTGGGCGTAGATGTTTGTTCTCGCAATGTTGCCTGCGCGCCGGGTCCAGCGGGCGTTACATATACAAACAACGCATGGCACGCAGTCACGGTCACATACAGCGGATCGGGCAATCAGAAGCAAACCCAGTGGCGGGATGGAGCGAGCGTGGGGTCCGGTACAGCGCAGGCGCTTGCATTTGATACTGTGGGCTTTGCGTCGGTAGGCAACGCACCAAACGGCGGGGCGGGTTTCGTGGGCTATATAGCTGAAATCATTTACTACAATCGTATTCTCTCTTCTTCAGAGATTGACTACGTGAATTGCTATATGACTTTGAAATTTGCCATTGGCTCCGCTCTGTTTTGCAAGTAAGCTCAAGGCCAACGCTTAGAATTTGTTGAAGAACGGAGACATGAGTATGTTTTCGCACAGAGTTCCGCGAGCGTTTGTCTGCAAATACTGAAAAGGAACACTTGCACTGCGCGGGATGGTGTAAATTCTTCCTGTAGGAACCAGAATCCCTGACGTTTGGGCTGTTGCACCACCCGCTGATATGCCAGTGGCCACGACAGGGCCCATGCTCAATGTATCAATCGTGGCGCTGCCGCGCGGGCTGCCGTAAGTGATTCCGTTTGGTCCAACAACATTTCCTTCGAACTGGTTGAGCGGGTAGGTGGTTCCGAAATAGGACACCGTCCTTGCGAAAGGATCAAAAACCATAGACTGATGATTTCCCACAGGCAGGGAATAGAAACGACCGTCAGGCGCCATTCCTCCTCCAAAGAAACCCTGGGTGCCTGCAAAACTTGCGAAAGTCGAAACCGAATCATTGGTTGGATCAATCTCTAGAAAGCCCACCGCGGCGATGTTTCCCATCGGAAAGGCGTATATTTTCCCTGTTAAGGCCAGCACTCCGCCAATCCAACCTCCGGTCGTTGCACCTGATATGGACGTGAACTGGTTTGTAGATGGATCAAATACTGCTACAGGTAGTCCGGCCGTCATAGGTATCGCATAGATTTTTCCATTGGGCGCAAGCACTGCACCGCCGTAACCCGCCGTAACACTTCCAAATGTACTGAGAGCATTTGTGGTAGGATCGATCGAGAGGATGCTGGTGGTGCCACTGATCGGGAAGAAGTACATTTTGCCATTGGCAGCAAGAGCTCCCGGACTCCATTTTGGGCCGGCGCCTCCAATGCCGGCTATCGTGGATGTGATGTTTGTCTTTGGGTCAATGATGAGAGCTTGATTGTTGATTGCATTTTGATCATTGGGAGGGGCGTAGATTTTTCCATTAGGCGCCAGCAATCCACCTGAGCCATAAAAGTCATTGGCACCTCCCAGTGTGCCGTACTGTACAGGCGTTGGATTTCCGGTAGATCCTTTGGATGCTTGATAGTTATATTCCAGCATCATGCTTCCGCGAAAGAGTGGATCCGAGATCTTGTAATAGGGGACGCGGCAGATGTCGTACATGATCAGGTTGGCCATTAGCTTGCAGGATACGTCCGTGTCCCCACATTGCTGGTGCTGCGAGCACCCCGTGCCCGAAAGCGTGAATAAGACGAAGCCGATCGCGCATAACGTTCGCCGGACGGGGCATCGCATAGCGCATCTGAAGTGAACCTGTAGGATCTGAAAAGAAGAATCCTGGTTTTGCGACAAAGGAGTCGCGTTTAATTGCGCGAAGACCTGGAGTTTTTTCTCCTGTAGTCAAATGGAGTCAGGCCCGTGTGTCTCTTAAAGAGGAGTCGAAAGAATCCTACGTTCTCATATCCCACGGCGTAGCTGATGCTTTCAATGGAGTCTCCGGTTTCCGCCAGTCTGTTTCTGGCCCATTCAATGCGAAGCCGTTGCAAATAGACTGAGGGCGCGTCTCCCGTCACCTGCTTGAATTTTCTCTTGAAATTCCTGGGACTCATGCCCACTCGATCTGCAATCGTATCAATAGAGAGAGCAGTTGAGAATTCCTTTTCGAGGATCGTCTGCGCAGCGCCAATTCCTGCATCTCCATGGTGCTTCTGAGCGCTAAATGCAATGAAAGGTGTTTGAGAGACTCTGTTTGTATCCAGAAGGAAGTGTCTCGCGCACGAAAGAGCAGTGTCTCTTCCCAGGGACTGTTCAATCACGTGAAGGGCCAGATCGTAGAAGGCATTGCTTCCGCCCGACGTCAGGAATTTCCCCGTGTCTATGACCAGTCTGTCTATGTTCAATTTCACACGGGGGAACATTCTGCGAAATAAAGGGGCAAACAGCCAGTGAGTTGTTGCTTCTCTGTCGTCTATGAGGCCAGTGGATGCGAGCAGAAACGCTCCAGAACAAACACTGGCAATGCGGGTGCCACGACTGGCCGCGTCCTTCAGCCATTCGATTTCCATGCCCAGTCTTCTCCTGATTCCGGCCACATTCGGGCCCAGGGCTGGCACGATCACCAGATCGCAAGGTTCTGTCATTCGTCCTACAATGTCAGGCTCGATTATGACCTTCCCTCTCAGTGGAACTCTGTCTGCCTGGACGGATGCGGTCCTGACCCGGCAAGGTCTCTTCGCTCTTCTTTCATTCATGTCCAGCCCGGCGATTTCGAAAAACTCGGACAGTCCAGTGACCACCGACGCAGGCGCATCCGGCACAAGCAAAATCACTACATTCACGCTCCGATCGAGGCATCCCGGTGGCGGATTACAACTGTTTAATGCGATTAGGCCGAATAATTGATGGCATAATCACGATGAAAATTGGCATCAATCGAGCTAGCATCCTGTGCCACTCTGTGGTAGGATGAGCTCATCATTTTTCAGGAGAACTCAGATGTTATTAGCAGCCAGAATCATAGCGGGCATCGTTGGATTGCTTCACGTATACATTTTCATGATGGAAAGCGTGTGGTGGATGAGACCTGCCATCTTCAAAAGATTTGGGGTGCCTGACGCAAAGCAGGCAGAGATCATGAAGAGCGTATTTTTGAACCAGGGATTTTATAATCTATTTCTCGCAATTGGCGCTCTGTACGGAGCCATCTGTTTTGAACTCCATCCGATGTATGCGCCGGCGATCATGATTTTCGCATGTCTATCTGTGTTCGGCGCGGGCACTGTGCTCCTGGTTTCTGCGGGCAAAAGAATGCTGAGAGCGGCGATCATGCAAGGCCTTCCACCGGCGATTTCGCTTGCACTGCTTGCCTCTGTGCTTCTAAGAACCGCAGGTTGATCCTGGGTCCTGCGAGGGCGCAAGTGCGCCTTCGTATGGACAATCGCTTTCGTTTGTGTTTTATTCTTTGAATGCAAACAGTACTCATCACAGGAGCAAATCGAGGAATAGGTCGAGCCACAGCGGACGCTCTGGTAGCACGCGGTTGCAAAGTGTACTATGCGGCCAGAAGCATAGAAAACCTACCGTCAGGCGATCTTGCCACCCCGATATCACTCGATGTAACGGATCCCACGTCCATTGCGCGCGCAGTTGTTTTCTTTGAGGAAAGAAAAGAAGCACTCGATGTTCTCATCAACAACGCCGCCATCATAGGAAGAGCGGATGTGACTTCTTTTGACGTTGAAGAGATAACACGAGTCATGGATACAAATTTCAACGGCCCGGTGCGTGTTACAAAAGCATTCTTTCCCTTTCTGGAGAAATCTCCTTCCGCGCGCGTCATCCATGTTTCGAGTGGGATGGGCGCTATCTCTGATCTTGCAGGCGATCATGCCGCCTATCGGTTTTCCAAATCTGCCCTGAATGCGTTTACTATTTCTCTGGCTCGCGCTCAGGACCGGGTAAAGGTTGTTGCAGTCTGTCCGGGATGGGTTCGGTCAGACATGGGTGGGAAGAGCGCGCCGCGCAGTCTAGAAGAAGGTGCTGTTGGAATTGTCGGTCTTGCACTCAACCAGATCGAATCAGGTAAATTTTACCGCGATGGTCGGGTGATTCCCTGGTAAACGTTTGTGTCAGCTTCTAGAACCGCGTTCCAAATTGCAATGTCGCATAACGGTGAAACGGAGTAACCCCTGAATCAGAATGATATTCGAGAGAGCTTATGGTTGCGCCAGCTTGCAGAAACCAACCCGGCCGATTGAATACCATACCAATAGAAAATCGACCCTGAACATGCCGCGGCTGGACTGCGTATCTCCTGGAGCCATCGCGTTCATTCCAGAGAAGAGCGGTGGCGGCAACCAGATTCTCCGCCGACAATGGGCGTCCCTGGAAGAGATAAACATACGCCAGATACTTCGTCAGGACGGATTGTGGTTTTTGAGGCTTACGAAATAGAGTGTCGTACGCGAAAAAAGGTGCCAGCGGATAATCGGCGGCATTCATTCCGCTTGTGAGTATGTCGCGGAGGATTGCGTCGCGCACATCTCTGTCAATCGTTGGCCCGCCGTTGAAAATAGAGTTAAAGATGAGATAGTTCCACCCAATGGATGGTTCCTGGTTCACTGCGGTCTGAAATGCGACAAAGCGACGGATGTCGCTTCCCGTGTGTTCGTTCGAGATCTGGCCATAGAGTGGACTGGCGATGATGGAGTTTGGAGACACATTCGATACGAGCGTCCTCAAATCGGAAGTGGAGAGGCCGCGCGAACCTCCTGCCAGGGTTCCGTTTCGCCCCTGGTACTTAATCGATGGCTCAATATAGACGTACGTTTCGGACTCAGCCGGAGGTGCCAGTGGAGAAGGATCATCATATATGGCGGTGCCCTGGGCGGGAGTGTTGGGTGCTGACCCAAATCGGAAGAGTGGTCCGGCAGAAACGGAAGAATCAAGTCCACCGACTCGTCCCGTTAAGTCAATGGCCATAAACGATGATATAGAATATTTAATATTAGAATTCCACTGAAAGAACTTCTGCGTTGGAATTTGATTTCCCCAGCCTTCGGGGAGCGTGGAGCGAATCACCTGGTGGAACTTTCTTTGGGAACTGCCTGCCTGCGATTTTGGACCAATTTCACCTGCGCCGATTTCCGTGCTTATGGCTGTATTTTCCCACCACATGGCAGAGAGCATGCTCGCCTGGGCCACTCCGCTGTAGGGACGTTCGCCGTATGCGATGTCTGATCGGATTAGATTTTTTGGAGTGAACATGAATTGCGATGCGGATATGCCGGAGTATTCTCCCCCTGGCGAATCTGTAATTGAGGTGAGGGCATGGAGCAGGAAAGAAGGCGGCAGATAAAGAAAATCGTAGCTCCCCGCATCTAACCGAAGTCCGCTTGTGTATTCGCGATCGGATCCAAGCGGCGCGTCGTTATCCCAGGAGAATCTTCCCACGTACGGAAAAGGCCTGGTGATTGGCTCTAAAGGAATCTCTCCCCGCAGGGAAGTGTCTGCAGCCAGAGCGATGACTGTCAGCAGGAGCCTTTGTGTCACACGCATGATTCAGTACAAACTAAATTGCAGCAGTCTGCATTCAATTGGTCCATTAAAAAAAATGGTCTTCTTGTCCGCCTTGAGTCCAACTTCTTTTGAAAGTGCGACAGAACCCGTAAAAACGAAACCTTCCCATCCCTTGAACTTCTGCTTATAGAGATCGCCGATCTTACGATAGGTGCCCTTCAGTGCAGTCTCTTCTCCCAGTCTTTCGCCGTAAGGGGGATTGCAGATGACGATTCCTTTCTTATCCGCGGGCGGAGCCGCAAGAGAGAGTTCTCTCCTTTCAAAATGGACCAGTCCTTCAAAGCCCATGCGAAGCATTGTATCGGACGCAATGCGAATTGCGTTTGCGTCTTCGTCAAATCCGATGAAAGGAAATTGTCCTTTGCGTTCGCCATAGGCTCGATCAAATCCCGCAGCTGCTCTTTTTTTTGCGTCCTCAAAGACGCTCGCCCATAGAGAAGAGTCATGACCTTTCCATCTCAGGAATCCAAAGTTTTTTCTATCCAGACCTGGCGCCACATCGAGTGCTATGCCCAGTGCTTCGATGGGAAGAGTCCCAGAGCCGCACATGGGATCCACAAGTGTCCCGCCTGCCTCGAATGATTCTCTGAATCCGGCAGTCAGAAGCAGAGCCGCGGCAAGATTCTCCTTTAGTGGGGCGGCAGTCATTTCTGTGCGATATCCTCTCTCATGAAGAGCGCCGCTTAAATCTATACTCAACGTGGCATAGTCTTCTAGAACGTAGACGTTGATGCGGACATCGGGATTCTTCAAATCCACACCCGGCCTGATTCCATCGTGATCCATGAATTGATCAACAATTGCGTCTTTCGTCTTGAGTGCCCCGTAATGAGAGTGCGTCATGTTGGAGCGCGAAATACCACAATCCACCGCCAGGCTCTGGTTCGCTTTGAGATGCTGGCTCCAGTCAATGTCAGCCACTCCGTCATACAGTTCTTCCGGTGAATAGGCGTCGAATTCTGAAAGCTTGAGCAAGACTCTGGACGCAGTTCGCAGCCACAGGCATGCAAGATACCCTGCCTGAAGTGTGCCTTTGAATTCTACTCCAGCTCTGGTGCGGCGAATGTCTTTGATTTTAGATTCCGCATAACGGGCCGCGAGGTCTCTGATTTCGCGCTCCACACATTCTTCTGTTCCCCTGGCCGCAGTCGCGAAGAATGTTTCCACTATTTGGCGCTGGGGCTTGCCGCCGGGCAGGGTCATGGATAGTGAATCGCGCCTTGAAGCGCGTCCCAGGCAACAAAAATTTGATTGCGTGCGGCACCTATCGTGCCTGCCTGAGTTTGGAGTCCCTGCTGCATGACCTGGATTACGGATGCAAACAATCGGATACATCTTCACGTCAAAGTGATGCTGGCAGTCGTTTACGGCCTGACTCTCTATCCAATGTTAGAAATCGGATTTACGATGCAGGATGACGCCCTTCTGGCTCTTGCGTATCAGTCCAAGTCGCTTTCCCCCGAGCCTATCTCCTATCTCATTCATTCGGCCGTAAAGGAGTCTCAGTATTTCGGGCGTGTCTGGGTCATCTACGGCTCTCTCATGAGCTACTTGCCGTTTGCCTTTCATAGCGCAGTGTACTACAAGATCGTAGCGTTCACATCCCTGACCCTCAACGTAGTTTTGTTCTTCTTTGTGCTCCAGAGACTTTTTCGTACGTTGCATTTTGCGCTGCTCGCAGTGGTGCTGTTTCTCGCGTTTTTGCAGAATAGCCTGCATTACAATCTGATTACGTCCTTTGTGGCGCACTTCATGACCGGGATCAGCTTTCTATTTGCATCCGTTTTGTTGTTTGATCGCTATCTGAACACGAAAAAGACCTGGCATCATGCCGGAGCAGGATTGTGCCTGTTCATGTCTTTCTTTACCTATGAATTGTTTGTACTTTACTACTGTTTGATTCCGGTTCTGGTCCTGAGTAGCGTAATGGAACGGCATTCACTGACTCGTTTTAAGGAAGCGTTGCCGCACTGGCGCGAGATCGTTCGGGAACTGGTGCCGACTGCAGCCGTATTGCTCGTATATTTGATCATTTATGCTGGCTACCGGTTGGCCTATCCTACGAAATACACTGGCATTGAAATTGCTTTTTCACCTGCTCGATACATCGAAAGCGTCTACAGGTTAACTATTGGAGCGTTGCCGATTTCCCTCTACTACAGGCACTCGTACGATTCTGTATTCGCATACCTTTCCGAAAACCTGCAGGGACATAGAAGCAGCATTTTCTACGTGCTGGTTCGTGCGCATGCAGACTGGCTCGCGCGCGCTGTGTTGCTTGCGTTTTTAGCTCTCGTAGTTCTGCGCGATCGTCCTAAAAGAATGTCGGGACGGAATCTTCTGTGGTTGTGCGGGTTCTGTCTGTTCCTGTTCTGGATTCCAGGAACTCTGCCTTCGTTGACTTCCAGGTATCAGATATTTGTGCAAATGGGTCTTCCCATGTATCTGGTCACTTCTTTCTCCTATTACGCGTTCATTGTGGCTCTAACTGCGGTTTTGATATTCGTGAACGAAAGGATCAATCACTCCGCTTTGCGACGTGCGCTTCATGCCATTGTGGTCGTCATCGTATTCTCGTGGAGCATACTGACGGACTATACCAACTTCTACGTTGCGAAATTGCAGAGTCAGAATCAGAGACAATGGCTGATCATGGATGATTTCATGCACACTCCGGAGTTTGCGGCAGTGCCGGCAGGTAGTATTGTCTATGCTCCGACACTCTGGCAACATTCTCCGCTGGCCCCTATGGTGGAAGTAAAAGAGTACTGGCAGGATTATATCCGTGCCATGACACTAAAGAAGCTTTCCATAATTAAAACTGAAAGTGAATTCAAAAGAGCGTTCCAGGCCGGCGAACTTGCCGGGGTAGATGTTTACTACTTAAAGTTTTCCCAGGAGCGCAAAGATCCCAATCAGTTCCTGGTTTTCGCAAAAGTGAATTCTTCTGGCGTTCAGAATGGACGTCCATTCTTTCGCGCGGATCATGCTGCAGTCTTTATGAGATCTGCATACCGTGAATACACTGCGTACGTACCGTTATCTGGCATTGAGAAAACGGAGCGAGTGATTGTAGATGGAGAGGAACGGATGTTACGCGGTTCGTTTGTTGCCGCGCCCCTGGATAAGTCATCTGTAAAAGGAGACTTGATCAAAACCGAATTTCGTGCCCCGGCCATCGACATAGAAAGGATTAGCGTTTCGAATTACGTGGAGCAATATGAGTTTCCGTACAATGAAAAGCCAAATGTAGAGTACGACCTTGAACAGGAAAGACGCAAGTTGTTGCATCAGTGATCAGTTTCTTCTGAACACCAGGTGTTTGTTGAGGACGTAAGACAATAGAGCAAGCGGAACAGTCAAAACAGCGCCCGCCAGGTAGAGATCGATTTCAAATGTAGATGCAACCTTCAGGAGTCCGGTATGGACCAGGTACATCACTGTGGCCACTCCGAGAAACCTGAGGAGCTCCTCGGGTTTGTTGCTTTTGAAGACCAGTTTTCCCTGAGTGAAAAAGGAAAAGAACATCCCCAGAATGATGGATGTTAGTGAAGCCACAGCATAGTGCAGGCCAATGAATAACCCCAGAGAGAACACACCGTAGGCGAACGCGGTATTGATTCCGCCCACAATGAGGAAGCGCAAAAATTGTGCACGCATGAACAGGTGCAGCCAGTGCGAAATCAGGCCGCGCTGATGCACTTCTTCGTTCAAGATTTTCTCCATCCCAGAACGAATTTGTAGAAGAGTTGTCTGAGTGCTGCCTGAAGGGTTGCGCGAAAGCGGCCAATGATCGCATCCGTTCCGGTCAGGCAGAAGGCGGGATTCGCTTCGATTCGCTCGATGAAGCGCATGAAGTTTTCTTTTTGCTTGGTCATAATTTCAGCGCTCCAGGATGCCGCCCCCACTCTGTAAGCGGAGACTGCCTCATCCATCAGAATCAAATTTCCGTGTAGAAGCAGCCGTGTCCACATATCAAGGTCAATCACATACGGAATGGACGCATCGAATGCCCCCGCTTTCTTCTGTGCGTCGCGGCGAAACAGCGCAGAACTGGTTTCCCCATAGATGTTCGTACCGCCTCTGATCGCGCGTCGAACCGCTTCTATGCCCGGCACTGTTTCGCTTTTCCGGGGTCCACGTTTCATGATTCGCTTTCCTTTTTCATCCACGATGTGACGGGCAGCACAGACAAGTACCGCAGACGACTCGGCACGAAGGGCTTCTACCTGCTTTTCCAGGCAGTCGGGGTAAATATAATCATCTGCACAAAGGATCTTAATGTATTTCCCCTTCGCCTGATCGAGAGCGGCGTTCCAGTTTGCTTCCGCGCCAAGATTCTTTTCGTGCGCCACAACGCGAATTCTCTTATCTTTGAATTTGCGCACTATTTTCAGAGTATTGTCCGTAGACCGATTGTCCAGAATGATGAGTTCGAAGTCTTTGAAGGTTTGATTCAGGGCCGATTCGATTGCCTCTGCAATGAAAGGTTCCGTGTTATACACCGGAATGCAGACAGAGATTTCCGGTGATTTCACTTTGAATTCCGTTTTTTGAAGCCGTAGGTTTCTTGAACAATGTAGAGTGGCCTGTCGCGCGATTCGCGATAGATTCTTCCAATATAAACACCAAGGATTCCGACCACCAGGATTTGCACTCCACCTACGAACAGAATCGCCACAAACAATGAAGTCCAGCCCGCGACCACAGACTCAGGTCTGAGAATTCTGCTGATAAGCAGATAGAGCATAGCCAGAAATGAGCCAGCTGTGATGAAAAGACCCAGCTGCACTGCGAGCATCAAAGGTTTCTCTGAAAAACTTGTAATTGCATCCAGCGCGAGTCCGAGCATCCGCTTGAGGCTGTATTTGGTTTCTCCGGCAAATCGTGCATCGCGTTCGTAGAGCACACTGCTCTGACGAAATCCGGCCCATACGATCAGGCCACGCACATATCTCCCTTCCTCTTTCATGGTCCGAATGACTTTCACCACCTTACGATCCATTAAACGAAAGTCACCCGTATCCAGCGGGAGAGGTATTTCACTGAGACTGTTGAGGAGTCTGTAGAAAATGCGGGCAGTGAAGAGTTTGAAGGCTGTTTCCCCTTTTCGAGCTTTGCGCGTGCCGCCAACCACGTCATAGCCTTCTTCCCATTTCGCAATCATCTCCGGGATGACTTCCGGTGGATCCTGCAGGTCGCTATCGATGATGACCACTGCGTCCCCGTCCGCGTAATCAATGCCGGCCGTGATGGCGCGCTGGTGGCCAAAATTGCGCGAGAAATCCAGAATCCGGACTCGCGAATCTTTTTTCGTCAGCTCAAGCAAGATTTCCAGAGATCTGTCTTTGCTCCCGTCATTGATGAATATCAGTTCAGTGTCAAATCTGGACTTCAGTTGATTCATCACTGGATGCATTCTGGAATAGAATTCAGCGATCAGTTCCTCTTCAAAGTACACAGGGACTACAATGGAGATGAGTTTCTTTTTCATGTTTTGCTCTCCTGATTTGAATGGATGAAATCCCGAATGCCTTCGTGAAGTGAGATGCGGGGCTCCCAACCGGGCACAGGTATGCCCTTGTTGTATGGATGCATTACTTCGCGCGCCCGGTATGGCCTTTCGCCCCAGCCAATGTCCAGTTTGCTGCCAGCGGCATGGTTAAAGATATTTACTATTTCGCGTAGCTGGACCGGATTGCTCGACGAGACGGCATAGACCTCATGCCCCTGGACCTGATCTTTGAGCATGCGAACTGCGGCTGTTTCAAATGCGGCGCACACATCGTCTACATGCACGAGGTCCAGAAACTGCTCTCCTGGTGACATTCCCAGATGTGAATTTTCGCGCGCGATCTTATTCAGCAAAGCAAGCACTTTGGGTCGCGTGTCTCCTGGACCATAAGTATCATAGAGTTGAAGCGTGATTGCCTGGAACGCATTTGAATTTACGTAGTACGTAAGAATGTCTTCAAATGCCTGTTTGGTGGCTGCGTACAGATTGACCGGATCGTAAGGCCGATTTTCAAAATGCTGCCAGAAGGTTCCGGTATTGATGATACGACGGATTCCCGCTTTCTCCATGGCTTCCAGAAGTCGGGTACCCAGGCGAATGTTGCTGTCTATGAGGGAGTCTATGTCTGCAGGAGTGTGTGAGGCGAGAAAGAGAGACGCCAGATGGATGACAATATCCGGTTTTGTGTCTTCGCAAATCTTTTGCAGGTTCGAGACTGCGGCTGCACCTTCGCCGCTCAGCAAATGGTCTCGGGCAGAGAAAGCCTGAGTACCAGCCCGAATCAGACAATGGACATCCGCCCCCGCTTTTTGGAGGCGCTCTTTCAACCGCCTTCCAATGAATCCACCCGCCCCGGTGAGAAGAATGGTCCTACCTTGCAAGCTTGACATCATCAGACTTGTTTCATCCGGAATGGGCTATTGTATTGAGATAGACCCGGGAAAGATTGGTCTCGTTCCGAGATGATGAAGTTGCTGCCAGGCCAGGGGATTCCAGCGCTATCCCAGCGAATGCCTGCGTCCTCTGCAGGCGAATGAACCGAAGTTACTTTGTAGATCATCGTGCATTCGTCAGAAATCGTAGTAAAGCCGTGTGCGATTCCGCGCGGAACATACAATAGGTTGCGTTTCTCTTCCGAAAGTTCAAGGTGAGCGAACCTGCCATACGTGGGTGAGTCTTTGCGAAGGTCGAGCACGGCATCAAATACGGATCCAGCGACGCAATAAACGAGCTTCGCATGATCTGCGGGCGGAATTTGAAAATGCAGGCCGCGAAGAACACCGCGATGCGAGGTCGTATAGTATTCTTCGACGAACTCTGTTTCCAATCCCAGTTGCGAGTAGGATGGTGCGTGGAATGTCTTGATGAACCGTCCTCTTACATCCGAAATCTGCCGCGGCAGTACTTCGAAGCAGCCGGGTAGACCTGTCTCTCGCAGAGTAAACATATCATTTCCGACAAAAATTTCGAATCTCGCGGATCATGAAGTCAATCTCACTCTGCGTACGCCCTGGATAAACACCGACCCAGAATGTATCGTTCATGATCTGATCTGTGACGCTCAGGTCCCCGATGACGCGGTATCCTTTGCCCGTGGCGCGCATTTCATCGAAGCTCGGGTGGCGAAGGAAATTGCCAGCAAACAGCATTCTGGTCTGGATCTTCTTTGATTCCAGATGCGCGACAATCTGGTTGCGCGTAAAGCGTGCACCTTTGCGAACCGTGAGCAGGAATCCAAACCAGCTTGGCTTTGAGTTGGCCGTTGCTTGCGGTAGAATCAACACATCTTCCAGGTCTTTGAGACCCTCATAGAGTAGATTGAAATTCTTTATGCGCGCTTCTACAAAAGAAGGAAGCTTTTCGAGCTGCGCGCAGCCCACTGCAGCCTGCATGTCCGTTGCCTTGAGGTTGTAGCCAAAGTGGGAGTAGATGTATTTGTGATCATATCCTTGTGGTAACTGACCGAGCTTGTGCTCGAATCGAATTCCGCACGTGTTGTCTTTTCCTGGATCGCACCAGCAATCTCTACCCCAGTCTCTAAAGGAGAGTATGATTTTTTCCAGGAGTACGCGCGAAGTGCACACTGCGCCGCCTTCGCCCATGGTCATGTGATGTGGAGGATAAAAACTAAATGTTCCCATATCTCCGATGGATCCAGTTTTCTTCCATTCTCCGTCTATGAAGTACTCTGTACCCAGAGCGTCACAGTTGTCTTCGATGAGCCAGAGGTTGTGCTTCGCGCAGAACGCTTTGATTGCCGCCAGATCAAATGGATTTCCGAGGGTATGTGCGAGCATGACTGCTCGAGTGCGCGGAGAAACTGCTTCTTCCAGATATTTTACATCTACATTGTATGTGGGGAGAGACACATCGAGAAAAACGGGGACACATCCGTTCTGGATGATCGGCGTAATTGTGGATGGAAAGCCTGCAGCAACACTGATGACTTCATCTCCGGGTACCAGTCTTTTGTCCCCGAGCCTGCTCGAAGTTAGCGCAGAAAATGCGAGTAAGTTCGCGGATGATCCTGAATTCGCGATGAGAAGCTTTCGCGCACCCACGTATCGCGCCAGGCTTGATTCGAATTTCGCACTGAATCGTCCTGCAGTCAGCCAGAAGTCCAGGGCAGAATCTGCCAGGTTGAGCATTTCCTTTTCATCATAGACTCGTCCGGCGTACGAGATGGGTCTTCCTTCTTCGAAGGGGACTTTCTTGTGACCAAACCGATAATTGCCTTTGACTGCAAGAGCAGTGCGTTTGCGGAAAAAATCTGCGAGGAGCGAATCGGGTGCGGTTGCGTTTTTTGAAATGGCAGAGGAGGCTGGCAGGCGATAGACTTCGGCTGCCGCCAGGTGGCTGCCCTGGAAAGGACCTTCTTCGTGCCAGGTCACATGATCTGTGGCTGGAGTAGTGTGGAAAAGCACAGCGAAATCCACCATGGAATCCTTTGTTCCATCTTCGAGTGCCACTGCCGATTGAGGCGAGTCGTGCAGTTTGATTTCGTATACATTCCCAGCTATTATTTGCATTTCAATCCTCAACCGGCTGCACGAATGCTTGCGTATTCTCTGATTTGTTCCAGAGTGATTGCGCGAACATCTCCGCCGCTTTCATCCACTTTCACCCACTGCGCGATTTTGCTCAGAGTCTGGTCCAGCCCCCACACAGGGGACCAGCCAAGATCGGTATGAGCCAAAGAGCAATCCAGTTTCAGAATGCCCGCTTCGTGTGGCTGGTTCGCAGATGCTTCCACTTTGACGCCACCTGGCCTTCCTAACGCGCTAAACAATTGCTGCACTACGCTGGAAACTGTGCGCACATCCTTGTCCTCTGGACCAAAGTTATAGGCTTTCGCGAAATCTACGCTGGAATAGAGGTGTTGAGCCAGACAAAGGTAGCCCGAGAGTGGTTCGAGCACATGCTGCCATGGTCGCGTTGCGCGCGGGTTTCTAATGATCACTTCTTCTTTGCGAAGATAAGCAGCGATGCAGTCCGGGATCAATCTGTCTTTTGCCCAGTCCCCTCCGCCAATCACGTTGCCCGCTCTTCCACTGGCCAGCGCAGTGCGATGCTGCGCATATTTTTCGGGATGGAAGTATGAGGAACGATAGGCGGCAGTGAGAATTTCCGCACAAGCTTTGCTTGAGGAGTATGGATCGTATCCTCCGAGGTGGTCATTCTCTCTGTAGCCCCACGGCCATTCTTTGTTTTCGTAGCACTTATCTGTTGTAACAATTACGATGGAGCGGACACCTCCACAGGCTCGCGCAGCCTCGAGCAAATGCATGGTTCCCATCACATTCGTTTGATATGTTTCTACAGGTTGCGCATAAGATTCGCGCACAAGTGGCTGGGCTGCCATATGAATGATGATCTCCGGTTTAGCATCTTTGACGGCAGACGTTAGGCGCGCTAGATCATTGATGTCTGCGATGTGTGAGTTCAGATCCTGGCTGATCTTCGCTCGCTCGTAGAGACTCGGGTCTGTTGGAGGCGAGAGTGCATACCCGGTGACCTTTGCTTTCATTTCAGAAAGCCACAAAGACAGCCAGCTCCCTTTGAAGCCGGTGTGACCGGTTAGAAATACTTGTTTGCCTGCCCAGAATCCAGGATCAACGATCACGTCCAAACCTTCCACGGAGCCTTGCCGGACGCCCACATCTCTTCCAGTTGTCGTTTGTCACGGAGGGTATCCATGGGCTGCCAGAATCCACGATGTTTGAACGCGTGAAGTTCTCCTTTTGCCGCAAGGCCTTCCAGTGGTGCGCGTTCTAAAATCGTTGAATCGTTTTCGATGTAGTTCAGTACTTCTGGCTGCATCACAAAAAAGCCAGCATTGATCCACGCCCCGTCACCGACCGGTTTTTCGCGAAAGCCCGTCACGCGATGCTCCCCTTCAAAGTCAAGCGCGCCGTATCTTCCCAGTGGCTGCGTTGCTGTCACAGTTGCCAGTCTGCCGTGTGATTTGTGAAATTCAACGAGTGCCTTGATGTCTACGTTTCCAACTCCATCGCCGTAAGTGAGGAGGAATGGTTCTTTGTCTATGTACGGTGCGACGCGTTTCACTCGTCCACCGGTTTGTGTTTCCATTCCGGTTTCTACGAGTGTGACTCTCCATGGTTCTGCTTTGTGATGGTGCACCATCATGCTTTGCTGATTCTTGAAATCAAAAGTAACATCAGATTCGTGCAGAAAGTAATTGGAGAAGTACTCCTTGATGACATAGCCCTTGTATCCAAGGCAGACAACGAAGTCGTCAAAGCCATAGTGGGAGTAGATTTTCATGATGTGCCAGAGAATCGGTTTTTCACCGATTTCGATCATGGGTTTTGGGCGGAGGTGTGACTCTTCGCTGATGCGAGTGCCGAGTCCACCTGCAAGAATGACGACCTTCACGCCAAGCATTCCGTAAGGTAGCTCGTCGCAGGCCAGCTTTTTTTTGATTGCAGGGGGCGTTTGATGTGTGCTGTTCAGAGCCTGGTTTCTATGAATCGCTCGGCCAGTCAGGCAATCGACCATCAGCTCTTCTTCGCGGGGATACTCCTGGCATGCATGGTGCTTACGTCTTGTTCGCGTTCGGCTGAATTGAAGTCTTACGTATCCATTCCAACAAGCATTCCTGCGCTCGAGGAGTTTGGAAAAAAGAATGGTGCGCTGGTTCAGGTGGAAAGAAGGCAGAAGTCATCCGGCGGTGCAAACTGCGGACACAGCCCGGTCTGTCTGATCGTAATTCCATTTGTGATTGCTGGAGCTCTTTTCCCGGAGAAATACGATGTGGCAATTGCCACCAGAGGACAGATTGAAATCTATTCCGGGATCTTTTCGACGGACGGGAAGTTTGTTCAGGCGCGCACAACAGAACCAGACGGAATTCACGAATTTCGCAGGCTGGATCTTCCGAAATTGCATCGGAGTATCATTGTAGAAATCGCAAAGGGCAAAGAAGAGGCATCCATCGAGCGCGTACCGCTCCTGCCACAGACACACCTGGACGAAGACTATCGAAAATCCATATTCAAGAGCGGTTCACAGGACGATCGTTCAGACCTTCTTGCAGAAGCGGTGGACTGGATGGGGTCCGAAGCGGATCCACTCGTGAAATCAGTGTTAGACGATCAGGCTTTCGGGGATCTTGCTCTTGCGCGATTCATGTCCTATGTCTGCGAGGACACAGAAAAGATTTCGAGCTTTGTGCGCGCAACCTCTCTCGATGCGGCTCTTAAGTCTTCAGATGTCACGCCTGCTTTGAATGCACTTTCTTGTTTTCCCTCGGAGGATCCAAAGGCAGCTCCATTCTTACGCAGATTGGCGCATAACGTCTGTGAAAACGCGGGGAGATCATTTTCTTACCCGTCAGAGGCAGTGCGATGGGGCGGGCATTCTTCGCTTTCGGTGTCGAGTCTGAAAAAGCGAATCGCCGGTGACATAGACGGTGAGCTATCAAACTGCAAATTGCCCGCCGCCAGGGTTCTATGGCAGGCGGCCCTCGACATTCCGTTTACCCGGGAGGACTTTGAAACTGCCATGCGAGACGATTCGTTTCGTCGTGAAATCACATCCCATCTGGACATGAATCTTCCGGAGGAGAGGGCAGGGCTATTTCGCCTGGTTCAGTCTGGCGAAGACGGAGAAGCGGCGATCCGGAGGCTGGAATCTCTGGAGTGGACCGCCCAGGGCCAGGAACTTGAAGCAATTGCCAGACAGTACATGCCTGTGCAGCATTCTGTTTTTTCAAGCAGCGACTACGGTAGACGTGCCTCCATTCTAAAAATCTTGCACGATCAAAAAGCATCGCCGCAGGCTGCGTCGGTTCTCTCTGTGTTTGAATCCGAAATCCCAAAGACTCCTTCGGAGCGCCTGGCTGAAATTCGAATCGCTCAGGTGGTTCTGGGTCATCATGAATATGCTCTCAGTGCGGCACGCGCACTCAAGCCTACATCGAGGCATCATTTAACCGGTGTTAAAGATGCGGGAGATCTAGTTTATTTTGGTCTAGGTCTTGCGGGGTGCAATGATAAAGAAATCCGGGATGCGTACTATTCATCGCGCAATGCGAGCGATCAGGATCGTGGCAAGCTTTGCACGAAGTAATGGTTCACGAATCAAAGGTTGAATTACTTACACTGCCATCGATCCACATAGAGCGCCGTGCCGCAGTACATGTTCTTTGTGGAAGATTTCGCATCACATGGACCTACTTTCGTGCGCAGTCTTCCTGTGGCCAGTATCGCACCGGGGCAATGGATTTCATCCCTGGATACAAGAATCCAGTCGCTGCCGAATACTTCCCAGTAGGACTCCTTTTCATTCAGCGCAATGCGCGGGTGTTGTTGTCCCTTGTTCGACAGAATACCTTCGACCTGGATTGTTTTGCCGTTGCATGGTTCAATATTCCTGGCTTCTATTTTACAGTTTGCTGCTTCTTTCGCATCAGAACGGATCTTGACTGTTTGTTTTTTTCCGTCTACAAAACCGGTGAGTGCGTTTCCCTCCATAACTGGTGCTGAATCAAAGACAGCCGGGGTAAGCATTTTGCCTGTTTTGTCTATCAACGTCCATTTGCCGCCTGTCATTCTGTAGTGTTCGCCTTCTTCCTGCCTTTTGCAGCCATTGCAGATCACAGCCATCCCGCCTTCGAATGGAAATGCGAAGTCAAAAGCGGCGGGAGTCACCTTACGGCCCTGTTCGTCGAAGAATCCCATCTTTCCTTTTTCTATATAACGGGCTTTTCCCTCTTCGAAGTAGTCTGGTCCGTTGTCGAACATGAACATTTCAAACTTACGAGTTCCCTTTGCATCAATGAGGTAGGGCTTGCTTCCTTCTATTACAGTCGCAAATCCAAATGCGTTGAATTCGCCTGCCATCACGAATCGCGCAGGGATGACTACTTTGCCGGCAGCGTTCTTGAATCCGAACAGATTGTCCTTTTCAAATGATTGAAGCTTTTCTGCTAGGAGAGGGGAGGATAAAAGGAGACAAAGAAGCAGAATGCGTTTCATAATGCATTGGACGGAAAATGATTGATGTGGTTCAACCATTTTCCGTCGCCTGTTATAAGAATCAGTGGTGACGCTTTCCGTCCCCTGTCGCTTCGTGTTTGGGCGCATGTGATCCACCGGACACTCTTTCTGAAAGTCCAATGGCAATGGCAGACAGCAGGAACACAAAATGAATTCCAGTCTGTGCGATGAGAGTCTTTGCATCGTACTGGGCAGAGTTGATGAACGTTTTCAGAAGATGGATGGAAGAGATACCGATGATGGCAGTGGCCAGTTTCACCTTGAGGACGGACGCATTCACGTGCGACAGCCACTCTGGCTGGTCCGGATGTTCTTCCAGATGCATGCGAGATACGAATGTTTCATATCCACCCACGATCACCATGATGAGCAGGTTTGAAATCATCACAACGTCAATGAGACCCAGCACAACCAGCATGATGAGTGTTTCATTGAGATGGGTGGGTCCTTCCCCTTCCGGAGAAACCATGTTCACTGAATGCGCGATTTCTTTGACCGCAGCTGCGGATCCCATCGCAGCTTCTACCAGATGAGCCAGTTCAATCCAGAAGTGCACCACGTAGACTGCCTGTGCGAGGATCAAACCTAGATACAGAGGGAGCTGCAACCAGCGGCTGGCGAATATTAGAGTGGGCAACGGGCGCATCTTCTTCATGGATTGGGTTCCTTTTTTGTTTTTTTGGGGAGGATTTCGCGCAAGGCGATGGACGGAAAGGCGCTAGCCTGTGCGAAACCTGTCGATCTTTTTTTCCCCTGTGGCCCGCTTTGCATGCGTTAAATCTTCAGCCGGGGCTCACTTTTTTTTTCCTGCTCGCGATACTGTACCCATGGTCTCCCTTGCTCGCGCTTTTGTCCTGGCTTCTTTTGTTTTTACCTTCGCGTCTCTTTTTGCCGCGCCAGTGCGCCTTCCGTGGAATTCTCGCTCCCAGGAGTTCGGGGCTTCGCTCAGTGATCGCGACAATCTTTACTTCTATTCTAATCGTGGCGGATCAGGCACGGATCTGTACTGTAGCAGGAAAGTGAACGGTGTTTTTGAGCCACCGGAACTTTTGAAAGAACTGAATTCTTCCTTCGATGACCAGAGCCCTTTCATACTGGGGGACGAAAGCGGAATTATATTCAGTTCCAATCGCGACGGGTCGCACGAGTTTCGCACTGCCAGAGGGATCGCAGTTTCGCGCGATCTCTACTACGCGCGTCACACGGAGTCAGGCTGGGATGAGCCAGAAATCATGCCTGAAACAATCAATACGGATCTGATAGAAGAAAACCCGTTTCTGTACGGTAAGCGTTTATTCTTTGTGCGATATCCATTCGGCAAGCCAGAACTTGCACATATTTACTATTCGGATTTAATTGAGAGTGGCTGGTCTGAGGCTCGTCCTCTTTTTTCTTTTAGCGCCATCACTCCGGGTGTGTTTCGCGGCCGGTTCTTTTTTGCCACGAGAGCACAAAGCGGAAAGTACCAAATACAGTCCATTCCTCTCGATCAGATTCTATCCCCCGATGCGAAAAATCTGATACGCGCAGAGCCGGGCCTCGATCCGCAATCGGACGAAGCGTCCTATGCAGAATCCAGAGATGGAACCGTTGTTTTCGCAAGACGCTCGCCCACAGGCGACTATGATCTTTTTAGCATGAATCAGGATCCATGGGAATCTTCGGAGAATTTTTCTTTAACGAGCATACTCTTTGAGAGCTCGCGCAGCGATGTCCTTCCAGAATCATCGCCGATCCTGGATCGCCTGGCGGAATATCTCAAGAGGACGCAAGCGAAGGTCTTTGTCACGGGCCATACCGATCGCACGGGAGATCCACAAGCAAATCTACAGCTTTCTCGTGATCGGGCCCTCGCGGTGAAGCGCGAACTAGTAAATCGTGGTGTTTCACCTGACAGAGTGAAGACGGACGGCAAAGGGCAGACGGAGCCAGTGGATCCAGGAGAAACAGAAGAAGCGTATGCGAAGAACAGGCGAACGGAATTTAAGATCTTGCGTGATTAGAATCAGGGAATGCTCGATGTGCGCGCAGGAGTAAAGCCTGGATCTTTCCACGTGTCGAATACTTCGGGAAGCTGGTATTTCTTTTCTTTTTCAATTGCGTTCTTACTCAAAAACCATTCTGCATGAAAGTAGCAGATCCCGGCCGCTCCCATCGCACGGGCGCTCGTCAGTTGATGAAGAGCTACTTTAGGCGCAGGATTTTTGTAAATTCCAACACCGATGATCATTCTGTTGTTGATTTCTGGATCGAAGAATTGCGATACTCGTTGGTCGTGTAGAGTCTCTGTGTCGTAGTAAGCCATGAGGAACGCATAGTCAATGAGTCTCGATCGAAGCCATTCCGGCCACATTTGAAATACTCTCTCTTCCACCTTCATCTTGTTAGGCCATACGGCGGCAGATAGAATGCGCGATGGTCCGATGCGTCGGATCTCTTCTCGAATTTCAGATACCATCTGCGTTACGTTCTCAGCTCGAGCCTTACGCATGGCCAGAATGTCAGGTGCTTTCCTGGGATCAGTGGGCAAGAGTGAATTGATTCCGAAGTCAAAGGGAGTGCCCGTCTGGGAAGAAGGGTATCGAATGTAATCCAGATGAATTCCATCTACCGGATACTTTGACAGAAGCTCGTGGACGACTTGCACATTGTATCGCCTAACGTCCTGGTTAGATGGATCAAGAAATGCACCTTCCACATCCGCTGCGCGCATTTCCCTTGCTGAATAGGTGAGCATGGATCTGCCGCTGCGATCCCGAAGAAACCAGTCCCTGTGTGCAAAGGCCAGGTGATTTTTGGGCGCAGTGCGCAGGCTTTCTCTGTCTGCTCCCAGAAAAACATTGATCCACGCATGAACAGATATGCCGTAAGGTTTTGCAACGCGAATGAATTCTGCCAGAGGGTCAAGCCCTGGTGCAATTCCGGCTGCGACCGGAACGAACTCGGACCGATAGTATGCGTCGCCGCGGCCTCTTACCTGGACGATCGCGGTATTGAACTTGTTTCTTCGCATCGATTCCACGATGGCACGAATGGACTCTGTGGTTTTGATAGAATCGCGTACGATCCAGAGAGCACGAACTTCCCGAAGTGGCGTTACGGGTGAATAAGAACTCAGCGCCACATCATACGGACTGCTTTCCACGCTGCAGGTTGCGACAATGGCTATGACGCTTGCGCAAATCAGTGGGAATCGTTTCAAGCTCATGGGGCACTCCAGGCAACCCTGGTGGCCGCAGGATTCAACCAGAATTGGGAACGGACCGCAATCCCGATCTAATTGAGACTGATTCTTAATATCAGAATGGCTTGCCTGCCGTGCCCCATTTCAGAATCTTGTCTCATGCGCACTGTTTGTCTGGCCTTCTGGGTTGTTTCTGCTCTGGCGTGGCCCGCGTTTGCTTCCCCTGTGGAGGATATGCGTGAGCTGGATTCCATCCTGGCGCGATCTGAGGAAGCACTGGCCAGAGGAGACCTGAAGGCAGCCCGGGCGCAGTACGAGTTGTGTGGCGATCGCTGGTTCGCAGTAGAGGACGGAGTGAAGCATCAATCGCGTCCTGCATACAAAGCGATAGAAAGTGCGATGGGGGATGTGCGCTTTGCGTTTACCGAACCCGGGCGACCAGATGAAATCCGTCGCTCGCTGGGAGCTCTTCGCAATGTAAACGCTGCTTTCCTCGCAGGAAAGTTTGGCGCATCGCAAGAAGATTCCGGGGGCAAACAAATCGCTCAGGCTACGGTGCCCGAACTGCTGGTGATTCTTTCGCAAGTATCTGAAAGCATAGAGCGAAAGGACGCGGCCAGGGCAAAATTAGAATTTGATTCGTTTCAATCTGGTTGGCCGGATGTGGAGGGCTTCATTGGAACCAAATCTCGTGATGACTACGTTCTGATTGAGAATCACATAACGACCGCGCAGGCGGCGCTTCGTTCCACGCCCGCCGATTATCAGATAGCAAGCCGTTCGGTGGAAATACTCAAAGACAAACTGCGACTATACTCTGCGTCGCAACGTTATACGATGCTCGACGCCGCCACGATCTTGATCCGCGAAGGTCTCGAAGCCCTCCTCGTCATTGTGGCACTGGCAGCCTTCCTGGAGAAGAGTGGTTCAGCGAATCGGAAGTCCTGGATCTGGGGCGGTTCATTGGTGGGAGTCGTCGTTTCAATTTTGTCCGGTGTCTTGATCCATCGTCTTTTCGCTGGCTTTGTTACGAATTCAAATCGTGAACTTGTAGAAGGCCTGACAGGGTTGTTTGCGGCCGCCATGCTTTTGTATGTCAGTTACTGGCTTCATAGCAAGTCATCCCTGGCGTCGTGGCAGAATTATATCAAAGATCAGGTAACCTCCGCTCTTGCACGAGGAAGTCTCCTCTCTCTTGGATTTCTGGCGTTTCTTGCGGTGTTTCGCGAAGGAGCTGAGACGACTCTTTTCTATATTGGGATTGCTCCCGCCATTAGCCCTGTGGATCTTTTTTCTGGCATTGGAATTGGAGTCGCCGTGTTGACGTTAGCCGCTATTCTGATGCTCTTTGTCGGTCTGCGAATTCCGCTGCGTCCGTTTTTCCTTTTTACGGGGCTCCTGATCTACTACCTTGGATTCAAGTTTGTAGGCAGTGGAGTGCATGCACTGCAGATCGCAAATGTGCTGTCCGTGAATTCTTCCGAGCACCTGTGGTCCATTCCGTCTTTTGGCGTTTACCCTACCTGGGAGACAAGCGTTCCTCAGTTAATGCTTTTGATCCTGCTCGCTACGGCTGTACTATATTCGCGAATGAGAAAGAATACTTCAGGAGGAACCACATGAAGAAAATAAATTTGGCAAAAGTAGTTTTGATGTGCGCGCTCGTGGCAACCGCATCTGCCTGCAAGAAAGAGGCGACAGAGGTTGTGGCGACTGGCACTGTGCTTGCGCTCAAAGGAGTGATTTCAGAGACTCTGGCCGCCAGTGATATGAAGAAAGCGGGCATTGCTTTTGCCGCCTTTGACGCAACCTGGGAGAATGTGGAGGATGGGGTCAAGGCAGCATCGCCTAATGCCTATAAGGATATCGAAAACGGCATGGATGAAGTAAACATCGCAATCAAGAAGAACGATGCGGCAAAACTCAAGGAAGCAGGGGCAAAATTGCTCAAGACGTTAGACGATAACGCAGCCGCATTTAAATAGCATTTTGTGATTGCAGTACGGTATCGCAGCCTTGAACTAGAGCCGGGCACCTATATGAAATGGATTTCCCGGCTTTTGGTTCTCTGCTTTTCACTGACTTCCGTTTTATCCTGCATCAAGATTCAGGCCAGCCCGTTTGATACTTCAAACGGTGGATACCTGGGAGCACTTGCTACGTATCTGGCAACCCTCTCTCAGCGCGGCATTGCATTTTCCGATTCCGCTATGGGAATGGAATCCCGCGGTGACGGTTCATGGACTGCGTTTTCTTTCACTGGACCGGCGAAGATCGTTCGAGTCGCCGCTGTGGGCACCACTTTGCTGGGGTTGGACGGAAGCACCGCAGGCGTGCTCTGGAAATCCACAAACTATGGAAGATCCTGGACTGCGCAGGGTGGGCTGGGAGCGGTTGCGTTCCAGCAAATTGCAGTTTGCGGAGCCGGGGTCTTGCTTGTTCAGACTCCAGGTGGATCCCTGGGCGCCTATTATTCGTCTGACAGTGGTGTGACTTTTTCTCCTGTTACTGTGAATGCTACTTCTGCATTGACCGTTCTGGACGCAACATGCATCAACAATGTCTTTTATGTAAGCCACAGCGGTCCGCCAACGAACGTTAGTCGCTCTACGAACGGTAGTACGTGGGTGCTCGGAAGTCCGGCGCCGTCGTCTGCGGTTGCCGTCCTTTCCGGCACAGGTTCGAACCTGTTCGGGCAGGGCAGTGGATCTCCTCTTGTTTTTTCAAAGTCAACAGACGGCGGTTTGAGCTATAGCGCTGGAGATTCTGTTGCGAACTTCAGTGCGATGAGCGCGGCCACCATGTCCGGCACCACTGCTGTGTCGGTGGTGAAAGATGTGTCCCTCAATACGTGCAATTTCAGACGCAGCACATTCGGTGTGAGCGGATCCAATTCGAACGGTCTGACGTGCCCAAGCTGTACCAACTCAACCAATGTGAAGAGAATGATTCTTCTTAACGGCATGTTGATTGCCGTAGGCACGATGGGTGCGTGTTCCGGCAATCCGCCGTTTGTGATGCGCTCCACTGATGCAGGGATGACAGTTTCCTCTGACACCATCCCATCCTCGATCCCGTCCAACGGCATCCTCAACGATATCATCGCTGTTTATTGACTATGAAGCAAAGAATTCTCGCGCTCGTTTTCTCTGCGCTTTGTTGTTGCAGATATTCCGATCGACCTGACACCACGTGGCTCTCGAGTCTTGCGTTCGCCGCGCCCTGGATGATGATTGCAACCGGAACCAATTGCACTGGCTGGTATTCTGTGAATGGGCGGACGTGGCAAAGTTTTCTTTTTCCAGGATGCACTACCGGAACGATCAGTAGCATCGCCTACGGAGCGGGGGCGTTTGTTGCCGTTGGTTCCACAAACGGAACTGCATGCGGTATATGGACGAGTACAGGAAAATATACTCCGCAGTGGACTCTGCAATCTTGCGGTCCTACTTCTGCACGAATGAGCGCTGTTGCGTTTGGCTCTGGATTTGCCGGAAATGAATTTGTCGCGGCGGGTGTCGCCACTGGTGCCAACTTTCAATCTGTTTCTTCCATGGATGCGGGGGTAACGTGGGTGGATGCAACGATTACGGAAGCCGGGTCCGGGGCCGCAGTGGGGAGCCTTGTCTACTGGCCCACCGGACAATTGTTCATCGAAAGTTCAGGCACTCCGCAGAATACGCGAAGACGCTTTATCGGAGGCGGAACTACCTGGATAGACGGTGATAATCTGGGTGTACTGAATCCGAAAATCGCAACCGGCCCGACGCTTGCGAACGGAAGCGTGCGCGTCTATGACGCAGGCAATTCTCCGACAGTGATCCAGTACGGAGATGATGCGTTCGTTGGTGCACCAACCAATTTGTCGCCTAACGTCTTTGGATCCGCGCTTCCTGTCGTAAATGACATGATCTACGGCGAAGGAAAGCGCATGGTTTTCGTTCGCGACACATGTGGCGTTACATTTACATCTTCGAGCAGTGCCGGGGATGCAAGTGGGTCTTATACTATGTCCAATTGCGTTTCCAATTTGAAAGCGGTGGGCTATCTTGATCCGTTCTTCATTGCAGGAACAGATGACGGATCGTTCTATTATTCCGTAAGCGGGCTTCCGTCAGAATGGTCCAGAGCGTCAAGCGCCAGTTCTACTTCCGTGGTTCAGAGAATGGCAGGTAGATGGGGACCCTTTAACTGAGTTTTTTGATCGAACAATACGACAGCACTCGTAGTCCATGACACTATGAAACTCAGAATACTCTTAGTTGCATTTTCCATTTCAGTGGCTACACTGTTTGCCCAGGATGCCAGTCGTTTGAACAAACTGATCGATGGCCAGAGAAATGCTTTCGAATCAAAAAAGAAGGCACTGGCTCTAATAGAATCTGGTGCGTCCTTACTCAAGGAACAGAAATACAAAGACGCCGCATCCAGTTACCTCGCGGCACTGGAGCTGGATCCTTCTAATTCCGCCGCTTATTTCAGTTTTGCAACTGCATTGTCGGGCTCTGGCAGAATCGACGAATCGCGCAGAATCCTGACCGTTTTGTTTGAGTTCGCAACTCCAGAAGAGAAAAGTGCCATGAATAGTAAGTTTGGCGCAGAGCGCTGGCCCGGAGGAGCTTTTGCTGGTTTTTCATCCGCATATTCCAAACAGACGTTAGCCGGCAATGGATGGGGTGCGGCGCCGGATGACCTCGAAGGGATCGTAACCAAAAAGGAGAGTGGCTTCTACACACTCGTGCACGCGAAGGCGAGCGAAGATGCGATCCGCGGAAATAGTGCCGGCATGATGCAGTCCACTTGCAGAAGAAGCGCAACTCTTGTAGGCGCCACTTCCGTTCTTGAATCCCTGGCTCGCTCTGCTTTGCGCGAGGCTAAGAAAGAGAACGGGACTGTTACCATGGGTTCGTATAGCTGCACAATTGCGAACGGTTCGGCTTCCTGCAGCGGCGTGGTACGAGGCCATTCCATTCTAGAGTGTTCGGGACGGGGGCCGGGCGGATCGTATGCCGAGTGCGATTGTACAGTTTATCTGCCCGTTCAACAGGGGAAGACGTCAGTGAAGGTTGATTGATTGCGTCAAATTATTCTTGCTTGTTTGGCCGACCCATCGCGGTCTAGGGAATGGTTTCGGGCAAAAGCAAGGAAGTGGAAGCATATCTGAAGTTGTTTTCGTCTTCTGAACAAGCTCTCCTTGAAGAATTGAGGCAGATCATTCACTCCGTCGGCAAATTCGAAGAATGCATTTCGTACAAGATGCCTGCCTTCCGCTACAAGGAAGGAATCGCCGCCGGGTTCCTCCTGTATCGCCATCATATAGGTTTCTATCCATTCAGTGGTGTGACTCTGCGAAATTTCAAAGAGGACATCAAGTCCTATAAAAGTACACCAGGAGCTCTCCAGCTTTCGCGCGAGAAGAAGCTGCCGCGAGGGTTGATCAAGAAAATTGTGCGGGCAAGAATGAAGGAAATCGATCAGAAATCCACAGGTAAGACTGCGAAATCTGTATCTGGCCGAGGTCGAAGTGCGAAATCTTAATCCGCTCTTGCTTGCTGGATTATTACTGTTTTCGTGTCGATCCCAAATGAACGAAGCCAATCCAGAAACTTTGCGCAAGGCTCTTCTTTCAAAGATTTCCCCTGGCACGAGTCTCGCGTCTGCGAAAGACAAAATGGTGGAGGAAGGATTCGTTTGCACAGAAATGAAGAATTCATCTTTTCAATCAGACAGGTTACATTCAGGAATCGACTATTTGTATTGTGATCGCAGCATATGCGGTAGCAGCATGGTTACGCGAAGAGACCAGGTTGCGGTCGTGCATCAGCGGGGAGTGGTGACAGAAATACTCGTTTCTACAGGGCTTGTTGGGCCGTAAGTTATTACTTGCCTGATTTGCGGGCCACAGTATGGTCCGGCATGTTCATTGGTCACTATGCTGCGTCTTTCGCACTGAAAAAAGTTTCTCCCCGGACTTCGCTGAGAGCGTTGCTGCTGGGGGTTCAATTCGTAGACATACTGTTTATGATCTTTATCTTATTTGGAATTGAACGCATGCGTTTGATTCCTGGGACAACGGCATCGAATTCATTGAAGCTCGATTTCATGCCTTACACGCATAGTTTGCTTGGAACGTTTTTGTGGGCCGTGGGTGCGTTCGTTTTGTTTCGCTTCGCTTTGCTCAGAAAATCAGGTTATGAGAATCACACCAGAAACCTGATTTCGTTTGCTGTGGCCATTGCAGTTCTTTCCCACTATTTTTTCGACGTACCCATGCACCTGCGTGATCTTCCTCTTGCAGGGGATGATTCATACAAACTGGGTCTGGCCCTATGGAACAATCGCATCGCGGCCGTGTCTCTTGAATTCTTTCTGACTCTGGGAATGTTTGCAGTCTACCTGACAGCAAGTAAACCAGGCCAGGGTTTCGCCGGAAAATATGGCATGCCCATTTTCGGAGCTGCTCTTCTTGTGATTTGCGTGCTGCAATATATCATACCACCGCCGACTACCATCATCGAGTTATCCTCTCAGGCGCTTGCATCGTACATTGGCATTGGCCTTGTGGGAGGGTGGCTGGATCAGAAGAGAGTATATTCGTAAACGCTAACCTGCTATCCACGTCGCGCAAGAAATGAGCAGCAAGCCCAGCCATACAAATGACCACGGAAATGGGAACACCCAGGACTGAAGGAAGGATTTTGAGCGTCCCAGACTCAAGACCAGGATGACTCCGGGGAAGCAAGTTACCAGGAGAATCGCCCACAACAGGCCGTGGTCCCTGTAGGTTTCCTTTAGTAGAAAGACAAAACCAAAAAGGAAAATAGGAACACCCGCGATAAAAAGTAGACTGGCGATGACAGTGCGCATTTTGCGTTCGAATGTTTCGCAAAACCTGTATTAGGTGAGAGGATTTTTCTCGAACCACTCGACAGTGCTTCGCAGCGTTTGATCCAATGGCCGTGGTTTGTAACTCAGCTCTTTTCCCGCTCTGGCAAATGAGTAAAACCCGTACCGGTTTGTAATGCTCTTCATAGCTTGAACTGTGGCCAGAGGTTCTGACTTTGTGATTCCTGCTGCAAACTCAAACATGGCAGCCATTCCTATGGCGAGCGGCCTTGGCAGTTTTATGCCGGGCGGTTTTTTGCCAGAAATCTTTCCCAGGATTTCAAAGAAGTCTACGAGCTTTACATTTTCACCCGAGAGGATGTATCTTTCTCCGGAGCGCCCTTTTTGCATGGCAAGAATGTGTCCGGAAGCAACATCTTCCACGCTCACTGCACTGAATCCAGTTTCCAGATAGGCCGGCACTTTTCCCTGTAAGAAATCCAGGACTACTTTATTGGATGGCGTTGGTTTGAGATCCAGCGCACCGAGCACCAGCGCGGGATTGACTGCGACCAGATCAATTCCAAATTCGCGCGCCAGAGAGTGTGCAAGCTTCTCCGATTCCAACTTCGCGCGCGTGTATTCATCCGGATCCGAATCTGCAGTCCAGTTCGATTCATCCAGAGGGCGAGTTGGGTCGTCTGTCATTCCAACTGCAGCCACAGAACTGGTATAGACAACTCGCTTCACACCGCCGGCCACTTTGACTGCTTCTAGAATGTTGCGCGTGCCCTGCATGGCTGTTTCGAGAATCTGTCCAGGATTCTTTCTGGAGAGAGAATACACAGCCGCAGTGTGATAAACGAAAGGCATTCCAGTGACTGCAGCAACGAGTGAGGGGCGATCGTATACGTCTCCGTAGACGATTTCCAGATTCTTATGATCCGGAAGGCAGGCGGTGTTGCTGGATTTGCGAATGAGAGCCCGCACTTTTTCTCCCTGATCCAGGAGTTGTTTCACTAGATTGCTTCCAATATGGCCCGATGCGCCGGTGACGAGTGCTGGCATGTGTCAGTTAGACATGTGCGGATCACCGACGCAAGGAGGAAATGCAATCAACGCATTTCCGCAAGACCTGCTTCCAGAGTCTTTACTGGAGAGTATCCTAGTTCTCGTTTGATTTTCGCAATGTTGTACCTTCTGGGTTGCGCCACGAATGCGAGTTCGAATCGGGAGAGTGGCGGAGATTTTTGAATCCCGAATAATTTCCATACTCCCTCAATGGCGCCTGCGGCGAGGGCTGCGATCTTCCCGTTCATATTCTTTTTGGGAATTGGAATTGCCGCCGCCGCAAAAAGAGCAGAGAAGAAATCAAAAACTTTCATTGGTCTGTCATCCGTGACGTAGTAGATAGACTTGTCGCTGCCTGCCCCGAGCGAGAGCACAATGGCCTGCACTACATTGTCTACGTGTACCATTTCAATGATGGTTTGCCCATGGTCGATCCACATGAATTCGCCTGACGTTACTTTCTGAGCCATGGTATCCAGCGCTTTGACTCCCTTGCCCCAGATGAAAGTAGGGCGAAGGATGATTCTTACGGGCCCGGTCGGCTGAGCGCAGAGTGCGATTTCTGTTTCTTTCTTGGCTCTACCGTAAACAGAACTCGGAACAGACGGGTACGGTGCTGTTTCATCAATATCAAGAAGCGGCAACTTGTCCTGGATCACTGACTCAGAGCTGATCTGAATGAAGCGGCCCACTTTTCTGCGCGAGGCAGCCTGGTACAGGTCGATGGTCGCCTGCACTGTATCGCGATAAAAGTCTTCCCATTTTCCCCAGAACTCAACGGGAGCCGCGCAATGGACCACCGCATCAATTCCGTCAAGAGCCGTTTCCCATTCGGAAATATTTGAAAACGTTCCGTGAACCGGCTGTGCTCCCATTGCCTTAATTTTTTCTGCCTGGGAGCTTCCTCGGGCCAGTGCCACCACTTCATGTTTGTCTGCTTTGAGTCTGCGAATGAGCCTTTCTCCAACGAAGCCGCTTCCGCCTGTTACGAATACTTTCATAGTCCCTCCATGTCTTGCTTGACTTACTTTCCCTGTTCCATAAGTAAGTAAATACTCACTTACATCAAGGAAAAGTCGTGGCAACTAAAAAAGCAACTAAAAAACGTATGCCTGCGGCAGCGCGTCGTCAGCTCATTCTTGAATCCGCCATGCAATTGTTCGCGAAAAAGGGCTTCCACGGCACAACCACAGCGGATCTTGCACGCGTTGCGGGCGTATCTGAGGCGCTTATCTTTCGCTTCTTTCCGGACAAGGAGTCGCTCTATCGAGAAGTGCAGTTTTTATGCGTGGAGGCCCGTGGTGCCGCCGATTCCATGCTGGACCAGGCCAGGCCCGGTACAGAAAACCTGGTGCGCGCCGTGCTGATTCTGATTTACGAAGTCTTCTCTGGTTTTGGAGGTCGCACGAAGAACGAAACGCTTCGCAGGCTGCAGACTCATAGCATGCTGGAGGACGGAAAGTTTGCGCGCGCCTTCTTCAAAAGCCATTTCAAGGTCTATTTTCCTTTTATAGACCGATGTCTGAAATCAGCGCATAGGTCTGGCGACCTTGAGCCGGGCGGTATGCCACTGGAGTGCGTCATCTGGTTTACTCATCATTTGCCCATGATGGTTCGCATCAGCATATTGTCGCATCGTGCGGACTATTTTGCGTCAAGCGACGCGGAGCTCCTCGAGAGCATGGCTTTGTTTTGCCTTCGCGGGATAGGCCTCAAGAGCTCTGCGATCAAAAAGAATCTTCCGCGCAATTGGACGGAGCAATTTAATTTATTGAAAGGATAAGGTGCCCCTTGCATTTTCGACGCCTATGAGAGCAACGGTACTTGGATCGGGCAGTTTTGGAACGGCGCTTGCGAGCGTGCTGGCAGACAAGAACGCAGAGGTATGGATCTGGAGTCGGTCTCCAGATATGGCGCGCGCCATTCATGAGCAGCACGAAAACACTAAGTATTTACCAGGTTTTCGACTGGCAGACAATATCAAGTCTTCGCCGGACATGGCGGAGTGTCTCAAGGATACAGATCTCATTGTATTTGGAATCCCCTCTCAGTCTCTTACGCAGGTTCTCAAAGAAAACACTCATATCTTGCCGGAAGGAGTTCCCATTGTATCGGCAGCCAAAGGCGTCGACCGTGCTACGCTTCGCCTGGTGAGTGAGATTTTCGAAGAAGAACTTCCGGGGAAGTTTCACAAATATCTTAGCTATCTTTCCGGTCCCAGTTTTGCAAAAGAGATTCTCAAACAGATGCCAACGGTTGTGAGCATTGCCTCGCGCAATGAAGAAATCGCAAAACAGGTCCAGCAGATGTTTGCTCACACATGGTTTCGCACTTACTGGACACCCGATGTTACGGGAGTGGAAGTGGGTGGTGCAATCAAAAACGTAATCGCAATTGCTGCGGGTGTTTCAGACGGTCTAGGTCTTGGGCACAATACTCGCGCGGCACTCATCACAAGAGGTCTTGCTGAAATCACAAAGCTTGGTGTGCGAAAGGGGGCGGACCCGTTGACCTTTCTTGGTCTGGCTGGACTCGGGGATCTAGTGTTGACTTGCACTGGAGACCTTTCGCGCAATCGCACAGTTGGCTTCAAGCTTGGACAAGGAATGAAGCTGCAGCAAATCCTGACGGAGATGAATCAGGTGGCGGAAGGTGTCGTAACCACCGAATCGGCTCATTTGCTTGCCCAGAAGCTCGGAATTGAGATGGCGATTACGGATCAAGTATACCAATTGCTCTATCAGGACAAGGATCCCAAACAGGTAGTGCGAGATCTCATGACGCGTGATCTAAAGCGCGAATAAGGGGCGATTTTCATATTTTTTGTTTCCTGTGGGGGCCTCGGTCGGCGTTATTGACCTGGAATGATCCAGTTCGATGAAAGTAAGATTCCTCCGCTGCCCGCAGTCGCAGCGCGAGTGATGCAGTTTGATCCTGGCAGCCCCAACTCTTCTATCGCAACACTTGAACGCATCATTGCGCCTGACCAGGGAATCAGCGCGGAGCTTCTTCGCGTTTCCAATTCCGCTTACTATGGAAGATCCGGCTCCATAAAAACTCTGCGCGACGCGATCACACTGCTTGGTTTGAAAACGGTCAAGAGCATGGTAATGCTCATCTGCACTCGCACATTCACGCAGAAGATTCGCGGAGACCTTCTTCGCAAATATTGTATTGAGTTTCCGATCGTAACTGCCCTCCTTTGCATAGACAACGCCCGCGCGGCCAACCACAAGGATCTTCAAGAAGAGTCTTTTTTATGCGGATTACTTCATCGCATCGGAATGACCATGCTTGCTGTGGAAAAAAAATCAGAATATGCTGAGCTGATTGCGAGGGCTGAGAAAGAAGGGGCATCTCTTGTTGACCTTGAAAAAGACGCATTCGGCATGACTCATGATGACATCAATGCCCTGGTCATCAAGAAATGGAATTTGCCGGAAATCACTGTGCGGGGCATTCTTGATTGTGAATTTCCGGCGGAGGCCACGAACAAAGTAAGCCACCATGCGAAGATCACTGCGCTTTCGCGCACAATTGCCTCTCAGCTGTTGGATATTCCAAGGCCTCCGGCTGAAATGGAGCGTGCAAATGCTGTCATCAAGGCGTATGGCCTGAAGGCCGATCTGTTCTCTCATTACACTCCTGACTATTTTGATCTACTCAAAGAGAATCCCTTCTATCAAAGTGCGGTGGCAGTCATTGGATGAAGAACAAAAGCGACCCAGGGTCGTTCTTGTAGAGGATGATCTTGTTCAGCGCGAAATGATCGCGCAGATGCTGATCTTTGCGGGCTATGACGTGACTTCTGCGGCAACCGGTGAAGAAGGACAGGAACTCATTGAATCAGTGAAGCCGGATGCAGCGGTCGTGGATTTGCACCTGCCAGCAGAAAGAGGCGTTACCGGCCTCGTGCTGTTAAAGAGTATTAAAGAGAATCCTGAGACTGCAGAACTCCCGGTCTTGATCATCACCGCGGACACTACAGAAGAAACCTATGTTCTTGTTCTATCAAGCGGTGCTTCTGATATTTTGCTCAAACCTCTTCGCATCACCGAATTGACCATACGCATCCAGAACGTTCTGGAGCTCAGAAAGAATCGTGCGGATTTGCGCGAAGCAAATGCGAAACTTGAGCGCGAAAAGAAACGTCTCCTGCGATATTTTTCGGAAGATTTTGTAACTGCCATGCTCAACGATGAGATTTCCGCAGAGCTTGGCGGGATCAGCGTGGATGCAACGATCCTGTTTATGGACATACGCAATTCAACCGGAATTGCCGAGCAGATAGGACCACAGAAGTTCGCAGAGTTTGTAAGTATGATCTTCACAGATGTGATGGATCTGATTTTTGCAAATCGCGGTTCAGTGAACAAGCTACTGGGAGACGGAATCCTTGCCACGTTTGGTTGTCCCGTCCCCAGCGAAAAGGATGCGGAGAATGCGGTGAAGACTGCCAGTCAGATTCGCGAGTATTTCCAGGTAATCAATGAAGCTCGCGCGCACGAAGACATCGGCGGGGACATTGGTTTTGGAATTGGTGTTGCCAGCGGCAAAGTATTCGCGGGCAACATAGGATCGTTTCGCAGAATGGAATACGCCGTGATGGGAGATCCTGTGAACCTGGCGGCACGTCTCCAGGAGTTGAGCAAAACTCTGAGCGTGGATATTGTCATCGATGGAACTACAAAATCTAAGATTCCGGCCAGCTATGCTGTGAGAGATTCCGGCGTCAAAAACGTCAGAGGACGCCACGGCGAAGTAGAAGCATGGATTCTGAGCTGAGAGCGCTCAAGGAACCACAAGCGTATTAGAGGAAAGTCCGGTATCCAGAGACAATAGGTCACGCAGAATCAAAGATCGCACTCCTACCAGTGTCCCCGCAGTCAGAGCCAGTGGCACGGCGCAGACTCTGTTTGAATAACCGGCGCTGACTGCTGTTTGTCCTGGTTTCACTTCAATTACATAGCTGATGGCCTGGTTCGGAAGAACTGCCAGAGGCCTCGAGCAGTCGATCCCTGAAAGCGAATTGGCAGTTCTCACTCCAGTGTCCGTGGTTCCCTGGAACAACCTGTAGCCTGCAAATCCAATCTCAGTGTTTTGAGCTGCCATAGTGATGATGTGGCCCGTTCCTTCTCGCGCAATGGAAGTGAGTATGGGCGGATTTACATTCTGCGTTTCCGCCGAATAGTTGGTACAGGCCCCGAGGATCAGGGCAAAGCATGGGAGGATTCGCCTCATTGCAGTCTGAGCAGTCCTACCAGACACAGGCAGAGCCGCACGTACTTTTCGATTTTACCGGAATAGGGTCTTCTGGGTCGCAGAATCCGCCACGATTGCGCTTTGCCCAGTTCTTCCAGGTTTTTCGAAGGATGGACGAGCGTTTTTTTTTCGCAAATTCGAAGAAGAGGAAGGTCTGCGCTTGAGTCAGAATAGCCAGTCGAATTTGCAATCGGCCGCGCATCAAAAAGAGACGGATTCTTACTCAGTCTCTCATAGTCCGTGCGAATGGATTCGATGAGAGATTCACCGCAGATTTCCGGCATGCGAAGGAGCTTTTCAATTCCGCGGTTGTTCTTGCTGTGGATTCTCGGGAAAAGAGGCATGCGCTCTTCGAGCACCACTTCCGTGGCCACTACTTCGTCAAATCCCGCCGCCTTTGCAATGTGATTTACATAAAAGGACGGGCTTGCTGTATTCAGAATCAGTTGTCCGCCGTCTGCTTTGATGCGAGCTGCTTCTTCTATTAAGTCTTTGTAGAGCAAGCCTTCGAGCACATCTCGGCTGAATGATTCCGCAAGTGAATGCACTTCCTCTTTGCGCAGTCTCCATAGAACGGATAGAAATGCACGTTTCAGTCCGCCTCTACCTGTCAAACCGAGGACATAGGCTGCGGCCGCAGGCACGAAGAGCGCCAGATAGAAGATTCGCCAGGGTTTGCGCCGAATTACATATCCGGCAAAGAGGATCAGAGTGTCATATGGAATGATTGTATAATCCATATCGAATAGAGCGATTTTCCTGGTCACTGCATGGATCTCCAGATGTCGCGGATACTTTCTTCAAGCTCTACGCTCGACGACCATCCGAGGTTCATTAGCTTTTCGCATGAGCCATAGCGGATGCTTTTTCCGTCTCGAAGGAGAGAAGGATCGATTCGTGGTTTCAGGTTTGCGCCTGTGACTTTCAATGCAAGATCGAGGACTCGCCGAATGGTAACAGGTCTTCCGGAGCATATATTGTACGCCTGGCCTTTGATTCCTTTTTCCGCAACAATCGAGTAAGCCCGGGCCGCGTCGCGCACATCCAGGAAGTCACGCTCTGCGTCCAGATCGCCTACCTGAATTTCAGTTTCACCTCTGGCTGCGGCGTCCCGGATGCGACAGAGAAAAGAGGGAATTACAAAAGCTGGATTCTGGCCTGGTCCAATTTGATTGAATGGTCGTGCGATGACTATGTCCAGCCCGCGCGAAACAAAGTACCCTGCGTATTGCTCCGCGGATCGCTTACTCTCTGCATATGGATTTTCTGGCTCGAGAGTAAAATCTTCCAGCAGAGGCATAGGATGCTTCGCGCCATACACTTCTCCCGAACTTACAAACACAATTCTGCCTTTGAAGTTTGCGTCTCGCGCCGCCTGAAACAATCGGATCGGAACGACAGTGTTATTGACTGCGACGTCTGCGGTATTGATCCAGCCTTCTGGCACAAAAGCAGTGCCGGCCAGATGAAGAATAAAATCGTACGATTGCTGTTCGAGTACTCCTCGGATTTGATCGCAGCTCCCCAGATCTGACTCTACCTGTTGTATTTGATCTGGCTTCGAATCCGGATACAGTGTCCACCAGGAAGGCGGCTTGCGATCTTTGCCAGAACGATCGAGGCCAGTCACCTCATAGCCATCGCGAAGAAGGGAAAGGCACAGGTGCTGGCCCAGGAATCCTCTGCTTCCTGTGATGAGTACTCGTTTCATTTTGCCAGAGCCTCTTTAAACACTTTCAGACAGCGATCTCTTGCCAGTTCATGTTTCACAATCGGTTCCGGATAGGAGCTCGAAAGCTCTCCAATCCATTGTTTTATATAGGCCCGGTCGGGGTCGAACTTTTTCTCCTGCGCTGACGGATTGAAAATCCTAAAGTAAGGGGCAGCATCGCATCCTGAACCGCATGCCCATTGCCAGTTTCCAACATTCGCAGAAAGATCATAATCGAGCAGTTTTTCTGCGAAGAACCGTTCCCCTTTTCTCCAGTCGATGAGTAGGTGTTTGCAAAGAAAGCTTGCAGTGACCATTCGCACACGATTGTGCATGAAACCCGTTTGTACGAGCTCGCGCATTCCTGCGTCTACCAGAGGGTAACCGGTTCTCCCTTCTTTCCATGCTTCGAATTCATTCTCATTGTTTCGCCACACAATGCGATCATACTGCGGTTTGAAGGATCGCGTCGCGGAGTGCGGAAAATGATAGAGGATCATCATGAAGAAATCGCGCCAGGCGAGCTCTGACAAAAACACCTGTGACTTCTGTGCGCTCTTTGCAAGTGTTCGAATGCTCAGAGTTCCAAACCTGAGATGCACTCCCAGATGTGTTGTGCCGCGAAGTGAAGGGTAGTCGCGCGTTTCGGCATAAGATGCGATGATGTTTTCCGGAATCGAAGGATCTTCGATGCGAATGGAGGAAGGAACAAATCCGAGCTGATCGAGACCCGGCATTTTTGATGCAGGCAGCCTGGCCATTCTTTCGAGCCTTTTCTCCGATGGAAAGGCAGTCATGTCAAACGATTCGAGCCGAACCTTCCATTTGCGAAAGTACGGCGTAAACACAGTGTAGGGTTCACCTGAGTCTTTCACTACTTCCGATTTTTCGAATATGCATTGATCTTTCGTTGTTTTGAAATCTACACCGGATGATTTGCATATCTCTGAAATCTTTTGATCTCTCTCTATTGCATAAGATTCGTAGTCGTGATTTGCGAAGATAGCGCGCGGTTTATGTTTTGCGATGAGTTCTTTCCATACAGTGAGTGGATCTCCGTGCATCACCAGAATCGTGCTGCCTTTGCTTTCCAGAAAAGTCTTAAGTCTCGTTAGAACAGAATGGATGAAGGTCACGCGCGCGTCATCGCGTGGAAGATTTTCGAGGATGTTTGTGTCAAAGATAAATACAGGAATGACGGCCAGACCACTCGATAGTGCATGAAAGAGCCCCGAGTTGTCCTTCAGTCGCAGGTCGCGGCGAAACCAGAAGAAAGCAGTCTCCTTCATTTCTTGAGAAGTGATCCAAGCGCGGCTTTGAGATCTGGAAATTTGAAACTAAATCCTGCGTCTTGTATTCTGTCTGCCGATACGCGAATGCTGTCCGTTAAGAGGACAGACATTTCTCCGAGCATTCCCTTCAGTAAGAAAGAGGGCACAGCAGGCAGAAAATAAGGCTTCGAAAGAGTGGCCGCGATTTCGCGCATGAAATCGTCATTGATGACCGGGTGAGGAGCCACCGCATTGTATGTGCCGGATAGATCTTCGCGCAAAGCTCCTTCCATGGAGCGATCTATGCTGCAACAGATCATTTTGACCATGTCTTCTATATGGATCCAGGAAATGTATTGTCTGCCGGATCCAAAGGGCGATCCAGCGAACATCTTCACGGGCAGTACCATTTGCGGTAAGGCTCCGCCTAACATTGACAAGACGACTCCGATTCGAAGAATCACTTTGCGTGAAGCGGGGATGTCCGCGAGCCTTTCTTCCCAGATTCGAGTTGTATCGCACAGAAACCCACTCCCCGGGCCGTCCGTTTCCATGCAAACATGCTTTCCTCTGTCTCCATAGTAGCCAATGGCCGAAGCGCAAATCACAACAGGTTTTAAGCCGGTTGAGGAAATGGCTTCCGCCAGGAGATCGGTGCTTCTGCTGCGGCTCTCTATGATCTGTCTTTTCTTTTCCGCCGTCCACCTTCCGGAGATCGTTTCTCCTGCAAGATGAACCACAGCATCTGCTTGTTCAAAAACCGATTTGTCTATGTAAGCATGCACTGGATCCCATCTGAATCTGGCGCTTGCGTTTCGAGATAGAATGCGAACCTCGTGCCCGCCGCTTTCCAGCGTTCGGGCCGTTGCCTTACCCAGGAGCCCTGTTCCGCCGGTGATGACGATGACCATGCCCGCAAGGATCCGGGATGAGCGCGCGAGGCAAAGTGTTTTTGCAAAATCTATTGCGGGTCCGTCGTCATTCTTCAGGCTGGGGCATGCCGTACACCATGTCGAAGATCGGAACCCAGCTTCTGCGCGCGTATGAGGCCAATGGGAAAGATCGTTCTCTTACCATGCCTGCATTTCGTCCGGTGCTTGAAAGACCAGTCACAATCCTTTCTGTCCTGGGTTTGGTTTTGGCTGTTCCACTTTACTGGGTAGCTCCGTGGGCTTCTGCCACTGCAGCCGCACTTTCTGTGGTGTTGTTTGGAATTCGGGAAGTCTTCATTCAAGACGATCATGCGATTGTTCGCATTTACGGACCCATGGGAAGATTTCGATATATTTTCGAAAATCTCATTCGCGACAAATACTTACAATACTTTAATGAAACGAACACAGATGGAAGACCCATTCCGCGCATCGTGCGGGATTACATTTATCAGAAAGCTCACCACGTCAAAGCTCTATCCAGTTTCGGAACGGAACTCGATATCTTTGACACTGAACTTTCTACCGGTTGTAGAATCCTTCACAGAAATTTTCCAGCGCATGTAGACGGGGTTTCCTATCAAATGTCCATTGGTGATGGGCGCCCGGGTGTCAGACCATTTGTGGTGAAGAATGCCATCAACATATCGGCGATGAGCTATGGAGCCATAAACAATCGTGCGGCCGAAGCTCTGAGCCTCGGTGCTAAAGACGTGGCGTATGTGAACACGGGAGAAGGTGGATATGGCCCGCACGGAGCGGCCGGAAACGATGTGGTGTTTCAGATTGGTACCGGGAAATTCGGCGTGGGAGAAGAGGCTGTTCTTCCGGATGGAACAGCCACTCGCAAGCTCAACAAGGGACTCCTTCAAGAACTAGTGCGAAATCATCCGAACATCCGGATGATTCAAATCAAGATTTCGCAGGGCGCGAAACCTGGAATTGGAGGACATCTCCCTGCAGACAAAGTAACACCTGAAATTGCGGACGTCAGGCGAGTGACGCCGTATAAGACTGTGATCAGCCCGCCGCAGCATGCGGAGCTTCGAGCATCGAGTCCGAAGGAAGCAGTCTCCAAACTCATTGAATTCATCGAAGAGATTCGCAAGCTCACAGAGCTTCCAGTCGGAATCAAGCTGTGCGTGGGGAGACTCGACGAGCTGGATTTGCTTGTACTGGCCATGAAGAAAACTGGGAAAGGGCCCGATGCAATTCAGGTAGATGGTGCAGATGGCGGAACAGGTGCTGCACCCAATTTATTTGTAAATTACGTAGGATACGGAAGTTCCATTGAAACACTCCAGTATCTGGATAAGCTTCTTAAAAAGCACAGAATCAGGGATCGCGTTCGCCTGAGTTCGTCCGGGCGTATCTTCACTCCAGCTCACGCAGCCTATGCGTTTGCAAGCGGTGCGGATACATGCGAAACTGCGCGCGCTGCCATGCTTTCGATTGGTTGCATCCAGGCGCAGCAGTGTCACACAAACAAATGTCCTACAGGCATTACAACCAACAGTGCCTGGAGGATGAGGGGAATTCATATTCCAGAAAAATCAACGCGCGTGCATCATTTCTTGAAAGGCTTTCACGAAGACATGCTCGAGCTGACACGCGTCATGGGTCATTCAGATCCGCGTGATATTAAACTGGATGACCTTCGCGTGATGTCGCGGGGTGGAGCGTTCTCGGCGTTCTTTAGCGACAGTCATGTTTAATCGGGTCATTCGCATTGCGGGCTGGCTTGGAATCAATACCGTTCTTGGCACCATGAACGGTCTTTTGATTTCTTTTTACTCACCGGAGCCTTTCGCGCGCGTTTTTCTCACGGCTCAAATCATGACGCATGTGCTCTGCCTGCTCATAGAGTTTGCGATGTTTACGGCCGGGATTCAGCTTTATAGAATCGGAACGCATAAGACACAACCTGTTCGCTACTTTACGGCAGCGCTCTGTATCACTGCGATCTCCGCTGTGTGCGGTGTGCTTGCCGGCGGAAGAATTCAGCAGGAGCTACTTGGCTTTAATCCTTATGAGAACAGTCGCTTCTATAATGTGATCTTTGGATCCATCATCTTTGCCATTGGCCTTGCGAGCATTGACCGTTTCTTTCGCTATCTGAGAGAGACCAGGCTTCTTGCAGAGAGATCGTTGCAGGAAGCGCGTCTGGCAGTACTCCAGGAAAGAATGCGACCGCATTTTTTGTTTAATACACTGAACAGCATTCATGCGATGCTTCCAGATCATGCGGACCGAGCGGATGCAGCCATCCTGATGCTCGCGGACAGCTATCGCTTCTTGCTCGGGCCGGCGGAAAAGCCGCTCGTGAGTTTTATGGAAGAATGGGAGTTCTGCAAAAACTACGTAGAACTTATGAAGGTAAGATTTGGAGAAAGGTTGAGTGTTTGGATGGAGCACAGGGGCGATTTTTCGCGCGTCTTGATACCACCTTTATCCATCCAACCAGTCATCGAAAATGCATTTCGCCACGGAGTGCAGAAGATACCTGGAAACGCGATCGTGCAAATTTCTGCTGAATGCGCCGGGTCATCCGTGCGAATTGAAGTCAAAGACAATGGACCGGGTCTTCCCTCAGATTTTGAATCCAGGAGCATTGACAATATTCGCTCTCGGTTACGCTTTCATTTCCCGGGCGCGGATCTGGAAGTTTCAAATCTGGGTGAGAGTGGTGTATCGAGCAGGATAACGCTCACGGGGGCTGCGTAATGCCTTTGCGATGTTATGTGATCGAGGACGAACCACCCGCACGTGAAATTCTGTTTCGCTTTATTGAGGCGAGAAAAGATCTCTCTCTGGCAGGATGGGCGGGAGATGCTCGCAGCGCTCTGAACTATCTGAAAGTGAACCCTGCGGATCTAGTCTTCCTGGATGTGCAATTGCCAGGTATGTCCGGGTTTGAAATGCTTGAAGAGCTTCGCCCCAGTCCTGCCGTCATATTTACTACTGCCGGCCAGGCGCACGCAGTTCCCGCATTTGATCACGGGGCCGTTGATTTTCTATTGAAGCCTTTTTCTATGGAGCGATTTGACATTGCAGTCAATCGGGTCGTGCAGAAACGGACCACGAATCCATCGAGCGGTGGACTGGCTGTCACAGAAGGAGAAAATCACTATCTGATTCCTTTTGGAGAAATCATTTATTTATCTTCGCGTGGAAAGGCAACTGCGGTTCACACAACGGATCGCGATTTTGAATCACAGAGAATCTTGAAGGACATCGAGTCGCGTCTGCCCGAAAGCTTTTTACGAATTCATAAGCAGTACATATTGAATCTGGATTTTCTGGCGCACCTGAAATACAGAGTTGGCGGTGGATATACGGCCACTCTGCGTGATTCAGACGAAACAAGCGTTCCAGTTGGTCGCGGATTCGCTGGCGCCCTGCGCGCCAGGTGGTCCGGCTAGCTACATTCCAAGTTCTTTCAGACGATTGTAGAAAGTGGCGCGCTTGAGACCCAGGATTTTGGCCGCTTCAACCTTGTTTCCTTTCGTTTTCGCAAGTGCACTTTCAATGATTCTCCTTGCGTGTTCATTCAGAATTTCTTCGAGAGGGCGGCCATCCCACTGGTTGCCCGGTGAAGGTTTTTGGATTTCAGCCGGCGATTCCGATCTCATTTTTCGGGCATCGAGCAATTGCACAGGGAGATCTTCTCTTCGAATGATGTCCGTGGTGCTATTCACAATCGCCTGGATGACTGCGTTTTCAAGTTCGCGCACGTTTCCTGGCCAGTCAAACCGGCACAGAGCATCCATGGCTCCATCGCCCAGTTTCCTGGCAGGGTAGCCCATCTCGGCACAGTACTTCTCCGTAAAGAATTGAGCCAGAGCAGGAATGTCTGCTCTTCGTTCGCGCAAGGGCGGGATGCGAATCTGAAAGACATTGATTCTATAGTAGAGATCAGATCGGAACGTTCCCTTTGCCTGCATCTCTTCCAGGTTTCGATTGGTTGCGAAAATGAATCTGCAATCCGTCTTAATTTCTTTTGTTCCGCCCACCCTTTGAAAGACGCGCTCCTGAATGAGTCGGAGCATTTTGGGCTGCATTTCGAGCGGCATTTCGCCGATTTCATCGAAGAAGATGGTTCCCCCGGCAGCCTGCTCAATCTTTCCAGGTCTGTCTGTTTTTGCGTCCGTGAACGCACCCTTCACGTGTCCGAATACTTCTGACTCCCAGAGGTTCCCGGGAATGGCCGCGCAGTTAACCGCGACGAAAGGAGATTCTGGCATGGACGCATCATGAATGAGATTGGCTACCATCTCTTTTCCTGTTCCAGTTTCTCCAAGAATCAGCATGGGCTGATTTTTCCCCGCGAGATTTCGCGTGCGATCGACCAGATCGTTCATTGACTTGCTCAGGTAGACGAATGTCTTTTCAGACATCTTGTGTTCGCGCGCGTTGTGCATATCCACAATGTATTCCGAAAGTTGTTGTACGCTTTCTTCTGCTTTTCCTTTCAAAAGAGAGAGTTCATCATATAGCATCGCGTTGCGAACTGCAAGAGCCGCTGAAAAACGAAATGCCTCAAGAAGATTCTTGTCCGAATATCGCATTTGCGAATCGGCAGACGCGCCCCCTACCATGTATCCCAGAAGTTCTGACTTGAAAGTGAGTGGAATGACTGTGCGAAAGCCATCCTGAGTCAGTCGTTTGAGAAAGGCACGGATCTTATTTGCGTTTTCGGAGTAGGTGCGTATCATGCCGTCTGGATCTTTGAAAGGAATTCCGCTCTGATCCTGAAGGTCAGCGATGGCGGTAATTTCTCTGAAGAAATCTTCAGGTGGTTTGAATCTGCGAATGACGTGAAACGCTCTGGGAACAAAATCTGCGACATACGCGGGCACCTCTCCAATCCCGCGTGAAACATATCTGTCCATTCTGTCTAGAAGCGTGATGAATCCCCGATCGAAATGCAACAGGTGTGCCAGTGTTTCGAGTATTTTTTCCGCAAGTGATTCTACGGTTCGTCCTGGTTCTTCAATGGCCAGAGCCAGAAAATCCTTCTGCAAGTTTTCCATCTGGCGAAGATGTTGCAGAAGTTCTTCTTCTGCTTCGCGCGTCATTCGTTCCTGATCGAGAGCTCTTTGCTGTGCCTGGTATTTCTCCTGGCGGATTGTGTTAAAACGATCACTTAAAGCGAGTGCAAGTAGAATTGCCTCGATTGCCAGGCTGGATTGTGCGCTATACTCTGTGTAAGGATTGCTTGGAAGCCATCCCCAGCTCTTGATATTGTAAATGAACGCTCCGAGCGCCACTACAGTCCATCCGAGCAAATAGTATCGCGCTGGCGCGAATGATTCCCTCCAGCTGTAAGCTCCGGCTGCAATTACACAGAATAGTCCCGCGAGGCCGTGGATCGTAAGAATTGTTACGGCTGCGCGATAGGGCATGAATAGAGATCCAATCGCCATCAGGAGGGAAACAACGAGAAGTGCCGTTGTGACTCTGTGAATTTCAGGCGTGCGAAGGCGCGTATTCAAAAAATGTCTGCAGAAAAGAAGCATCCAGAAGATGCCAAGACTTGCGAAGAAAGGTATGGAACCCAGGCTCCACCATGACGCAGACAACGGTAGATACTTACGCGCAAGACCGTTGACTGCGAACTGAAGCATGCCGTGAATGCAGAAGAGTGCGAGAGAATAATAGAGGTAAGCGCGTTCGCGAAGCGCAATGAACAGAGTCAGATTGTACAGGATCATCACCGCGATTAGGCCATAGTAAATTCCAAGTGCGAACTGAGTGTCCTGGTCTTCGCGCGCAAACGCGTCTGGTCGAAATAGAGTGAGGGGCAGAGCAATCGACCCTTTGCTTTTTACTCGCAGGTAGAGATCTACGGTTTCGTGCGGGCGAACATGCACCGGGAAAATGTAAACTCTATGTTTGATGCTCTTGCTTTCTGTGATGGTTCGGCTGGATGCTCCTTCGTCTACAAAGAAGAGTCTGGCCTCATCCAGGAGCGGGTTGGCCAGTTCGAGAAGGACTTCCTTTTGAAAGGGAAGGGGGTTGGTGATTCTGCAGCGGACCCAGAATGTAGCGGAGCTGTATCCGAAGTTGGGGACCCTGTCCCAGCCATATCCATAGAAGCTGCTGGTATAATTCCCGGATGTGATCTGGTCTATGGTGAGCTTCCCTTCCAGGTCCGTTAGTATTTCGAGGTTTGGCCCGAGTCTATACACTCCCCGTCCTGCCTCGAGCAGGACTGGATCAGCGGCCATGGCAGGACTCCAGGATACCGCAAACAGGAGAAGAGAGAGAGTTCGGGCTTTGTATTTCATGTCAGATTTGTAGATTTCTAATTTTTTATACATCTAGAATTCTAGACGGCAGGCTCTATTCCAGCTTTTGGACAGGCATTGGCTAGCATTTTCTTGGAGGGAGAGGGAGGTTCTCGCTCTTTTTCGTCGTTCTTGGGCCAAGAGCAAACAGGTTTCTTCTATATTATCTTCTGAAATGTGACGATTCAGTGCTGATTACTACAAAAAAAGAGGCGTTCATGCAGGGTGTGCTCTGCCTGGCACGCTGGTTGCAATAGAGGGTCTGTCAACGAAGAGTCATCGGGCACCTGCTTGAGGGGGAAAGAGATGGATCGTCATCTTTGTTCATCGCAATCCTCTCTTCCACAGCAGAGATCGCCGGGGGCGGTGGTTCTTCAGCCAGGGCAATGAAGGGCTGACAGTTGCCTGGAACATTCGGTCAGGGGGAGCTCGGGGGAGCGCCGGATGGTCTGGGACAACGAAAAGCGCCGGCGCTCAGGGGGCAGCTGATTGGATTCGAAAGGATCCGGGGGAGTCAGCTGAGAGCGCGCACTGTTTTGGATGACAGGGAACCACCGGATGAATGCCTTCTGGCATTCGGGGGCCGGTAGCGCCATCATACTGTGAGTGGATCGTGCATGGACCATCATGCGGTCTACAGTGAAAGCGGGGGAGTGAGATCGGGGGTGGCGGACGAGAGTCCGCCTTTCTTTTTTGTCCGCCCGCTTTGCCTGCGATCCCAGACGAGCCGTTGATTCCGTCTAACGAGCTGTTTGTTCCATTGGATGCACTTCCTCATCGTTTTAGATTGCAGGACACCGCGCTGAGCTCTGGCTATGTGCAGAGGTGTAAATTGAAAAATCCAAAAACGAAACGCATGAGATTCGTATCATCCTTGCTCTTGCTTGCGGCTGCATCCGTAACTCTCATTCCGCTGGGCGCAGACAACGACCGCGCTCTGGTCCGCAGCCTCATTGGCAGTGCCACTGTGCTCAGAGATGGCAAGACAGAAGCACTGAGAGTGGGCAGCGTAGTCAAAGACTCCGATCGCATCAAGACCGGCAGACAAAGCCAGGTGATTGTTTTCTATAAAGGAGTGGAGATTCGTCTACTTGGAGAAACGGATGCTACTCTAGTGTCCCTTACAAACATGAGTCAGCCCGGAGAAGTCAGTGTAACCAAAGGATTCGGCTGGTTTAGAGTCGATGATCCAACCAAACGAGGTTTCAAAGCATCCACCCCAACATCGATTGCGGCCGTGCGCGGAACCAAGTTTGCGGTCTCCTACGATGAAAAGGGGAGCACATCTTGCGTTTGCCAGGGAACAGTCGCCACGAGTGCTGTTGCAGATCCTACAAAAGAGAACCTGGTGACTGCCGGAGGATCGCACGCGTATGCTTCTTCGGGAAATATGGAGTCGCATGATTTCAAGAAGTACTTCAAGAAACTCAAAGTGGACCGCAGCTTCCAGCAGGAGATCCTCCGGGATGCAAAGCTCAACAGCTGCAAGAGCTGTCATAGAATGACTAATATAGCGACTGACAATTCTCAAGATCCTCAAAATTATTGAGAATATGAGGGTTGGTGTAGCTGTTGTTATTCTAATTTTTGCCGGCATGGCTGCAGCCCAGCCTGTCGGCGATCCTCAGACCGGCGCGCCAGTACCAGCACAGCCATCGCAGGCTCCTGTACCTTATGAGCAGACAAACCAGCCGGCCGCCCGACCTTCGTCCACACCCGCATCGGCAACAACGACTCCTGCCCCACAAACACAGGCCGCGCAGACTCCGGCCGCAGAAGAGGCTCTGCCTGAATCCTGGCTCGATGGATTCAAGTGGAAGGCTCTCGTCAGACTCAGGCCGGAATCGCGCGGAAATTTTGATTTTGATAAAAAGACGGACGATAACGCAGAGTACGTTGGCCAGAAGATTCAGTTTGGATTTGAAAAGGATTTCTTCGACGATATGTCGGCTAACGTTGTGGTGCAGGATTCCAGGGTCTGGGGTGGCCAGCCTGGTTCAAAGACTGGAGTTTCCACCGCAAACGATTCTACTTCCGAATCGACAGACCTTCGCATTGGATGGCTGGAAATGCGCAGCCTTGGCCCATTTGATGTGCGTTTTGGCAGGCAGGTCTTTCGCCTGGGCGAGGAGAGGCTTGTGGGGGCCGCTGAATGGGGAAATGTTGGACGAAGCTTCGATGGCTTTTCTGTGCGAACGACAAACAGTTTCTACACCGGTCAGCTGATCGGATCTGTTCTTTCAGAAGAAGACAACGATTTGTCGTCTAACGGCACAAAGGTTGGTCCTTCGAATTCATCTGGCTTTACATTTACTTGCGATTCAACTACGACCGTGTGCACAGTCAAAGCGCGCACGGTCAGAGAGCAGGGGGATTCGTATCTTGCCGGCTTCTACAATACATTTACGGCCGGGGAACTTTTTCAGTTCGAGGCGTATTATCTAGGAGTCTACAAGAAGTGGATTCAAAAAACCAGCCCTCTGGCACTACCGGATGCCGAGTTGATGTCCCAGGATAGAAGCAAGCAGCGAGACAACCTTCACACGATTGGTGCAAGACTCACCAACCGCATGGGCACCGATAGAAAGGCCCAATGGGAAATTCCAATCGACTGGTCCATAGAATATGCCTGGCAATCCGGGCCCACCGGAAGGCGCATAGATGCAAGCTGGGATTACTTGAGAGTCACAGTCCCTTCCCCTGCAGGCCCCGTGCGCGCCTACACTGAACGAGAGAAATACAATGCATATGCATTCGCCGCGGATGCTGGATACACGATCGCGTCCTTTCTGCGAATCGGAGTTGCTTATAACATCGCCAGCGGTGATAAGAACCGATCCGATGGAGTGGTCACTACTTTCAACAGCCTTTTTCCAACGAGTCATGGTCTCTATGGCCAGGCAGATCTGGTAAGCTGGCAGAATATGATTGGCAAATCGATTCAGATGAATCTCATGTTTGGTAAGTTTGGAAAGTTGAAACTCGCGGCCTGGCAAATAGACAAGATGCGTCTCGAAGACGGCTGGTATGATGGCACAGGCACACTGAAAACAAACGAGTCCACGGAATCCTTTTCGAACACGCGCTTTTCGCCTCTGCAAGACTCATCGGGATATCGTGCATCCGCGTATCTGCGAAAGGGTTTGCTAAAAGAATACGACCTTACGTATATTGTTCCCTGGAAAAGAGTTGAAATTGGATTGGGCTACAGCCGAATTCAGGCCGGAGACTCGATTCGCGAAGCAAAGAACGATACGCTGAACACTACCATTTCGCGCAGGCCTAGATTTGATCCGCGCGCAGATTTCGCGTATCTGATGCTTACCATGAGTTTCTAGCAGTCCGGAGGAAGCATGTCTCTGCCATCTCATCCAGTGCGTCGAGCTCTCTATCGCCTGGTCACCAGTCTGTTTGCTTCTGTGAGCACGATCCTTCTCAGTGTCTATCAGTGCACACTCGAGTTTGAAGTAGAGGGAGAAGATCACCTTCGCCTTTTGAAGGCGAAGGGAGAAAACTACGTGGTGGCAGTCTGGCACACATTCGTGGATGCGGCGGTCTTCTGCCTCCACCATCGAAACCTCGTGATCTATTCAGATCATCCGCGCACTCCCGAGTATGAGAATAGCTGGACTCATTTTTTTCGCGAGATTGGTTTAAAGACAATCCGCGCTCTTGGATTCGAGGTGCTGGACGCCTCTCTGGGAAAGCAATCAGCGGGAATCATAAACTTTATTAAGAAAATACAGAGCGGATCTCCCGCTCTCGTAGCTCCGGACGGTCCTCACGGGCCCATCTACGAATCTAAGCCCGGTGTGCTCTATATGGCGCACAAAGCCAGTTCCGTTGTGGTTCCGGTAGGCGTTGGTTTTTCCAGGCGGATTGTTGGTCCTAACTGGGATGACTTCAATTTGCCTCTTCCGTTTTCGCGCGTCGCACTTGTGATTGGTGAACCCATCTACCCATCGGATGCTTCGGAGGAAGCGCTCAAAACAAAAGCGCGCGAACTAGAAGAAACCATGGATAGACTTTGCTTTCGCGCAAATGAAATCTTGTTTGGACCGGCCTCTAGCGAGGCCGCGCAAGAAAAAGTGTCAGCATAATTACGGACCACAGTGTAGTCCCGAATAGAATGGGAAGTCCAAGCAACAGCAGAATGCTTTTGCCGGAAAAGAAAAGAACCAGAACCAGAGTGACGCTGACTCCAAAAAGAGCAGCCCATACATAAACCTGTGCGCGCGAAATGGGTCTGGATGGACGGCCGCGGTTGAAGAGGCCGCGTTTTCCCTGGCGAGAGTTGGTGCGTCTTTCTGATCTTTCTTCTTCTGCGATTTCGCGTGGAGTAGAGTCCGGTTGTAAGAAATCAAAGTTGATGTTTCCGCGTCGGAATGCCTTCTGAACGCTGGCTTCCAGTTCCGCGTTTTCGTGCTGTGGATTTTTTTCGGTCATTGTTTTTTCTCAGCCATCAGGTTGGCCAGGAGCTTCTGGTATTTTTCCACTTCTCCCTGCAGCATTTCGAATCTTCGCGCCAGGTAGCCCGTGTAGAGTCCAATGAGCCATACACCTGAAACCTTCAGAACTTCTTTTTGAAATCCTGGAATGTCGAAATTGGGAGCGTATTGATAAGCGAGCACCAGAACATACAAAATATTGAACACCAGCACTCCCAGGACGGCGAGCCTCATCCCGTATCGCAGCGCGTTTGAAACTATGATTACGAAATATACAAGAAAGAACATGCTTTCGCTTCCGCCTGTGGGAAGAAGGACCAGAGAGACTGCAACGAGATCCGTGACCATGGTGAGATACTTCACTGCAGGATGAAATGTGCCCTGATCCTTCGCGCGAAGAATGTAGAGAGTCACAGCCAGATTGAGAATGGCGACGAAAGCAGTGACCGCCCCAATGTAATACCAGGAAAAGAGTCTGTCAGCACCTGGAAGCACTCCTCCATTTTGCAAAAGAGAACCTAGATAGCCGCCAATGAGAACTACCAGCAGCCAGCGCACACCTGCCTTGTTCTTTTCGTTTTTTAGTTCCCAGGCTGCTTTTTCTGGCTTGATCATCTGTTTGAGTCACTCTTCGCCGCAGATCGTGTCAACTATTCTGCCGGTTTCAATTTCCAGGTAAACGCAAGCATCAGAATCGCAACGATGCAGGACGCTGCGATGAAACTGAGCGCGCCTGGCCATCCCAGTTCTTTGGATAAAACGCCCAGTGCGATTCCTTCTACGAATTTTCCGGTATAGCCCAGGAGTCCGATGAATCCTGCAGCGGCCCCCACAGCTTTCTTCGACGTAAAATCCAGACCTGCCACTCCCAGAAGCATGACCGGCGGATAGATGAAAAATCCAACTACTCCAAACAAAACAATGTGCACCCAGAGAAATCCAGGAGGCATCACAATCATCCCGAGGAAGGCCAGGAACACCGGAATCATGCATATCAAACTCACCATGCCTCGTCTTCCGCCTGACTTGTCTGAAATCCATCCAATCAACAGAGTGCTGACGATGGCGCTTGCTTCAAATGCAAGAGTGCTAAATCCACCTGTCTGCATGCTCGCGCCTTTCGCCTGCTTGAGATAGGTAGGTCCCCAGTCTATGAGGCTGTATCTCACAACGTATACAAACAGATTTGCAATCGCGAATAGCCAGATGATTTTGTTCGTCAGTACGTTGTTCCACAATATTTCCCACAAGGACAGTTCCTTCTCAAGAGAGACGTCATGCGCTGGAATCGCCGCAGACAAGCGCGAAGGTGGACTGGCGCGATTGCCCGGTAGCATTCCGATCACCCAGAAGCAAGCAGGTATGAGAACCAGATTCAACATAGTAACCGCTGCCGGAAGCTGTTCGTAGGGAAGCAGAGTATACATGACCGCGCCTGCGATTGCATTTCCTGTCAGAACAGATGCAATCAGTGCGATGAGGTACTTCGCATTCGACATAGGAGGAAACGCTTCGATGGATCTCAGGCCCACGCTTTGCGGAGTGTCTCGCAGTCGAATCATCAGATACACTGCGGCAAGAACGGCGAGGATCCCCGGGATATAAAACGCAGATCTCCATCCAAACGCAGATGCGGCAGCGGCAGCAAGTGGTCCAATCAAACCGCCTCCGATGTTGTGCGCTATGTTCCAGAATCCAAAAACGGTTCCGCGTTCCGATTTAGAATACCAGTGTCCGAGGGACCGTCCGCACGGAGGCCAGCCTGCTCCCTGAACAAATCCATTGAGAGTCCAGAGTCCGAGGTGAATCCAGAAGTTAGACGCCGCTCCAAACAAAAAATTCAGTGCAGCTGATAGAAGGAGGCCTGCCGGCATGAATGCCCTTGGATTGGATCTGTCGGAGAGGGCGCCCAGGATGAATTTTCCAATTCCGTATGCGAGACCGGTCGCACCCATGAGCAATCCCATTTGCGCCGAACTGTAAGTGAGATCGGAAGCGGCTTCAAGAGAGACGATGGGCAGGTTGTTTCTGGTAAAGTAATAGAAAGTATAACCCAGGAACGTCGCTTCTAGAATCTGCCAGCGAAGAGGGGCAATTCTGCGATTCTGCTCTTCCACCGGCAGAAGAGGCTGGTGCTCGGCCGGACGAAATGGATTCAGCATGCGACATACGATGGAACGATTTAGAGCATGTCAACCAACGCCCGGGCTTCAGAGAAAAAAGATTGCACTTTGTCCGCTGAATGTTCCATTGATAGAGATGGCCGGGAAACGAACAGCGGACGAGCAGCACATCGCTGAGCTCGAAAGAACTCTCGAAGCGATCAGGCGCAAGGATCGTTTGATGACCGAGAGCCAGTCTACGGTCAGCAGAATTCTATTGAATGCGCCTGTGATGATTTACGTTTACGATCTAGTGGATAAGAGAAACGTTTACATCAACCGCGAAGCCACGGACTTTCTAGGATATTCATCGGATCAAATTCGCGACCTCGGGCCGGACCTTCTTTCCACTCTGATTCATCCGGAAGATCTTCCTCGCGCGATTGCGCATCACAATCGTTTGCTCGGTGCCACGGGCCCTTTGAAACTCGTGTATCGCATGAAGAACGCAAAAGGAGAATGGAGGAATTTCCTATCCTGCGATACTCCTTTCGAAACAGAACCCGGAGAACAGACCCGGTTCATTCTTGGATGCGTTCAGGAAATGCCAGACTAACTTCTCTAGTTGCAGTTTCCTTTCATCTGCTTCACCCATTCGCGTACCAGGCTCAATCCCTCTTTGTGGAGAAGGCTTCTTGCCAGTTCGGGCATTCTGATTCCAGCCTCCGTTGAAGTCATGCGATGAATCAGAATAGAAGAATCCGGATTTCCAGGCACAATGTCATAGTCCATATTCGCAGACGCGCGACCGGCTGCAGTTGGCGATTTGCAAACACCGAATCTGTGTGGTTCCTGATTTTCCAAACTCAAAATCAAACCGGATTGATTCGCTGGCCCATATTCTATGTGGCAATGCGCGCAGTTAACGTCGAGATACGCGCGTGCTCTTTCTTCGACTGTTCCTGTTTGCGGATCATTCCATACTGCATTTCGCACAACAACTGCATCCGCGGGGACATTGAGAATTCCAGACTTCTTCCAATGCTCGATCTGGTTTTCTGGACCGCCTTTGTACGCGTAGACTTTGTTGAGCTGACGCGCTTTTGGTCCAATCGGCGTCATGACTTTGTCTTCGCCGCGTCTGGCTGAATGACAGCCCGAGCACTGTCCCTGGTTTGGAACTGAATACTTAAATGCGATTGGTTTTCCGTCCATATCGAAAGACTGAACGTTTGAGTCTCCGCCTGTGATCTCGAGCGTTGCTTCCGTTCCTTCCTTGTTCCAGATATAGGGCAGACCGACCCATCCGTCTGATGTGTGCACGAGCAATCTGGTTTCAATTACATGATTCTCTTTCATCGACGGAAAGTCAGACGATTCCACTGCACCTGCCTTTCTGGGGTAATAGAATGTTTTGGAGAGAATGGTTCCTACGGGCAAATTCAGAACACCGATCTTTGTGTATTCGGCTGACTTTCCAGGCGGCACGTAGACTGTGCGAAATTTGCGCGCATAGTCTGAAAAAAGTGGGCTGTTTAGATCGTACGGAATGAGGCCCGCTGCCATAGTCAGATTCTCTCCGGATCGAACGAAGAGTTTCCAGTCTGACAACTTCGCGGGGAAGTTGTCATCGTAGAACTGAACACCATCTGATTTCTTGCATCCAGTCGCGGAAAACGCCGCCACCAGCAGCACCAGAGCGATCGCTTTCAATCACGCACTCCCGGAATGCGATTGGGGGAAAGCGCAGGATGAGAGCAGTTGTGGACTGCAAGATCTCGTTTGATATCGCTCATGTTGTTTGCCGCATCAAAATTTCCGAAATCGGCATTGCCGTTGTCGCGAATGCAGATCTGTGCATCCGGTGTAAGTTTGCGATCTGGAAACCTGGCTTTATTTACAATTCCATCCCAGAGAACCTGAGGGAATGGTTTGCCCAGCTTCGCACGAAGACCTGCGACTGCCACTCTGGATGCAAGGCTGTTTCCACCGGTAGGATCGACTCCACCGCCGGTGATCGTGTTGTTATGAACATGAATGGCTTCCGGGTATGGATCGTAATTTTTGTCTTTGATTGGTTTTTCTGTAACGAGGTAGCTAACGATCAGAACGTTTGTTGTGATGTTGTCTTTGATTGTGTTCTCGAATGCTTCTATGTTGTCGTTCGCCATGATCATGAATCCAGTACCGGTTGGAACCATGGCTACAATGTTCCCGGATGGAGCGAAGTTCTTCAGATTGTTGGACACGATTTGGTTCTTGAAGATGCGCGTATTCTTTCCGCCCTGCACAGGTAGATCTGGCAGATCGAACACCAGGATTCCACCTGTGTTGTTCGTAGAAGTGTTTTCGTACACGTCTGCGAAAGTTGAATTTTCGATTTCAATTCCCGCCACATTCATTTCTGCGCGATTGCGTCGCACGATGATGTTCTTTGACTGGCCTACGTAAATGCCCGCGTCGGAAGCACCAATCGCAACTGATTCTTCAATGAGCACGTTTTCGCACTGCACTGGATAGATGCCGTAGGCTCCGTTTGTCTCTTTCGCGCCTTCTGTCCATTCTGTCTTGATTCTGCGAAACGTGACATTCTTTGCGCCGGTTACTTTGATGGCGTCCTTGGTGGTGTCTTGAATGGTCAGATCTTCGATCAGGAAGTCGCCCTGCGAAACCATGATTCCAGCTGCGCCTTCTGTTTGTCCCTTGAATGAAAGGATGGTCTTGTCCATTCCCGCCCCGCGAATTGTGACTCCTTTTTCTGAGAGAGTCATTCCCTTATCCAGGTGGAAAGTTCCTGCCGGAAGTTCTATGACTGACCCTGGTTTCGCAGTCAGTAAGCTTTCCTGGAGTTTCTTCTGAAAATTGGCTTCGTCGGGTGAGATGACGGTGGCCGGTTTTTTGCAATGAATTGCCGCAAGGCCTGCACAAAGTACGAGTAGCAAAGTTCGCATGGTTCCCCCCTGGTTTTGGGCAGAGCCTGGGGGCCTCCGGAGATGGTTCAAGTTGTTTTCCCGTTTTCACTTGACCTGCCGGGTGCCGCCCTTTCTTTTCAGGTATGGCTGCCCGCAGAGACGACGAACATGAACTCGACGATATTACGCTCCTGAACGTACATCGTTATCCAGATTCTGTTCCAGCATCCATCGTTGCCTCCGTGCGCAATTCCAAGGCAGCGCAGAAGAGACTCGAAGAACTTCTCAAAGGGATGGCAGGCGGTCGCCGCAGTCGTGTGGAAGTTCCGGTTCCAGAAGGACAGCAATCACCCGCACCAGAAGCTACTTCGAGCCTGCGCGATTTGATAAAGAAGTTCATTCCTTGAAAGAAGTAAGCATAGGAATCCTCGGGGCGGGCAACGTTGGCCGCGGCCTCATTGAATTGATCGCGCGAGACGGAGAGGCAATCGCCGCGCGCACTGGCATTCGCCTGAAAGTCGCCGCTGTATTTGACCGCTCGTATCAGAAAAAGTCTGAGGCACTCGCGGGTGTTCCTGCTTCCGACGATCCTTCGATTGTACTATCGAACCCCGATGTATCCATCGTAGTCGAGCTGTTAGGTGGTCTGTCCCCCGCAGGCGATTTGATTCGCTCTGCACTGAGCGCGGGTAAGGCTGTTGTGACTGCAAATAAGGCGCTCGTCTCTTCGCCTGCAGGCCCTGAGCTACTCAAACTCGCGCAGGATCAAAACTTGAATTTTGGTTTCGAGGCTGCTGTCGCGGGTGCCATTCCGATCATTCGCACTCTTCGCATGCATTGTGTTTCCGGGGAAGTGCGCTCTATTCGCGGAATTCTCAATGGCACATGCAACTACATGATCACTCGCATGGAAGAGGACGGACTGGATTACGATGCTGCACTTCGCCTTGCTCAGGAGAAGGGATTTGCGGAAGCGGATCCAACCTTTGATGTAAGCGGTCAGGACGCAGCACAGAAGCTTGCAATCCTTGCGGGCATTGCTCTGGATTCCTATGTTCCCGTGGATCGTCTTCGCGTAGAGGGAATTGAGTCGATTCGCCCCGTGGATTTGAAGATCGCGCGACGCATGGGCTGGGTGATTCGACTTCTTGCCATTGCGCGTCGCACAGACGCAGGAGAATTGCTGCGCGTTCATCCGGCCATGATTCAAGAGGATCACATCCTCGCTTCCGTCAAAGAAGAAAGAAATGCAGTGTTTGTGGATTCGACTTCTGCTGGTCCATCATTGCTTGTAGGAAAGGGTGCAGGATCGCATCCAACTGCCACCGCAGTTCTCAGTGACGTGATTGATCTGGCGCGCGGGGGAGAAGTGAGGCCTGCTCTGTTTCAAAAAACGGAGCCAGAAGCGCGGGCGGATTTCAATTATCGTTTTTATGTGCGTGTGCAAACGCATGATCGTCCGGGCGTACTTGCGGAAATCGCAACCGTGTTTGCGGATCATGACATTTCCATAGCATCTTTTCACCAGGAAGAAGGTCCAGAGCCAGTGCAGCTTGTAATTGTCACTCATGCCGCACTCGAAAGTGCCATGTTTGAGGCAGTCGCAGAGATGGATCGCCTTCGCGCTGTTATGCTTCCTTCTGTAGTGATTCGAATCGAAGACTTATGATTCATCCAATTCGTGCACTTCGGGACATGGTTTGCCTCCTTCAGCGCGAGTCTATGTCCGCGCCGGTTCGCTCTGTTCTGGATTTCGAGGAGAAGAATGGCGCGCGCATGGCAAATCTGTTTCGCTATGCGCTGGCCGCTCTCATCGCCATTCCCATTGTATTTGCAGCACAGAATGGTAGAGAACTGATCATCAACCTGGTCGCACTTTCTGCATATCTTCTCTTTACGATTCTTCATACCGTGTTGCTTCGGAGAAGATCGAGCTCCTTCATGGTGGTTTTTAACTACCTGGCAGTCCTTTATGATTACGTGCTCATTAGCGGCCTCATCGTTTACTACAGCAAACTTGTGAGTCCGGGGAATTTCGCGCATGCAGCGAAGAATCCAACACTGCTTTATTTTCTCTTTCCTCTTGCTCTGACTGTTTTGCAGTTTCGCCTCAGGCTTCTGATCTTCGCACTGATCTGCCTTTGCACATTCTGGTGGTCTCTCATCGCCTACGGTGTGTTCACTGGAATGCCACTTACAAACGACTGGAACGAGTACCTTCTGGGCCCGGCTGTGATTCTGTCTGACGCAGTCACCAGACCTGTTCCATTTGTTGGGCTGGCGCTTCTATTGTCTTATAGCATTTACAGATCTATTTTTATGATTCGTAGAATTGGAGATCTGGAGAGTCGCCGTGCATCTCTGGCGCGATTCTTTTCTCCAGATGTCGTGGAAGAGTTGAGCTCTACGGATAGCAATCTATCTCCTGGAGTGCGTCAGAGAGTGACGATTCTCTTCATGGACATTCGCAATTTCACGAAGATGTCAGAAGGAATGGATTCTGCGGATCTGGCTGCCTTCCTCACTGACTTTCGCGACAGAATGATCGCCGCGATCTTCGAGCACGGCGGAACCATCGATAAGTTCGTAGGCGACGCAATCATGGCAACGTTCGGTACTCCAAGGCCTTCTCCCGTGGCCGGACTCGATGCGCGAAATGCAGTTCAGGCAGGACTTGCGATGAAACGTGCCCTCGCGGATCTGAATCGCGATCGAGAAAGAAAAGGGCTGCCTCTAATAGGAATCGGAATTGGAATTCACACAGGGGAAGTATTCTGCGGAACGATTGGGTCCGAAGGCAGAGTGGAGTACACCGTGATTGGAGATGCAGTCAATACAGCTTCGCGCATAGAATCCATGTGCAAATTCTTGAAGGTGGACTTTCTCATTTCGGAGGCAGTCTTCGAAGACCAGCAAGGTGCAGTTCGCACTGTGAAGATGCCGCTCGTGCGCGTCAAAGGGAAGGAATTCCCTGTGGCCACGTATCAAGTTCTGGAGTAGCAGTGATTTCATATCCGTGCAGGCTGGTGCTTCATGAGCATACACAATCGCACGGAGATCTTTTTATCTTATTTGGTGAACTGCTCATCACGTACGAATGGCCTGCCTCAGATCTTTCGCCTGTTTTCAGTGCTGTCGCTTGCGGACCGTTTGAGATCCATCAATCTGAGACTGGTCTCAAATTGATTCGAAAGGCAGATCACAGACTCTTCTACTGGGACCATTCGGGCGAAGTTTCCGGGAACCGGGGTTTCATCCGCCAGATCGCTCGTGGGAACATTTTCATGATGAACGATTCCTTCCCGCAGGAAATCTGCGTGAAAATTTAGGGGTGCACTTCGCGCCGCTGTGGCGATTTCTGGCTCATGGCTGTTCCATTTATTGATCTGAAGAGATGGGAGCCAGGCTTTCAGGATGCCTGGCAGAAGAAGGTGCGCGAGCTGTCTGAATCAGCTCAGTTCATCGGAGGGCCGGAAGTGGCCGGTCTGGAAGCGGATCTGGTACGCGAAACGGGTGCGAAGCATTGCATCGGCTGCGCGAACGGAACCGACGCACTCCAGCTTGCTCTTCGCGCAGCGGGAGTAGGTCGCGGGGATACGGTTCTGCTTCCCGATGCAACATTCTGGGCCACATTCGAAGCTGTAGTAAACGTCGGTGCGGATCCTGTGACCGTAGACATTGACATGACGGATCTGCAGATGGACTACGATCTATTTGTTCAGGCAGTTCGTACTCACAAACCAAAAGCAGCCATGCTCGTTCATCTCTACGGTTGGGGTTCGCGTCGTCTGGAAGACTATCGTCAGTTTTGTCGCGAGAACCATGTGATCCTCATCGAAGATGGTGCCCAGGCTTACGGAGCCACATACAAAGGCAATTCTCTCTATAAGGACGCACTTCTTTCAACTGTGAGTTTTTATCCTGCGAAAGTCCTGGGTGGAGCAGGGGATGCGGGTGCGGTCTTCACAAGCAGCGACGAATATGCAGAGCGTCTTCGTTCCCTGGGCAATCATGGTCGTGCAACTCATTACTCTTATGGTCTGGTTGGTTGGAATTCCAGGATCTCTGCTTTTCAGGCAGCTTACATTCGCCTTTCCATTCCGCATGTGAAATCTCGCATCGAAAGCAGAAGAGCGGCCGTGAAACAATACCGCACTCATCTGGGGGAACTTCCTTCTGTTCGTCCGCCGGAAGGATTTGAAGAAAATGGTTATCTTTACTGCATTCTTTACAATCCATCGGAGAGATCTTCTGTAGAAGCGCGGTTGAAAGAGAAGGGGATCGGATTTGCAAATACATATCCCGGAAGTATGTCTTCGCAGGCTGGCGCGAAAGGCTATATCAAAGCAGCAGTCGGTGGAGACAATGCACGCAAGCTTGCAGAAAGCATTCTCAATCCTCCACTGTTTCCGTACATGACGGATGCAGAGGTTTCAGAAGTAGTGCAGAGCCTGCGACCTAAAGCCGCGCCGTTTGTTGGTTGAACGGGAGAACACTATTGTGCGAGTCTGAAGCGTGCGCGTGAAAACTCCGCTTTCTTCGCATAGTCCCTGAATTTATCGCGCACTTTCATGCGTTCTTCTACAGGGCGCTGGTGGTTGTACTTTTCTGGAAAAGTAGTGCTTTCGTTCAGCATGTTTTGCAGGGAGCGCAAACGGTATCCCAGTTCCTCGGGTGTATTTCCAAATCCGGCCGGGATCGTAGAGGAAACGGCAACACCCCAGTTTGCGAGTGTTTCCAATCGATTTTCAATCTTCTCGATTGTGTCTATGCAGAGAAAAAGTCCCTCTGACCGGCCAGCTTTTATGAGTGCGAAAGCCAGATCATCCGCTCTGTAGTCAACAAGGCCCGACTCGCCGAACTTGCCCTCGAATGCGCGGTATCGCAGGATAGACTGATCGATCAGTTTCTGGTCTTTGGCATCCGGTTCGCTCGTCGTTTCGACCAATCCGCGGATCGCGAAGCATTCATCGTCCACCCATTCTTGATTGGATTGAATCAGTGTGAGGTATGCTTCGATTTTCTCGTGTGTGCCAGGTTCTTTGAAAGTCCAAAGCGCAACTAAAGTATTTGCATTCCATTGCTTTCGATCCAGTCTCTGGAGTAGATACGGAATGCATTTGCGATCCATCTTGCGAGAGCATACGATTGCAATGAAATCGCTGGTCGAAATATTTTCACGGAGGAACGTTAGCTGATCTTCAAGCAACGGCGCTTCAGCAACGACGGACATTTCCCCATATTTCGCGCCGCGCCGAACTCTCTCCCGGATCACACCAAAATTGGTGGCTACCAGCGGTCCCGCAGCCCTGCTTTCTGGGTCTAGCTCAGAATGAACCTCGATACGATTGTAATAGTCTAGAATTTTCCCGAGCTTCACACCTGGAGCGTCGTTGGTTGCAATGAACAGATCTCCGAAACGCGTCGCAAACGTGCGAAATCTTCCTCTTTGATCCGTGCGAGCTCCGTGACTGAGAAGGCCGACAGGATCAAAAACAGGGGTGGAGTTGTCCTCTGGAAGAATTGTGGTCCGCGCGATAATGTTGGATCGCACCACGCTCGCACGAGCTTGATCAAAAGTCAGGTTCGGGCTGCTCGATCGCAATAGTGCGAGAACACCGGCCACATATGGAGCGCTGAAGGACGTTCCTGATGATGCACTCAGCATGCCTCCAGGAATATATGTGGGAACTCCGACGCCAGGAGCATATGTTGTGACTGCGGTACCGTAATTGGAAAAAGAAGCGCGACGATCATCTGAATCGAGAGCTCCCACTGAAATCACAAGAGGATGCGAAGCAATTGGTTCAAGCTCTGCAGAATCTCCGGCGTTGCCGGCTGCCGCGACAATCCAGATATTCATTTCGCGCGCGCGTGCGAATGCCTGATTGTACAGAGATTGTGTGGAACGACTTTCTTTCTTTATCGCGGTCAGGATGGTTTCGCGTGCCGCTGGATCGTGAACATCGCGCAGTATTTGTGCATAGTCAGTGCCAACACTGAGGTTGATGATATGAGAGCGAAGCGCCATCGCTCTCGCCAGGCCTTCTAGAATGGTGAGGTCGTTTGTGTAGATGCTTTCGTCAATGACATGGAATCCCATGACTTGAATGGGCATAATTTCTGCCCGGGGTGCAACGCCAGGTAGAATGCCCTTTTCGTCTCCGCTCCCCGCTGCCACACTTGCCACGCGCGTTCCATGATCCACGACGCGCAGTACATCTCCCTTTTTCTTGATCTGGCCGTCCTCAAAGCGAGCGGATGTTGTGAGTACAGAATACGGTTCGACGATGCGACCTTTGAAAGTCGACAGCGAATCGTCTATGCCTGTATCCAGAACTGCAATGCGCACTCCCGCGCCTGAGAACTCTTTCCATACGGAGTCCAGTCCGTAGTTTCTAATATGCCAGTCTTGCGGTGAGGCCTGTGCTGTGCGAATGAAGTGCAAAAATACGTCCTCCACCAGCGGCAACGTGCGGAGTTTCGCTTCCGTCGTTTCTTGATTGACGTCGCCCTGGATTTCAATTTGAACCAGGTGGAATGTAGGAACTCCTCCAATGATGTTTGCTTGAATCTTCGCGCGCTCCAGGTCTTTGAGGAAGCGGGCTGGAGACTGCGCAGGATTCAACCGGACTACGAATTCGTTTCGTGCGACCAGCTGACCTGTTTTAGTCTGTTGAACGTTCTGTACAGCTGTTGGTCTGATCCGACCCGGATGATACATGGCACGCGGATCTGCATCTACAATGTCAGGAAGAGATGGTCCTGTCAGATCTCTGGAGCGCACGGCCCTGTCGTGGATCCATGTGCACTGGCAGCAGAGGAGAATGGTCACAACCGCAAAGTGGATGGCACGCATAGCTGATTTGACGACCTGATCCATTTCCCGGTAAGAGAAAAACTCAGTATTATTCTGGACCGAGAACCAGGGGTTTCCCTGGAGAAAGTTGAACGATCCTGTCTGCAAACTTGCTCTTTGAGTACACTTCATGCGCGTGTTCTTCTTTTTCCCTGAAATGCCACCACCCTGCACAATGCACCGGGATGATTCTGCGTGGAGCAAGCACTTCAGCTGCTTTGAGCGCGTCCTTCGCATGAAAAGTATAGTGGAGCGCTCCTGTCAGATATGGAAATCCGGCCCTTCCAGTGTGGAGGATGGCAGTGTCTATTTTCGCATAACGCTCTGCTATGCGATTAATTCCCTGGAAGTAAACAGTATCTCCGGAAATGTAGGTCACCCCGTTGGTCTGGCCGGGCCATTCTAGTATGAATCCAATCACCTTGCCTGCAATTGGATTTAGCATGCGAAGACCTGTATGCTGCGCCGGCGTTGCTGTAACCTTTACACTGGTTCCTTGTATTTCGAAACTCTGCCATTCATCAAGTCCAGTGATCCCGGGGATTCGCTTCGCCGCAGGCCTGGTGGATAGAACGAGCGGTATCTTTTTTATGAATTCTCTTCCGCTTTTATCCAGGTTGTCTTCGTGTTGGTCGTGGGAGAGTAGAACAAGATCAATTCGTCCAATTTCCTTCGGGCTGAGTGCCGGCGCGGAATACTTCTTTGAGAAAGTACCGAAACCAAAACTGTAGATTTTTCCCGGTGGATCAAAGACTGGATCTGTGAGTATGCGCAGGCCGCCGATTTCAAGCAGAAAGCATGCTGTGTCGATGTGTGTGATGGAGACTTTCAATGTTTCCTCCAGTAAACGGCCAGTACACTTCCAATTGCTGAATGCACAAAAGAAGAAATCGCACCCGGAACAGCCACCAGGGGATTTGCGAAATTCGCGCGTGCGAGAACCACTGCAAGACCCGAGTTTTGCATTCCAACTTCCACTGAAATGGTCCGCGATGCTATGCGATCGAGGAATATCCGCGCAAGTAGAAACCCGATCAGGAAACCACCCGCATGAAGGAATACAACCGCACCAAGAAGAGAGGGTCCTGCTTCGATGATCTGCGTGCGATTCTGACCCAGGACCGAACCTACGATCATCACAATGATGATCACAGCCGCAGGCGGGGAGAAAGGAAGAATCGCCTCTGCTGCGCGAGGAAGGAGCCTTTTGAGTAAGATACCCAGAGTGACCGGCAGTAGAATCACCTGGAGCGTAGATCCGAGCAGGCCCAGGGCATCCACAGTCATTCTGCTTCCTGCAAGCATCCCTGTCAGGATTGGAGTCATGGCAACTGCAGCCACAGTTGAGATCGCAGTGATGGTCACAGCCAGAGGAACATCCGATTTTGCCAGGTAGTTGATGACGTTAGACGCCGTTCCACACGGACAACAGGCAACCAGAATCAAGCCAACTGCAAATGGATCACTCAGAGAAAACAATTTTGCCCCTGTCCATCCAAGCGCTGGCATCACAGTGAAATGAAGGAAGGTGCCAAGGACTACTTGCAAAGGGATGCGCGATACGCGGCGAAAGTCCTCAAATGTAAGAGTGATTCCCATTCCGAGCATGATGAAAGACAGGCCCCATGTAATCATTGGAGCGTTGAACCAGGTGAAAATCCAGGGCGCGTAAAACGTGATGGCGCCAGCGATTGCCATCCACAAAGGAAAAAGCTGGGTGAAGATACTCGAAGCCCTCAAGTCTTCGACGCTAGGACTGCCGCGAATGAAAGCAACGAAAAAAAAGCCCGCCCGGGGAGGGGCGGGCGGAACAATCGGCGAACTTGCTTTCGGAGAAATTCTATGGTTTCTTTAGAATTCGTATTGCGCGCGAATGAAGACTTGTTTGTTCTCTTTTTCCTTCCCGCCAAAGTCATTCGCAACGAGAGGCGCACCCTGAGTTGCAAGGTAGCTGTTTACCTGGCTTGAGAGAGTGGTCGTCGTTGTGCTGAACGTTGCGATGTTGTCCAGGTTGTTTACCTTCGTGGTTTCTCCATTTTTGTCTTTTGATTTGAGTTTCTCCACACCCAGAGCAACAGAAAGGCGTGCGAAGGGATTCCACGTCAGTGCGTACGTCTCGCGTTTGAAACGTGCTTTTCCTAGATCGATCGAAGGTGAGGATCCGCGAGAGGCCGCCAGAGTCACGTCGCCGTTGCCAATATTTCCGTCGCGAATGTCCACTTCTGCAAGTTGCTGCAGGTAGGATTTCTTCGGAAGGGCGGATATGGTTCCAGAACCAGTACCGTAAATTTGGCGGGCAATGAATCCAAACGACAAGAAGCGCGCGTGGATGTAGCCCCAGTTGGTTTGACCGTACGCATCCTGATCTGCCTGGTAGAACGTGGTGTAGTCAACGAACGGTTTTGAGCCCTGTGTTGCCACGAGAGTGTTCAGGCCGTTTTGATCTATGCGAAAAGCAGAGGATCGCTTGTCTTTGAGGAGAGCGTGTCCCGCGCCGATCGTGAATTTTAGATCGCCAAAGTCGAAGGCTGCAGCAAGTTCCTGACCGAATGCAGTGTCCTGCTTTGCTCTGGCATCCCCTTTGTAATAGTCAAAACGCGGGGAGTTGATGGTAGAAATATCTGCAGTCAGGAATTCATATTCCTGCCGTTTGATCCCCGTTGTGTTTTGCAGGCGAAATGGAAGGCCTATCGATATGTCGATATCTTTCGCTTTGCCTGTTGGATGAAAGCTCGGAATCCCATAGAGATCATATCCGTACGAGTCATTCGTGGTTCCGTTATTTCCATTCACCAGGTTTGTAAGGCTCGTTCTCACCTGAGTTTGCTGCGCTGCAGTCAATACACCTGTTGTGGCAACGTTGACGGCACCCGTGCTGCCAGTGGGGTTGAAGACGAACTGAGCATTGTTTCTGCGAAACGCTTCTCCGTTCGAAAGCATCAAATGCAGACCAAAGTAATCCGCTTTGTGAATGAAGGAAATGCCTCTATCCGCAGATCCGCCAGCAAATCCAGATTTTTCCACTGCATTCTGGTCGATGTATCTGTGTTTCCAATAGCTTTCGTTGGAATAGCCCGCCTGACCGTCTACAATCGCAACGTTTTGTTGGCCAATGCGGACACTACCGTCTCCGAAAGATGTGGTATACAAGGGCAGCGAAAAGTATGCGAATTTCAATTCTGCCACCTGCGCGCTGTTACCTGTAGAAGTGGTCGAGTTCGTAGTTCCCAGGACGTTGTTTCCAAGAACGCCTGCGTCCACGGTTACGCGAAAGTTTGCGCCTTTCCACGGACCTTCATTTACATCACCGCGCAGATTCAAGTATGCACGGTTGATGATAAACCCTGTAGACGTTGCGGGTCTCGTACCGCCTGGTTCCAGAACGCCATTCTTTTCATAGTCGGCTCTTTCATATCCGGCAAAGATCGTACCGTCTGCTTTGAAAGAACTGATTGCTTCTTTCTCGTCTACTTTCTTGTCAAACCAGCTTGTCTCATAGGCCATGATTGCCTGGCTGCCTCCCAGAAGGGAGAGCGCGACTGTAGTTTTGCGTAGTGTTGCTCGTATCTGTGTTTTCATGTCTTATTTCCTTTTGTAGATCTGGTCAAATTCTCCGCCGTCTGCGAAGAAAGTCTTCTGAGCACTGGCCCAGCCACCAAAGAGCTCTGCAATGGTGAAGAGTTTGATTTGCGGGAAAGGGAACTGGCCCGCGATAGCAGGGTTGCTCGGGCGATAGTGATGTTTGCCTGCGATGCGCTGCCCTTCGTCTGAGTACAGATACTTCAAGTATTCTTCAGCGATCTTTTTTGTTCCGCGTCTTTCTGCTGTCTTGTCTACAACCGTAACTGGCGGTTCTGCGAGAATGCTGATGGATGGATTGATGATCTGGAATTTACCGGCTCCAAATTCGTTCTGGATCAAATACGCTTCGTTTTCCCAGGAAATGAAAACATCTCCCTGGCCGTTCTTTGCGAATGTTGTTGTAGATCCTCTGGCTCCGGAATCCAGCACAGGCACGTTTGCGAAAAGTTGTTTGAGAAATTCTCGCGCCTTCTCTTCGCTTCCGTATTTCTTCAGAGCGTAACCGCGTGCTGCCAGGTAATTCCATCTTGCGCCGCCGGATGTTTTTGGGTTAGGCGTGATTACGGAAACTCCTGGCTTCACCAGATCGTCCCAGTCGCGAATATTTTTTGGATTTCCCTGTCTTACTACAAAGACAATGGTCGAGGTGTAAGGTGTGCTGTTGTTTGGAAGTTCCTTCTGCCATCCAGGCGCAATCAGGCGCGATCGCGTTGCGATTTCGTCAATGTCATACGCCAGTGCAAGAGTGACTATATCCGCTTCCAGTCCGTCGATGACTGCGCGCGCCTGCTTGCCAGATCCACCGTGTGATTGATTGATCGCAACTGTCTGGCCTGTCTTGCCTTTCCAGTATTTTGCAAACGCTGCGTTGAATTCCTTATAGAGTTCGCGTGTTGGATCGTACGAGACATTGAGTAGTGTCACGTCCTGCGCGAAAGCCGGGGATGAACAGAGTGCTGCGAGCCCCAGGACGATTTTCGGAATGGTCAGTTTCATAGGGATACTCCTGAAATATGCGATCAAATCAGTCGTCATTAAAGCCCGGGCTCCTTTCGGGTTCCTTCTTTCATGAAGAGAATGTCGGAGTCTGGATTTTATATACGACTATTTCAATCGCTAATTGAGCCATAGAAAGCAAAGGCTTCCGGCTCGTCAATTAAAATATACGACTATTTTTATCGTCTTAAGGCAAGGGGAGGCCCGCCGTGAAAGGTAGAAGTGTTGTTGTTGGGGTTGGATTCTAGAGATCCGGGCATGGCGGGGAATTGGGTGTTCTCTGCCGACAAAACAAAAAACCCGCCTTAAGAAGGCGGGTTTTGAAGCAGGAACGCTTGCGAATTTTAGAATTCGTAAGCAGCGCGGACGAAGAATTGTTTGTTTTCTTTGACTTCGCCTGCGATGTCTGTTGCCTGAAGTGTAGCCTGATTGTTGTTCTGCGATACAATCAGAGTGTTCACCTGGCTTTCCGCATTGGTTGAAGAACCCGGAGGAACAGAAGTGTTTCCTGCTGCCGTTCCAATCGTTGGAATTTGTGCGAGGCCACTCACCTTTGTTTTGTACCCATCCGGATCTGTGGAAGTCTGTCTGCTCATGCCAACTGCGATGGACCAGCGTGGAGTGGGAAAGAATTCAATCGCCATCAGCTGTTTACGGAATCTTGCCTTACCAAGGTCGATGGTCGGGCTCGTTCCATGCGTAGAGAACATGGTTACGTTTCCATTTCCAATTTGTCCGTCAGCAATGTCTGCTTCCGCTAGCTGCTGGAGATAGCTTTTGCTTGGAAGTGCACTCAGAGATCCACTGGAACCAGTTCCGTAGATATCGCGGAACATGGCGCCGACCCATTTGTAACGCACATGCAAATAACCGTAGTTAGACGATCCATAAGCATCTTTGTCAATGTTGTAGTAGCGAGTGTAGTCGATGTTTGTGAGCAAACCGGTGAGGCCGGTGGAATCATAGGACAGAGTGCTTGCTCTCTTGTCTTTGTATCTGATGCCGCCTGTTCCAAGAGTGATCTTGAGACCACCCACGTCTGCGGATACGTCGAGTTCTGAACCAACAGATTGATCCTGCTTCACTCTTTTGTCGCCAACATATGCCTGAAGCTTCGGGCTCGATAGCGTGCTGATGTCAACGGCAGTTGTTTTTGCTTCTTCATCTCGAATGCCTGTAACGTTCTGTAGGCGAAACGGAAAGTTGATGGCAACTTCAAAATCTTTTGATTTTCCGGTTGGCTTTACAGAGAGGGCTCCGTAAAGATCGAGGCCGTAGCTGTCTGCAGTCGCACCTGTTGTGGACATAGAACGCAGGTTCGTGCGAACAGCGGCCGCGTTCGTTGCGATGCTTGAAAACGTGGTAGGGGCCTGGATATTTTGAGCATTCAGTTTGCGAAAGCCTTCTCCGTTTGCAAGGAGCAGATGGAGTCCAAAGTAGTCCGCCTTGTGAATGTATCCAATCCCTGTATCCGCTGAAGAAGACATGTTTACGTTTTCCGTAGGCAGAGTGTCCAGGTAGCGATGCTTCCAGTATCCTTCCATGGACGCGCCAGTCTGGTTGTCGGTGGTGGGAGTATGCTGCATGCCGAGGCGAAGAGAGCTCGATCCAAAATCTCCCGCTGAAAAGAGAGGCATGGTCATGTAGGCAAACTTCAGTTCTGGAACGTGGATGTTGTTTCCTGAAGCGGACGTAGTGGCCGCTGTTCCGCCTAACACCTGACCGCCATCAAACGTTACGCGGAATCCGTAGCCCTTGTAGTCGCCGTCGGTGACGTTCCCAATCAGGTTGAGATATGCGCGTTTGATGTCAAAGCCCTGGTTGCGAGCATTGGTTCCGTTTGCGTCCGGTACGCCGCTGTTTTCTTTGTCTGTCCTTTCGTATCCGGCGAATATCACACCGTCTACTTTGAATTCTGTGTTATTCTCAGTTTTTTCATCTGTCTTTTTGTCAGTGTACTTAGTTTCGTACGCAAAAAGGTTTCCAGTGACCGCAAATCCTGCGGCAAGGGCGATTAGCAGGGCCCTTCGTCCAATGGTGCTGTCCTTCATTCTATTATCTCCGATTGTTAGCGCCGACATCTGTGCCGGTTGATCTCCAGTAATGTCTGGACTTTGTTACAATCCGAGGACAACGAGGCAAGGATTTGACGGTTTCAATCGGACCTCCCTTGAAATCCTACCAAGTGAGTCGTTATTAGATTGACCCGGCGGTGGACTCGATTTTTTTTGTTCCATGAGGAAGAAGCAGAAGGTTTTGCCGGGTTTTGGGCTCTCTCTGGGAATCACTATCTTTTACCTCGGAATTATCGTCCTTTTGCCTCTGGCGGCCCTCGGAATGAAAGCGTTCTCAGGTGGCGCATCCGCGTTTCTGGATGCTGCTTTTGATCCAAGGTCCATTGCGTCCTACAAAATCAGCTTTGGCGCGTCTCTGGCAGCCGCGCTTGTCAATGCATTGTTCGGACTGCTTCTGGCCTACGTTCTGGTGCGTTACGAGTTTCCTGGCCGCGCGATTCTAGATGCTCTGGTCGACATGCCCTTTGCTCTCCCCACTGCAGTCTCTGGAATTGCATTGACTGCGGTTTATGCACCGACGGGTGTTTTCGGCAGTGCCTTCGCGCGCATTGGAATCAAGACGGCCTACTCGCCCGTGGGCATATTCATTGCTCTGGTATTCATTGGTCTTCCATTTGTGGTTCGCACCATTCAACCGGTGCTCGAAGAAGTGGACCATGAGATGGAAGAGGCAGCCGCAAGTCTGGGCGCGAGTCGCTTCCAGGTCTTTGTAAAGATTATTTTTCCTGAGATTCTGCCGGCTCTCTTGATTGGAACGTCTCTGGCTTTCGCGCGTGCCGTAGGAGAGTATGGCTCTGTTGTTTTTATCGCGGGCAATATGCCTTTTCAAACAGAAATCACACCACTTCTGATCATTACTAAACTGGAACAATATGATTACGCCGGAGCAGCCACGCTCGGCGCTGTGATGCTGACTGCGTCGCTATTGATCCTTTTGATCGTAAGCGCTCTAGAGCGACTGACGGGGAGGCACGAGGCATGAGGAAAACCCGCTCCACTCAAGATTCGCGAACAGTCCAGTTTACGCTCATCTTTCTTGCAGTGTTGTTTTTCGCGCTCTTTCTGGCCGTTCCCCTGATTTCCGTTTTTATCGGGGCCTTTGGTTCTGGATTGTCCGTTTGGGCGGACGCAATTCTAGATCCAGCCGCACTCGCAGCAATCAAACTAACGTTGATCGTTGCCGGCATTTCCGTTCCGCTCAATACGTTATTCGGCCTTGTGGTTGCCTGGACTATGAAATTTGAGTTCACAGGAAAATCACTTTTGCTGGCTCTGATCGATTTGCCGTTTTCGGTTTCGCCTGTCATCTCCGGATTGATCTATGTTTTGATTTTTGGATTGCAGGGCTGGTTTGGAGCGTGGCTCCAGGATCATGATATTAAGATTATTTTCGCGCTTCCTGGACTTGTTCTTGCGACTTTGTTTGTAACTTTTCCATTTGTTGCCCGAGAGCTCGTATCGCTTGTGGAAGCTCAGGGCAATGAGGAAGAACTGGCTGCTCTTTCGCTGGGTGCCAGTGGGTTTCAAATTTTTTGGAAAGTGACTCTTCCAAATCTAAAGTGGGCATTGTTGTACGGTGTCATTCAGTGCAATGCGCGCGCCATGGGCGAATTCGGAGCTGTTTCCGTTGTCTCCGGTCACATTCGCGGGATGACCAACACCGTTCCTCTTCACGTTGAAATTCTTTACAATGAATATAACTTTACGGCGTCATTTGCGGTTGCATCCATTCTCGCATTTCTCGGCGTCATAACTCTGATTGCAAAAACGTTTCTTGAAAAGCGAACGCAGCAGGAAAGAAGGAAGGCATCGGCATGAAGATAGAAGTTCGCAATCTTTCAAAAAAATTTGGTCAGTATCAGGCTCTCTCCAATGTCAATATAGAGGTCCCGTCGGGCGAACTTGTATCCTTACTTGGCCCGTCCGGTTGCGGCAAAACAACTCTCTTGCGAATTGTGGCGGGCCTTGAGTTTCCAGACTCGGGTCAGATTCTGTTCAGTGGTTCGGACGCTTCAGCACAAACGGTGCGAGAGCGGCACGTTGGGTTTGTGTTTCAGCATTACGCATTGTTTCGCCATATGCGCGTTTTTGACAATATCGCATTCGGACTTCGCGTAAAGCCCAGGAGCATCAGGCCGGACAAACAACTCATCACGAAGAAAGTGAATGAGCTTTTGAAGCTAGTCCAGCTGGATCACATGGCGGATCGATTTCCAGATCAATTGTCCGGTGGGCAGCGTCAACGTGTTGCTCTGGCGCGTGCACTGGCTGTTGAGCCAAATGTGCTACTTCTGGATGAACCCTTTGGCGCACTCGACGCCGGGGTCCGTCGTGAATTGAGACGATGGCTTCGTCGTCTTCACGATGAGATTCAGGTCACGAGTCTCTTTGTCACACACGATCAGGACGAAGCTCTCGAAGTTTCTGACCGCGTCATAGTGATGAATCAGGGACGGGTAGAACAAGAAGGAACGCCTTCGGAAGTTTATTCCAAACCGGCCAGCCCGTTTGTTTTGAATTTCCTCGGTAATGTAAACCTCTTTCGCGGCCGAATCGAACAAGGGAAAGTAAAGATCGGTCAGATGGATCTTGAAGCACCGGGAGGCGGTCAGGGCTCAGAGAATAGAGACGCTCTAGTCTATGTTCGTCCTCATGAACTTGATTTGCATAGAAGCGCGCCCGCGGATCCAATCTTCCAGGGGCTAGTAAATTACATGAATCTGGCCGGGTCCATGGCTCGCATTGAAGTCCGCCGCGACGACGGGCAGATCGTGGAAGTCGAAATGCCAAGAGACAGACTTGTAGCTGAGGGCTTTGCTGTGGGCGACGCCGTGTTTGTAAGCGCAAGCCGGACCTCGATATTTGTGGACGACTATTCTATCTAAAGAAGCGATTTGATCTTCATCGCGTTCTCATTCCCTGCGTCCAGGAGCAAAGCTTCTTCCAGGATTTTCCCGGCCCTTGCTTTGTCTCCGGATGCGCGATAGATGTCCGCCAGGTTTACCAGGTTTCGAACGTTATGCGGCTCTCTCAGGCGAACGCATTCGCCAAAGTCGGCAGCTCTGGCATATTCGCCAGCCAGTTTCCCGGCGTAGGAAGCCAGGTAGTACCCATCTACGTGTTGCGGATCCAGCGCCGTGAAAGCTCGTGCGCTGCTGAATGCTTCCGCATAATTCTTAAGACGCATATGAGTTTGTGCCAGATCCAGATGTGCAGAGGGGGGACAGGTAGGATCTACGACTGCGCGATTTAGATAGAGGATCGCATCCGTAGCCCGATCTGATGCCTGTGATTGTCGCGCAAGGCGAAGGTTCTCGCTGCATTCGGCAGACGGCTCAACTCTATCAAATGGTCCGTCTTCCAGGTAACCGATTCGCATGAGAGTCACGTCGTCGATGATTTCACCTGTTTTTTCAATGGATTCGAAGATATTATGAAGATCTCCATTTCCTTTTTCTACAAGACGAAGGAATAAGTCGCTGTCCTCGTTGATGAGACGTTTGCCTTCCGAGTCGACATTCATAGCCAGGTCGTCGCGACCATCTGAGCCAAGGATCAGCACTTCTCCTGGTTTCATCTGATATGTTTTTACGGAGAGACTTCCCTCGAGCCCGTAGACTCCGATTTTGCGAAGAGCCATTTCGTCTTCAATAAACCTCGCCTGGCCCTGGTAGTAGCCCACAACCCACGGGTGTTCCGCGTTTATGTAATAAATGAATCCAGTTGCTTCGTCTGCCAGACCAACCACGGCTGAAATCAGCATGGTTCCATCGAAGGACACGAATGTATTCTGTAGTTCCAGAAAGCATTCTTTCAGCCATCGTTCTGGCATTCTGCTTTGAAGCAATGTAGACGTTTGTGTGCGCGTGATCAAGGATTTGAATACAGTGCCGAGCACAAGAGCTCCACCTGCTCCTTGAATCGATTTCCCCATGGCGTCTCCGTTGAGGAAAGCCACATAACGTCGGCCGGCGAGTTCAATGGTATGTGCAGTTACAATATCGCCGCCAATCTCTGCTTCCCATTTCTTAAATTTGAACTTCTTCTTCTGGCTGATGAGAGTTTCCACTCCGAAGATTCTGCTATCTGCACGGTTTGCGTTGAGCGGCGAAATCAGTAGAGAAGTGAGGAAGTAGTCTCCATCCTGCTGTGTTTTCATGGCCTGGACCGTGCTCAGAGTTTCGCTCAGTTCGCGAGTTCTATCTTCTACCTTCTTTTCAAGTGTTTCATTCAATTCTTCCACTGAATTGTGGACACGCATGAATCTGTTCGCGAGAATCACAGCAATTCCAATTACAAAAATGGAGAATGAATACTTGGTGAGAGTGAGCCCGGTGTGAAATTTTGCAGAGTCGAGGATATCGAACGCAGCGCCAACGATGAACAGGACCATCCCCAGAAGCAAACGCCAGGCATCGCGATTCTTTGCTCGCATGGCTGCCGCGAGAATGAAAATGCCGTACACGAACAAAATCGGCACGGTTGCTTGCCAGATACGAAGAACAACTTCCGCCAGATGCATGGGGAGAAACAATGTGATCAGGGACAATAGACCGTTGAAGGCTGCGAAGATCCATGTGAGCCTGCGAGCTCTGTTCAGGAAGAGGTAGTCAAAGAACAGCATCAGCCAGGGACCCAATGGGTACAGTACAACCAGCTCCACTCTCTGGATCATTCTCGTGTCGTAGGGTAACTCAAAAATTGTGTAGTGGCGAGTCATCAGATACACAAAGAGTAGAATGGCAAACAACGCATAAAACAGGTTGTATCTGTCCTGACGCCGTTTCCAGAATAACAATAGATGATAAACACCAACAAACAGGTAGAGAGAAATCAGTACCAGGCCAATGCGGTCTTCGCGTGAGTTTACCAGCGTTCCGTATGAGTCAATTTTGTACCCTCTAACTGCATAGAACCCGGTATGATCATACCGCGGGTCACCATGGATTTTGACAACCAGCTGATTGACTCCAGGTTGAAGAAAGGATCGATCGAATTCATAGATCGCATCCCGCACAGTTCTGTGCGTAATGATTCTGTTGTTCTGTACCAACCCTTCAGAGCCGACCAGATTTCCGTTGATATAGATTTCGAATGCTTCTCCTATTTCCTGGAAAGCTATGCCCGGCTGTTTTTGTTCGAGGAGTGTGGCCGGCGCATGAAAGTATGCTACGAACGTATACGTTTCAAATGTGGATTCCGGAGGTTCCATTTTGGACATCCAGACGGGGAAGGCTTCAATCTTCTTCCAGCCGTCCGTGAGCTCGCCCGGGTTTTTCCCGAATACATCGGTGTCAAAGCCGCGGCGGTATTGCCAGGATACGCAGGAAGTGTCTTCCGGTTTCGCGCAAATATTTGTCAGGTCAAGGGCCTGCGCATCGAGCATCGACGGGAGTAGCGTAAGAAGAGCGCCTAACGTGACGCAAGAGGCTTTCATCCAACCAGCTAGTAAACCTCTACGATCCATCGCCCGTCTTTTCGGTACAACTGCTTCTTGTGTTCCCACTCTTCTTCCCCCAGGCGCGCACGGAAAACATCTTCGATGCCTTTCTCCATGCCCTTTAAGCCGCAAATGTAAAGTGCAAAGTTGTCTTCAGCAAGCAATGACCGAATTGAATCGTAGTTTTCGTCTATTCTATGCTGAACATACATTCTACCGCCTTCCGCATTCATTTCTTCTCGCGAAATCGCACACACGTGCTGGAAATGCGGGCGGCTTTCGAATTGCCGTAAGCTAGCGTCCATTTCATTGCAATAGATGAGTTCGTTCTTGAATTTAGCACCAAAGAACAATGCTAAAGTCCCGCGCCACGGCGTTGACCGTTCGCGGAAGATATGATCGAGAAATGATTTGAAAGGTGCGATTCCCGTGCCAGTGGCAACCATAATGATATTTGTTCGATCGTCTGCCGGAAGCAGGAAATGCATTCCAACGGGCCCGGTGACAAGCACATCATCTCCAGGCTTTAGATCGCAGATGTAGTTAGATGCGATGCCCTGATAGATAGATCCGTCTTCTTTCTTTTCTATGAGTCGTTTGACGCAAAGACTGACTGTGCCGGGATGATCTGCGTCCCCACCGCGAGGAGATGCGATGCTATAGAGGCGTAGCTTGTGTGGTTTTCCATTCTCCTGGACGCCCGGTGCCAGAACCCCCAGGGATTGCCCCTCGAGGTATCGCAGATCACTTTCGCGTATATCAATGACAACATGCCGAACTTCTTCTTCGCCGCTAGTAAGTGGGCGATTGACCAGGACTTTTGCCCTGAAAGGTTCTGATGGCTTGTAAACTTTCCCGCCGGAAAGGGCGTCCTTTTCCAGTTTCATTCGACCCAAACTGGAATACCTGCGATGAAAGTCGAGAGAGAATCTAGCCTTCTATGACTCCGGCTCCCGCAGTCTGATTTGCTTCATCAATTAGAATGAAAGATCCCGTCCATCGATTCGCAAGGTAAGGATCGAAGCGAATGGCGCGCGCGAGTTTGATTCGAATTCGGCCAATATCGTTCATTGCAAGCTCTTCTGTTACGATCTTACCCAGCGTTCCCATATCCACTCGATAGTCGATCGACATGACCTGACATTTGAGCGTGTTGGTAGTATGCCTCAAGGTGTATTTTGCACCCGGCTTGAGGGCTCTGGCGTCCATCCAGCAAACAGTTGCCGTCCATTCGTCCGCTGCGTCTGGTTCTGCTCCCGAAGCAATCAGACAACCTCTTGCCACGTCGATCTCATCTTCTATTTGTAAAGACACGGATTGAGGGGCAGTGGCTTCCGCAAGGTCCGCGTCCATCAGTCGGATGCTTTTGATTTTTGTTTTTCCGCCCGGGAATAGTTCCACTGTGTCTCCGCGGCGAATGGTCCCGGCGCAGATTTGACCGGCAAAGTACCGATCCATTTTACCGTCGCGCGGCAATAGCACATTCTGAACAGGAAAGCGAAATGGTAGTTGCGATTGATCCTTCTCCGGCATAACAGTTTCCAGGTACTCGAGGAGCGAGGGGCCATCATAGTATGGCATCTTGACGGATCGATGAACCACGTTTTCACCGAGTGATGCGCTTACTGGGATGAATTTCAAGTCGCGCAAATTCAGGTCCATAGCCATGCGCTGGTAGTCTTCTCGAATCGAATCGTAGACGGACTGACTGTAGTCTACGAGATCCATTTTGTTGATGCACACCGCGAAGTGTTCTATCCCGAGCAGCGATCCTACAGCGGAATGGCGCCGCGTTTGTTCTGTGATTCCTTTTCGCGCATCTACTAGCAAGATCATCAGGTCTGCCGTGGATGCACCTGTGACCATGTTGCGAGTGTATTGAACGTGTCCCGGGCAGTCTGCGATGATGAATTTTCGCTTCGCGGTCGCAAAGTACTTATAGGCCACATCAATTGTAATGCCCTGTTCGCGTTCCGCTTTCAATCCATCTGTCAGAAGTGCGAGGTTGAATTCCGTTCCAAGCTTCTGGCTGGCCTTTTCAATATTCTCCACCAGGTCCGTCTGGAGAGAATTCGAATCATAGAGCAGTCTTCCGATCAGTGTGCTTTTGCCGTCGTCGACATTGCCGGCGGCTAAGAATCTTAAAATTTCCATACTATTTTCCTGATTGCCTGGACCTAAAAATAACCGGAGCGCTTTCGATCTTCCATGGCTGACTCGGATCGTTTGTCGTCGAGTCTCGATCCACGTTCCGTTGTGTTGCTCGCTTTAATCTCTTCGATGATCTCATCCAGAGAAGAAGCGCGCGAAGCCACGGCGGCCGTGCACGTCATATCTCCGACAGTGCGAAAGCGGACTTCCGTTTCTGACACAGGCTCTTTTTCGAGTTTTATAAAGTCTGAAACAGGAAACAGGATTCCATCTTTTTCAAAGACCTGTCTTTTGTGCGTGAAGTAAAGATTCGGAATCGGGATTTGTTCCAGGCGAATGTAGTTCCAAACGTCGAGTTCCGTCCAGTTGCTAAGAGGAAACACCCGGACGTTTTCACCGGGTTGGATTTTTCCATTGTATATGTTCCATAGTTCTGGACGCTGGAGACGCGGATCCCATTGCCCAAACGAATCGCGCACAGAGAAAATTCTTTCTTTTGCCCGGGCTTTTTCTTCGTCTCGTCTGGCTCCGCCAATGCACGCATCGAATCTGAATTCTTCGATGGTTTCGAGCAAGGTCACAGTCTGTAGAGTATTGCGGCTTGCGAATCTGCCTTTTTCTTCAATTGCGGTGCCGCGATTGATGCTGTCCTGTACATTTCTCACGATGAGCTTCTCATCAATTCTCGCGGCCATTTCGTCGCGATATGTGATTGCTTCAGGGAAATTGTGTCCTGTGTCAATATGCACAAGCGGGTATGGAAATCTAGAAGGGCGAAACGCTTTGAGTGAAAGATGAACCAGAGTGATGGAATCTTTTCCACCCGAGAATAAAAGCGCCGGACGTTCGAACTGGGCCGCAGTTTCGCGCAGAATGTAGATTGCTTCCGCTTCGAGTTGTCTGAGATGGTCAATCATTGTGCGGGCCTCACGGCAGGAAGTGCTTTCTGCAATTCTTCTAGAGGCATACGATGAGTAAAGTCACCGAATCGATCGGAAGGAGCCTGCTCTTTCCACATGGCGAAGAGTCTGTCTATGACCCCTTCCATTTCCGAGAGCGGAACATTGTCTGAAAGTTCTTTCGTAATTCTGGTTCCTTCGTAGTCCCCTCCTACATAAACTCCATAAATGTTCATACTTCTTCCAGCAAATCCCAGTTCTGCCGAGTAAGGACGCGCACAACCATTCGGGCATCCAGTCATTCGCACGGTAGGAGCTCGATCCTCGAGACCGTATTTCTCTAATTTCTTCTGAATGACTTCAAGGAACGCGGGCAATGTGCGTTCTGACTCTGCGATAGCAAGACTGCACGTTGGAAGCGCAGGACAGGCCAGGGCTTTTGAGAAGAGGCTATTTGGTGCGTCCATACGCACGCCAGCGGCGCGAAACACCTGTTCGATGGCTGGCCTGTCAGATTCACGAATACCAAGCAGGATGAGATCCTGATCCGGGGTGACTTGAGTGGAGAGGCGGTAATCGCGAATAACGTTTCTCAGCGAAGTCTTCAGTGAATGGCCCGCATTGTCTACGATTCTTCCTGCTAGAATGTGCAGCCCGAGCGTGAGAGTGCCGTCTTTCGCTTTTTGCCAGCCCAGGTATTCAGGTGTGTTCCATGCCGGCAGTGGTTTCTGTTCGAATTTTGCGCCGGATCTGCTTTCGGTTTCCGTTCGCATCCAGTCGATACCCTTTTCTGCGACCACGTACTTCAGGCGTGCGTGCTTTCTATCGTTGCGATCTCCGAAGTCTCGATGAATGGTTACGATGGCTTCCGCCACAGGAATCAATTTTGATGCGGGAATCCATCCGAGATTGTCTGCGACTCTCGCGTATGTTTTCGCATTGCGATGAGTTCGGCCAAGTCCGCCTCCCGCAAACACAAAGTATCCATTGATTTGGCCATTTTCGAAAGTGGCCGCGAATCCCATATCGTTCGTATAGATGTCGATGCTGTTGTTGCCCGCAGCCGTTACACCAATTTTGAATTTTCTCGGTAGGTAACGATCTCCATAGATTGGTTCCTCTACGGGCCCTGGTAGTTTTTCGTCATCCAGCCAGACTTCTGCGTATGCGCCAGATCTTGCTCTGAAATGATCGGAGATGAGTTGAGCTACTCCATCCAGTTTCGCAAGGGAAGGATCGTTTAGAAAGTTTAACGATTGTGTTACATTGCGAACGATGTCGCCGCAGGCACCGGTGGTGGAAAGGAGCGATTCGTGAATCTTTTGTAACGTGCGTTTGATGTCCTGCTTGAGAATGCCATGAAGCTGAATCGACTGACGGGTGGTAAGGCGCATGGATCCATTGCCTACGCGTGATGCAAGCTCGTCCCAGACCAGGTATTGCTCTGTGTTCAGCCTTCCACCCGGAATTCTTCCGCGGATCATCAGAGAATGGGCTTTTTCTGTTCCGCCTTCTTCTGTTTTTACGCGCGCATCGCGATTGTCTTGCTGGTACATTCCGTGGAATTTGAGCAGCAATGTTGTATCTTTTTCAAAGGAAGCACTGGAGTTTTTCAGCTCCTCTACTATGCTGCCTCTTAGGAAGCCAGAGTCCTGCTTGAGTTTTTCGTTCTTAGATAATTCCATGGAAATCTCTCTGTGAGGCCATCTTTTTCATTTGACCCTGACAGGACAAACGATTTTAGTATTCATATCAAATTACTAGGAAATAAGTTTTGGACCTTTCTGCTCTAAATTTGGAACTCGCTGCCCTGTCCACTGAAGAAGTGGTTCGGAAGCTTTATGCCCTGGACCCGGCTGGCACCGTCCTCGCCTGCAGTGCGAGCATAGAGGACACAGTCCTTTTGCATATGCTGGCGGAGGCGGCAAAGTCGGCAGGAAGGAAACCGCGTGCCTTCGTGCTCGATACGGGGAGATTGCCCGAAGAAACCTACCAGGTGCTGGAAGATTGCAGGCAGAAGTACCACTTTGAGTTCGAAATGGTTTTCCCGGAATCTCAGGATGTGGAAAAGCTTTTGAGGGCAAAGGGCCCTTTTTCCTTTTACGAGAGCATTGAGAATCGCAAGGAATGCTGTCATATTCGCAAGGTTCTTCCATTAAAGAGAGCATTGTCCGGCGCCACTCTCTGGATTACAGGGATGAGGCGGGAGCAATCCGTAACGCGGGCAGATGTTCCATTTGTGGAACTGGACCAGGCGCATGGAGGCATTCTCAAAGCAAACCCTCTGGCTCTGTGGACTGAGAAAATGGTCTACGACTACGCAAGTGCGCATAACGTTCCAGTTCATCCTCTCCATCGTCGCGGATTTCCAAGCATTGGTTGTGAGCCATGTACGCGGGCCATCCAGCCCGGCGAAGACTTTCGCGCAGGACGATGGTGGTGGGAAAACGCGGATCAAAAGGAATGCGGACTTCACGTTAAGTCCTGATTTATGAGTTCAAAACTCTTTCCCCTGGTGCTGGACCTTCACAATCGTCCGGTGCTCATTGCAGGAGAAGGGAGTCATGCCCTGGAGAAAATTCGCCTTCTGATTGAGTCGGGCGCACAGGTTCGTCTCTATTGTGAACCCAATGATCCCAATCTGGATGTGGTTCGCGCGCAAGTAGAATGGCGGTCCCCGCCAGTAGCCGCCCTCGACCTGGACGATGTGTTTTTTGCAGTCTATGCCGGAGAAGATCGCGCGGAGGCGGAGCGATTGTTTCAGCTCGCGGAATCAAAGTGTAAACTCTTCTGCAGCGTGGATGATCCGGCGCACTGCAACGTAATATTTCCTGCGATCGCGCGCTCGGGATCGGTTCAGGTTGCCATTTCCACGTCTGGCCTGAGCCCGACGCTCGCGCGCAGGTTGAAGGATCAGATTCAAAAAGAAATTCTTGGAGATCACATGGGTGATTTTGCGGAGTTTCTTGGATACTGCCGGACCAATCTGAATCCTAGAATTTCTGGTTTTGAAAACAAAAAGAAGTTCTGGGATCGGGTGTTTGATTCGGACGTACTTGAAATTCTGAAATCAAAAGGACAAGAGGCTGCTTACAAGAGAGTCGTGGATCTTCTGGATCTGGAACAACTGCCCTGAGTGTCGATTTGATCTTGCTTCGCATTCGCGCTCGGTATTGAGTCTGATTTTCAATCCTCTCTTCTTTGCAGCCGCTTTTCGAAATATTATAACAGATAGAGTTTTTGTGTGATTCTAAATAGTTTGTATTTCTAAACTACATTGGGCGGATTTTCGTTGATGGTGGGGGTTGATCGAATTTTCCAGGTAACGTGAGCAAAAGCAATGGTGATAAGGTAACGTCATCGGATCTGATTACGCGCGTTGAGGGTCCAAAATTCCGGGATGGAAAAATTATTGTCTCGCCCTTGAATCCGGATGATTTGAAAACTCCGGTCGTTATTTTCAAGAAAGTGTATCCTCCTGATTTTTTGGAAGAAGTGAGGAGGTCTGTGGTAAATCACAGATTTGCATTTGAAGACTATCACCTCAACGAAGCAGGGCTGGCGGATAACTTCAAACGATACGATGACCTTCGCACAAGAGAAAGACGTTCCTGTTTTGCGCAGATCTACTCCTTTTATTTTTGGAATCAAGGTACGCCGGAGATCGTGTCGGAATTCCTGCAATCTCTTACCCGGTTTGGCAATGTCATTGCGGGTAGAGAAGAAAATGATCGCCTGGATTTGACGGCGCAAAAATGGGCCGCTTTGATTTGTGCGAGTTATCCTGCAGGAGGCATGCTCGGAAATCATCATTTCAGCGATGATCTGGGTGGCTATCATGATCGTTTTGACGAACTGGTGGTGCAGTTTGCAAAGTATGGCCGCGACTACAAGGAAGGAGGAGTTCATTTTGCGCGCCGCCTTCAGATGACGGAAACCTATTCGCCTTCCAACCATGGGCCGCTTGAATTTATCGAGCCCGAGCTGGATGTAGGCGACATCATTGCGATCACAATCAAAGATGCGTATCACAGGGTAACTCCCGTTGACCCGCAACTGGATTATCGTGATCCACTGAAAGGCCGATTCATTGGCCAACTCTACTACACACTGGCTAGCGATCTGAAGAAACTCTCCGCCTCTGGTGAGCAATCGAAATGAAAGCCGCCGTTTCGCGCAAAAGTGAAGTAGAGGAAATGATCGTTGTCAATGGAGTGAATGCCGCTTCCTTTCTGGAAGAGGCCAATCACCTTGTTGCATCCTATTTGAGCCAGCTGGAGCAGAAGGATCTCTCCATGGACTCCTGCATTTCTATGGTGATCTTCGTGTCAGACATCGCCAATCAGGAACAGATTCTGGAGAGAATGCCGTTCTTTCAGGATCTAAGATCCATGAACTGTGCCATTTCTATTGTGGGGGCGGCACCCGTAGGCAATCGAATCAGTCTCATCGCCCACCATGCAGAAGAACCGGGCCTGTTCAAAAAGCTCATTAGAATTGAAGAAAATTTAAACGGCGCGCAGATCTTGCGCCTGGTCCGAAAAGATCGCGAACTTCATATCCTATTCAATTTCAAGGGGAGACCAACTGATGACGTAGAGGGTCAGACAAGTTCTGTTTTTGAGAGACTCTTCGCTTATTGCAAATGCATGAATCTGGATCCGAAAAAACTTGTGCGGACCTGGATTTATGTGAATGATATCGACAACAATTACGCGGGAATGGTGGAGGCGCGAAAGTCGTTTTTCCACGCGCATGGACTGACGCCTGACTCCGGTTATCCGGCGAGCACCGGGATTGGAGGACGGTCGAGAGACCATCGCCTATCCGTTCTGGTGAATGCGCATATTTACGACAATCAAACGCAAGTGGAACGAATTCAAGCACTCACTCACATGAACCCCACAATTGAGTACGGTGTTACTTTTGAACGTGCGATGCAGGTGGAACTGGATCAGGGACGTTATGTTTACATTTCCGGCACTGCGAGCATTGACAATGAGGGTTGCATTGTTTGCGAATTGGATCTGGAAGGACAGGTGAATCGAACCGTTGAGAATATCGCGGCGCTGCTTGAGTCTTGCGAAATGAGGCTGGAAGACTTGATGTATGTATGCATCTACTTGCGGGACTTCAATGAAGAGCACAGGACAAGATCCTGCATTCAGAAACTCTTGCCTGGTAATGTTCCGTTTGTTTTGTTGCACGCACCTGTTTGCCGTCCTGGCTGGCTCATCGAAATAGACGGTCTGGCAAGAAAAACAAGTCTTTGACTTTGCCGCCTTCTGCCTTCTTCCGCGCGCGGTGAGAACTTTCTCTGCTTCGTCTGGAAAAGGATGGCCTGCCTACCGGCCACCGGATAAGAGAGCGTGTCCATGCACAATACTCTGGAACAAATCCTGCGGCAGAGAGAAGTTCGCGGGGAAAGAACCGTAGCTCTCCTGCGGGCTGCGTTCATCTCACTTGCCGTCTTTCTCGATGTCCTTGCATTCGCTCACGTCATCCCTCCCTATACCAGTTCGCCTCCCGCAGTGAGCACTCTGTTGCTCGATGCGTTTTTTCTTTCGGCAGCTCTGGCTTTTGCGATCCTCGCACTGAAGGGAGTTTACTATGGCTTCTTAAAGTTTGTTACCATCACCCTTGATTATGTTCTGATTCTTGTGATGTTCGCGTTTGACCCGTCGCTTGCTGGAGCAGGGATAGAGAACCTGTGGCTTGCTGTGATTGCACCTGTGTTCATGTTGTATCTGAACCTGATCCGCTTCTCACAATCGGCGGCCTGGTATGCGGCGGGTTTGTCTGTCGCACAATGCGCGATCGTTGCGCGGTTGATCCTCGGTTCCTGGGAACTGCAAAAGATTCTTCCGCTTGAGTTCGGGCTCTTGATGCTCATTTCCATTGGACTTGCTGTAAGCGCCGCAGGCCGCCAGATGACGGAAGAAGCCAGTGCAAAGCAAATGCTTGAACGTTATCTGCCACCGCAGCTGGTAAAAGAATTGCAGCGAAGCAAAGCAAGTCTGGTTCCCGGAGGCAGGCGGCAGTTTGTCACGATGCTGTTTGCAGATATCCGCGGCTTCACCAGGATTTCAGAGACGCTAAGTCCGGAGCAGGTGGTTGAGGTTCTCAACGACTATTTGTCCACCATGACAGATGTGATTTTTGCTCACGAGGGGACCATTGATAAGTTCATCGGCGATGCAGTCATGACGATTTTCGGATCGCCCGTTAGCCGGCCAGACGACGTGGTGCGTGCCTTTCGCGCCGCTCAGGGAATGATTCTAGCGCTCGACGAATTTAACGCTCGGCATCCAGAGCTTCCGTCGCCCATTGCCATTGGTGTGGGTCTGCATGCAGGAGAGGTCATTGCCGGCAACATTGGCTCTGCAAAGCGACTCGACTACACCGTGATTGGAGACAACGTCAATCTTACTTCACGCATCGAGGCGCTGACGAAGCACTATGGTTGCAGAATCCTGGCAAGCAGTGCTGTGATAGAGGGACTCAAACGCTGCGGTGTGGAACCGGCCGCGCGAGAAATTGATACGGTCATTGTGCAGGGTAAAACGCAGTCTGTGGTGGTGTACGAGCTGTTTGTAGAGGCTGCTCCGGCGACTGTTTCTTCCACACAGTTTTAAAACCGCTGCCCACGTGCGTCCAGGTCATCTGGTTGCCCTGAATGATCAGGCGGTAACGAAAATCTGTGCCGATTCCGCAAGAATGCGTTGTATCTGATATGATGTGTAAGATGTCGCCTTCTACAGAGTAAGAAAAAGCAAAGCAGAGGTCTTCGTTTCGAAGATAAGTTCCGCGCCCACCATCGCCGAACAAAACTGCATCCCCTGTCCAGGTCCATCTGCCCTTGAGAGTGTTTTCTCCTGCAATGCGACCGACCGATGTCTGGCAGGCACAGAGGCCTGCCAAAAAGATTAAAGCGACCAGCCGTCGAGGGGCCCGCGCGAGTTTCACAATGGAGAAAGAGCTGATATGCACGCGACTGCAAACCATATTTTGCTTTGACTCACGTTTCTACAGCAGCGAAAGATCGTCTAACGTACCCAAAAATTTCAAGATGGGTTTCGGAAATAGATTGAAAGAGCCCGAGCCATACGTCTACTGAGATATGCGTGGAGCCACCTTCCTGCAGGGGATTGCCTTTCTGTTTGCAGCCGGGATCGGCTGCACTCCAGCTTTGCCCGTTTCCGCTAATCTGGATGAGACCACTGCTCTTGTGGCTGGAATTGGCCTTCTTCCTCGTTCTACCACTGCCAGTGCCACGGTAATCACGCGGGTCATGGTGGTTCTTGGAAACAACACAACGACCACAAACATCTACGACCCTTCTACGAACATGTTTAGCAACGGTCCCACACTCACCGGAAGTGCAGCACCTGGGACAATTCAGTTTACGATTCCTTCCGGGACTCATTCGGGCAAGACGTTGATTGTGCATGGCGCATCCTCCTCCATGTATGATCCGGCTACTGGTTCCATGGTGGCGGGGCCCGCCCCTTCCGGGACCCTGGGAATTGGGTCGGCTGCTTTTGTAGTGCCCGCAGGTGGTGCGCAGCCGGGGAAAGTCATGATCGTTCATGGTGGGAGTCTACTCACCACAAGCCTCTACAATCCGGCCACTCACACCATGGGGGCAGGCGCGGCTCTTGGGTTTGGCCCAACAGGGGGATCTTTCACAATGTACATTCCAACCGGCACACAGGGCGGGAAGTTCATGACCATGCAGGCCGGTGCGCAGCGTCGTGCCATGTTCTATGACCCGGTCGGGGACTCCTATGCCACAAGTGCAAACCAGACCACAGCAAATGTGGGGGGAGATGCCTGGGCATATCTCATGACATCCGGTGCCAACCCAAACAAGATCTTCGTCGTCGTTGCCAACGGTGCCTCTACGACAAATCTATACGATCTGGCATCGGATACCTGGGCGGCCTCTTCTCCTGTTTTGACCGCCGCTGCAAGTCCCGGATCAAATGGTTTTCTAGTTCCATCGGGAGGAAACTCTGGCAAGCTACTCGTGTTGCATGGTGCGCTTACAAGCAGTTCTTTCTATGATCCTTCCGGAAACACAATGGGTGGAGGTCCTGCACTCACCGGGAACATGGGGGGAGGATCCTGTGTTTTTTCTATCACGGCTGGCCCGCAGATGGGTAAGGTGATGGTGGTGCTCGGCGGCAATCAGACCGTAACAAATATTTTTGATCCTTCCGCATCCACTTTCAGCGCGGGGCCTTCTCTCACCGCCAATGCAAACGGTGGCGCCCAGTGTTTCTCTATTCAGTAGTACGATCGTGGATCGCGTGCTGTGCATGCTGAATAGCGGTTGCATGCTCACGCAAACGATTCAGTGAAATCGGAAAGGAACTCCGCCTTTCGATTTGTAGCTGATGAGATGCACGGCCCTTGCGTCCTTGAAAACCCCTTTGTCCGTTTCAACGGTGACGATCAAATTCATTTCGGGTGGAAGAGAGCGAATGCTTGCATACTCTTTGCGAATTCTAATTCCGAAATGAACCGGCCCGAAATCTCCCTGATAGGTACTTGCTTCATTTCGAATCTTCAAATGGATTCCCTGGCAACATTCGGATACAGGGATAGAGTTCGGAAATTTTTGAGTGGTGAATGCGTCGTAGTAGCCCGCTTCTATTTCGAATAACGTTGGGACCAGTTCATGTTCTGTTGCGAGATTTACATCGATCTTACGGACGCTGCCCGCGTCCTGTACAGAAGTCACATACTCTAGCACGAGAGAAGGATAGGCCGATTCGAACATTCCGGCTCTGTCTGTGATCAAGTGGACCGTGACGTCTGCGCCGGTTCTTCCGGCGGGCACGCCGAATTTACAACAAGATTCATTCTTGTCTCTGTATTCAAATACTGTGCGCTCAGAACAGGCCGCGATCAGAAGAAGCACCAGGAAAGAGAAAAGTACCAGGCGCTTCTCGCGAAACTTGTAAGGTGATTCAATCAAAGCATCGTCCACAATCTTGTAGTGCAAGAAGAAGCGGGATCTGAATAGGAGATGTAACGAGGTCCACTGCAATCGCCAGGGGATAGAGAAGTGCAGGCCACATTTCGTAAATGTGTCTGCTTCTTTGATAGTAAGATTGTATAAACAAAAACTTTCCGCGAAAATCCCGGGGCTCAACCGAAACGAACATGGGCCCTCGTTTTGAAAATACAAACGTTCTTTCCTTTGCAGGCAATTCGATGATGTCGACTTCTTTCCACTGCAGAGAGGCCGGAACTTGAGGAGTTTCTCTGAGGGCAGTGAGGCCATCCGAGTCCTTTGCAGCCTTCACATTCAGTGAATATGTTTTCGTGCCCCTCCCGGTTTTTACTTCTGCATACAGAGCACTTCCTTCGATCGCGACGCGAGCAGACAATACAGGTTCCGCATTCTGGATCAGAGAATTGGGGAATGCAAAGTCCGTGGATGCAATGGGTCGCAGATCCAGGAGATAGCCTGAGTCGCAGAGGATGAACGGATTCTCTATGATCTTTTCGTTTGTAAGTTTGTGATACGGAAAGGGCGGCCCGGGGTCCACTGTGGCATCGCTCCAGATGACAGGCTCATCCCTCCGCGAGAATTCAATATTTACTTTGTACTTATAGAAACCGGTCGTACCTCGAACCTCAAAGAGTCCAATGAGGCCTGACCTTTTTTCGTCCGCATACGGAATTCCAGCGTAATACGCTGGCGGTTCATCGAATTTCAGATACTCCGGTTTCTTTTCCTTCAGGGTTTCCGTGACGCTCCAGGTCAAACAGCTCGTAAGGAGTCCTGGAATCAGTGCGAAAGTGAATCGCAGCCAGCGCGAAAGGACGTTCGCCTGGAAGGAGGAACGATCCCGCCGAGGGATCGAAGTAGAGACCGAAGGCATCCGCATTCATGGGCGCAGTTGGAGAGTGCGTCGAGCAATATCCATCGTCCGGTGGCGAGGGTGCTCCTTTGACTTGACTCTCTGGAACGTTCGGACGGTCTGCCCTTATGAGAGAGATCGTTAAACTGGAATCGACTGCTGGGACAGGATTCTTCTATACTACTACGCGCAACAAAAAGGCAAATCAAGAAAAGCTTGAAATGAAAAAGTTTGATCCGAAAGCCAAGAAGCACGTTAAATTCGTTGAGAAGAAGCTAAGCAAATAAGCCGCCGGCGTGAACCTTGCGAGTGTCTCTTTAGAAAGTCCTGCTAAGATCAACGTCGGCCTGCGGATTCTGGGGCGCAGGATGGACGGATTTCATGAACTCCAGGGCATATTCGTGCCCATATCATTCGGAGACCAGGTTCAAATCAAGGAATCAGAAGCCCCAGGTTTTCATTTCACACTCCATACTCAAAACTGCCTCACCGGAGAGGCCGCTCGTCGCTTTGATGAATCCACAGAGCGCGGCGACATAAAGCAAAACACAGTATACCGCGCACTCCACGCACTGGCTCCTTTCATCCAGGACGCAAACCTCCATCTGGAAATCACTCTGGTCAAAAGAGTGCCTGCAGGCGCAGGTTTAGGCGGAGGAAGCTCGAATGCTGGAGTTGTGCTCAAGCATCTCAAGCAAAGATTGTCTCTGCGAGACGAGCGCGCACATGCAGCTGCAGTGCGCGCGGGCGCGGATGTTCCATTTTTTCTTCTCGATGGGAGCGCCTTTGTAGAAGGAGTAGGGGATCGGCTCAGACCGATTGATTTTCCACACGGCCAGGGCGTGCTGTGCCTCAGCGATTTCTATATTTCCACACCTGAAGCATACAGGGACCTGAAAAGACCTTTACAGGGGGACGCTGTTCAAGAATCTCGGACATCGTTTGAAAGGTGGCAGGAAGCGGCATTTTCCTTATGGAAAGATGATGGTTTCTTGCACAACGACTTCGAAGAGGTTGCGTTTCAGAAGCATCCAGATCTCGCCCGCGTCAAGCAGGCATTGAAAGATCGTGGCGCTTTTGCATCTCTCACTGGATCAGGTTCGGCCATTTATGGTCTACTGCCAGAAGGGGCCGCAGATCTTGCGAAGGAGATGGCGGAGCGGTTCCCCGGGTGCCGATTCGAGTCCTTTCAGTTCTAAAAAATTGGGCCGTCGCCAAGCGGTAAGGCAGCGGGTTTTGGTCCCGCCATCCGGAGGTTCGAATCCTCCCGGCCCAGCATTTCAGGGGAGATCGTGAATCAGAGGGCCGCCGTAGTACTTGCTGCAGGAAAAGGAACGCGGATGAAATCCGAGCTCCCCAAAGTCGCTTTTCCCGTTCTGGGCCGCGCGATGATCCTTCATGTACTCGATCATCTTTCGGAAGTCGGCTTTGATCGCATTGTTCTCATTGTTGGATACGGCCGTGAAATAGTGGAAGGCCTGGTCAAAGATCGTAAAGAAAATATACAATTCGCACTTCAGGCAGAGCAGAAAGGAACGGCACATGCATTCCTCTGCGCAGAAGAAGCACTCAAGGATTTCCACGGTTCCGTCGTTGTCACATGCGGTGACATGCCCATGATCCGCACTTCTACATTCAAGAGACTCATCGAACAGCATGCGGCTGAGAAAAACGCATCTACTGTTTTATCCGCAGTTCTTGAAAACCCAAAAGGATACGGAAGACTCGTGCGCGGTGCAGATGGAAAGCTTGCGCGAATCGTAGAAGAGAAAGACGCAACAGATGAGATTCGCCTCATCCGTGAAACCAATTCAGGAACGTATGTTTTTGAATCGCCCGAGATCTTCTCTGTGCTACGCTCTATTGATACAAACAATAAGCAGAATGAATACTACCTTCCGGACGCAATCAAGATTCTGAATGAACGCAAACAGAGTGTTGGAGTTTGTTTCACCCAGGATGCGGAAGAAGCACTGGGAGCAAATTCACAGGAAGATGTTGCTGTACTCGAAAGCATTATGAACCGGAGGCTCGCAGGCGTATGAGTTTTCATATCGTTGCATTCTCCGGAAACGCGAACCTTCCTCTGGCACAAGAAATCTGCAATCACCTGGGCATTCCTCTCGGACGTGCAAACGTGAAGCAATTTTCAGATGGTGAAATCTCCATCAAGCTAGAGGAGAATGTCCGCGGTCGCGATGTATTTGTAATCCAGCCTATTTCCGCCCCGGCAAACGACCATTTGATGGAAGTGTTGCTCATGACGGATGCTCTTCGTCGTGCGAGTGCCGATCGCATAACGCTTGTCATCCCTTATTACGGATATGGGCGTCAGGATCGCAAAGTAGAACCACGCGTTCCTATTTCAGCTCGCGCAGTTGCAGATCTTCTGGAGTGTATGCTGCCCACCCGTCTTTTGACCATGGATCTTCACGCGGATCAGATTCAGGGTTTCTTTCGTCTTCCTGTAGATCATCTCTATGCAGCGCCAGTATTCGTGGAATATCTTCGCAACAAGAACCTCGATCAGCCCGTCGTTGTTTCTCCGGATTCAGGCGGCGTGGAGCGCGCGAGATTTCTGGCACGTCAAATCAACGCTGGTCTGGCTATCATTGATAAAAGACGCCCACGCGCAAACGTCGCAGAAATCATGAATGTGATCGGTGAAGTAAGCGGCAAAGTTTGTATTCTATACGATGACATGATCGACACTGCAGGAACCATCACAAAGGCCGCCGTTGCACTCAAAGAGCATGGTGCAAAGAGCGTTCTTTGTTGCGCCACTCACGGTGTTTTATCCGGCCCGGCCATTGAGCGGCTGCGCGATAGCATCCTGGATGAAGTCATCATATCCAATTCCATTCGCCTTGATCCGTCCAAGAAGATCGACAAGATCACCGTTCTTTCCGTCGCAAGACTGGTCGGGGAAGCCATCCGTCGTATTCATAATGAAGAGTCCGTCAGTTCACTATTTTTGTAACGCCATCATCTATAAGGAGAAAACAGGAAAATGGAAGTAAAACTCTCAGCAAAAAGAAGACAGGAAACAGGAAAGAACGAAATGAATCGGCTGCGTAAGGCGGGCGATGTTCCTGGAAACATCATCTACGAAGGGAACTCCGTGATGATTTCTTTCGCAAAGGCTAGCATTCAGAAGCTGGTGCAATCAGGTCTTCGCACAAGCACAGTGATCGAATTGGATGTGGATAACCAGCCAAACCGGGTCATCGTAAAAGAAGTCCAGAGACATCCGGTCAACGGAGAAATCCTGCACGTGGATTTCTACAGATTGACTCCGGGTCGCCGCCTGACGGTAAACATTCCAGTTACCACAAAAGGCAATGCAATCGGCGTCAAAGACGGCGGAGCACTGGAGCAATTCTACAACAGCGTCAAGATTCGCACAACACCAGAAGCTCTCAAAGAGACGATCGAAGTGGATGTGACCAACCTTGGTGTTGGAGATGGCGTTCGCCTCAGCGCGCTTCCCGTTTCAAAAGAATGGGACATTCGCCTGGAAGGTGATCCGATGATCCTCAAGGTATCTCGCTCTCGCATGACTCTGGAAACAGACGCAGCTCCAGGCGCAGAAGGTGCTCCGGCTGCGGCCGCCGCTGCTGCTCCGGCTGCAGGTGCGAAAGCTCCAGAGAAGAAGTAAGATTCTGCCTGAGGTTTTTCATATTTCAGGGAAGGCGCTATGAAGCTCATCATTGGTCTGGGCAATCCTGGGGAGAAATTCCAGAACAACCGGTCCAATATCGGATTCAAGATTCTCGATGTTCTTGCGAACAACAACAACATCGAGATCCGCACCAAGAAGAAGAAATCGCTCATTGGGCGCGGTGAATTCGATGGCGAGGATATTGTTCTGCTCAAACCGCAGACCTTTACGGATCTTGCGGGAGAGGCAGCGCTGTACATTGCTTCCTTTTTAAAGATCAAGCCGCCTGATATCGTCGTCATCATGGACGATTTCGGTCTGCCTCTGGGCAAGCTCGTGGTAGAAAAAGGCGGCAACGACTACAGCCACCCGGCTATCAAAAACCTGGCCATCGCACTGAAATCTCCTGAATTTATTCGCCTTCGCGTTGGAATTCTGGGTAAAACGGCGGGCAAGTTGACGCGCGATAAGTATGTTAGTTCAGAATTTGAACCAATGGAGATCCTCCAGCTCATCAGCATCATCAATGATGCGGAAGCTGCCGTTCGATCCATCTCGAGCGGGGACATAAACGAGGTCATCGAGAAGTTCAAGCAGTGATTGACGTTTCCTCGTTTCGCACTTATTATGGAGCCGTAATACAATGAATCGTAACGCGCGTTATTTCATCCTCATCCTCTTTGGCATTGTGGTCATCATGATGCTCATGGGAGGCCCGAGCAAACTCCTTCAGCCTCTGGAAAAGCCGGAAACTATCACGTTTTCGCAGTTCAAGCAAATGCTGACACCGGAGGGCAGGGCAGCCACTGGCTCTATCTTCACACGGGCTTCTGACAAAGAAGAAGACAGCATTGTTCTTCGTATCGCGCCGCGTAAAATCACAGGTCGTTATCTAAAGCCAGGCGTTTCGATTGAAAAATCGGATTCTCTGGACAAAGTTCGAAGCAAAACCTATCCATTTGAAGCTGAGATTTCTCAGGGCGCCATCACTGAAAAGATCCAGCAATCCCTCGATGAGAGCGGAGTGATCTATAAGTTTGAAAATCCGGAGGAGGGTAGCTTGTTCAGTTCCATTCTCCAGATCCTGCCATTTGTTTTGCTCATCGGTTTTCTCTGGATGTTCATGATGCGTCAGATCCAGGCAACTGGAAACAGAGCCATGTCTTTCGGAAAGAGCAAGGCTCGTCTGATGCCGGAAGGAAAAAAGAAGCTGAACTTCCATGACGTTGCGGGTTGCGACGAAGCAAAGACTGAACTTGTTGAAGTTGTAGAATTTCTGAAAGACCCAAAGAAGTTCCAGGCAATTGGAGCGAAGATTCCCAAGGGCGTTTTGCTGGTTGGTCCTCCGGGTACAGGTAAGACTCTTCTCGCACGTGCTGTTGCAGGTGAGGCCGGAGTTCCTTTCTTCTCTATTTCCGGATCTGACTTTGTGGAAATGTTTGTAGGTGTGGGCGCATCTCGCGTTCGCGATCTGTTTGAGCAAGCCAAACGTCAGGCGCCATGCATTGTATTCATCGACGAAATTGATGCAGTAGGAAGGCTTCGCGGAGCGGGCCTTGGCGGCGGACACGATGAGCGCGAGCAGACTCTCAACCAGATGCTTGTGGAAATGGACGGATTTGAAGAGAACGAAGGAATCATCGTAGTCGCTGCGACCAACCGTCCAGACGTACTGGATCCTGCTCTTCTTCGTCCGGGGCGTTTTGATCGCCAGATTGTAGTAGATATTCCGGATGTAAAAGGGCGCGAAGCCATTCTGAAGATCCACGCGAAGAAAGTTCCTCTCACTTCGGATGTGTCGCTGCAAAACATTGCGCGCGGAACTCCAGGTTTCACTGGCGCGGATCTTGCCAACCTCATCAACGAAGCGGCTCTCCTCACCGCGCGTCGTAACAAGCGTCGCGTGACTCAGGATGAACTGGAAGAAGCAAAAGACAAAGTGATGATGGGTCCGGAGAGAAGATCGTTCATGATCACTCCGAAGGAAAAAGAAGTCATTGCATATCACGAAGGTGGTCACGCACTTCTGGGAACTCTTCTCGCCTATGCAGAGCCGGTTCACAAAGTTACCATCATCCCGCGCGGTAGAGCTCTTGGTCTAACTCAGCAACTTCCTACAGATGACAAACACATCCACCCGAGCCGTTACTGGGAAGATCGCATTTGCGTTCTCATGGGTGGTCTTCTTGCAGAAGACATTGTGTTCGGAGATCGTTCTACTGGAGCATCCAACGACATTCAGGTAGCCACAAACATTGCACGTCGTATGGTTTGCGAATGGGGCATGTCCAAGAAGATTGGAACCATCAACTATTCCACACACAACGACAATGTGTTCCTTGGGCGCGAGATTCAGAGCCCACGCACTTACAGCGATGAAACTGCTTCTACCATTGATGAAGAAGTGAATCGTATTGTAACAGAGCAGCGCGAGAAGGGCAGAAGTCTTCTCAACCAGCACCGTGAAAAACTGGAAAGGATTGCAAAAGCGCTTCTTGCTCATGAAAGCATTTCTGGCACCGAGCTCAACGAAATCGTGGGCGCGGATGCGTCTGAAAGCCAGAAACGTTCTCTGGATCCCAGACATCCGCATGGCATGGAACCTGCTTCCGAGCCTTCCGTCGCTCCAGCCTCGTAAAAAAGGCTTGAGACGCCCTCGGGCCGGGGCGAGAATCGAAGCATGGACGACGATTTAGTCAAGCTCCTGGCCAATCCATTCGAGGAAGATCGTCTCCAGGCTCGTGCCATGCTCGCGGGCCGGGCCCAGGACCTGGGGGAAGGGGAAACCCACGACTTTCTCAGAGACCTTCGCGCTTTTCGTGGCAGCCCCGATACAGTCCTCTATACCCACCGCAGTTCTGCGGAAACAGTTCAACAGAGACTCTTCAGCGAAACTCTAGCACCTGGTGCGCGTCATGCGATTGAACCATACCGTGCCAGACTGACCCAGCACATCACAAGCCTTCTGAAGAACTTCAAAGTGTTTGTGGAAACATGCGGCGAAGAAATCTTACTGCGCGAAATCAAGAGACTGGAGCGGCGCTACTTTGATACAGACCCGACTCCGCAACAGATCAACTTTCTCAAACTGAAACGGATCTATGAAAAGATCAAGACGTTTCAAGAGCTGGCCCGTGTGGACTGGCGCGAAGTCTTCAAAGTAGTAGATACTCTTACAGTGATAGAAGAGACGCGCAACATGGCGCGCATTCTTGAAAAAGAAGTACTTCGTTCCATTCCGCTTTTGATGAGACGGACCGATCATTTCCTGGAAAGTGTTTCCAGCTACATGGGCGGAGGCGAAGAAGCTCGCGACCCTGTCACAGGAAGCTATCGTCTTGCTGTGAAGTACAACGCCGAGCTTGCATATACGATTGGTCATATGCTCGGCGACGAAATCTTTCAAGAAGCACAAGAGGAAGAAAAGAAAGAAGAAACCGATGAAACAGAGGAGGCGGAAACCTTTAGCGGCTCCATTGCGCGCAACATTGTCATTGATACGCGCGAAAAGATTCTGAACAAATCCAGTTTGATTTCTGCGCCATTGCTTGGCTCGCGCGACTGGAATCGCACTCCAGCATATAGCATGGAAGTTCCTGTCCGTCAGTATGAAGAATGTTTCGAGAATTTTAAACAATCCTTCATTGTGCATCTCGAGCCAGGAGTACTTCCGGCGAATGCAGCTTCCAATCAGATGGCTGCGCGTTTGAGATCTGGATCCGGCGAAAGCGTAATGGACGATTACGTGAAACTTGTCTTTGATTTGATTGAAGAAGTCGCGCAGGATCTGGTGGGTAAGGATTTTCCCGGACTGGACAAGCCACTCATCTTTCTCTATCATTGTGGGCCGATCGCCATGTTTAACATGCTTCTTCTGACCATGAAGCAGAGACAGATTGGAGAGATTCAATATCTGGATAAGTCCGGAAACGCAATTCGAGAGTATCCTCAGGAAATGCTCAAGAAGCTATTGATAGACTGGTGGCGCGCGCGATTTCTTCCGCTCGGTTCTGAGGAGATTGATTCCTACATCAACTATTCACGCTGTCTCGATCATGTGAAGAAAGACTATAGAATTCTATACAATGCGGGTGTAGAGGTTCGAAAGAAGGAACAGCCGATGGGGCTCTACTCTGGTTTGCAGAGATGGATGCGCGAAAATCGCGCCAGAGTGTTTGGAATTCGGCGCATGGAAGTTTTCCGTCGTTTTATTCCGGGCGTGTTTCTCAATTTTTGATTGCGACAGCGTGGTTTTTTCTGACTCTTGGTCTACCGGCCGGAGGCCAACATGAAACAACTTCCACGCATTCTTCCTTTCACGAAAGAGCATGATGACTTTCGCGCGATGGCTGCGGATTTCTTCGATCAAGAAGTAGCTCCGCACCATGAACAATGGGAGAAAGACGGCATTGTTCCGCGTGAAATCTGGGCCAAGGCAGGCTCTCTTGGTTTGATCTGTCCCAATTTCCCCGAAGAATATGGTGGAGCGGGCGCTGACTTTCTCTATAATCTGATTGTAATTGAGGAATCCGCGAGAGTGGGAGCGAGCGGTTTCTTCATCAGTCTGCACGCAGACGTAATTGCACCGTATGTTTTGCACCACGCAAGCGATGAGCAAAAACAGCGCTGGCTGCCAGGGATCATTGACGGAACAAAGATTCTGGCCATTGCTATGACGGAACCTGGTGCCGGGTCGGATCTCGCGGGCATTACCAGTACTGCCATAGACAAAGGGGATCATTATCTGGTAAACGGATCCAAAACTTTCATTTCCAACGGATATCTTTCCGATTTGATCATCACTGTTGCCAAAACAGATCCTGAAAAAGAGATCAACGGAATTTCCCTTCTCATGGTAGAACGCGGAATGGAGGGATTTGAGAGAGGCAAGCGTCTGAAGAAGATTGGCCTGAATGCGCAGGATACTTCTGAATTGTTCTATCACGATGTTAAAGTTCCTAAAGCAAATCTTCTGGGAAAGAAAGGATATGGTTTTCGCTATTTGATGAGCGAGCTTGCAACAGAACGATTGGTTCTCGCGGCGTCCAGTATGCGCGGCTGCGAAGTGGCTCTCGAAGAAACTCTCAAATACGTGAAAACCCGAAAAGCGTTTGGGAAAAGTCTGGGCAGCTTTCAGAACACTCAGTTCAAACTGGCAGATGCTGCCACAGAAGTGGCGGCCGCGCGTTGTTTTCTCGATCAGGTGATCCTGGCGTTCATGCGAGGCGACAAGGTAGTCGTAGAGGCTTCGCAGGCAAAACTACTGTGCTCAGAACTTCTCAAAAAGACGGTGGATACGTGCCTTCAGTTCTTCGGAGGCTACGGCTACATGATGGAATATCCCATCGCACGCGCCTTTGTAGACGCGCGCGTTCAGAGCATTTACGCTGGAACATCAGAGATCATGCGCGGGATCATTGCATCCAAGGGTCTGGGTCTCTGACGAGTTCACATCCGCTTCCTGCTGAAATCCTGGAGGAAGCATACGAACTGGCCCTTCAGGCGGATCTATCGGGCGAAGTTCCAGTCGGAGCTCTGGTTGTTGAACTCTCCACTCTGAAGATTGTGGGGCGCGGCAAGAATGAAATCATTTCGCGCAAAGATCCAACGGCCCACGCAGAGCTCCTGGCTATTCGCGAAGCATGCGCGCATTTTCAGTCTGAAAGAATGCTTCCGTCTGTTCTTGTTTCTACTCTTGAACCCTGCACCCTATGCACCGGTGCGATTCTGTTTGCGCGCGTTGCGGAGGTTCAATATTTTACGCCTGTGCTCTCAGGGGCGGGTATTGTGCGATTGCTCGATCAATTTGGTACTTCTTACAATCACAGACCACTTCTCACTCACATAGAAAGCCACCAGGAAAAAGCCAGGCAGATTCTTGTTTCCTTTTTCGAGAGAAAGCGAGCGCGTTTACCGGAAGTCTGATTACTTTTTTGTGCGACCTGTGGTCAGTCTTCTGCCGGTGAGTCGTTCTAGATCGAGCAGCTTCACCCTCTCATTCATCTCAGTTAGAATGCTAGAAGTGATATCCTTCATGATTCGTCCAGTGACTTCCGTTTCCAGTACCTCGATGACAATGGAGCTAACGTCTGCTCCGATTTTGTTTACGACTGTACCCATCAGAGGAATACGAGCCAGGTCTCCGATGATTGACTTCGAATTGATGGAGTCGTGAACTGCTTTTTGCATGGACGCCTGATGCTTCTGAAACGTGGATCGAGCCAGTGTTTCATAGTCCAGCCTGCTCATCACTTCATCCACTCTCTCGAGTGATCTGAGGAACACAGCATCGGCGATTGTATCCACAAATATATCGCGGAATCGGAATGTGATCTCTTCTACTACGAGTTGCCCTACATCGCGGTCAGACCTGAGGATTCTGAAATACGCAATGCCGATCTTGGCCGCGCGAAGAGCCAGAAAGTATCGCATTGGATGCAGCGGAAAAAGTCCAATCGCTTCATACCAGTGTGCGCGCACATATCCCCATCGATCTTCCTGTCTGCGAAGGCGAAGGATGAAGTCGATGGACCAGATTGCTATGAGGGAAAAGTCAAAGTAGCGAACGTAAGTGACACTGCCTTTGGGAAGGAGGTCGCGGTATGAATCGTGAAACAAGATGAGTGCCAGATCCAGTGCCAGATAGAAGAGCAGGAAGTAGTCTGCCCCTCTGGCGGGAATCAATCGAATCCAGTCACGCCAGGTGCGATTTACGGGCTGCGCTTCAAGCATTAAACTGCTGCAACTGGAGCAAGCGCCAGGTCCGGTGTCATGCGCTGCAAAAGAGTTTCTGCACGCTTTCTATGGGTAGCCTGTTTGTGTGAAGGAAAACTGGCGAGGTACTGGTAAAGGTGCACTTCCCACATCAAATGCTTTTCTAGAACGCACACCGGATTTCCAGCAAGCACAGCCGAATCCATAACCATATGCCTGGTGTTCACAGTGTCGGGGCCAATCTGACCCACGAGTTTTTCAATGGAAGCAGACTTGATGGCACCGCCCACTGAGGTGCGAAGACCATACTGCCTGCAGCGCGCTACAATATGAGTGCACAATTCAAAAATGATTTCATGTTCAGGTGAAACGCGCAGCGATCCGGAAAGATCTGTTCTGGCTGCTGTAACCTGGACCAGTTCCTGCGCCGCCTCTGAGGTAAGCAATTCAGTCATGCGATTGAACGCCGTTGCTGTTTCCAGGTTGAAACCCTTTTCAATTCGTCTGTAGGCTTTTGGGCTCAGAACGTCACGCATACTTTCAATGAATTTCTCGAGTGCGTAAACGGACTCGATCATGGGAGCGATGATCGCATCGACCTCGATTTCCGCCAGTTCGCGAATATCATTGCGAGCCTCGGCACCACCGATCTTTACAAAGAGGGGGCAAATATCACGAGAGAGGGCGCGGAGGATTCGGATTTCCTCAAAGGACATATCTTCCACTTCTGTGCCTGTCTTCAGGGCGGTCAGGCCGTGCGAAGAGAGATTTTCGAGTTCCAGTCTCAGATCTTCGAAGAACACGCGTTGTCTCATTGGGATCCCCTTTAACAGTTTCGACCCCCGGCAGAATTCATTTAGAAGAAATTAATAGCGGAAAAACCGCGCGGCCGAGAAAACTGCTCATGTCTTTTGTAAATGTCCAGACAAACGGTCCACTCTCCATCCTAACCCTCAAAAGGCCGGAAGCAAAAAACGCGCTGAACCGCGAAGTGCTCCGGGATATTCGCGAGGCCGTTTCCAAAATTGCCCAGGACCCTACCCAGCGTGTCATGATTCTCACTGGGGACGGCGCCGCATTTTGCGCGGGTGCGGATATCGCAGAAATGAAGGGACTGAGCGCGGAGCAGGCGGAGGAATTCGCTCGCAATGGTCATGATACCATGAATGCGGTGGCCGCTTCGGATTTGATCTCGATTGCTGCCATCAACGGTTTCGCACTGGGCGGTGGCCTCGAACTGGCTCTTGCATGCGACATTCGAATCGCCTCCAGTACAGCTAAGATGGGGCTTCCGGAAGTGGGTCTGGGGCTCATTCCTGGATTCGGAGGAACGCAGAGGCTTTCACGTTTGATCGGCCGGGCCAGAGCCCTCGAAATGGTTTGTTCCGGCGAAATCATCACAGCGGAACAGGCTGCTTCCGTTGGCCTGGTGCAAAAAGTTTCCGCACCCGAGTCTCTGATGGCGGATGCAAATGCACTTGCAGAAAAATTCTTAAAGGGTAAGGCGCCTTCCGCTCAGAAGACGGCGCGCTGGCTTGTGATCAGTGGAATGGAACTTCCGCTCAGCGCGGGCATCGAACGCGAGATCAACGCGTTTGCAGAGCTCTTCAACACAAAAGAACCGGTCGAAGGTTTGTCTGCATTTCTTGAGAAGCGCAGCCCAAATTTTTAACATTTCTTCCAGGTTTCTGTTCTAGAAGGCCCCGTCTCTGGCCCGGCCCTTGAGGCGGATTCTGTCACATTGACCGGACAGTCGGGCAACTTTTTTTTCTAAAATGCTTGAGCCCGGGTTAGCCAGCGGCATTCTTGAGATTCGCTCACCCAAACGCAGGAGTTTAACAATGCATGATCATAGATCCGTAATCACTCATTCCATGGCAATCTCTGGAGACCTTACGGTAGACACTCACCTCATCATAGAAGGCGCTATTTCCGCCACCAAGATTGATTCAAAGAACCACACAGTCGTGGTTGGACAGTACAGCGCAGTTCATGGCGATGTGTACGGTTCTCAAATTCTGGTTCTGGGCGAAATCAACGGAAATCTTTTCGCATCTGAAAAAATCGACATTCGCAGCACAGCTGTGATCAACGGCGATGTAAACGCTCCGCTGATCAAGATGGAAGAAAAGTCCCGCCTCAACGGCCGTCTCAACTATACCTGATCGTTTGGAACTCTACAGAGATCAGAGATCAATCGTCTCTGTAGAGTGAGTCGATTTCCTTTTTATAAAGATCAAACACTACGTTTCGCTTAATCTTCATCGTTTCAGTCATCTCTTTCCCTTTCTCGAATTCCTTGCGCATGATGTGGAATCCTGTGACCTTCTCGAAACTCTTAAATCCGTGCGAACCGGAAACCTGCTGCTTGACTATGTCCTGGAAGAATTTATGAATCTCTTTGTGAGTGTCCCACTGAGCGTAATCTGATGGGGCTTCAAATCCCATGTTCTTGAATTCTTCTTTGCATCGATCATAGTTAGGTACGATCAAAGCGCCCAGAGTCTTCTTGTCCTGACCAACCACCACGACCTGCGAAATAAAAGGATGCTCAAGCAGCTTCATTTCGATTGGCCCCGGTTCTACGTTTTCGCCACCCGCCAGAACAATTGTGTCTTTGGCACGGCCCGCGAATTTGATTTCACCAGTGTTGGTCCAAACGAAGATATCGCCTGAGTTCAGCCAACCATCACGCATGATTTCGGCTGTTTTGTCGTCTGCCTTGTAATAGCCGCGCATCACGTGCGGTCCTTTGTGCCAGCAGACTCCTTTTACCCCTGGCCTGGTGATCACTTTTCCTGTATCATCGCGAAGCTGGATCTGAGCTCCAGGGATAGGTCTCCCTACACAGCCTCGTCTGGGGAAGGGCAGGGCAGAGATCGCGGCCACACCTGTTGTTTCTGTCATTCCATAGCCATCGAGAATTGGAATTCCGACTGCGCGAAAGAATACAGCCACGTGTTCCGGCAATGCGCCGGCGCCGGAGACTGCGAACTTCAAACGTCCGCCAAAAATATTCTTCACTTTCTTCAGGATGATCTGGGCGGGAATATTGAGTATGGCGAAGACCGGAAGCATGGCCGCGGCGATTGCCTTTCGCGTAAGTGTGGATGTTTTTTCTTCATCCTCTGTTTCCGCGAAGCGATCCAGAAGAGTGTCCATGATATCCGTGTATGTTTGAGCCGCGTTCAGAGCGAAGTTGAAGATGTTCTGCGTTTTTTCTGGTTGTTTGCGAACATTGTCAAACACGCGACGATACAATTGTTCCCATACGCGCGGCACACTCACCAGAGCCGTTGGTTTGATTACTCCCATATCCGCAGCCAGAGATATGATGCTCGCATTTGCCATACTGGAACCGCATGCGATGAGAGTGGTTTCCAGAAGTCTTTCTGCGATGTGCCATGGCGGAAGGAAAATCACGGTGCGATCTCGCTCTCCTAAAGGCAGAACCTGTTGCATTTGATTGACTTCCCAGCAGAAGCTTCTGTGCTCCAGCATTACACCTTTGGGGGATCCAGTAGTGCCGGATGTGTAGATGATAGTGGCAATCGAGTGCGGTCTAATTTCTTCTCCGCGTTTTTTTAGAAAACCTTCTCCCAGCTTTGCGAGAATCTCTTCTCCTTCTGCGAACGTATCCACCAGAAAATGAAGCTGTGTTTTCCCGAGTTTTGAAGCAATCTCATCCAGGTTCTTGAATTTTTCCGGACCTTCGATGGATATGATGTGTTTGAGACTGGGAAGTTCTCCCAGCATTCCAACTACCGTCTTGAGCATCTTCTCATGCTCGACCACGAGCACCGGGCATTCAGTATGATTGAGAATGTAATTGATATCCTGATGCGTTGCATCGCAGCCGCGAGGCACGTCTATGCAGCCAATCGTGGTGATACCCATGCTGATCAGATTCCATTCGTATCTGTTGTCGCACAGTAGACCCACTTTTGTTCCGGGTTCACAGCTGAGTTTGTGGATCAGATACGCCGAGAAGCGCTTCATATCCGCACGCCAGTTGAAATACGAGACTGCGGAAAAGACTTCTGCGCGAGGATCAGGCTTCACCCAGTAACAGGGACGTTCTGCGTACGTGGCCACCGTATCCCGGACCAGCGCGTATAAAGATTCTTTTTCCATCTGGAGGGGAAGATGAGCCGAAAGCCTTCGAGGTCAAGGAAAATCGCTCTCAGGGCCCCTGGTTGGAAAGAGTTGATCATCCTGAGGCTTTGTGCGTCTAATAACATAATGCGCCTGATCATCATCCTGTTCCTGTCACTTGTTTCATCCCTCAGCGCGGAGAGGCTGATAGAGGATCATTTCTTGATTTCCATGCAAAGCCAGGCGATGGGCACTTATACGCGCATTATGGATAGAGACGAGTCGACCGGAGAAATAGAGACGCGAGTTGAAATGCAAATTCGCATCAAACGTTTCAAAGAACCAGTGGTTATATCGCGCACCTCCATTGTGCGCGAAGACAAGAGCGGCCGTCCTATTGCGTTTGATATCATTTCCAATGAATCACAAATTCCGGCGAAGACGCATGGCATGCGCGTCGGCGATGAGTTTGTTGTGACCACGGAAAGTGCAGGGAAAATAAAAGAGACCAGAGTCGCGGCGCCAGAAGAGGCAATCGGCCCGAGAGCCGCGGATTTGTTGCAGCAACAGAAAGGATTTTCTCCAGGCACATCCTACGAGTACGAAGTGTTTTCGCCGGATAGTGCGGATGACCTGGTAAATGATTACAATGTGGAAGTAATAGGAACATCCAAATTCAAGACACCCCGGGGCGAAGTGGATGTCTCGGTTGTAAAGTCTCATCCGCTTCCTGGAGGTCCGGCAGAAACCAGTCTCGTAGGAAAGGATGGAACCATTTATTCTCTCGAGTTAGAGTCCGCTGGATTTAAAATGACACGCGCTACGCGCGAGGAAGCGGCGGCGACTCAGTTCAACGCAGATGTTGCTGATCTATTTTTCATTCCAGTGGAAGGATCGATCGATCGACCTCGAGCCAGCAAACAATCGCGCTTTGAAATTTCGTCCAGCAAGGGTGTTCCAATGATTGCCTCTGTGGCGTATCAGCAAAGCGAAAAGAAAGGAGATAAACTGATTGTCACACAGAAAGTACCCTTGCTACCGAGGGGTGCTCGTGCACCTGCTCCCGACGCGAAAGACCCCAATCGTCTTCCAGATCGTTATGTGAACTCGGATGATCCGGAAATCATCAAACTGGCCGCAAAGATCGTAGGAAAGGAAACGGATATTTCCAGAAAAGTAATGCTCATGAACAGCTGGGTGTTTCGTCATATCGAGAAGAAGAACTTCAGTGTAGGATATGCAAGCGCATCGGAAGTTGTGCGAAATCTGGAAGGTGATTGTACAGAACACAGTGTGCTGTTCGCGGCACTGGCGCGTTCGCAGGGAATTCCAACGCGCCTGGCACTGGGAGTCGTCTATATGGAAATGGAAGGGAAGCCTTCTTTTCTCTTCCATCAATGGAATGAAGTCTATGTTGGAGGGCAGTGGATTCCAGTCGATCCGACCTTCGGAGAGGCACCCGCCGACGCATCGCGCGTTTTGATCGGGTACAATTCAGAGTCGCGCGAGTCTTCACAAAGGCCAGGCATAGACTGGGCAGGTCAGGTCAGAATTCGAATTCTAGGACCAGGCGAGTAGGCAAACGCAGTGGATCTCAGGAAATTCTGCGTTCTCTTGATTGCGGGGTCGTGTCTCAGTTCGTGCGCGCGGTCGATGAGCATCTCAGAACAGCAGACGCAGCAGAATGAGATCATGATGTTTTTTCGATACCTTACGAACGCGAACTTCTCCTGTGCATCTAGAGGTTTTTGTTATTTCTACGTCACGCAGGCAGCGCAGGCAAGTGCAAACATTGGCGGCATCGCGACCGGAGATTCCATGTGTTCTGCGGATCCGGCGCGACCGACAGCCGCTACGTTTACGGTGAAAGCATTTCTTGTCGGAAGTACAGTGCGCCGCGCGAGTGTTTCTGCAAGTGTAGGGGACGGTCAGATTGACTGGGTACTGCTTGCAAACCAGGAATACAGACAGGCCAACGGCACAACGGTAATAGGGATCACCGGAGCGAACCGATTGTTCTCTTTCCCCCTCAGCGCCGGCTTTGTGAATTCTGGAATCTCTTACAAAACAGGAATGGACACTGCATGGAGAAATTCTGGAAATGATTGCGGCGCGTGGAGCAATACAGCGGGCAATCAAGATCTGGGAAACGGCAACGTTACTTCGAATATGTCGATTTTCGGTGGAACCATTGCCTGTACGAATCCAGGTTACTACCTCCTCTGCGTAGAGCAATGAGTTCGAGCGTGGCTTGCACGGGAATAATTCTACGTACTACATAGCATATTGCTCGGGCTTTCGAGACGCCCACATCGTCTCCGGATGTAAAACGAACAAGAATTGCGTGATAATTGCGGGAGATGTATGTAATACGTCGTTCTATTGCGTGATAAAACCCGGGCGGGTAATCCGCGCCACCTTCACTTGCGGCCCACACCGCCCCCGGATGTAAAACGAACAAGAATTGCGTGATAATAGAGGGGGGATGTATGTAATACGTCGTTCTATTGCGTGATAAAACCCGGGCGGGTAATCCGCGCCACCTTCACTTGCGGCCCACACCGCCTCCGGATGTAAAACGAACAAGAATTGCGTGATAATAGAGGGGGGATGTATGTAATACGTCGTTCTATTGCGTGATAAAACCCGGGCGGGTAATCCGCGCCACCTTCACTTGCGGCCCACACCACCTCCGGATGTAAAACGAACAAGAATTGCGTGATAATAGAGGGGGGATGTATGTAATACGTCATTCTATTGCGTGATAAAACCCGGGCGGCAGTTGCAAGGTGGGCGGGCCATCCGCGCCAGGTCCGCTGCGACCCACACCGCCTGAGAAATGAATGGACAACTCCTGTGTGAGGGATACAGGAATGCCATGAGAATCATTGCACCCCTGTTTCTTGTAATCCCGTTCATGGTAGTTTTGCATTGCTCCAGTGGGATGGCGCGCACTCATTACCCTGCGCTTTCCGGATCCTGGAACGTCGATCTGGACTGGACCATTCAGGATGAGAATTTTAAGCGGGTCGCAAAGACGAGTCCGGATGCAATGCAGAAGGCACGCTTCCTGTCTCGCATCACGTCGATGACATTCGGGGAAGAGCGCTATTCTGCAACGATTGATTTTCGGGTTTTGTCTGCAGAAGAAAGAGTCGCAGGCGGAGTGCCAAACCGGGCCATTGAAGACAGCGTTGCAATCATGGATTCCAGATTGGAAAACGGAGTGTGGAAGCTTACGATTCTGGGGAATAAATCTCACAGGCTCGAAGTGAAATACGTGAAGGTTCTATCCGAAGACCATCTTGTGTTTACTGCGAGTCCTGTCGGCCCGGAAGACTTTCCTCTTCATTTGCGCCGCAAGAACTAGAAGGACCGGATCGACTTCCTTCAGGTTTTCTGGATCACTCCCCCGGCAAGGACTACATCTTCCGGGAGATCATGGGCATTCGCAAGTTCTACAGACGGAAAGAACACTGCACTTTGACCGGGAGTCACGGCACCTGCACCTTCGAGAAGTCTCACTCGCAGTATGTCGCCTTCCGGCTTTCCATTCCACGCGATCTTATCAGAGCTTCCAGCGCGCGACACCACGCAGGAGACAGGATTCGCACGATAACGCACTTGTACGCGTGCATGAATTTCACCGGAAAAATCCTCGGGCCCGAGCGCCTGGTAGATCGTCTGTTCTACGTAGAATTCGCGCATGAAATCGTCTTCATCCGTTCCAAGAATGACGTCGCCGTTTGTTTCAATGCTCATTACGTAGAGAGGCTTTTGCCACGAGATTCCGAGACCCTTTCTCTGACCTACTGTGTAGTTTTCTTTTCCGGAATGTTTTCCCAGAATCCTTCCGTCTCTGTCTTTGAAATAGCCGGGTTGAAATTCAACTCCCTGTCTTTTCAGAAAAGAGCGGTAGTCGTTTTCCGGAACAAAGCATATCTCCTGCGACTCTTCTTTCTCTGCGACGACCAGATCGTGCCTGCGAGCGATTTCGCGAACGGCAGGTTTCTCCATGTCGCCTAACGGGAAGATGGAATTGGCCACCGCATCCTGCGAAAGCCCGTAGAGGTAGTAAGCTTGATTTTTTCTATTGTCGCGGCCAACACGAATGCTGTGTCTTTTTCCCGCATGGGTCCGCGCATAGTGACCTGTTGCAATTCGATCAATGCCAAGAGATCTGGCCTTTTCAAATAGAATTCCAAACTTGACGAACGTATTGCATTCTACGCATGGATTGGGAGTTCTTCCTGAAACGTAATCCAGCACAAAACGGTCCATCACGGACTCTTTGAAAGCCTTCTCAATTCGCACTACATAGAATGGAATGTCCAGGTGAATACCAGTGTCTCTGGCGTCCTGGACGTCTCTGGGGCTACAGCATGACTTCTTTCTTGTATCACAGGCAACTGCTTCGTAGTCCCACGTGCGAAGATTCACACCCACTACTTCGTAGCCCTGTTCAATCAACAGAAGCGCGGCCACAGCGCTATCCACGCCACCCGACATTGCAACCAGGACTTTCTCTGCCATGTTTTACCACTTTACAAAAAGACCGGGCGTGCGGCACTTCCTTTTGAACGGTGAAATTTAGACCTTTTCCGCAGATTCTGGCGTTTCTCATCCTGACGGCTCTGTCGGCGGATTCGTCGAGCCTTGTCATAGGCACATCCTACTTCGCATTTTCACCTAACGGGGACGGGATTCAGGATGAAATCGAAGTGCGGTTTCTGGAAATCCCATCCTCTCTCGAAACACCGGCCGATTACGCTTTGCGCATCGAAAACGATCGTTCCCTGGTTCGCACCATTCGGGCGGATTTACGGTGGATTCGTCCCAGGCGAGCGGTGTCCAATTTGTTTCTTCCATTCGCAGAAACGGTTCGTCCTCTCTCCTTTCCAGAAAGCATACCGTGGGACGGAAGGGATGATGCCGGGAAGATCCTGCCCGATGGCAACTACAGAATCACAGTCACTGCAGCCGATGCGAGCGGGCGTGTGAGCAATTCCAATTCAGTTACGGTGGAACTTTCCACTCGCAGGCCGCAGCTTACTCTTTCGGCGGATGTTCGCGCGATTGTGCGCGGAGTCACTCAGGACGGAAAGCCAGCCGATTCTACGAAAGGAGAATTTGCGATCTCGCAATCCGCGCAGGCGGATCCAAAGACTGTTTTTACTGGAAGGATCGTAAACGCGGCCGGGGAAATCCTCGAAACGCGAACATGGCCCGGGACTCTTTCTCCTAAGATCATCTGGAACGGAAGAACCGCAAAAGGCGATCTAGTTCCGTGGGGATGCTACACGTACTGGCTCGAAGCGCGCAGTCCAGCTGGCGTAGTCGTACGCGAAAGCATCCCCGGCCTCCTTGTGGTTACAGAACTTCCTCAAATCGACCTTCAGCCGGATGAATCCTTTTCGCCTAACGGCGATTCGGTGAAAGACAAGATCCAGTTTTTGATTCAATATTTCAATCAATCGCTCAGGGCTGGTGTGAAGTCCTATCGCCTTCAAATTTTGACTCACGACTCGCCGGAAATCATATACGATACACAACCTCAAAGAGTCCTTCCTGGAATTCTGGTGTGGGATGGAAAAAACGCGGCAGGGGCGATCGTCAAAGATGGGATATACGACGCGAAACTGACGTTGGAGACCACTCAGGGCACTGTATCGAGCGCACCCAGATCGTTTCGGGTGGACACGTCACCACCCGGCGTTTCGTTCTCTTCCAGTTCTTCCAGCTTCTCGCCGGATGGCGATGGGGAAGAAGAAGACATTTCTTTTAAGATGGACGCGGCGGATATTTCCGGTATAGAACAATGGACGATTCGCGTTCTAGTAACACCGGACACGCAGAATCGATTTCAAAAGCTGATTCGCACATGGCAGGGAGCGGCCTTGCCAGAGCGAATCATGTGGAATGGTTTGTCGGACGCGGGTGAGCCGATTGAATCCCTGGAGACTTTCACTGTGGTGCTTGAGGCCCGCGATCGAGCCGGTAACCTTTCTAAGCCGGAAAAGCTAGTTGTGCGAAGTAAGACGTTGCTTCGTCCTGTGGCACCAGGGCAGAGAGCTCTCTATGCCAGAATCCCTGTGCAAAAGTACTTCAATGCGGACTCTACTCTCACTTCGCAGGGAGAAGCGGCCATCAGCGATGTACTTTCGCATCTGTCACGCTTTCGCAAATACAACATTCATCTATATGTGAACTCCGGACTTCCTGGTGGGGAAGAGCAAAACCTGGAAATCACAGAACGTCGCGCACTGCAGTTGTACAAAAGAATGCAAGGTTCCTGGAAGGACAGAATGGATTTCCAGGGTCTCGGAGAATCAGAAATTCTCAATCCTTCTCCAGACGATTTTTCCCAGTATAGAAACGAACGCATCGAGCTTCAGTTGTATGTGCCTTGAGTTTGCAGTATCCTGGCGGAGGCGAGCGGTTGCTTTTTGTTTGATCGTGCAGACTTTTCTTATTTCAGGCACTCTGATTGCTCGTGGCCCCTTTGATTTTTCGCACTATTCAACTCTTCGAGAGGGGACGCGATTTAAGATTCAAAATGGAGGCGAATGGATTGGTAAAGGCCAGATCGTTTCTATTTCACGAAACCAGATACGTATGGTGTTTGAAATTCACAAATCAGGCGTGAGCGTCCGCGGAGATGTTTCTCTTTCGCATATCAGAACTGAAAAACAATTTGAAATTCTGGCCTTGAACTATTCCGGCAACGTGAATGGTGCGCCAGAGAATTCAAGTGAGCAGGTGAAGTCGGACTTGTTTTTATGTGAGAATGGAATCCTGGCCTTTCGCTTTTTGAAAGGCTCAAGATTCTTCCAGCTTTCAGTAAATCGGGCAGGCGAGTCCTCTGTCACCACGGACTGGGGAACGGGAAAGCTACTGCCCGAGCGCTGAGGTTATGCTTGCAGGTCGATCTGGTTTTCGGCGGATGATGTAACTTGCTCTGCAACATTCATCTTAACCGCTTTGCTTTGAAATTCTTGAGTCTTATCTACAATCGTTTGATTGAGCTCGTTGAGCATACGCGTGGAACGACTGATTGCTTCGAAACCGGGTGATCCAGATTCAATTTGCATGACTGCCTCCGTGCAGGCACATTTGGGCCTTTTACATGATCGGCAGATTTTGCAAATTACTGAAGAAAAAAATCAGCGTTTGGAGAATTGTGTGCCGCGGCGTGCTTTGCGCTTGCCGTATTTCTTTCTTTCCACCATTCTCGGGTCGCGCTTCAGGAATCCGGCCTTCTTGAGGTCCGTGTGGAGTGCTGGATTGACTGTTTGCAGAGCGCGAGCGAGGCTGAGGCGAACTGCTCCTGCCTGGCCTGTGATTCCGCCGCCCGCCACGTTAGCAGACACGTCATACTTGGCTTCAAGACCGGCCAGAACCAGTGGCTGAGCTGCTGTCTTTTGCAGGCGAGCAAGTGGGAAGAACTCTTTGAGGTCCTTTCCGTTTACAATGAACTTACCCGTGCCCGCTGTCAATTTAGCGCGCGCTACTGCGGTCTTTCTTCTGCCTACAATGAGAGTTGCTTTCACAGCCATGATGCTTTCCTGATATTAGATCTGAGTTGGTTTTTGTGGTTTGTGTGGATGCTCTGCGCCCGCGTAAATCTTCAGGTTGCCCATGATTTTGCGTCCAAGAGGACCGGAAGGAATCATGCGTTTTACCGCTTTTTCCACAGCCAGAGTTGGATGCTTTTCGAGGATCGTCTTGAGATTGAATTCTTTGAGTCCACCTGGATGGCGGGAGTGATGGCGATACATCTTATCTTCCATCTTTCTTCCAGTAGTGCGAATATGCTTCGCGTTGATGATGACTACGAAATCGCCAATGTCTTGATTCTCTGAAAAATCAACACGGTGTTTTCCGCGCAGTCTATGAGCAGCCTTGGAGGCGAGACGCCCCAGGATCTGGTCTTTTGCGTCAATGAGGACCCAGGACTTAACGATTTCCGGGTCTTTGGTGACTTTCGTCTTCTGGTTCTCGAGAATAATCATTGCCAGTGCCAATCGTACCGAAACGCTTCAGGGGTCAAGGCGAAATGAGGGGAAATTCGTTGCGTTTACCTTTCCTTCCGAGGACATAATCTTCTCTCTCTGCTTCTTCATTCCTTGCAGATCTTCGAGCATTTTCATGAGTTCACGGCGCGCATCCGGGATGGACATTTTGCCTCCGCGCAGTCCGTGTTCTAACCGTTCGAGCCTGAGATGGAGGTCTTTGAGCGTCTGCTCTTGTTGCTTTACTATCTTTTTGATGCCTGCGAGCGCTCCGGTCTGCTTGTCGAGCGCGGCGCGCCCTTTTGCCAGGTGCCCATCAATCTTTTCCAGATGACTGTGCATCTTCTTCTGCGTGGCCTTTGCCTCTTTGATGCGAGTCGCTCTTTCTTTTCGCTTAACTTCCAGATCTCCAGTCAGCTTTTTGTTCTCTTTCTCAAGCTGAGAGAGCATGTTCTTTAGAGAGTTCGCTGCATCTGCTACGTCTTTCATACAGGAGCACCACCCAGATACTTCTGTTTGGCCTCATTGTGCTCTTTGAATGTTTTGGAAAAGTGATGCGATCCATCCGGTTTGAGAACGAAGAAGAGAGCGTCCGTTGCTTCCGGGTGAAAAGCTGCGCGAAGTGCCGGAAGTCCTGGATTTGAGATGGGCCCGGGAGGAAGTCCTTTGTGGATGTACGTGTTGTAAGGCGATTGAATCACAAGATCTCTTTCGTATAGTTTCTTGTGAGGGCGCTCAAACAAGTATTGAATGGTGGCACACGATTCGAGTTTCATTCTCTTTTCCAGGCGATTCTCAAATACCTGGGCCATGAGAGGTAGCTCTTCGCGCTTGAGCGCTTCTCTTTCAATGATGGAAGCCATGATTACTTTTTCATGGAGTTCTTGCGGTGTGATATTTTCTGCGGCTCCCGCTTCGCGTGCTTTCTTCAAGAACTGGCGGATCATCAAATCTTGAAACGATGTCGCGGAATATCCGAGAGGCACACTGTATGTTTCCGGAAACAAGTACCCTTCTGTTGTCTTTGCCGGAATTTTGTATTTTGCCAGAACCTGCGGATCTTCTGTCAGCTTGAGAAATTCTTCCGTCGTTTTGACCAGACCCTTGGCCACCATTTCATCCGCGATCTGTCTGTTGTGCCATCCTTCCGGGATGGTGATGGAAATCATTTTTACTTTGCCACGAGAAATCAGAGAAGCGATTTCACCAGCAGACATACCGTCATTGATTTCATAGACTCCCATTTTGATCTTGCCGCCGGCTGTGGTTCGCAGCAGAAATCGAAGGTACGCTGAATTCGTGATGAGCCCTTCTGCCGCGAGGCGTTCGCTGACACTGCCTGGCCCGCTTCCGGATTCGATTTCAAACAATACTTTCTTTGAGCCATTGCCCGGGGGGCGACCGGGGCCTGCGATGGCGAATAGTCCGGCTCCTATGAGAAGTGCGGCGGCGGCGCCAATGATGATTCGGATGATTTTCTTCTTGTCCATGAACGTTATTCGTCCTTGAAAGTGGGTGTCCTTTTTTCTTCGATTGCTTTGAGTGCTTCTCTGAAATCCTGAGTTTGATACGTCTCAGCCTGAAAATGCGATTCCAGCTGGATTGCGTTTTCAATGTCTGTTGCTTCGTAGAGAGACCTTTTGGCAAGACGCACTGCTCTGGGTGCTCCGAGTGCGATTTCGCGCGCGATCTCTGTGACTTTCTCTACAATGGTGTCTGCCGGAAACGTTCCGTGACAGATTCCCATCTGCTCTGCTTCCGTTCCGGAAAAATATCTTCCGGTGAGTATGAGTTCCTGGGCTCTCATCATTCCTGCGATTTGTTTGAGAAGAAAAGAGGATCCCATTCCAGGATGGATTCCTATGCGAACAAAATTCAAAGAGTACTTCGCATCCGGAACAAAATAGCGAAGGTCACATGCCAGAGTGATCGCGAGCGCCGCTCCAATCGCATGGCCATTGACTGCTGCGAGAACCGGGAAAGGCATGTGACGCACTGTGAGAAACAATCTGTAGAAGGACTGCATGAATTCTGTGTTCTCTTTGGGAGTTTTCTCAGCAAAGCTCTTGAGCAGCTGGAAATCTCCGCCGCTTGAGAAGACTCCGTTTTTACCAGATAGAATGCAAGCCCGTGGAAGAGGATGTTCGCCTGCAAGCGCATGCATGACGCGGTGAAAGGAAAGACCCATTTCCAGAGTCAGCGAATTCCTGGTCTCTGGCTGATCGAACTTTACATGAACGATAGTTCCGCCATTCACTTCTTCTCTTGTTACTTCTACTTTTGAGCCTAATTCCAAAGCCGGAACCCCTCGATTTGAATCCACGGTAGCAGATCTCCGCCGGTCTGAGCCAGATTGAGTTCTGATCCGGAGATTTGTTTGCCGCCAAGGTAAGTTAAAACAGAGGCGGATGCCCGGGCAAGCTCAACTGTGTCTGGAGAAGAAGTTCTTCTAAAAGAAGGGAAGTGCTCGGGGATGAATCCAGTCGTGATTTTGCCCGACCGAAATACAGGGTGCCTTACAATCGAACGCAAGAAGTCCAGGTTGTTGTTTGGCCCAAACAAAACCGTTTCGTCTAGAGCCTTTGTCATTTTGTCGATCGCTTCTGCGCGATTGACGCCATGGGATATGATCTTTGAAATCATGGGATCATAGTGGATGGTGACTTCGTCTCCTGACTCAATGCCCGAATCGACTCGAACGTCAGCCGGAGTCTCAAAAAGGTGCACTTTGCCTGTAGCCGGAAGGAAATTCTTCTCCGGATCCTCCGCATACAGTCTGACCTCTATGGCATGCCCCGTCTGGCTCAAAGAAGCGGGATCAAAGGAGAAAGGTAGCCCGCCTGCCACACGGAGTTGTTGTTCCACCAGATCGATTCCAGTGACCATTTCAGTGACGGGATGCTCCACCTGGAGCCTGGTATTCATTTCGAGGAAATAGAATGTGCGTTCTGTGTCTGAATAGATGAATTCAACGGTTCCGGCATTTACATATGACACTGCTTCTGCTGCCAGAACGCCCGCTTTCATGATCTGTTCTCTTAGAAGTTCGGTGAGGGCAGGGCTCGGGCTTTCTTCTACGATCTTCTGATGCCTTCTTTGCAGAGAGCATTCTCTTTCAAAGAGAGCGACCACTTTGCCATGCGAATCGCCTAACACCTGTACTTCGATGTGCCTGGGACTGGAGACGTATTTTTCAACAAAGACTCGATCGTCGCCGAATGCTCCGAGTGCTTCCCGTTTTGCCGCTTCGAGCGCCGGGATAAACTCTTCTTCTCGGGTGACCACGCGCATCCCCCTTCCTCCTCCCCCGGCGGAAGCCTTGATGAGAGCGGGAAGCCCGATCGACATGGCTGCTTCTTTGAGTCGTCCAGGACTCTGGTCATCTCCATTGTATCCTGGTACAACGGGAACCCCTTTGTCTTGCATGAGTTTGCGAGCGGAGATTTTGTCTCCCATGGATCGAATTGTATCCGGTGACGGACCAATGAATTGAATGCCTTCTGCAGCCAGTCTGCTTGCAAATTCAGCATTCTCGGACAGGAATCCATATCCAGGATGAACTGCGGCAGCTCTAGTCTTCTTGCAAGCCGCGATAATTGCTTCGATATTCAAGTATGAGCTACGCGAATCGGGAGGCCCAATCTCAATAGCCTCATCTGCAATTCGAACTGCCAGAGAGTTACGATCAGCACTTGAATATGAAACTATTGTGCGAATGCCCAGCTTGCGGCACGTTCGCACGATGCGCACCGCGATTTCGCCGCGATTCGCAATGAGAACTGATTCAGGTAGACTCATGGGCGTAGAAAGGCTGCGACCGGGGCAATGTCAATTGCAATTGCTTGTGCATTTCGCATGCCAGTTTTTTGGTTTTGAAACTTCATGCTCGAGCCAACGATGAAGGTTCCGCTTGCTGTAGCTTCGCATGATGACTCGAATGCGTTCGCATCTTGTCTCTTCTCGCACACATGTTGCGAATGAAGTCTTCGCACATTTTCGCACAAGTTTTCTCCGCACATTCGCTTTCGATTTTCGCGCGTTTTTGCGAAAGTGTTGTTCATATCCAAAAACATGTCGTTCATTTTCGTGACGCGTGCGAAAGTGAAAAGTTTTTTCATCTTCGCGCACTCCTTCGCATTTTTGTTATTGACCGGTTGGATAAATTAGCGCTTCTAAAGAACATCCCCATAGATAGTGAGGCAATGCATGAAGAAAAATTGGACAGACCTTTCGTCCTCGCAAAAGGCGAGCATCGAAAAAGCATATCGTTCAGGCCAGGAGCCTGGTCAGATTGCTGGCAAGTATGGTCTGAAGCCCAAGCAGGTTTCAGATCAAGCATATCGTAAGAATTGGTCCAAACGCTCCAAGCGGGACCGCTAGACTCTTGACCACGTTGGATGAGCCCCGGCGGCTTTTTCAGCGTGGGTTGTTTCCCCGTTTTTCTCGTTAAAAAATCAATTGCACTGGTTTAGGTCTTGCAATCAGGCAGGCCCATCTCCGATAATTCATTGTGAGATTCCTGGTTCTAATTGTCCTGGCTGCTTGCTCCGTGCCCACCAGGAGCGGTCCGTCTTATCTGGGCGTTCTCTATCAGGAAAGCCGGGAAGGTGTAGAAGTGGTGCAAATCTATCCGGGAAGCCCGGCCCGCACGGCTGGTCTTGCCATTGGTGACACTATTGTCGCTGTGGACGGCCAGAGAGTGGGTAGATCTTCTTCTTTGCGCGCCGCCATCATGGAACGCAGGCCTGGCGCCACCATTCGACTCACAGTTCTTCGCGCCACGGGCGAGCGAGCGGATCTCGACGCTGTGGTTGACGTTCTCCCTGCCAATTTGCGTAAGTGAAACATGCGTCAGCATTTCACTTCTCCCGTGGCTTCCATTCAGCCGGAGGACTGCGATGCGTTGATTCGCCTCGCGATCGCAGAAGACGCGCCGGCCGGTGATCCCACGTCAGAAGACATCTTTACGCCGCAAATGCGCACGACCGCTCGCCTCGTTGCCAGAGAGTCCGGAGTGCTGTGCGGCATGCCTCTGGTCCTGCGTCTTCTGGATCTCTTTGAGAAGGAAGCAGGATACAAGATAGAACTCGTAAGCTCCGACAAGGATGGGGATCATTTTGAAAGAGGTTCGGTTCTTTTGACTTTGAAAGGTCCCGTGGTGGGCATTCTTAGACTGGAGCGACTTCTATTGAATTTTCTTCAATACCTGAGCGGCATTGCAACTACTACGAGCGACGCTGTGCGAAGTGCTCCTCCCGGAGTTTTTATACTCGATACCAGGAAGACTCTGCCAGGATATAGACGCCTCGCAAAGTACGCAGTCTACACCGGCGGCGGCACAAATCACAGAATTCATCTCAGCGAAATGGCAATGATCAAAGACAATCACATTGCAGCCGCCGGTGGAATCCGAAGTGCGGTCGATTCGATTCGTGCGAAGCATCCACAGCTTCCTATTGAAATCGAAGTGGATAGGGTGGAGCAAATCCCGGAAGCTCTTTCACTTTCTCCGAGAGTCATTCTGCTCGATAACATGACTGCGGATACGGTTCGGGCCGCTGTTGCGAAAATTGCGTCTATCTGTAAAACATCCGGAGCAATGCCGCCTATCGTTGAAGTTTCGGGTGGATGGACGCCTTCTCGAATCAGTGAACTTAATTCTATGGAACTTCCGGTTGGAGTTAGCATGGGATTTCTCACTCATACAACCCGATTTCTGGATCTCAGTCTCGAAGTGGATCCTGCATGAACGAAATCAAAGTTCTCTACGATGGCGCGCTTGCTCTGGAAAGGAAAGGAAAGCCAGACGATGCCATCAAGTACTACACGGAAATCATCAAGTTAGATCCTGGCTTTCGCGCGGCCTACAACAACCTCGGTGCGATCTACGCGCGAAAGGGCAGACAGGATCTGTCCATCGCCAATTTCGAAAAGGCGTTGTCCCTGGGAGAAGATGAGGCAGTTCATTTCAATCTGGGCACGGAGTACTTTCGTCGCGAAGAGTTGGAGAAAGCTCGGCATCACCTGAAGGCGGCACTCAGGATTCATCCTCGCATGCTGCGCGCGCATATTGTACTGGCTTATCTTTATGAGAAAGCGGGCGCGCCGGAGAAGGCGGAAGTCTATTTCAAAAATGCCCTGGTCGTGGAACCTTCCAATCGCATGGCAGCACTTGGTCTGGCGGTGAGTCTGACCGGTCGAGGCGAGGAAGCAGCAGCGCTCCAGATTGTGCGCTCTTATCTAAAGGAAAAACCAGGGGATCTAACTTTCGAGAATCTTCAGGCCTCTCTCCTTCTTGCAACAGGGCAAGTAGAGCAATCCAGGCAGGAGTTTCTCAAGCTTGCGAAGACATCTGCGGAGTTTACTTCTTTCACGGATCATGTGCAGAAAGCGCGTTCGGAAAAAGATGAAGAGTTCAGCGCCATGTTCGAAGGGATGGATCTGAAAATTCAATCCCGGACTCGCCGCGTACTGGAAACCAGAAAGAAGCAGGCGGCCGCGGATCCAACTGAGAAGAAGCAGGAAGTGAAGGATCTCATGGATTTGAGTTTTCTCTATCTGTTTAAAGGTGATTCGGACAAAGCTCTGCAGCTATTGTTTCAGGCAAAAAAATTAGGCGAAGAAACACAGGGCGGAGAAAAACCTGCGTCATGATTGGAATCCTCGGAGGAGGACAGCTTGGCAGATTCCTGGTCAACGCAGCGCGAGAGTGGGACATCGAATGTGCCGTGCTTGACCCGGACCCGGAAGCACCTGCCGGAAAAATTGCAGCTCGATTTGAAACTGGAAACCTCACCGACTCTTCGCGGGTCCTGGATTTCGCGCGCGGCCTGGATCTACTTACCGTTGAGATAGAAAACGTAAGTGCAGATGCTCTGGAAGAAATAGCAACACGCATTCGAGTTCATCCGTCGGCGTCTGTTCTTCGGATCGTTCAGGACAAAGGCATTCAGAAAGATTTCTATAGAAGAAATAACATTCCAACTGCACCCTATCGCCTGATTTCCTCCAGAGAGGAATTGCCCGATTCTGAATCTTCTTATCCGTTGATTGTCAAACAGAGAAGAGGTGGATACGATGGGCGCGGCGTGAAGAAAATCAATTCGCCTGCAGATAGATCGGAAGCATTTGCAGAACCTTCCGTTCAGGAGGAATGCATCAGCATTGATCAGGAAATTTCTGTCATCGTCAGTCGCAATGAGTTTGGGCAGATGGCAGCTTTTCCAGCCGTGGAAATGGTTCCCACTCCAGCACACGTGCTCGACTATTTACTCAGTCCAGCTCGAATCACAGAAGATCAACACAGACGCGCCAATGAGATCGCCTTTGAAATTGCGGAACTCATTGGACTTGTCGGAATTCTTGCAGTGGAGATGTTTATTTCCAATGATCAAGTGCTGGTCAATGAAATCGCGCCGCGTCCTCACAACAGCGGCCATGCGACCATAGAAGCAAACATGACTTCGCAGTACGAGCAACATCTGCGCATGATCCTGGGTCATCCGCCAGGTCCTACCGATTCCCTGTCTTCGAGTGCTCTTTTGAATCTGCTCGGTCAGGGAGACGGAACGCCTCTCATACATGGAATGCGAGAAGCGATGGGCATTCCAGGTGTGTCCGTGCACATGTATGGCAAACGAGTGTGCAAACCGGGAAGAAAGATGGGGCACGTTACGGTTCTTGCTCCAGATCGATCTATTTTGCTTGAGAGAATCGAATTGGTTCGCAGTGTGCTCCGTGTGGGGCCGCAATGAATCAGCCAGTAGTTTCTATCATCATGGGCAGTGCATCGGATCGTTCTGTCATGGAACAGGCCGCCGTCGCGCTCAAAGAGTTTTCTATTCCTTACGAAATGACCATCGTCTCTGCTCATCGCACTCCAGATCGAATGGTCGAATTCGCTGCCTCTGCGCGAAAGAGAGGGATTCGCGTGATCATAGCCGGAGCGGGCGGAGCCGCACATTTGCCAGGAATGGTCGCGTCTCTGACAGAGCTACCCGTGATTGGCGTGCCCATCCTTTCCTCCAATTCACTGGATGGTTGGGATTCTTTACTATCTATTGTGCAAATGCCAGCGGGCGTTCCAGTGGCAGCTGTTGCAGTGAACGGAGCAAAGAATGCAGGCGTTCTTGCGGCTCGTATTCTTGGCGCGGGTGATCCTGATTTACTCGACCGGATGCGAACATTCATGAACCAGCAGCGTGACGTGGTTCTCGAATCTGCCCGGGAGATGGAACAGTGAGGCGGACCGTTGCGATTCTAGCTTCTGTGGGAATCGTTCTGGCCGTATTGCCTTTTGCCTGTGACGGAGAACGTCATGCGATCACTGAACAGGATCGAGCGGGAAAGCCCGGTCAATTTGCCGGCCTTTCGCAGGGAGTAACTCACTACGAAATAGCCGGGCCGGCGAAGGGGCGTCCGGTGCTTCTGGTTCACGGCTTTTCAGTTCCTTATTTCATCTATGATTTTGTTTTTGAAGCTCTTGTTCAAAAAGGATTTCGTGTGATCCGCCTGGACCTGTACGGGCGCGGACTTTCGGATCGCCCTGACGTTGTCTATGATCTTGATCTCTATGACAGGCAGCTGACGGATCTCCTGGATTATCTCAAGATTTCGCGCGTTCACATTGTAGGATCTTCCATGGGGGGACTCATCACCGCGAACTTCTTAAGAAAGCATCCAGAGAGAGTTTCCCGCGCGGTGTTCATTGCGCCTGCGGGCTTTCCTATGCCACTTCCTATTAGCGCGAAAATTGGCCGCGCGCCCTATATTGGAGATTACATTGTGCGCGTGGCTGGAGATCGCATCTTCGTAAAGAACAACAGTGCAAGTTTTTTTGGCAATGTGCCTCCTGGTTTTTACGAAAGGTTTGGAGAACAGATGCAATTCAAAGGATACAAGAGAGCTCTGCTGTCTTCCCTGCGAAACATGCCACTGGAAAGTGGAGCGTCCATTTTCGATGAAGCAGGGCGAAAGAAGATTCCGTCTATCGTTATCTGGTCCAGGCAGGATGGAGTTCTTCCCTATTCCAACGCGATTCGCGCACAGTATTCGCTCGGAGCGTCAGAACTTATTTCGCTCGAGGGCACGGGGCACACGCCTCACTTTGAAAATCCACAGATGGTGATTCCGCACATCCTGAAGTTCTTCCAGTAGCACGTTGAAATTTCTCCACATGGTTGCAGACCCGCAACGACTCGAGAAGATCGCTCCCTTGAATCGGACTTGCTTCACGGAGTCCTTCTAATTTTGTTTCACTCATGTGCGGTATTGTAGCGTATCTGGGACCGAAGTCAGTCGACTCGGTTCTTCTAGTCGGTCTAACGCGTCTTGAATACCGGGGTTACGATTCCGCCGGCATCGCCGTTCTGGATAACGGTGAAATCACGGTCAGAAAAGAAAAAGGAAAGATCAAAGATCTTGAAGATTTGCTGCTCACGCATCCAGTGGAAGGGACCATTGGAATTGGACACACTCGCTGGGCTACGCACGGAGAACCCAATCGCCAGAATGCGCATCCGCATGTTGACAATCACGGAAAAGTGGCAGTCGTTCACAATGGAATCATAGAGAATCATCACACGATTCGTCAGGAGCTGATTGAAAAGGGTCACGTCTTTCATTCTGAGACAGACACAGAAGTGATTCCTCATCTATTTGAAGATTATTACAAGAAGCACAAGGATTCTGCGAAGGCTCTTCAGGAAACCATCGCGCGCCTGGATGGCCGGTACGCATTCGTGGTACTGGTAGAGCAAGAGCCGGATCGTCTCTATTTCGCACGAAGCGGTTCTCCTCTTGTCTATGGGCGCGGAAGAGGAGAGAGTTTTCTTGCAAGCGACGTGTCCGCCATTGTGCCGGCAGCCAAAGAACACCTCCACATAGACAATGATCAGTGGGGCTGGATTACAAAAGATAGTCTTGAACTTCGTAGCAAAACAGGTGAGGCAGTTCCGTTTGAAATGTCCAGAACTCAGATCGATGTCAAAGCACTCGATCGTGCTGGATACGACCATTTCATGCTCAAGGAAATCCATGAGCAGCCCGGCATTGTAAGAAGAATTATTCAAAGTCGCATGGACGATGAGGGAATTGTTCGATTCCCTGAAATGAATTTACCAAACGATTTTCTCAATCGTGTTACGCGCTGCATGATTACTTCCGCTGGAACGTCCTGGCATGCGGGGATAGTAGGAAAATTCTATCTGGAGCAGTTTGCGAGGCTTTCCACTGAAGTGGATATTTCTTCTGAATTTAGATATCGCAACCCGATTGCGGATGGGGAAACCCTCGTGATGGCCATATCTCAGAGCGGGGAGACAGCAGACACGTTAGCCGGCATTCATCAAGCAAAAGCAAAGTTCTGTCGAGTTCTATCTTTTGTCAATGTAACCACATCTAGCATTGCGCGCGAATCCAATGCGTTCATTGATTTGATGGCTGGTCCGGAGATCGGTGTGGCCTCTACCAAGGCATATACGGCGCAATTGATGAATCTTCTATTCTATGCTCTCTTCACTGCAGGCATAAAGTGGCTCGTGAGCAAGGAAGAACGTGAGCAGATCCTGCACGAGATCCGTCTCCTTCCTGAGAAGATGGAACAGATTCTGGCGCGTGCAGATGAAATCAAGAAATGGGCGAGCGAACTTCGTGATTCCAAAGACTTTGTTTTCCTGGGCCGATCGTTCAACCACCCGACTGCTCTCGAAGGGGCACTGAAACTCAAAGAAATTGCATATGTGCATGCATCAGGATATGCGGGCGGAGAGTTCAAGCATGGACCTATCGCTTTGATTTCAGACCAGATGCCTGTGATCTGCATTGCACCACAGTGTGACCTTTACGAAAAAATGGTTTCAAATATTGAAGAAGTTCGTTCGAGGAAAGGCCGCATCATTTCCATTTACACAGAAGGGGACACGATTGTTCCTTCGAAGTCTGATTATTCATTTGCGATTCCACAATGCGCGGATTACCTCACTCCAATCCTGACAGTATTGCCATTGCAACTGTTCGCATATTATTCTGCGCTCGAGCGCGGGTGCGAGCCTGATCAGCCGCGCAACCTCGCCAAGTCTGTTACGGTGGAGTAAGACCATATCTTACGTTATCCTAATCGATTCGGGTAGTCCAGAAACACTCCCTCTGGCGCGCTTTCGTTCTGTCTTCTCTCTACGAGATGGAATCTATTCACCTCTGACTCGAGCGCGAATTGCTCATCCAACAGCCAGGCTGGTTTTTTTTCATCCGGCTTTTTCTTACGAAAAGGCAGTCTGCGAAATGGAGGCTCGTGGAGCAGACAGCATTGCATTTCAAGATTCTCCTCTTCGCTCTGAATTTCCTCGAACACCGCATGAGATAGAAAACGGTGCACTTGCAAAAGGAATCTCTTTTGTTCGCGCTCGACCTGGTTCTCTTTTTTCGCGTTTGGATTCCATAGGCGAATCCATAAAGAATGACCTGCCTGTATATCTGGCACGCAGTGGCGATTCCGTAAAAGCACCTGACCATGCACAGGTGATCGGACCGTCGGACGCGCTCCATATTCACGCAACTGCTACAATTCATCCCGGTGTAATTTTCAACACAGAGGATGGTCCCATCGTTGTGGATGCAGGAGCGAAGATCTCTCCATTCAGCTATCTTTCAGGCCCATTGTATGTTGGGCCGCGTGCGCAATTGGATCATTTGAAGATTGCAAATTCGATCGTGGGCGAAGGTTGCAGGCTTGGCGGAGAAATAGAATCGTCTATCTTTGGTGATTTTACAAACAAACACCACGAGGGTTTTGTGGGTCACAGTTTGATTGGCAACTGGGTGAATCTGGGTGCGCTCACCACCACATCCGATTTGAAAAACAATTACGGCAAGATCAGATTGCATCTGCCTGGAGCAGTGGTGGAAACAGGGCGAATCAAATTTGGCTCCATTCTGGGCGATTGCGTCAAGACTGCGATTGGCACAATGCTAAACACAGGATCAGTTGTGGATGCAGGATCGAGCGTGTTCGGGGGGAGGCCTCCGGCGTATCTCGGGCCACTTTCCTGGGGACTTACCGGTCAGACATATGAACTGGATCGCTTCCTCAAGGATTGCGAAACAATTTTTGCTCGCCGCTCTCAGACTGTGCCAGCCGCCATGCGCCGTATGGTAGAGCTGTCCGTTTCACTTGACGCCGGCTACACCGGAAGCTGAATCCAACATGGCTCAAAAGAAAAAGCCTACGTTTGAAGAAGCACTGTCGGAGCTAGAGGAGATCACTCGTCTACTGGAGAGTGGGGAGTTGACGCTCGACCAGTCTGTGGAAGCATATGAGAAGGGCATGGAACTGAAAAAGGCCTGCTATGAGATGCTTTCTACGGCTGAGAAAAAGCTCGAATACCTTGAAAAGAAGGATGGGGAGTTGAAGCGTGTAGCTCTGGCGTCCGAAAATATGAGAGCGGATAATCGTCTTTTTGAAGACGACGATTCGGAGGACTGAATGCGATTCTTACTAATCCTCGCGGCGCTTTTGATGGCCAGTTCGTGCAGAACTCCGCCCGGCTGCAGCAGCACTTTTTGCGATTACAAGGACGAACTGACCGTCTACGGACGCAACGTTCATCTTCTATATGAAGATAACTTCCGCGAGATTTCGTCTAACTGTGCATTTCGCACGGAACTCACGACAGGTGACTATGTGCCTATGACCCAGCAACAGGCCCTGACCATCCTGCGAAACATGGCGGGAGAGATGGGCGGAAATGCTCTTGTTTTTCAATCATTTAGAAAAAGTAAGGATGCGTCCGGTCGAGTCTACGTCTGTTCCAATTTCGGAAGCGCCACTTCGGGCCAGGTGCAGTCCAATCAGATCTCCACTCAAAGCACAACGCAAACTCAGTCTCAGGTCAGCTCTGTTGTAATCCAGCCTGATACGCGTGTTACATCCAGCATCAATACAAGACAGAACACAACTCCGACCAACACCCAACAGCAGAACGTCAATCTAAACCAGGTTCAGCCCATCCAGCCAGTCTCCCAGGCAATGACTGTGAATGATACAGGAAGAAAGCTCAGCTGGCAGACCTGCAGCATGGGTCAGAGTTACTCTGGCGGAAAATGCTCGGGGCAGGCAGTGGCGGAAACATTTCAATCCGCTTCCTCGTATTGCAGTTCGCAGAGCACGGCCGGCTATACGTATCGCCTGCCTGATCGCATTGAACTAGCTTCTCTTCTGACTTCTACCGGGACGCCGAAGGCGGATCCAAGAGTTTTCCCGGACACCAAGCCGGACATTTACTGGACCAGAGAGTCTTACAACAACAGCCCCATCACAAACTGGGTCGTTGATTTTGGCGCCGGTGGATCTTTCGGATACGGCACAGAAAATCAAGCCTACGTTCGCTGCGTTGCCAACCTTCCTTGAACTTCGCCCGCTGAAGTGGGTACAGAACGGATTTACGCTGGCTCCCGGGGAGCATCCTGTATTTGTGCACGGAGCTCTCCCAGGAGAGAAAGTGCGCGTTCGCCTGACAAAGCGTAATAGAAATCATTCGTTCGCAGTCCTGGAAAGCGTAATCGAACCTTCTCCTTCACGCATTGAATCTGATTGCAGCATTTTTCCTGAATGCGGTGGCTGCTCTTTTAGAAACATCTCATACGAAGAAGAACTATCCGTAAAGACAAGGCTTGTTCGTGAATTTCGCCCACTGGGAGAAGCGTGTGGCGACTTCGAAGTCTTTTCCGCCGCTCCAGACGCATATCGCACCCATGTTCGCATTCAGTTCGACGGCAAACAGGCTGGTTTCTTTTCTCTTCATTCAAATCGAATTGTGCCTCTTCCTTCTACTGGTTGCGCGAATCTTCCTAAAGAATTGAATAGTGCGATTTTTGGATTCATCAAGAAAGAAACGCGCGCGCGAACATTTGCTCCCAGAGATCTTCGCTTTAGAATATCAGACAAGGTCTATGGCCCATCGCACCACGGTACAGTGCCGATTGCGATTGGATCACTGACTCTCGATACTCCGGCAGATGGATTTGTTCAGGCCAATTCCATGCTCATTGAAACCTGGCTGAAATTCATTGCCAGTCTGATTGGTCCTGGTCTCCCGCCTGCTCTCGAGCTCTATTGTGGCAGCGGAATCATTGGGGCCTACGTTCGAGAGAACCTCGGAAGTTACAGAGCGTTTGATTTTAATTCCTCGAGCATTGAATGTGCGCGAAAGAATTTTTCTAACTCAGGACTGGAAGGTCAATTTGATGTGATGGATCTGAATGAAGAAATGCCGGAGCCTGCATCTCTCTGCATTGTAAATCCAGCGAGGCCAGGTCTCAGCGCCTGTGTTCGCGAAGGCCTCAAAGCCAGCAGTGTGCGAAGTATCATCTATTCTTCGTGCAATCCAGCCACTCTAAACAGGGATCTAGTGGAACTACTTGCGGCTGGTTTTTTTGTCCGAAAAAGCGCAATGTTTGACTTTTTTCCAAGAACCCCCCACGTGGAAATGGTTTGTCTCCTGGAAAGAAAATGAGGTGGTTCGTCGTTCTGTGTTTGTTTGCGCCCTTCTGCACGCCTTCTGCACTCATTGAAAAGAAATACGCGACGTATAATTTTACAGAAGAAGGCTTTCTTTCGCCTCGTCTCATCCAGACCATTGGGAAGTCCAGATACCCGGCCGGATCCTATACAATCGATTCGTCTCGCATGCGCTGCCTCGAAAATTCCCTGGAAATGGCGCGGGAGAGAATGCTTCGGATTTTTGTTTTTACTCGTTTTGGACTGAAGGCCCGCAAGACAAAGGACCAGCGCACCTTTGACGATGACTATCCGCACGCACTTTCTGCCCGCACATTGAGGCGAGCGGAGGCGGATTTCTCTGTTTTATTGGACAGGGCAACCATTGCTTTACAGGACGCTCGATCGCAGGAAAGTTGTATTGTCGTCTATCGTCTGGCCGGAGATTCGTTGCCTGAAGAAATCAAGGCAGTGCAAACGACTTTCGTGCCCGATCTGGCACCATGAGAAAACTCGCTATTTGCTTATCATTGTTCGTACTTGCATGTTCCTCCCGCGAGGTGCAGGTACCGGAAGATACAGACCTGACGGAGGGGATGATCTCCAGCTCCACCTACCAGGTGGTTCTATCTGCATTTGGTGCGGACGAACAGGAAGCCCGCAAGCGCGGGGAAGAAGATGCGCGGAGAAAGACATACATGTTGATTCTGCGAGAGCCATTCTTTCGCGGCACTCTGAGTGAAGAAGGAAAGAGGCAAATTCGCACACTCATTGAAACACGCGGCCGCGTTGTGAGTGTGCAGAAGGAAGCGGAAGGCGCCTATCGTTTGATCTTTCAGGTAACGCAGCCAGGCGGCCTTCGCAACACGTTCCGTTCCATTCGATAGAACATAGTTTTGATTCAATGATGATTTGAGAGGAATACAATGAGTTCACCCATTCGCACGCGATTTGCCCCGTCTCCTTCTGGATTTCTCCATGTCGGGGGAGCGCGCACTGCTTTATTCAACTATCTATACGCCAAGGCACGCGGAGGCCAGTACGTATTGCGTGTGGAAGATACGGATCAGGCAAGATCGACGCGCGAATCAGAGAGAATGATTCTTGAATCTCTTAACTGGCTGGGGATTGTTCCAGACGAAGGTCCGGATGAAGGGGGTCCCTATGGACCTTACAGGCAATCTGAGCGCCTGGACATATACAAGAAGTACACAACAAAACTGCTCGAAGAAGGGCTCGCTTATCCTTGCTTTTGCACGGAAGAAGAACTCGAGCAAATGCAGGAAAGCTCGCGCAAGCTTGGAATACCAAACATATATGATGGACGTTATGCGAACTTGCCAAAGGAAGAGGCAGAGGCTCGCATCAAGGCCGGTGATCCGTATTCGATCCGTCTTCGCGTCGGTGCGGAAGAGGTAGTGGTCAATGATCTGGTTCAAGGAAAAGTAAAGTTCGATTCCAGGTTGATAGGAGACTTCATCATTGTGAAGTCAGACGGATTTCCAACCTACAATTACGCCGTTGTCATTGACGACAATGAAATGAAGATTTCGCATGTGATTCGAGGTGTCGGACATCTTTCCAACACGCCGCGACAGATTTTGATTCATCGCGCACTGGGGCTTGATCTTCCGCAATACGCGCATATTTCTGAAATTGTTGGGACAGACAAGAAGAAGCTTTCAAAAAGAAGAGGGGCTACCTCGATTCTTTTCTTCAGAGACCTGGGGTATTTGCCGGAAGCATTCAACAACTACATGGCACTCCTGGGATGGTATCCCGAGGACGGTGCGGAATTCATGTCTTCGGCGGATTTGAAGCGCAAGTTCGATGTGGCGCGTTGCTCCAAGAGTCCTTCCATGTTCGATTTCTTTTTAACGGACAAAGGAGGGGACGCAGAGGATGCGAAGCCGGAAGGAATGACTCTGGACGAGCTTAAAAAGGCAATCAACAAGAAGACAAAGCTAAACTGGCTCAACAACAAATACATTCGTGCAGCGGACCTGGACGAGATCTGGCCTGAGGCAGCGCGCTTTCTTTCGAGAGACAAAGAGCTAGCAGATGCAGTGAAGAAAGATCCGGATAAAATGCGTAAGATCTTTTCAGAAGTGAGAATTTATCTGGACACCTTCGATGATGCAGCGCCATTCTATCGTGAGCTGCTCAAGCAAAAGATTGCACTGGAGCCAGGAGAAGCGGCTGAAGTGCTCGCTTTACCTGAGGCAAAGCCTGTGATAGAAGCCTTCAAGCAAATTGTAAAAGAAACTCGCCCCACCACTCCGGAAGGTTTTTCCGAAGCAATGAAACAGGCGGGAGTTCAAACAGGTGCGAAAGGCCGAGCGTTGTTTATGACAATTCGCGTGGCTGCAACTGGCAGCATGACTGGTCTGGAACTTCCCAACTTGTTTGCGATTCTGGGACCCGACCAGGTTCTTTCGCGCATCTCTCAGGTGGCGGGCTGAGTAAAGAGGGAATGAACCATGCAAGATTGGATTCCTTCCCTTCAAGATCCAGTTTCCTACGATCACTCTGTTTCAAAAATTGAACTGCGTGAGACCCACATTTCCTGGGTGTTTCTCACAGGCCGCTTCGCCTACAAAATCAAGAAACCGGTGGATTTCGGATTTCTGAATTTCACCACTCTCGAAAAGAGAAAGTTCTATTGCGAAGAAGAGGTTCGGCTCAACCGCAGACTGGCTCCGGACATTTATCTATCTGTAGTTCCCATAACCAATAAAGACAATCATCCTTTCATTTCGCGCGTAGCTCTGCCTGGCGCGGAGATTCTGGACTACGCGGTATGCATGGCCCAGTTTGAGCCAGACCTGACTCTCGATCGCATTGAATCAAACGAAGGACTGAGCGGGGAGCAGGTGGACATCATTGCGGAAACGGTGGCTGATTTCCACAGCCGCGTTGAGCGCGCTGCACTCGAAAGTGCGTTTGGTTGGCCTGATCAGGTGATTGGTCCTCCTCGCGACAATTTCAAAGACACACACGTTCAGGGATTTGAAACCAGGCTCGGTCAAATTGCAGAATGGACGGAAAAAGAATGGGCGCGCCTTGGCCCTGTGTTTGAAAAACGCAAGCGAAATGGATTCATCCGAGAATGTCATGGAGACATGCACCTGGGCAATATAGCTCTCGTGAATGATAAACCCGTCATCTTTGACTGCATTGAATTCAATGAGCCTTTTAGATGGATCGATGTTCAAAGCGATGCCGCTTTCCTTGTGATGGACCTGGTGGAGCGTGGGCACAAAGATCATGCCTTTCGTTTCTTGAATCGTTATCTGGAATGCACGGGCGACTACGAAGGTCTTCTTGTGTTGCGTTACTACCTGGTGTATCGCGCTATGGTTCGCGCGAAAGTAGCCAGTCTTCGCATGCATCAGGAAGGCGCGAACGTTCCAGAGCTCGTGCTGAGCTTTGAACACTATGTGCAGATGGCAGAATCATTTGCAAACTCTAGAAATCCAGCAGTGATCCTTACATGCGGCCTATCCGGTTCCGGCAAGACCAGAGCCAGTCGTGAGTTTCTCGCACGGGGAATGATTCGAGTTAGATCGGATGTGGAGAGGAAGAGGATTTTTGCGCTGGCTCCCGAAGAAAAAAGCGGATCTGCTCTGGATCAGGGGATCTATACTCAGGATGCAGGCAAAAAGACTTACGATCGTCTGCTCTATGTTATGCGAGTGATTCTCGAATCCGGATATCCTGCAATTGTAGATGCGACCTTCCTCGAAGAGAGTATGCGCGCTCCTTTCTTTGCGTTTGCTCTTGAGTTGAAGATTCCGCTCGTGGTAGCGCACTGCCACGCAGAGCCCGACGTTCTTCGCGAAAGGGTTATCAGGCGGATGGCAAAGGGAAAAGATGCAAGCGAAGCGGATCTCAATGTCCTCGAGTCTCAGCTCAAAAAAGGCTACGGATTCAGTGATGCGGAAAAGAAATCTCTGGTAGAAATAGATACTGGAAACGAAGAGGATCGCGCCCGGGCCGTGCAAGAAGTGCTACGGCGCGCGGGCGCTTTTGAGTGAGAAAACGGAGTCTGGCTCGTTTTATTTTTCCGCGTCTTTCTCCACGACTGCGGTGACTTCCCCTTTGCCGGGAGTCTTAAACGTAAGCTCAAGCAGTCCAAAATCAAGCAGGTGCATGTCTACCTGATCTGTCATGAGGTATGTCGCGCCTGTGGCATAGTCGCCTTTGAACACAACAGGGTTGTTATCCATCAGAATTGTGCCGTGAACCTCAAGACCTTTGCTTGCAAATTTCAAAACAACGTCATGCGGCTTTGCACCCTTCTCCATGTAACGTCCGTTCCAGGTTCCTGTGTATCGGTCGATGCCCTGATCGGGCAGGGCACGTTCGCGCGGAATGGATCTGGTTTGATTCACAAAGAGTGCCACTCCTTTAGAATCAGCAGATTCTCCGCCATATTCTGACTTGGATCGCACAGTGTAGAAGTAGAGTTCGCCTGGCTTTTCTTTGAATGCTCCCGAATAGCTGGTCGTAGAGACGCTGGCTACAAAGTCTGGCTTGCCTCCCTTCTTCGCTTTGAATACTGAATACTCTTTGGCACCTGGAACCGCAGTCCAGGAAAGATTCACAGTCGTTCCGGTGATTGTGCCCTTCACATTCTTCGGAGCAAGCAAGGTAACTCCGCGCGCAGCGTTCGGATTTGTTTTGCCGATCACAGGTGGAGCAAATCCGCTTGAGCCTGCGTCGTTTTGTGCGACCACTGTGTAGGCGAAGTTCTTACCGCTGGCGACTGCTCTGTCCTGATCCATGTACGAATTTGTTTCAGAAGAAATGGGAGGAGCCCAGGTGCCTGCGCCATAGTCGTATCGAAACAGGAAGTAACGAGCGGCACCCGGAACTGCATCCCAGGTGACTTCGATTTTTTCTTTGTACACTCCATCGGATACTACGAGACCTGAAGGAGTGGAAGGAGGAGTGGTAGCTCCGGCCAGTTGCACTTCCGCCGTGTCGCTCCATTTTCCTGCTGTATTCGAGACTCCGCGAACTGCATAGTATGCTTTTGTATTGGCCGGAGGATTTCTATCTTCAAACTCAACGGCAGTGACAGTCGCAATGGTTTGCCATTGTCCTGCGGCGGCATTGTAGCGAGCCACTTGATACGAAGAAGCGTTCGCGGCCGCAGTCCAGTCCAGGCTCACCACAGGCAAAGCACCCTGTCGCGTGACGGTCGCGGAAACACCCGTAACTTTTTCGGGAGGACGAACTACAGGAGTTGCTTTGGCTGTGTAACCTTCTGCTACAGGCGACTTCTCTGGATCCGAATAGTTTTCATTGGATACGGCAGCTACCACAATGTAACGATAGGCGACACTCTGCTGCACTGCTTTGTCTTCGTAGGTTGGTTCTTGCGAATATCCCAGGACTTCAAATTCTTTGTCCGGTGCAGCACGTGCCACTGCATACACGACTGCATTTTCAACCGCAGCCCAGGACACCACGATTTTGTCTGTGTAGGTTCCTTTGGTTGCATTGACCTGAGCCGGTGGAGGTACAGTCACTTCGGACACTGGCTGTGGAGGAGTTGGTGCTGGAGTTGGATTCGTTGTAGTAGTTGTAGTCTGCGTTTGAGTTGGTGTGTCTACGGGGTATCCTACTAGAGCCCATGGTTGTTCTGAAGTCCATTGCCTGTAGGATATCCATCCGTATCCTTTGTCGCCCCAGCCTGTTCCCCAGGAGTTGATGATTTTGAATGCACCTCTGTGCCCGCGCGGAGAAGATTTACCATCGTCATAGCCAACGAGCGCCATCGCATGCCCGCCGTATGTTTTTCCTCCCTTCTGATCGTAGACTGAGTTTTTCAGCTGATAGAAGTTGTCGTCGATTCCCATTCCAAATACAACAGGACGACCCGCGGCCAGTTCTGCTTTGATCGTTTCGATGTCTCCGGGTGGAATTCTTCTATAACTGGCGAGTTTGTAATTCGATGCCGCAGAACGTTGCGCTGCAGTTGGCTGTGTGGTATAATCTTTGTCCGTGTAAGGCATGACGCTCCATGGGGCGGCACCCTGGCGAACCAGAAGATCGAAAGCATTTTCCATCACGCTTCCCTGGTCTCTTCCACCGTTGATTTGATTGTAAACATACGCTGGTGAAAAGATGTGTTCCCCTCTTCCGCCTTTTACAGGAGCGTCGTATCCCCATTGTCTTGCTTTTTGTTCGAAGTAGGAACGCGTCGCATACGTCGTGGCCCAGGCAACGCAGCTATTCTGCTGGCCCTGATTGGAAACGGGAGGCATTTGAGAGCTTAAGTCCACAGAAGAAGGGAGGCCGCGCATGCGAACGGCTGGCACCACAGGGATGGACCTTGCTCTTTCTGGATCTGGCGCGGTGAATCCACAGGAATACGTGGGTGGACCGCAATCGCGCGAGCGAACGGACGCTGGATCAAATTTTTCCTGGGCAAACAGCCCCGCAGACCAGACGAGCGCCAGAGCAGTGAAGCAAAGATTTCGAATTCTCATGCAATGTCCTCGGT
>JAIBBM010000088.1 GCA_019694685.1 Leptospirales bacterium
ATTCCGTCTTTGCCCGGCAGGTGAACGTCCGTCAGAACCAGATCGGGAGTCTGTTCTGGAGTCAGATCCTGCAACCACTCGAGAACTTCTTCGATGGATTGTTTCATGATTGGATCATGGTATCCAGCGTGCTGGAGCAATGCACCGAGATAAGCCTGGACTGAGGCCGAATCCTCAACTACCAGAATTCGTGGATTGCTGTGCATGGTTCCTCCATGTCATGTCTCCGGCGACATGCAACCAGAAATCACTTAAGTGCGATCGAGTTTCTTTTCGAGGTACTCATCCATTCTGGATAAGAGCTTCCACCATTCGCTTCCATCTTCCCTGTAGGATCGAATAGCGCCAGCCCGAACTAAAATTTTCCGCAGCTCATCTTCTTCAAACCCGCCGATGCTCTTCCGGATCGTCTCAAAGGACCTTTCAATATGAATGCGATGGCTTAGAAAGTAGCGTGCGGTTTCTTCTGCTGCAAAATCTGTCTTTTGCTGCAATTGAATGATCTTGATTTGATGTCTCTGGTTGATGATTTGAACTAGAATAGAAATGGTACCGCCAATGGCAGCGCCGGCCAGAGCAGTGAAGAAAGGCAAGTATTCCTGCATGATCGATTTTAGAGCGGCGCGCTTTTTGCGCAACCCGAAGCAATCAGAATGGCTGCGTTTCTTCCGCACCGATTGTGGGCGTAGAACCGGCGGTTACATTGTCATGGACAAATGCAAAATAATCCGCAGATCGCAAGGTGGAGCTGATGCGCACTTCGTCCATGGTGCCCGAGAACAAAAAGGAAGACGCGCCAAAGCTTTGTCTTCCTATAGAAAGAACCTGGGGCCACATGTTTCCAGGAAGAGATGCAGGTAGAGATTCGCTGAAAGATCCATCCAGGTAGAAATCCACCTTTCCTCCGGTGGCGTCTACGTTCGCAGCGAGAGTATGCCAGGTTCCTGGCGTCACATCCCTGGCACCCGTAATGTCGAAGTATGAGGAACCGGCGTCCCTGAACTCGAATGCGGCGCAACCAATCGGCGAAGTGCATCCGAATGCTCCCGTTCTCTTCAGATAGAGAGAGTAGTTGTCAAAATCACTATCTCCTTTTTCCACCAGATAGTGCGCGTTCAGAGTATAGGCGCTCAGTTTATATACAACTTCCAGGCTGAGGCTGGATGCAATCTGAAGCGTGGGCGAATCCGGCGCGGTGAGATACTGCGTGGTTCCATCCAGCAGGAATCCATACCCCGTTTGAGTGGAAGTGAGATTCGCGGCCGTCATCGCAATGCCAGTGAGCGCATTGGAGTTCGCGCTATCCGGAACAGAAGCGGAGGGGTCCGAACTCAGATGATAGACTGCGCGAAAATTGGAATCCCATACACTGCCGGTAGACGGGCAGGTGCTCTGGCTGTTGTAGTACATGTAGACCGTAGTTGAGCCAGAAGGCAGAGTTGGAATACGAATCCAGAAGGCAGAATTACCAGCCGCGTTGTATACGTCGCGTTCGAATGCCAGCTGCGTTTGAGACGAGTCCGCGAAACAAACATCCATACCATTAGCCTGCGCATTCGCATAACTAAAGTTAGACGATGATAGTGGAATCAAAACCGGAACATCGGAAAGAGTGGTTCCATGGTTGGCTATAGTGACGGATCTGCGCAGTCCCCAGGATCGATTCCACCACGGGGCAATGGGACGAAATATACTCAGCCCCAGCCACGCCGAAGTGGCGTCATAGTGCGCACAATTGCCGAGGAGTGTCAGTCCCAGCCAGGCGCAGAGCAGAATTCTCTTACCCGAACGTGTGATACCCCATTCCAGGCGTTTGCATTTGTTTTACAAGGATTTTAACTCCAATCCGTGCGATTGCGGACCCGCGCAGGGCGAAGCGCAAAATTTGTCACATTGAGCATATAATATGCTCGTATGACCAGAGACCAATCGTTCCTCTTTCTTTCCAGCGTTGCCTGTATTTGCTTTTGCGGTTTCGCGGCCGTGGATATATCCACCCTCTCTTCAGATGAAGCTTTTTCGCGCTTTCTGAAGTTTTCTTCTATTGTGGCATGCGCTGTTATAGCGTGGACCAGGCCAGGCCCGGACAGACGCGATACCGTTCTTCTTCGCATCGCATTCCTCCTGACAGTACTCGCCGATTTCTTGCTGGGTGTTCTTCACCTGTTCATTCCCGGAGTGGCTGTTTTTGCTCTGGTTCACATTGTATACGTTATGCGACATTTGAGAGGTATCTCCAGTCTGGTCGCTGAAGGGATTCTGGCTGGATTTTGTCTGGTGTTCGCGATTGTGATCATGAGATTGTCTTCTCCGGCGATGGCCCGCGCGGGGTTGTTGCATGAATCCATAGCCTACGCGGTTCCTCTCACATTTTCGCTCTACGCCGGGATCGGAGTGATGATCCGGGATCACTTTCGCATGGTGCATCGTATCCGAATTGCCGCGGGCATTGTACTGTTTTTTGCCGTCGATATTGCTGTGGCGCATTTTCAGGCCCTTCCGGACGGCCTCATGCGAACGATTCTGGGGATGGCCATATGGCCTCTCTACCTTCCATCCCAATTTCTCCTGGCCTGTAGCGGATCGGGCGCGAAGCAAGGCGTCCCGGTTTGCGTTTCTGTGCCTCGACCGGGTCCTTCGAACGCCTTTTTGCGCCTTCGTCTGGATTGAAAAAAAGCCCGGAAGAGATCAGGAAAATCTTGCCGCATGACCGGTCGGGGCATCCTTAGCTTTGAGCCATGTCGGAAGTCAAAAAGATCAAGGTTAAGATCAACCAGGTCGAATACGAGGTTCCTGCAAACTGGTCGATCATTCAGGCCTGCCACAACAACGGAGTGGAGGTTCCTCACTATTGCTATCACCAGGACCTATCTGTTGCAGGCAACTGCCGCATGTGTCTTGTCAAAGCATCCAACGCTCCGCGTCCTGTCATAGCCTGCGCCACACCTCTCGCGGAGAATATGGAAATCGACACTCTATCAGAAGATGTCGTGGCTGCGCGCAAATCCGTTCTCGAATTTTTACTGATCAATCATCCTCTTGATTGTCCTGAATGTGATCAAGCAGGTGAATGTCGTCTTCAAGATTATAGCTATGAGTACGGGCGCGACCATGGTCGCTTTCACGAAGAAAAAAACATTCGTGCGAAAGCCACTCTGGGCCCTCACGTGAAGTACTGGGGCTCACGCTGCATCGTTTGTACACGCTGTGTTCGCTTTACAGATGAAATCAGCGGAACCGGAGAACTCACCGTAGCACAGAGGGGAGATAGAAGCGAAATCACAGTATTCCCAGGACAGACGCTCGACAATCCACTCTCTCTCAATACTGTGGACGTCTGCCCGGTGGGCGCGCTTGTTTCTGCGGACTTTTTGTATCGCTCGCGCGTCTGGTTCATGCATTCTACTCCATCTGTTTGTGCGGATTGTTCTCTCGGGTGCAACACTCGTGTGGACGCGGACAAACAAAATAAAATCAAGAGAATCATTCCTCGTCGCAACAATGAAGTAAACAAGGAATGGATGTGCGATCATGGTCGTCTCAGCTTCCCATACGTTTACGAAAACCGAATGAACCTCCCAACAAAAAACAATCAGGAGATCCCCTGGGCGGATGCGTTCCGCATGGCAGCGGAAGCGTTAGGCGGCAATGATGTCGTGTTTCTAGTAAGTCTCTGGACCACTCTCGAAGGAATGGAAAAGATCAAATCCCTCGCAGCGGAAAAAGGATCACCTGTCTTTGGCTTTGGCAATGCGTCCACAAAAGATCAAGTCTTCCCTGGTTTTACAATCTACGGAGACAAGAATCCAAATCGTGCTGGCTTCACTGCCACATTTGGAGATCTGAAATCTCCTTCTGCATCTGATTTGAATGGAAAGACAGTTTTCGTATTTGGAAATGTTCCGCGGTTTGAGATTCCGGCAGATCTGGCGCAGTCTCTAACCTCTGCATCAAAGCTCATCGTGGTTGATTTTGCCAGAGGCTCGTTTGCAAATCATGCGAAGACTCAACTCGTTCTCTCAGGGCTCACTCATTTTGAGAAGAATGGAACATTTGTGAATCGTGGTGGGTTGCGACAGGGATTTTCCCCTGTGATTGAACCCGTTGGATTTGGCAGAAGCGAAGTGGAATTGCTGGACGGAATTTTGAAAGAAAGGGGAAAAACGGCTGCGGCTCGTTGATTTAGTATGGAGCAGCTTGTATTCATCGTATTCAAGTGTGTAACTGCGGTTGTCCTGGTCTTGACTGCCGTTCCTTTGATGATCTGGATGGAGCGCAAAGTCAGCGCTGACTTCCAGTTGCGCATTGGTCCAAATCGCATGGGACCTGCCGGTGTGTTTCAACTTCCAGTGGATGCCGTGAAACTTTTGTTTAAGGAATCATTTGCTCCACGCGGGATTGATCGCTTCATGTATCTGGCGGCACCTGTGGTTGCCTTTGTTCCTGGTCTGCTCAATTTCGCTGTAATTCCCGCCGGAGAGATTCGTGCGGAGCAAGGAGGTCTTCTTCTTGCTGTCTCTGACATCGAGCTCGGGCTCATTACCATTCTTGCTATTTCTTCGCTAACGTCATACGGCATTGCCTACGCCGGATGGGCATCCGGGAATCAGTTTTCCCTTCTGGGAGGAGTTCGATCCTGCGCGCAACTCATCAGCTACGAAATCGTTCTTGGTCTATCTGTTCTTTCTGTCATCATGATGAGCGGCACACTCAATCTCAGCGAGATTGTTCGCATGCAAAATCAACTTCGCTTTGGCTGGATGCCTTCCTGGAATATTGCTCTTCTTCCACTTACTTTCATTTTGTTCTTGATTGCCGCTTTCGCAGAAACCAACCGCGCGCCATTTGATCTTCCGGAAGCGGAACAGGAACTCGTTGGTGGGTATCATACAGAGTACACCGGTCTGAGATACGCCTGGTTCATGTTCGGAGAATACGCGGGAATGTTTACGATGTGTTCCTTGATCACCACTCTGTTTCTTGGTGGTTGGATGCTCCCCGGACTGACTCTTCCACTTGGGATTCTGGGCGGGATTCTGGGGTTCGGAATTTTTCTCACCAAGGTGATTGCTCTAATTTTCTTTTTCATGTGGGTGCGGTGGACTCTACCGCGCTTGCGCTGGGATCAGTTGATGCGTTTTGGCTGGAAGCGTTTGATTCCGGCCGGGCTCATCAATCTCGTGATCACGGCAGTGCTCGTTCAGGTCTGGAAGTGAAGGCGGATCAAGTATGAAGCAAGCAGTGCCGTATGCTACAACTCTGGGATCTATCAAAGCGCTGATCCAGGGTCTGTACGTTTCCATGGGTCAGTTTCTGAAGAAACCAGTCACCATTCAGTATCCAGAAGTTCAGGCACCCATTGATCCCAGGTTTCGCGGAGAGCATGCTCTCACGAAAGATGAATTTGGCCATATGAAGTGTGTGGCCTGCTACATGTGCGCCACTGCCTGCCCTGCTGAATGCATTCATATAGAAGCACAACCCGCTCCCGAGGGAGAAGGCTGGGAAGGCAGAGACAAGATTCCTCAGTCTTTTGACATAGATATGCTTCGCTGCATTTATTGCGGCTACTGTGTGGAAGCATGTCCAAAGGACGCCATCATGATGACCAACAAAGTTCCAGTGGTTCATGACAATCGCAAAGCATTCATCTACGGAATCGATAAGCTGCTTGGAAATTTCGAAGAGTACGGTAGAGACCTTCACACGAAGCAACTGAAGGAACGAGGCATTGAGGAGCCAGGCCATGCAGGTCACTGAGATCATCTTTCTCATCAACGCGGCATTTCTTGTTTTGTTCTCCCTCGCTGTAGTCGTGATCAAGAACCCGGTGCGCGCAACCTTTATGTTGATTCTGTCCTTCCTGCCCACCACTGCGATCTACTTCTTTTTGCATGCGCCCTTTGTTGGAATTTTGCAAATCCTCGTTTACGCAGGCGCGATTCTGGTTCTGTTCACTTTTGTTGTCATGATGGTGAACCCCGCACCTGGAGACGGCGAAATTTCGCCGGACGGTGCAAAGCGCTTGCCTCGAAGCAGGATCGCAGCTGTGGGTATTGTTCTGCTTCTGGGTGGTGTGCTTCTGTCTGTAGTTTTGAGTATTTCGTTTCCTGCGATTGCAAGCGTGCCTGCAGAATTTGGCGGCCTTCGCGCCATCGGCACAATGATTTTCAAGAATCCTTCTGAGAATCCCTACATCTTCTCTTTCGAGTTGTTGAGCTTCCTGGTTCTTGCGGGAATCATTGCCGCTGTCAGCATAGCAAGAGGGAGAGAGCATCACAGACACGGGCCGGGAAAACCACAATGAGCGTTTTTTCTCTCCAGACATGTTTGATTTTATCATCGCTTTTGATTCTGATTGGTTGCTACGGCATCATCATTCGCAGAAGTTTGCTTCTGATTTTTTTGTCTGTTGAGATCGTTCTCAACGGCGTGCACGTTGCACTGGTTGCTTTTAACTACTTCCGCTGGTCGGGATTGGAGGCAGGTCACTACATTTATATGCTTTCGATCGGCGTCGCCGCTGTGGAAGCGGCAGTTGGTCTTTCTATGATCATTCTCATTTTCAAAAACTCAGGTACGATTTTGTCAGACGCACTCACGAAACTGGGCGAAGACAAAGAGGAAAACAAATGAACGCGGCATTGCCGTGGATTCCACTCCTTCCTGCTCTGGGCGCGGGGTTATGCGCCATAGGCGGCAGGAGGCTGGGCCTTCGTGGATCCTCATTCATTGTAGTAACCGCTTCGCTTGTCTCTCTTGTGTTGTGCTGCCTCATCGCTTTTCAGGGTGTCATCGCGGGCAATATCTTTCAGGAAGGAAAGTCCGAAGTATTTAATGCGGGCCCATTCCTTCAGTTTTCGGAGGAATGGTCTGCGCTACTGGGCCTTCGCATGGATCTGATGTCTGGCCTGATGAGTCTCCTTGTAACGTTATTCGGCACTCTGATCCTGATGTTCTCCATTGATTACATGAGAGAAGATGATTCGCCTGTTCGCTATTTCGCAAGTTTGTCTTTGTTTATCTCTGCCATGTTGATCCTGGTTCTGTCTGAGAATCTGGTTCTTCTGTTCCTGGGATGGGAAGGGGTTGGCCTTTGCAGCTACTTGCTGATCGGACATGAATGGAAAAAATCAGGCGTGCCTCTGGCCGCGTATCGCGCATTTTTCGTAAACCGAATTGGAGATCTCTTTTTTATCCTGGGAGTTTTTCTTCTACTTAAGACTCTGGGGACCGTTTCATTTTCCGGAATGTCTCAGAAGTTCGAAACCATGTCCGGGTCACTGGATCCGTTGGCGCGAAGAGATTTGTTGATGGCGAGTTTCCTGCTTCTGGGTGGCGCGTTCGGTAAGTCGGCACAGGTTCCTCTTCACGTCTGGCTTCCCGATGCAATGGCTGGTCCCACACCGGTCAGTGCTCTGATTCACGCGGCCACGATGGTGACGGCTGGCGTGTTTCTGGTGGCTCGTTTGAACTGGCTCTACACTGCGATTCCGGAAGCGCGCGGATTACTTCTCATCTGCGGCTCACTCACATTGCTTGTGGGCGCGGTACTCGCATGCTTTCAAAGCGACATCAAGAAAGTTCTGGCCTATTCCACGCTTTCGCATCTGGGGTTGATGTTCATTGCTCTGGCGGCGGGTTCTGTTTCCGCGGGTCTGTTTCATTTGTTCGGCCACGCTTCTTTCAAGGCGATTTCTTTTCTGGCCGCGGGAAGTATCATCCTTGCGGCACATCATGAACAGGATCTGCATAAACTGCGCGGATCTCTGAAACATCTCCCTGTTACTCGCGTTGCGCTCTGGACTGGAGCAATCGGCGGTGCGGGGCTGGTTCCATTTCTCGCCTCTGGTTTTTTCTCCAAAGAGGCTGTGCTGCATTCCATTTCAGAAGCAAGCTTCGGAGTTTTCGGGTTAACGATTTCCGGCGGCATGTTCTACTGGTTTGTTTTTGGCGCAGAACTTCTGGGCGTCGTGTATTTGTTTCGCATGCTTGCGCTGCTTGAAAGCAAACCAGAATCCCACGAATCGCATGCATCACACGCAATAGAGGAGAAGGGAGTCTTCATTCGCGCAGTTCTCGCCATCCTGGTTCTTGTCGCGATTGCATTTGGCGTTGCATCTTCTCCTTTTGTGAGTGGGTTTTCGCACTTCCTTTTTGATAAGGCAGAGCATGTATCGATCGTGGACATTTGCCTGGCATCTGGAAGTTCCATCCTGGTTGCGATCATCGTATTTGTAGTGTTTCGTGCAGACGCAGCCGAAGCTGTAGTGGGCACAGGCGCGCGAAGCGGGCTCATCAGGAATTTGTTCTATTTTGATAAGATTTACTCTGCAGTTCTACTCGCGCCTCTGGGAGCAATAGGATCTGCCACGGCTCGCTTCATTGAAGTGCCGATTTTTCAAGGTGCACTTCGCGGTGGCGCCGCCGTGAGTCGGACTGTTTCTTCAGCATTTTCCCGCATGCAGAAAGGGCTGATAAGCCAGTATGCGGTGATCATGATTGTATCTGCGGCGATTGTCATGCTGCTTGCATTGTTGGCATAAAACTATGGAATTACTTACGATCATCGCTTTTCCGGT
>JAIBBM010000039.1 GCA_019694685.1 Leptospirales bacterium
ATGGAGACGGCGGGAGTCGAACCCGCGTCCTACGGTGCGAAGCATGTGCTTCTACGTGCGTATCCAGCAATTAATAATCCCGGCCGATGCCTGCTGGAGGGGCCTGTCCGAGATGCTCAATCTGTATTAGTTTGCCGTACCGCAGATTGAACCGGTCCGACTCATCCTCCCAAAGTTTGACACTCTTCTACAATCCGGAAGGAGGGACTGCAGGGAGCGCTGGTCGCTTAAATTAAGCGGCTAGAGCCATTTCGTTGTTGGCAGTTACAAGTTTGAAGTTTTTAAGAGCTCTTCGACTCTGCACGCAACACACACCCCGAAAACACAGCAGTCGAAGCCAATTCGTCCCCGTGGTGTATCGTATGCATTATAAGGCATTCATGGAAGCAAAGCAAGCGAAATTTTCGCAGTTTGCTTTGACGCGAAACACATAACAGAGTATCCTTCAACCAAAAGGAGACATTGTATGGAACAGTTGATTTCTCTGGTGTCTGGCAAAGTGGCGCGTACAGTTTTCGGACTGATCATCGCTTTGTTCGGCGTCTTTCACTTGATGTACGCGAACATGATGGCGGGCGCAGTCCCGGTTCCGGGCGGAGTGATCTGGGTGTACTTCACAGGGTTTTGTCTGATTGCTGGCGCGGTGGGTATCATCACGAACTTTAAGGGACAGGGCCGCAATGCAGCGTTCCTGACCGGTGTGCTCGTGCTGGTGTTTGCGTTTGGCGTTCAACTACTCGGTGTTATGCGAGGCGGGGAAAATGCGATGATGTATCAGACCATTTTTCTCAAAGACATCATGATCGCCATGGGAGCGTGGGTCATCGCGGGAACCTTCCGCTAGGACGTGCGTGATCTGTCGCCCTGATTTTGTCTCTAGAATCAGGGCGATTCCTATTTCCCGACTGGTACATTGGATATCGTCGCAAGACTCGCAAAGCAAGCATACCGGAGCATCGTATGCAATTGATTTGGATCGTCAAGCGATGCCATAAGGTGGAGCCAGGAATAGCTTGCGCCGGATTCGTACGGCGCAAAATATCTGTTAGGTGAAGATTATTGTTTTAGAAGAGCCTGGCCAGGATCTGATCTACGCTGAAGGCCCCTCCGCCTCGAAGGATGAGCACGATAGCAAGTCCAATCGCAAGGATATGAAATTCAAATCCTTCTCCTTTTTGTGCTCCCGTCCAGTTCATGAAGAAACCATTTCCTCTATGCGCGGTCCAGGCAGCTCCAAGCATTACAGCGGCTACACCGAGAGCTGCGACCCTTGTGCCAACACCGAGGAGCACTCCGGCCGCTCCAAATGATTCGATGAAAATGACGAGAAATGCGATCACAGAGGGCAGTCCAACTGTGCCCGTCAGATAGCCCATGGTTCCTTTGAACCCGTAACCACCAAAAGCACCTACTAGTTTCTGCAAGCCATGGGGCAAAATCACAACGGCCAGAGTGACGCGCAGGACAGTTAGAGCGATGTCCTCCGGCGTCGAAAAGATTGAAGCGATTATCATAATGTAAACCTTCCTTTTATGAAGCTCAAAATAATGCTTTAATGTTCAATCGTCAAGGTTTAATGGGATGAAATATTCCTTTTTTCTTTGGATTTGATGTCAGTCAATTGCCGCGCCGCTAGAATCAACTTTCAGGTATGAGAAATATCATAGCAGGAACTGCCGCCGAGGGGGCATACTAGCGACATGGAAATTGAACTGTTGAAACAATACAGTAAACCGGGACCGCGTTATACAAGCTATCCTGCGGCCACTGCTTTCACGCCCGACGTGGGGGCAGAGGATTACTCGATGCTTCTACGTGACATTGACCCGGCCCGCGCGATTTCTCTTTACTATCACATTCCTTTCTGTCGCAATATCTGTTACTTCTGTGCCTGCAACGTCATCTACACGAAGAACAAGGAAAAGGCAGAGCCATACATCGCGGCTCTCACTCGCGAGATGGACCTTGTTGCGGAGCAAACCCAGGCACGACTGAAGGTAGAACAACTTCACTGGGGTGGTGGAACTCCGTCGTTTTTGTCGCACGAGCAGATGAACATGCTGATGGCGCAGATCTACAGGCGATACGATTTCGTTCCGGGCGCGGAGATCAGCATTGAACTGGACCCTCGCGAAACATCACCAGAACAAATCGGCACGCTGGCCGATCTCGGATTCAATCGCGCCTCACTGGGCGTTCAGGATTTTGATCCTTCCGTACAAACCGCAGTCAATCGAATTCAACCTGAGGATATAACGGAGCAAGCATACAACCATCTGCGCGCACGCGGATTTAGATCCATCAACTTCGATCTCATCTATGGGCTTCCCCTTCAAACCGTCGACACGTTTGCAAAGACGATGGAGAAGGTAGTTGGATTTCGGCCGGATCGAATTTCAATTTTTAACTTCGCATATGTTCCGTGGCTGAAGAAGCATCAGCTCCGCATGAACAAAGAAGACCTCCCATCTACAGAGACTCGCCTGCAGATTCTTTCGTATGCTGTAGATCGTCTTCAAAAAGCAGGATACGTTCACATTGGCATGGACCATTTCGCACTGCCGGATGATGAATTGACCGTGTCCCTCAGGGATGGCAGCCTGCGAAGAAACTTTCAGGGCTATTCTACTCGAGGCGGCACAGAGCTCATTGGGTTTGGGGTCACCTCCATCGGAGAGTTTAACAGTGGTTATGCGCAGAACACGAAAAGTCTTGTGGACTACTATCGTGCCATTGAGGCTGGCCGACTACCAACGGAGAGAGGTTTGATTCTAACTCAGGATGATCGCCTGCGCAAAGCCGTGATTCGCCAGTTGATTACGGGCCTTGAGCTGAAGTTCGAGACGATAGAACAGGCTTTTGACGTTCGTTTTGAAGAATATTTTGCCAGAGAACTGGAAGCGGTTGGCGAATTTGTAGATCAGGGAATGCTCAGGTTCGCGAATCGATCTTTGTGTGTGACCGAACAGGGTCGATTTGTGATTCGCAATATTTGCATGGTGTTCGACGCCTACTTGTTGGGCCAAAACCAGGGTCGATATAGCAACACGGTTTAGAATGCGAGAAAATCCATACCGTCTGTTCTTTCCATTGTCCTGGCTGGGAGCATTTGCCCTGGCTTTTGTATGGATTCCGGCAGTTTTGATTGAGCGGCACTTCCTGACGATTCCAGGGTGGAATGCATATCCCCGGGATTTGCACAGTACTCTTGCCGCTGGTGTGTTCGTATTGCCCGCGATGACAGGGTTCCTGCTTACAGCGGCCCCGAGGATGACAGGCTCTTCGCCCGCATCCATGATCTGGGTCGTTGCCCTGTTCTTTTGTGAAATATTGATTCCACCTTCGGTCCTGTTAGGTGGAACTGCGATCGCGCTTCTGGGAGCTTGCGCGATATTGTCTGCGTTTTTGATTGCGACAGCCAGGAACGCGGAAAATGTCCCTTCTTATTTCTGGATCATTGTATCGGGGACCCTATCCGGAGTTCTGGGAGCGATCCTCTGGGTTTTGCTTCCGGCAGAGCGGATTGGCTCGAACATCATCTTTTACGGTATGTTCCCTCAGATTCTACTCGGGGCTTCCACAATGCTCGTCGTTCCCATCAGTGGCTCTGCGAAGAGAATGGAATGGCGCACAAAGATGTTGAGCATTCGATTGTTTGAGGCAGCTGGGCTGGCTGGCCTTTTTTGGGTTTCAAACGCGTTGTACTTTTTTTCGGTAAAAGCCGCAGGAATGCCGGCAGCGATTGCAGCCACGGTGTGGATCCTGACTCGGGTGCATGCCGCCACTCCGGGTGAGTTTCATGGAATCCTCGCAAAGATGTTTTGGACGGCGTGTATTCTGTTATGCATTGGCTTGATTGGCAGAGCCTTTCCGTGGGAATTTTCGGTGCATGCGGCTCATGTTTACTGGATTGGGGGCCTGGTCATGTTTCTCCTTTCCGTATCTGTTCAAGTCTTGCTTTCGCACGGCGGTCACGCCATGATTCCTCTTCCCTCGCGCAGAACGTTAGTCGCTCTTCTGATTCTGGTATTGTTGACCGTTGTTACCCGCGTGTCGGCGCCAGTCGTTCCCGCAATGTACATCTCTCACTTGAGTTATGCCGCTTTTGTTTTCTTGATTGTATGGATTCTCTGGTTGCTGCGATTCGCGCGATTTCTGGGCAGTGCCAAAAGCTGACCCGGAGTTTATTTTTTACTTTGCACGATCCTGTCCCCTCTTAAGTCAAGCTGTGCGTCGTAACCTCTTCTATGCATTCAGCTTTCTGTTCTGCGCGGGAATGATTTTAAGCAGAATCTGGGTAACAGAGGATGCATACATCTCCTTCCGGGCCATCGAGAATCTTTATCAGGGCTACGGATTTGTATATAATCCGGGAGAGAGAGTAGAAGTAACCAGTCATCCTCTGTGGGCTGCGATTCTCATTGTCTTGCGCAGCATGGGACTCTCGCTGCCTATGACTTCTGCAGTCCTCGGACTCTTTTTTACGGGTCTGGCCATCTATCAATTGATCAAAAGATCAATGCATGCGGACGCGTTTCCATTTGCTGCGATTGCACTTTGTTCCATCTCCGGATTCAGAGATTTCTCTACGTCGGGCCTGGAGTTTTCGCTCGCGTTTTTTCTCATGACCATGTTCTATATCGAGGTTCAGGAGCATGGACTGCTCGAAAGACCCATGTATCTGGCCGCACTGCTGAATCTGCTTTATCTGGATAGACCAGAGACTGCGCTTCTATATGCGTACTATTCTGTATTCTTTGTTCTCGATCTGTGGAGATCCACGCCTCGCCTGGCCTCTAAAATCATTCCGGCAATTCAGTGGGGACTCCCTGCGATTCTGATCACAGGATCTTATCATGCGTTCCGCTATTTGTATTTCGGAGCGCTTTTTGCCAATCCATACTATGCCAAAGCCGGCCTGGATACGTACTATTCCCACGGTCTAAAGTATCTGGCACATTCGCTAATATTTGCTCCGGCCATCACCTTCGCGTTATTACTGGCTGCTTCATTTCTTGTGCGGCACAGGCTGCGATCGAAACAAAAGCCATTGGTGGTTGGGCGTGCGGTCAGAGACCTGGGGGCTTTTGCGCTCTTGACTTTCTATATGATTCGCGTAGGCGGAGATTTTATGGCGTTCCGGTTCTGGTTGCCTGCCCTTGCGATTTTATTTATCACTGTGGATCGTATGTTCATTTCTGTTCCGCGATTTCCACTGCCTCTACTGTCGTCGCGTCCTGTCTGGACTGACTGGGGAGCCCTGCTGTTTTTCGCAGCGTTGAGTTTTTGGCCGGTGCCAATGACCAGAGGTTTTATCGCAGATGAAAGGCCGGCCTTCTTTAGCATTGGAGCAGGCAGCGTGTTTGGCTCAAAAGACAACGCATGGGCCGCAAGAGGTCGCGCCTTTCGCAAACTGCAGGATTGTCTTTCTTACGAAGATTTCTGGATCGCAAACAGTCAGGCTCACGCGCATTGCTTGAGGGGCGTAGGTCTGGGTTATGTGGGAGTAGAGGCGGGACCTCTTGTACGTATCTTTGATGAACAGGGATTGAGCGATGGTTCTGTTGCACGAGCGCGAGTGCTCATGCGTTTTCGTCCGGGCCACGAACATTACACAACCCTGGCACAGGTTGTGGAAAGAGGAGTATTGTTTTGCAGTTCAGGAGAACCTGGATATGATCGCGTGATGGCCACGCAGGCTGGGATTGTCATTCGCCTGGATCCTGATCTGCTCGCAACCTTGCCGGATGCCAGAGCGAGAATGCAGGAGCTGGTTCGCCTCAAAGCGGAAGGAAGCGAATTCATTCCCAGGCTTGAGAAGAGATACGGCGTGCGAGTAGAAGATTTGCTGGCTCAGTCTTCTCAGTGGGAAGCAGACAGACTTATGCAGAGCAAGCAGGCATGCTGGAAATCTTTTGAAGGCGGTCCGGACACTTACTTCTACTAGGCGCTCACAGTCGAAAACCGTTCGACACTAAAACGCAGGTCCGAAAAATGGCCCTCACGCGCCCATAGCTCAGCTGGATAGAGTGCCTGGCTACGAACCAGTAGGTCGGAGGTTCGAATCCTTCTGGGCGCAAATTTTTTTCTCTTAATGATCTCCGTACTCCGTAGCCATGTTATCGTCTGTGACGATGCGTGCACCAGAACAATCCTCTAGCATTCGTTTTTGACTTCTGAATCCTTCTCTCTCATAGAGCGCATCTTTCTGATCAATTTCAGTCGTCAGAGTCTCAAGCCATGCGCGTGTCTTTCTTCCTTCTTCACCCGAAAGAATCTGTTCCCCGTTGATCCTGTAACTGTCCAGAACAGACAACCATCGCTTAGCGTTGAATTCAAGTGGCTCTTTGCTGCAAATGGTCGCGTTTAGAATCATCATGCAATGAGGAAATACTTCAAGCGCTGTGCGCATTGCTTCTTTTGAGTCCGTAGTATTGAAAAGGAAAACCCCGCCTGGAGATAGATGCGAACTCACAAGAGTCATGTATTCTCTGGAGAGTAAGTTACTCACGTACGTGCGAAAGTGATACGTTGTGTTCATAACCACTGCGTCGAAGTGTTCTTCCGGATTTCGATTGAGCCATCGACGACCATCGTCGAAGACCAGATTGAGTTTGGGGCTGGTGAGAAGATGCCGCATCTTAGGTTCGTCTTCCATCACCTGGCGATAGTGCTTGTTGATTTCTACTGCAGTGATGGATTCTACCTGCGGATGTCCATTGACAACAGCAGTCCACGCGCCTCCTGACACTCCAACGATCAAAACGCGACGGGGATGAGGATGAAACAAAGAAAGAGAATAAGGTCTCAGTAACCAGCCTCCCAGCTTCAAGCGGTAGTCCAGAAAACCGTCATACATTCCGCCGCCATGAACAGAACCATCGGGGCCAATTGCGATTACGCCGCTCTTGCTTTCGTAGAGTCGCGCGAAGCGATAGTCCAGACCTTTCGCGAACATGTCCTTCTTCCACTGGAGGCGTTCGTACATTCCATCAAAGAGTTTCCCTTTTGACAAAAGGATCACAAGTAGTACAGCAAGCAAGACTCCGTAGCGTCTGAAGTCGGATCCGCGCGCAGGGACCGTTGCTTTCGTGTTGTCCGGATCTCTGTATTCTGAAATCAGCGTGGCAAGCAAGATACCCGCAATCACGAGGATGACTGAAATAGTTGAGAAACTAAAGTAATCGAGCAGCACAAATCCCGTCAGCAAGCTTCCAATGGAGGATCCCGCGATGTTTGCGAGATAGACAAAGCTCAGGCGAAGCCCGGCTCTCGCGTCTGCCGGAATCGTAATGTGACTGATCAGCGGAAATGCAGCACCCAGCAACCCTGCGCTGAGTACGATGAGAGGCAGAGTCCACAGGTACGGAATGAATAAAACGATCCAGCTTGCCGCCGGGGCGATGATATATCCAAACAGATTTGCAAACAGAACAAACGATCCTAGCTTTCTGTTTAGCTCGGGCGAATGTCCTTCCACATTTCTGCAAATGATTCCCGCAACCAGTGCGCCCAGTCCCAGACCAAAAAGATAGCTGGCCAGAAGAATTCCAAAACTGTTGGATGCAGCACCGGAAACAAAAGAGTAGAATCTGGCCCAGAGAATTTCATAGGAAAGTGCAATGGAACCTGTGAGAGCGGATAGAATCAATCCTCTGCCCATATTACTTTCCTTCCGCTTCCAGTTTTCCGGAGATTGACTTTTCCGTTATGGCCAATAATCCCACGACTATGGCAGACGCGAAATTCAAGATCACTGCTATGTGCACAGATCCACTCAGACCATAAAAGCGAAACCAGATGGTGGCACCAATGAGAGCTCCAAATGCAGCCCCGATTGTATTTGCGAAGTAAAGTAACCCTACGGACTGACCTACATTTTGATTTCCTCGAACTAGATGAGTCACGAGAAGTGGAAGTGTGGCGCCCATCAAGAGTGTGGGAACCAGCACCAGTGCAAATGATACGATGCCCGTCATCGCGACGCTCATGCTAGAGGCATTGCTGATTGATTCCATCAGTCGCATAGAGAGGAGCCCGTATACTCCGATGCCAAGCTCAACGATTGCAAATGCAGGCAGTACGCGAAAATTCTTTCTCTGCGAAAGAATCCCGCCGGCCAGACTCCCCAGCCCCAATCCCATCATGAATGCAGTCACTACAACGGTAATGGATTCGATATTCGTACCAAAGATGGAAAATAGTTTTCGCTGCCATGCAAGCTGGTAGGTGAGCGCGGATATCCCGGAGACAAAAAAGACCACAAAAATCAACAACGATCTGATCATGTTTCTTCTCTTCACATCATCTCTCATCCGGAGGCATGTAAGACGTACCCTTGTCGCAAGCCTCTCGCAGCATATCGTAGGTGTAGATTCCAAGATCGTGGTTGTCCGACCAGGAGAGCTGTAAGGCGTATCTACCCACTTTCTTCCACGAAGTCAGGCCAATCGACTGGATGTGCCCGGTTGTCCTTCGCGCTGTTAGTTCATGTCCGCCCCGACAGTTCGCGCACGGGCAGTTCTTTCGCAGGCTGAGTAGATCAAATCGGCATTCTTTTCCATCTTTCCAGAGGATGCGCAATTCGCGTTCATCGTATTCAATCTTGTCTGGAATTGTTCCAAGCATGAGGGCCAGTTAGCCCCTGGTGCACTCTCAGTCAATGAATCACGCAGAAATCATTTTGTAAAACTGCTTAAACTGCTTGACCGTCATCGTGAATGCGTCATAAAAACGGCGTCGATGGAGCTAATCACACTGGCGTCTTTCGGATTTGCATGGGCTTCCGGAGCCGCGTTTCTCATTGCGGTGTTTGCCGCATTCATGTCCACGGGTCGGAGCGAAAATGAGCTCTGGAGGAGATTCGCTTTTCTTTCGGCAGTCAATACCGTTTTCTGCGCGGTAAGTGTTGTCCAGAACCATCCAGAGAATTTGGAATCCATGGCGTTTTTCACGCGGCTCAATCTGGCCGGTGCGGAATGCTTCTGGGGCCTGCGTTTCTGGACTTCGTGTTTTGTTTCGCGGGGGTTCGCAATCGAGCTTTTTCCATGGTTGCGTGGATCACCGGCCTGTTCTGGGTTTCTGTGTTTTTGTTTTTTCCCGGGCTTGTCATTTCACAAACTCCGACCGGATTTCGCATGCCCCTTCATTTCTATGCATATACCAACTATTATCCCGTCTTCCTTGCAAACCTCTTTGGAATCATAACATACGCTCTCTTTGAACTTCTTCGCAACGGTCTTCGTATGCCAGTGCGCGCATCGCTCATGCGATTTGTTTTGCCTGCCTGTATTCTCTGGGCTGCATGCGGTTTCTGGGATACAACCCTGTCTCTGCTTTTCAGAATTCCCTTACCGCTCAGCTGGGCCGGTGGAGTAGTTGTGAATGTGGCGTTCCTTGCTTTCGTTACGCGTCGCAGCCAGGAAGCGTTCCGGGCTCAGGAGAAACATCGTTCATTCATGCGCGATGTGGGTCATGCGCGCGAGATTCAAAGTGGATTGATTACAACTGAATTTCCTTCCATGCATCGCATCAAGATTGTTGGAAAATACATGCCCATGCAGGAGCTCGGAGGAGATTTTTATAACGTTAGGCGACTGGACGAGCATAGGCTGAGCATCTTCATCAGCGACGTAACGGGACACGGCATTGCAAGCGCATTCATCACTGCAATGATCAAGATTTCCCTCGATAGTCTCCCAATGAATGTACTGATTCACCCGGACAAGGTCTTGAATCATCTAAACGAAGCGTTGCTCGATAAGATCATGGATCGATTCATCACGGGAATCTACGGAATCCTGGACGAAGACACGATGGAATTTCACTTTTGCTCTGCCGGACACCATCCTCCTGCTTTGCATTTCAAGGCCGCCTCGGGGCAGGTGGAGGAACTGATGGCCAGAGGGCGATTGCTGGGTGCGTTCGATTCACTGGAGCTTGTGACTGAATCGATTCCACTGAAATCAGGGGATCGGATTTTGCTCGCGACAGATGGGCTCTACGAACCATTTGATGACAAAGGGGAAATGTTTGGCCTCGCGCGATTAAAGGAAATCTTTCATCGCGAACTAACTCATTCTCTGGATCCACTTTTTCTGGCGATCCATCGTTATACGAAGGGCGCCAGGCAGGCAGACGACATGGCCGGTCTTCTTATCCTCGTCGATCCTGTTCCAACCACTCGTCCAGTTCCTTCTGCGCATTCGCAATCTGCGGATTCTTCAAGTACTCGGTGAGCAATTGTCTGTTGTCAGAGATGTTCAGGTTTTGAACTTCCAGTTGTCCGATTCGATCTGAAGGAGTGAACGCACTTTCCGTTTTCTCCATAGAAAGTTTTTCCGGATGGTAGGTTGCATTCGCGGATTCCGTCTTGCGAATCGTATAATCATCTCCGCGACGAAGTTCAATGACTACGGACCCGGTCACAGGATAAGATATCCAGCGAAAGGATTCGCGCATCATCATAGCTTCCGGATCATACCAGCGTCCTTCATAAAGAAGTCTGCCCAGGCGGCGGCCGTGATTGTAGTACTGGTCCAGTGAGTTTTCATTGTGAATGGAAGTGAGTAGTCTTTCGTAGCAAATGTGCAGAAGTGCCATTCCTGGCGCTTCATAGATCCCTCTGCTTTTTGCTTCAATGACACGGTTTTCTATCTGGTCCGACATCCCAAGTCCGTGCTTGCCTGCGATTGAGTTTGCAAGAAGGATGAGATCATGTCCGCTCTTTCGCGTGTTGTTGATAGCGACGGGCACACCGTGTTCGAAATCGACTCGCACCATCTCTGGTTCAATGGATACGTCCGACTTCCAGAACGCTTTGCCCATAATGGGCTCTACAATTTCCATCCCTCGGTCCAGGAATTCCAGGTCTTTTGCTTCGTGAGTGGCGCCGAGCATGTTGCAATCCGTGGAGTATGCTTTCTCCGCACTCGCACGGTATGGTTTTCCAATTTTTTGCAAGTAGTCCGACATTTCTTTTCTACCGCCGAACGCATTCACGAATGCCTGGTCCAGCCAGGGTTTGTAGATTCGCAGGTCGGGATTTACCAGGATGCCATATCTGTAGAATCTCTGAATGTCATTGCCGCGGTGAGTACTTCCATCGCCGAACACATGCACGTCATCTTCGCGCATTGCTTTGACGATGTGTGTGCCCGTTACAGCCCTTCCCAGTGGCGTCGTATTGAAGTATTTTTTTCCGCCGGTGTGAATATGAAAAGCACCGCACTGAATCGCAGTGAGACCTTCTGCAGCCAGTGCATCGCGGCAGTCCACCATGCGCGCACTCTTTGCTCCGTGATCCAGAGCGATCTGCGGAATAGAAGCGATGTCTGTTTCATCGGGCTGCGCAAGATCTGCGGTGTACGCACAGACTTCCATTCCCTGTTCTGCCAGCCACGCAACGGCGGCCCTGGTATCAAGGCCGCCCGAGAAAGCGATTCCGATTCGTGTACCTTTTGGCGGAAGTTCTCTGTAAATGCGGCTCATGAGCCATTATTTTCATTTGTTCAAAGAACTCAAATTCTTTCGCATCACGGAAGAATTCGGACTATTGCCCGGCGGTTGATCTTTCTTCCCACACCGGTCCGGTTTGTGGCGGCAGGTTTCCTTGCTCCGATTCCTCTGTAGGCAACCCTGGTGGGCGAGATACCGCGAGAGACGAAATATTGATACACTGCGCGCGCCCGGCGCTCGCTCAGTTGTCTGTTGAACGCTGCGTTTCCAGTGCTATCGGCGTGAGCTTCGATCATGATTCTCGATTTTGGGTTTTGTTTCAGATAGGTGAGGGTCGGAGTCAGCGCGTCGGGGTTTTGAATCTGAAATCCTCCAATTGAAAAGTGAACTCGCGCCAGTGGAGGTTTCGCGGGAGAAGGGCGAACGATAACCCGGGGTTCGACAGGCTCGGCCTTCTGATCTGATTTTGCCATGTCTCTTTCGGTTGGTTTGTAGGCGGGGTCCTTTTTGATCACAATGGGAATGTCTAGATCCGGCGTTTTGGCTGCTTTCTCCGGGGGCGGAGTTTGCACTTCGAACTTCTTTTCGAAGAATCCTGGCTTTGAAACCTGGATATCGTAGGTTTTGTTCTGAGCGAGAGGCAATACATATTCGCCTGTGTCTGCGCGGCTCTTCGCCTTGCCTTCGCTTTCTTTTTCGCCTTTCTTCTTCCAGGCAACGTCCGCTTCCACCGGTTGTCCTTTCTGATCTTTTACATAGCCACGCAGTAAACTGACTTCCTCTGCGGGTTTCGCGCGAACAGGTATGGGCATAATGCGATAGATATCGGACGGTCCGTGAGTATCTTTGTGGCTTCCAGAAATGAGACCTTGCGTTCCGTGCGCATTGAGTCTAAACCCTGTGTCGTTGCCTGGCCCGTTTACGTATCTGCCAATGTTTTCTGGTTCAGTCCATTTCTGCCATGTATCGTCCAATCGCACGCTGCGAAATACATCGTGGCCGCCGAGCCCCGGATGTCCATCGGATGAGAAGTAGAGAGTTTTTCCATCGGCGTGGAGATACGGATTCCTATCTGATCCTGGAGTGTTGATTACGGGCCCAAGGTTTCGCGGTAGAGTATAAGATCCATCTGGCTTTACGAAGCTAATGTAAAGATCCACATTGCCTGCGCGTCCGCCCCCATAGAACTCCTGTTGTTTGGGATGATACGGATAATACCCGCCAGGGCGATCGCTTGCAAAGATGATGGCTTTTCCATTGGGAGTCTCCACTGCATCGGAATCAAAGAAAGCGCTGTTGATCGGAGGCGGAAGCGGCACAGGCTTGCTCCATCCTTTCGCAGTGAGAGTGGATTTGAAAATGTCCCCCGATCCGAGCGATCCGGGATAGTGACCAAATAAATACAAACTGCTTCCATCTGCGGACGCGCTCACCACTGAATCGTGGCTCGGAGTGTTCAGTTCTGAGAGTGGTCGCGCGCCCCAGGAGCCGTCCGATTTTTTTTCCGCGATCCAGATGTCCTCTCCCGGCGGGTCAGACATTTTCTTTTCGTGATCGTATCTTGTGAAATAAATTCTCTTATCAGACAAATCCGGCACCGCATCGTACTCAGTTTGATCCGAATTCACTGGAGAACCAAAGTTCTGCAGTTCAATGACTTCCGTCTGGCCCTCAAGAATCTTTATGAGCGCCTGAGTGTGTCTTTCGTATCCCGGAATGCGATGAGTCTTCCATACTCCGGCTGCTCCTGCAAAATCGCCTTTGAGCAGTCGGGACTGAGCAAGAATTTCCACGGCAAGAAGCTGGCGTCCGGGTTTTGGATCAGACGTGGCGGTTTTTTCTAGAAACTCCAACTCTTTTGGCTCCAGAGTGTGATCAGAATAGCTGGAAAACTCAAGATCATCGTTTGCGTTGATAGAATTGCGAACTACGAAATCCCGCATTCTCTGACGAACGATTGCGAGCGAAGCATCATCTGTTTCTGGCTTTTCCGAAAGCAACTCCGCTGGCTCTGGAACCCAGCGATCGATTTCCGAGGTTACAGGCGCTTCTGTTGTGATTGGTCTGGGCTTGTTGTCTGTTTCGGGCTTCGCGGGCTGCTGAATGGTTTTGCAGTCCCAAAAAGCGGCGGCCAGGAGGATCAAGGACAATCGGCGCATAGCGCATGAATTGCATTTCCTCCAAGGAGGGTCCAGCTTTTTGCAAACGGCGAATGACTTGACCTCCATATCCGGCCGGAAGGATTTCATTTGTGTCTCTATTCTCCAGCGGTCAGGAAATCCAGCTTACACTACGCGGTGAGCAGATTCAGGGTCTGATTCTTTTTGAAAAGGCAAAGGAGATTGCGCTGCGCCTGGAAGATCATCCTGTCTTTAAGAACGATTCCATCTGGACATTGCTCAAGAACGAATTCATTCACGGAGAATTCAATGAAGGTCCATTCCGCTGTTCGTTTGATACGCGCATCATTGATCTCGGTGAAGACAGAGCATCCACAAGAACTGACTGGATTTTGAGTCTGCAGATTCCTACACGCATTCGGCGCGTGAATCAAAAATTGCAATGAGGATCGTACCAAGAAACCTTCCTCTTGTTTCCGTTGAGGAGATTCAGTCAGAGATTGAGACCATGGCTCACGCGTCGACTCTGGCCGAGCGCCAGGGATCGGCCCCGGCCGCGGCTACTTCTGCAAACGAAATTCCAGCATCCAATGCCGTTCAATCGCCAAACAACCATTATGCGGAGTCTGAAATTCCACCAGGAATAACTCCCGGAATTGCAGATGTCCGGGCTCTTATGAAACTGGACAGCGTTCAGTTTCTGCACGGCGCGTATCATTCCGTTCTGGCGCGCGAAATGGATGCAGATGGAGAAGACGTCTACAAAACTTTTCTCTGGAATGGGATGCATCGGGGAGAAATCATTTTACGGATTCGTTTTTCGCGCGAAGGCAGACGGATCCATGCGAAATTGCACAATGGTTTCTTGACCTGGGTCGATTTGCTACTCTGGCGCCTTCCTTTGCTGGGTTATTTCTATAGAATTGTGCGCGAATTGGTACGATTGCCCGGGACTATGCGCAGGCTGGAGATGAATCAGGCGGAATTGCGCAGAAAAATGGATCGGAACGGACGCGGATGAAACGGGCCGCGATTCTGGTTCCAAGACTGGACCCGGGCGACGCTGTTGGAAATGATGCGCGATCGCAGGCTGAACTGCTCAACTCACGAGGATGGGAAGCCAGGATATTTGCGTCCGCCTGGTCCAGGCAAACGCCCGCGCGACCTGTTTCCGGCCTGAAAAGATTCATCAGGAATCACGAAGATCTACTCATTCATCATCCTGCTTCGCTCTGGAAAGAAGGAGATGATGCGTTTCAGGCAAGTCCTGCGAGGCGCATTATCAAATATCACAATGTAACCCCGGCATCCTTTTTCGAAGCACATAACAACGATTATGCGAACATATGCAGGAAGACACGAGAAGCTCTTCGTCCTCTAGTCTCGTCGGCGCACCTGGTGCTTTGTGATTCTACTTTCAACCTGGAAGATATCGTGCTCGAGGGAGCTACGCGTAACCAATGTAAGGTGGTCCCGCCGTTTCACAGACTCGAATCCAGGGATTGGCTGGACCTGGATCCGCTCTGGGTGGAACGATTCACCCGGCCTGGCCATCCCATGTTTTTGAGTGTTGGGCGCATTGTTCCCAACAAGGCTCTTGAGAAATGCATCGAAGCGCTGGGTGTCATGCAGAGTAGATACGGAATTCCTGCGAAGCTGGTTCTGGCCGGAAGAATCGATCGCAGGCTGGGCTCTTACATACGCTTTCTTGAAAAAAAGTCTGTAGAACATTGCATCCCCGGAACAGTGATCTTTGCAGACCACGTTTCAGACACTCGTCTTCGCACCTTGTTTTTATGCGCGGTTGCGTATCTGGTCACAAGCGAGCACGAAGGATTTTGCGTGCCAGTGATTGAAGCGATGAAGTCGCGTCTGCCTGTGATTGCGTGCGGAAAGACCGCCGTTGCCGAGACTCTGGGAGGTCAGGGAATCTATACTGAGACGTTTGATGCTCACCTGTTTGCATCCGCCATGGAAAGATTGGTGAAAAGCAAAGAGAGTTGCGCCATCATCGCCGATCATGCATCGCATGCGTATGAGACTCGCTTTCACTCTGAAGAGCTTTTCCGCATTTTTTTAGAGGCACTTTCATGAATAAGAAGGTGGCCCTTGTGATCCAGAGGTACGCTCCGGATACAGCTGGATCCGAACAGCACGCTCGCATTACAGCTAGTCTTCTTGCGGAGCACTACGAGGTAGAAGTGTTGACCACGACTGCCTCAGACATGGTGACCTGGAGGAATCATTTCTCTCCGGGGGAGACAGCCGAGGGTAATATCAAGATCAAACGCTTTGAGGTCACGAGTGGTCGGCAAAAGACCTGGGAAGGACTCTACGCGTTGATGCTGCGCCGTTTGAAGACGCACGGAGAAACTGGATGGCCTCTCTCTCTAGAAGAAGAATGGATTCGTCTTCAGGGACCACATAGCGAAGGACTCCTCGCATACTTGAGCGAACATCAACATAACTACGATGCCGTTATCTTCTACACATATCTATATTCACCCACATACTTCGGGACTGCCTGCGTAGAAAAGAACAGATCTCTTCTTATGCCCACTCTACATGATGAGCCAGCGGCAAGGCTTGCCTGCTATGCGCATGCCGCTCGTCGCGTGAAGCGCATTGTCTGGAACACCTTCGCAGAACAAAAGTTAGGCGAGAAACTCTGGGGAAATTTACCGGGAACCATGACAGGTCTTCCAATCGACATTCCGGATCCCGTTAGCCCGGTTCGTGCTGCGCCCTATGTCTTGTACTCAGGTCGCATTGAGCCCGGGAAGGGGTGTGACGATCTCGTTGCAATGATTCAGAATTCTTCTGCGCGCGTGGATCTTCGACTCACCGGGACTAAGTACATGAAACTCTCCGGCTCTCGCATCCACTATGAAGGGTACGTCACTGCTCAGAAGAAACTAGAACTCCTGGCCGGAAGCATTTGTTTTGCTATGCCATCCCCGAATGAAAGCCTGAGCATTGCCACTCTCGAAGCGATGGCGGCCGGTGTGCCTGTTCTTGTGAACGGCAAAAATCCGGTGTTGCGCGAACATGTAGAGGAAAGCGGCGGTGGATTTTGCTATGAATCGTCAGGAGAATTTGACGAAGCGATTCTTACGCTCAAAGACAACGCTGATCTTCGGTCCACCATGGGACAGAAGGGCCGTGCCTATGTGCAAAGGCGATTCAGCCATCGCTCAATTCGCGACGCGTGGATTTCCGCGATCGAAAGCGGAGCCTGATCCTATTTGTCCTTGATTCTGGCGGGTCTTCCGATTGCATTTCTCCAGAGTTGAAAAGAATCAAAGGTGAAGGGAACTACTCCGCGGTTGTCTTTTCTATAGATCCAGACATCCAGGTGGCCACAGGAACGTTTGAGAACTGGTTCACCAAATCGTTCGAGCAATACATCTCGCGGTAGATCATTCGCGATCAGAAAATCAAAATCCTCCGGCCTGTTCTCAGGGAAATATCCGTCCAGGTTGTTGATCCACATGCGAGGTTCTACAATGCGCGCTCCTGCATTTACATGGATCTGTTCGATATGGACGCGTCTGTCTGTCAGAACCGAATACTGTTTGGAATGCCAGTAGTCTGCGAATCCTTTCTTGATGCCATGAGTTTCGGATAATCCACTCAAACAATTCGCCGCCTCTTCAATCGGATGGATCCCTGCTTCGGTGCGAGTCTTGAAAATGGTAACAGAGACAAAGATCGCTGCCAGAACAAAAAAAAGTCTCGATCGAAAGAGCCACATACCAGCCAGAGTTCCGGCCGCGAACAAAGGCATGAGCGCATAACGTGGCTCCATGCGCGGAAGTCCAACCTGGTGACTGAAAGCGGATGCGGCCACACCTGCTGAAAGGATGGCGACAGCGGGGAGGATGAGCCCCTGCCTTTGTTTTACCGACATGGCGTACGCGATCATGACGACTGCAAATGCAACGGGAAGTAAATACACTGGCTGCGAGAGATCATTCACGATCGTGGATAGCGCGTGCTCCGAAGTAAGGAAGTGAAGAACATCCCTTTCCGGTGAGACGCGAAAGATCGGTGCGAGGTAGTCTGACATGGGGCCCACTGCGAGGCGACCCAGAATCAATCCTGTGGCAATGGCCAGGGCCGCGAGAACAGAAGATCGGGTTCTTCGCACTAAAATCCAGGAAACCGCCGCAGGAAGAACCAGGGCAATGATGAGAGCATCTGAAAGAGAAGCGAGAGTCATTGTCGCCACAAGATGTGGTAGTCTGGATCTGGAATGTTCAGATTGAAGCATCCAACCGAATGTTAGAAATGCAATTCCCAGGACCCCTGCGTGAAATGTGGGAACAATCAACGAATAGAATTCCTCCGCGATGGCGCAGCGCGCGAGGACACACAATAGAATGGCACCCGTGAGTAGCACAGATGAATTGGATCGCTTAACTCGAAGGCCCCTTTTTGCAAAGTACAGAACACTAAATAAATTAAACAATAGAAGAAAGATGCCTGCCAGGAACGCGGCGGACTTAAACGGGAAAAACTTAAGAAATGTAAAGTAAATCGGAAGGTCCGGAAATAAATACGGTGCGGGCGGCAGAGTCCATCCGTGTAGATCTTTACCTGCCTGCCAGTCCTGAAAGAGTGCGGGTAGATACATTGCATCTGCATTGAAATAGTGATGAAGTCCGGACAATTCGGGCGAACGGCTAGAGTATAAATTGTGCGAAAGAGTTCCCTCCAGGCAAGCACAGGCCCAGACAAACAATGCGCATGAGATCCAGAAGCGCATCACTCTGGAAGATGCTCCGGTTGCATGGACCAGACGAGCATTGCTTTGCCTGGAACGGGGAATGCAAGGTTGAGCGCGATGATTGTACCCGGCGTAACATAGAGCGATGCTGCCGGAATTCCTAAAAGCCATGACGCCACTTCCGCAACATCCGGCATATGAAATACCCAGAGAGCTGCTCCTCGAATCCCCATCTCGCCTAGATGTTCAATCGCACGTGTGCGGTCCGCTGTTGGCGCGAGAAAAGGTACGGCCTGCACGGCATTCTTCGCACTCGTTCCAAGACCCGCTCCATAAAGCTCTGCAGTTTGAACGGTTCTGCGTAGCGGGCTGCATAGAATTTCCTCGAACTGCCAACCGGTCTGCCGCAGTACTCGAGCCATTCGGCGCGCGTCGCTTTTTCCCTTTTCAGTCAGGCTTCTTTCTGAATCTGGCGTGGACGACTCTGCCTCCGCGTGCCGGGCCAGGAGTAGCTTCATAATGTACGCGAAATTGTCCGTACCGGGGCCGTAAAGCAGAAAGCATGCCTTGACAAACCAGGTTTTTGGGTCGAGTGTGTCTGCGTGGGTCCGTCTCTACAGGAAATTAATGATAATATAGCAATTCAGGTGTCCAACGGGCAGTATCTGACCCTCAAGACACATCGAATGACTGAAATGGTAGAAGACCATATCAAGCATGCGATTGAAAGCATCCTCGCGAAGACAAACAAAAGCAATCTGATCCACGTGATTTATACGATCCTCAAAGAGCTCGTGATCAACGGATGCAAAGCAAATCAAAAGAGAGTTTTTTTTGAAGAGCGTGGTTACAACATCTCGGATTCGCAGCAATACGCAGTTGGAAATGAAGAGTACAAGAAGATCTTCAGCGAAGAGATGGCGCTCGAGTATGGAATCAAAGCTAAGGCCAAAGGGCTCTATTGCCTCATCGATTTTCTTTTTGATGAAAATGGTCTGACCATTGAAGTAAGCAACAACACAACCATCACACCGCAAGAAGAAGCGAGCATGCGCGAGAAGCTGAAAAAGGCAATGGGTTACAATGACATCGCTGAATTTTATCTCGATCAGGCAATGTCGGGCGGAGAAACGGAAGGTGCTGGACTTGGTCTGGCGTTGATCATCATTCTTTTGAAGGGTGAGAACGTAGATCCAAAATACTTTCGCATCATGATCGACAAAGAGCGAACCGTGGCACGGATGGAAATTCCATTCACGGATCGCTTTGTAAGCAAGAGAGACCTGGGCTCCAAGGTAGTTCAGGGTTGATGCCCCGCGCGGGCAATTCACTCCTCTCCGTCTGCATCATAGCCCTCAACGAGGAACTGCGTCTTCCACGCTGCCTGGAATCTCTTTCGTTTGCAGATGAAATTGTCGTCCTGGACGGCGGATCTGTGGATGGAACCATCAAGCTCGCCAAATCCTACCCACGAGTCCGAGTGGAAAAGCGCAGATTCGACGACTTTGTGCGTCAGAAGAATCATGTCATTTCGCTCGCCAAGTATCCGTGGATTCTGGTGGTGGACGCCGATGAAGTAGTCACTCCTGCACTCCGTGACGAAATTTCGCAGGTGATTGGAAATAATATATCCGCAGAAGGGTATCGCGTGCCCAGAATGACTTTCTATCTGGGAAAATGGATCAAACATTGCGGATGGTTTCCTGATTACAACATCAGACTCTTTCGCCGCGGGCGAGCGCGATTTGAAGGCGGCACGGTTCACGAAAAAGTCGCAGTGGATGGAACGATTGGTACTCTGAAAGGCCATCTGCAGCATTATTCTTACAGAACCACAAGTGATCATCTCATTCGAATGGATCAATACTCCACTCTGCTTGCGGAAGATAAATTTCTGAAAGGAAAGCGATCGGGGCCACTCCTTGCGGGCTACAAGAGTTTGAGTAAGTTCCTTCTCATCTATTTCTGGAAGCTGGGGTTTTTGGACGGTCGCCCTGGTTTTGTGATCGCCGTGATGGGAGCATACTATAACTTTCTAAAGTATATCAAACTCTGGGAGTTGCGCCGGGGATTGCGTAAACCCGGAGATAGAGTTCGGTACCCCGGAAATGTCTAATGTCCATCAAGCAAAAACTTGGTCTGTACAAACCATCTCTGCAACCGATTCCAGAAGTTCGCATTCAGCGAAGTTTTGGGACGGTTAAGTGTAACGAACTCGGACCGTACGTCCTCGAAAGAACTATTTCCACGGATTCTCTAAAGCGCGGAGATCGCCTTCTTTCTGACTATCATCCCTTTCGCGTAAGTGGCATTCTGGAACTTGCTCTCGTGCGCGAAAATCATCCCGTACATCCGGAAGACTTGCTTTTTCTGGATACAGAGACAACGGGTCTGTCGCGAGGGGCGGGAAATTTTCCGTTTCTGGTTGGCCTTGGATATTTCGAAAACGGATCCCTTGTGATTCGCCAGATTCTCATGACCTCTCCCGCAGGAGAAAAGCAATTCCTGGACGCAATCCAGGAAGAAGTTCGCAAGCACTCTCATCTTGTAACTTACAACGGAAAGTCTTTTGATATTCCTCTGATCAAGAATCGTCTGATCCTGCAGAGAGATCGACTGCATCCGCCTGTTTTACATTTCGATTTGTTTCATATTCTAAAGAGACTCTTTCCTCATCGCAGACTGGGACGATACAGACAGAAGGATCTGGAGGCTGAGCTTCTGGGTTTTTCACGCGAAGATGACATTGAGGGCGCTCAAGTGCCTCAGATATATTTCGATTTCGTGAAATATGGTACGGACACTGGAATGGAAAAAGTCATCGAACACAATCGACTCGATCTGGAAGGAATGATGCTTCTTTTTCTAGAAGCAGTGCGAGTGTATACGGATCTTGATTCTTCGCGTGCATCTCTTCGTTCTGGCCTTGCGCGAATTCTCGCCCACAATCATCGCTATTTTGAAGCTCTGGATGCGGCAATGGAAATTCAGGATCTGTTGCTGGACGGAAAAGAAGGATTTCATTATCGCGATGCACTGTTTCGCGCATGGCTGGAGCGCCGTGCAGGCAATTACGAAGAGGCAGCGTCCACCTACGAAACCATAGCAGAGCGCTGCATGTGCGACTATTCCAGATTGAACCTTGTAAGGATTCTGGAATACAGATTGAATCGCCCTCATCAGGCGATCGAGCATGTAGACGTTTTGATTTCCAGAGCGCCGCCACCAGATCTGCCATCCCTTGCCCGCCGTCGCGCCCGCCTGGATATGAAAGCAAAGAAACTGGATGAACGTCGCGGCCGTGAGTCTTCCGCTTGACCAGGAGCAAGGGGGAGGAAAGTCTAAGGTCATGAAACGCATCTTCCTGCTTTTGTTGACTTTCTCAGCATGGGGCCTGCAAATTCAGGCAGAGCAAACCACTGCACCTTCTTCATCCGGTAAGAAACCATTTGTTCGACCGGTGCTGGTTCCATCTTTCGGTGAACCTGCCAGCGGAAGATTGGGATGGGAGCAGGCAGTGTCCTATTGCCTGGAGCAAAAGTCTCGTCTTCCTACTGTGGAAGAATTGAAACTGGCGTTTCAGAACGGGTTATTGAAAACCTGGGAGCAACAGGGAGACTACTGGACGTTATCCGACGATGCAGATCAATCGATCGCCTATTCTTTCATCACAAAGTTTGGACTGGCGCACGCAGAATCCAAAGGGCACGGAAATCTGGTTCGTTGCATCAAACCTAACTGACACTGCTCAGGAAGCTTGCGCGCAATCTTGCGCTTCCTGAAAAACGATAAGACGGATCCGGTTCGATTCGAAGTGTAATTGCATGATTCACCCAGTCGTAACAGGAGCCGGTGTGGATTTCAAATTGATGAATGGATGTGCCAAGAGTGCACAGGCCGGGTCCAAAATCCAGAGGCATGGTGAATGCGACGCGCCTTTTTTGTCCCGATACAAAAATCCCAGTATCTATCCCAAGCAATGCAGTGTTGATTCCAAAAAGTTCATGACTTGATGCGTCGCGGAAGTGAATTCCAATAGTTGGATTTTCTATAGTTTCGGACGCTTCAATTTCAAGAACGATTCGCGCGCCTTCCCCTGAGCGAAATGTGTCCGCTCTCTTTCCGGATGAGTTTTCTATCCATGCTTCCGCGAATCGCAATTCTCCGGATCCACTTCTCTCTGCGAATGACGCATTGGCCTCTACTGCTTCGTCTGCAAATCCAATCATGCCGCTGTAAATGTCGTACACCTGCGCGGGGCTTCCCTCTGCCACGATTCTACCTTTATCGAGCAGGATAGCTCTCGTGCAGAGGCTTCGGACAGTCGATGCGTCATGACTTACAAAAGCTATGGTGGTTCCCTGCTCCTGGAGCTCTCGCATTCTCCTCATAGATTTCATTTGAAACGAGGCGTCGCCTACACCAAGTGCTTCGTCTACAATGAAGATTTCAGGAATGGTGTGGACCTCCGCGGAAAAGGCGAGCCGCACAAACATTCCACTCGAATAAGACTTCACTGGCTGATGCGCATACGGGCCGATTCCTGAAAAATCCAGGATCGAATCGAGTTTCTTTTTGGTTTGAGATCGTGGAATTCCTCTGAGCAGCCCGTGCAGGTATAGATTCTCTACTGCGTTGAGCTCAGGGTGAAATCCTGCACCGAGTTCCAGAAGAGATGCAATCCTTCCAGAAATAGATACCGTGCCCGCGGACTGTGTCATGACTCCGGCGATGATCTTCAGCAGAGTGGATTTACCGCTTCCGTTTCTGCCAATGATTCCAATGCTTTCGCCCGCTGAAACGGTCAGATCGATTTCCTTCAATGCGTAGAAGTCATTGTGAAACTTTTTGCGCGTCGGGTGAAGAAGTTCCCGGATGCGATCCAATCTACTTTTATACAGTCTGAAAATCTTTGAAAGACCAAGCGTTTGGATGCGAGTTTCTTTCATATGAAGTCCGCGAAGATGGGCCTGAGTTTTTTGAAGACAAATTGTCCAACGAAGAATACCAGAAGGGCCGGAATCCAGAATTCCAGATGACCGGACGGCGGGCCCAGGCCCAGGAGCGCGTGTCTGTAACCAGTTACTATGTAGTACAGAGGATTTAGCGCCGCGATCGATCGTGCCGATTCGGGTAGAATGCTTAAATCCCAGAAGATGGGTGTGCCAAGAAATGCAATCTGCAGACCAATTTCTACGACGCCTGCAAAATCTCGAACGAACACAGTGGCCGCAGAGGCAAGCCATGCTATTCCAAGGGAGAGAACCAGTGCGCATAACCAGTAGTATGCGATCCAGAAATTTGCAACATCTGGTCCCCTGTCTTTCCAGGACAGGATCAGCAGCCCGACAATGAATGCTGCGTGCAAAAAGGAAGCGGATATGATTTTCACGATCGGCAGAAACTCTACATGGAACGCGAGCTTTCGGATCAAGAAGCTGTTTTGAACAATGGAAAGGGCCCCACCCCGAATTGACAGGGATGCAAACTGCCAGGCAAACAATCCGGACAGTAACCACAGAAAGAAATGATCACCCGCCGTCCGGGATGCGCGAAATCCGTGAGAGAATACGAACCACAGAATGCTTGCGCTTAACAACGGGTGAACAAAGGCCCAGAGAAAACCAAACCATGTGCCCAGATATTCATGCCTGAAGTCATAGACCGCAAGCTGAAACAGTACGATTCTATTCTGCCATAGTTTGCGCACGGAGAGCACGCTCCAGCCTGGGCTTGCAACCATGCGAGTCAAGTGATACGAAGCGGAATTCTCTTGCCGGATCTCGCGAAGGAGGCGATTATGTCCCTTCATGAATCTCCCGCAGTTCCTGGATTTTCTGAAACAAGACATTCAGTTCGGAAAGAACCTGACCGGAGCATTCACGATCGCAGGTCAGGATGCTTCCTTTGCGCCCATTCCATCGTCCCTGGATTCAAGACTTGTGGCCGGGCTTGGTGCGCGCGGCCTCGACAAACTTTACACTCACCAGGCGCTTGCGGTTTCTTCTGCTCTTGCAGGCAAGAATACTCTGGTCGTGACTCCCACCGCATCCGGCAAATCGCTCACTTATATGCTTCCGATTTTTCAGAAGAAGCTTTCATCCCCTCAAAGCCGCGCATTGCTGTTGTTTCCAACAAAGGCTCTCAGTCAGGATCAGCAAGCGTCCATCAATGAGTTCAATACCCATTGCGATACAAACTTTAAAATCTTTACTTTTGACGGAGATACTTCCCCGGAAGCGCGAAGACGAATCATGGAGGCCGGTGATTTCGTTGTAACCAATCCTGACATGTTGCACGCGGGCATTCTACCGCATCACACACTGTGGATCAAACTATTCGAGAATCTGGATTTCATTGTAATTGATGAGCTCCACATCTACCGCGGAATTTTTGGAAGTCATGTGGCCAACCTTCTTCGCCGATTGCTTCGCATCTGCGCGTTTTACGGGAAGCATCCACAGATTCTTTGCGCGTCTGCCACCATTGGAAATCCAAAAGAACATGCTGAGCGCCTAACGGGTCTACCATTTGAATTGATCGATCAGAACGGAGCTCCTCGTGGAGATCGTCATGTATTGTTCTACAATCCCCCTGTTGTAAATCAGCAGCTGGGAATCAGAGCGTCTGCTCTCAAGGAAACAGCAGCCCTTGGATCCTACCTGCTCAAGAATCGAATTCGGGTGATCTTCTTTTGCAGAAGCAGGCTCAGAGTGGAGCTCCTCTATACTTATCTTGTAGAAAGGTGTCCTGAACTAAAAGACAAGATTCGATCCTACAGAGGTGGCTATCTTCCGGATGAACGCCGTCGTATCGAAAGAGAATTGCGCGAAGGATCCGTTCTCGCCGTGGTCAGCACGAATGCTCTCGAGCTGGGTGTGGATATCGGCATGCTGGACGTTGCCGTTTGCATGGGATATCCTGGTTCCGTCAGTTCATTGCTTCAGCAGTTTGGCCGCGCCGGCAGAAGGAATCAAGAGTCTCTTTCTATTCTGGTGGCCACTTCAGATGGAACGGATCAGTACTTGATCCAGCATCCAGATCAGTTTTTCGAGAAGAATCCTGAGCAGGCAATGACCAACCCTGACAATCTGCTGATTGTTGCAGATCACATCAAATGCGCAACGTTCGAGCTTCCTTTCAAGAAGGAAGAATCATTTGGATCGTATCCTGCAACTCTAGAAATCCTGGAACACCTGGCAGAAAATCGTGTGATTCATGGATCCGGTGAGTCGTTTCACTGGATGAGCGACGTATATCCCGCTAATACGATCAGCCTCAGGTCTGGCCCGCGCGAGAATTTTGCGATCATAGATTGTACGGAAAAAGGACGAGAAGAAGTCATAGGCGAAGTGGATTATTTTTCAGCACCTACTATGATTCATCAACACGCGATTTACATTCACCAGGGCGTTCAGTACTACGTAGATGATTTATTGTGGGAAGAACGTCAGGCGCGCGTGCGCAGAATCGAAGTGGATTACTACACGGACGCGCACGAAAAGGTGGATATAGAAGTGCTCGAGGACCAGGCCAGGCGAGTTCACAACTGGTTTGAACTTTCTCGAGGCGAATTTTCCATTCGCACAAAGGCGGTGATGTTTAAGAAGATCAAGCTTGAGACTCATGAAAATCTTGGCTGGGGAGATATCCACACACCAGAAACTGAAATGCACACTCAGGGTGCCTGGATTCTGATTCCCGAGGATCATCCAGTGAGAGCCGGGCTGGCGGAGAGCGAGCTGGGTGCCATGCTTGCGGGAGTTTCCTATTCTATTGGAGTGGTCTCGCCTTTGTTTGTGCTTTGCGATCCACGCGATATGCGATTTCGTTCTGAGGTTCGTTCTACTGTCTTTCACAAGCCTGCGATTTTCTTTTACGATTCATTTCCAGGTGGAATGGAGTTGAGTCATCGTGTGCTCGAAAACCTGGCAGGCATTGCACTGTCTGCGCACGAGCTCGTGAGTAGATGCGGATGCGCGAACGGCTGTCCATCGTGCATTGGTTTGCCGGACGACGAATCTCCTGTGAAGGCCAATGTGCTCAAGTTTCTCACGGCGCTTTGTGATGCGTGAGTTCTATATAAATTGAAGAAAGCGCGGTTCCAAATCCGCCATGGTCTGGCCGTTTCTTCCTTCTCTATGTTCAAGAATGGAAAGTGAACTGGCCAGAAAGGAAAGAAACTCGAGAAGCATCTTCTTGTTCAGTACAAGCGGAGAACTATTTTCTCCGTAGCCTACGATGTACGATTCGGGAGTTCTTCGCAATCCAAAGCTTTGCAGATTCCATTCCAGATCGTCTGATTCAGGTTCTCCTTTCTTCGCCGCGGCCTCTGCATCCAGAACGAGTGTAGCCACTTCTTCGAATTCAGGCAGCCACATAGTGTGTGCTACTGAAATCAAGGGCAGCAATCGAGTCCTATCCGCATGAATGACCAGCGGACTGGCGTCTCCTGCGTCTTTGCCGCTGTAGGACGAAAAGTTCACTTTGAAGATTTCTCTTTGTGCCAGTGCCTGCAAATGCTCAAACGGATTTGATTGTTGTTTGATGACTTTGAACTTCTCTTCTGCCTTGCGCAGGGATTCCAGTTCATGATCGCTCAAATCATCCCACGCATCGCTCATGTCATTTGGCTCCCGGGCCTGCCGCCAGATACAGTAGTTGCACAGGGCTCGTGAGGATGTCCAGAAGAACGGTCCCAGGATAACCAAATTGCCTCAGTCCAAAAACAACGTAACTGCGCTCTCTCCACGGAAGAGACATTTTGGAATATGGACCCACTTCGATGTGCACTGACTCTACTACATAATCCAGGGCTTCTTTTTTCCATGTGGTGACGGATGCGGAAAAGGTGAAGATATTGGATTCGTCTAAACTAACAATGGTAATGCGATCGGCCGGCTTTGTGCTTTCTGCTCCCGCTTGCTTCAGTATTTCCAGGGGCTTGCCCCGGTCCCCCACATTGTGCAAGACTAGCTCGCGAAACAAATCTTGATCCGTACAGCAAACGTCTACGAATACCAGATACGCATCCGAGCCTTCGGTTTTAGCTGTGTAGGTGTCCGTGATGTGTAGATCCTTGACTCCCGGTGGAGTCGTGATCTTCAAAAGTCTTTCTTTGCCTTCCAGAATGTCTGCGAAATAGATATCCGTGGAGCCGTCGGTCCTGGAGACAGCGTGGCCAGGGATGGTCTTTTTCCCGCTTTTGAACTCGTGACGGGGATTCGCGTAGTCCACCGTTTCGTCATGGTAGTGACTTGTGATGCATTGTCCGGTTGAGACTGCCAGTAGAACAGGAAAAAGGTATTTCTTTCGATTCATCTTTCCTCTATAAGACGACAGGAAGTTGCGCATGTATGTTTCGGAACCTAATGGATTTAGGAGATGCGATGGGAGGAACTTCGCCATCGAGTTCAAAAGTGATCGGGTCGATGGGCTGGAGTAGAATTTCCTTTGTCTCAAACTGAGAAACGCCTTCCATCCCTTCCACGTGTCCCGTGTAGACTTTTCTACTGTCCAGAATCATGCGAAGCTTGCTTGTGCGACGGATGATTACGATTTCAAAAGCTCCATCATCCAGATTTCCAAACGGGGCCCATTTCATTCCTCCGCCATTGAATTTTCCATTGCACGCGAAGAAGTTGATGATGCGTTCTTCAAAATCGTGATGTCTTCCGTCTGTGTCTGTGAAAGTGATTTTTACCCGGGCCGGAGTATACTTGACGAGAGTGCTCAGTGTGTGGTAGAAAAATGCAGCCGTTCCTGCCTGAAATCTGGATGCTTTCAAATTCTTCAATACCTGACCTGCGATTCCGGCAGATGCGATATTCATGAAATAGCGAGTGTAGCCCATGGGTTCGATCGACGCTTCTCCGCAATCCACCAGACGAAACTGATTTCGCATGAGAGCTGCGGCGTAATCAGGGCTCATCGCACGGAGAGTTTTGTAGAAGTCTCCTCCGGTGCCCAGGTTGATCACGCCGAGTGGAATGTCTTTGCTCAAGCTTCGGCCTTTTTCAAAGTATCCATTCATGGCCTCGTGGATGGTTCCGTCACCGCCCGCGACCAGGATTTGTCTGTATTCGCGTTCTTTTAACGCGCGACGAACCATCTCCGTTGCATCCCCGGGGCCTCGAGTGAATTTCAGATCATAGGTGCCCAGCATTTCGCGCAATCTGACCTGGATTCTGTCGAAGTTCTGGAGAGCCTGACCTTTCGCGCTGGTTGGATTGAGAATCATCAACCGACGTGGTCCGGGTCTACCACGCAGCCATTTTTTGACAGATTCAAACATGCGATTGGGCCTTTTCTGCTTCTAAAATTTTCAAATAGATCAAATCGATATCCGGTGGGTCCACACCGGAAATACGCGAGGCGGTATTTAGATCGTGAGGTCTAAATCGTTTTAGTTTTTCGCGCGCTTCTTTCTTGATTCCAGGGACTGTATCAAAATCGAAATTCGCGGGAATTGGATGGTTGGATATTCTTTCGCGTCTGTCTACTTTTTCGAGTTCGCGTTTCACATATCCAGCATACTTGATTTCCAATTCTAGAACACTTCGCTCGTCGCGCGTAAGTTCAGTGAGCTCTGGGATAATTACTGTTAGATCTTCAATGCTGACTTCTGGCCTGCGCAAAAGTGAATCGAGTGTTTTACCAAATCCTGACTTTGGCATTTCCATGTTCTTTTTGGCAAACAGATCCGCGACTTCCTGTGTGGCGCGAATTCCCCGAGTCGAAATCAGATCGCGCATCTTTTTGATTCTTTGTCCACGATCGAGCATAGCTCTGTACGAATCTTCTCCCAGCAGTCCCAGCTCAAACCCATATTTCATGAGTCGTTCGTCTGCATTGTCCTGTCTGAGAAGAAGTCTGTGTTCCGCGCGGCTGGTGAACATTCTGTAGGGATCTTCTACCCCCTTGAGAACCAGATCGTCTACGAGAACACCAATGTATGCTTCTCCGCGTCCCAGGATGAAGGGAGATTCATTTCTTGATTTGCGAAGCACATTGATTCCAGCGATCATTCCCTGCGCGGCTGCCTCTTCATATCCGGTGGTTCCGTTGATCTGCCCGGCAAAAAACAAATTCTGAATTTTGCGCGTCTCGAAAGAATGATGCAACTCTCGCGGATCGACGAAATCGTATTCAACAGCATATCCAGGGCGAATGATTTCCGCGTTTTCCATGCCGCGAATGCTTCGCACGACTTGCCATTGTACTTCTTCCGGTAGACTTGTACTTACGCCATTAAGATAAACTTCTCCTGTCTCCACACCTTCTGGTTCAATGAATACCTGGTGGCGCTCTTTGTCTGCGAATCGTACAATTTTGTCTTCAATCGAAGGGCAATAACGTGGCCCTGTACTTTTGATCTGTCCCGAATACATGGGACTTCTGTCTAGATTTTGCCGGATGATTTCGTGTGTCGGTGCCCCCGTATATGTAACATAACAGGAAATCTGTGGTTGCGTGATGGCGGATGTGCTGTAGGAAAAAGGAGAAGGTACTGGATCTGGTTCTTGCTCTTCCATCACACTGAGGTCCAGAGATTTTTTCAACACGCGCGGAGGAGTTCCAGTTTTCAGTCTGCCTAGTTCAAATCCGTACGCAGTCAGACAGTCAGAGAGCTTCATGGCCGATTGTTCCGCAATTCTCCCGGATCTTGCCTGATACTCTCCAATGTGAATGAGTCCCTGAAGAAAAGTTCCTGTAGTCAGAATCACATAGTCGCATTGTATTTCCTGGCCGCGACTGCAGATGATCCCACAAACTTTATGGTTCTCAATGATAAGTGAATCACAAGTATCCTGGCGGAAGCTTAGATTGGGAGTTGCTTCCAGGGTCCACTTGATATGGTTTTGATAGGCTTTTTTTTCTGCCTGTGCCCGCGGTGCCCACACTGCGGGTCCTCGTGAACGATTCAGCATTTTGAAATGGATTCCAGTCTGGTCGATCACACGGCCCATGATTCCACCAAGCGCGTCCACTTCGCGCACCATGTGTCCTTTCGCGATTCCTCCGATGGCAGGATTGCAGGACATCTGGCCGATTGTGTCCAGATTCATGGTCAGAAGAAGAGTGCGTAGCCCACTACGTGCACAGGCATGCGCCGCTTCTGCTCCGGCATGTCCGCCGCCCACGACTACAACGTCGAAACGGGATGGAACTGGATTCGCCATACGGTGTACAAGCTACGGGAAAGCCCTGGCCCCGTCCAGTCTAAGAGCTTTGCGCTCGACAACGCCAGGAGCAATGATTGCCTGAGTTCACCCTATGCGTTATACGATCAAAAATCTTGTGTTTAAGGGCGGCGGGGTGCTGGGCGTTGCATACGCTGGTGCCGTCGAAGTCCTGTCGCGTGCTGGCATTTTAGCGGGAGTGGAGAATCTGGCAGGCACCTCTGCGGGAGCGATTGCAAGTCTACTCTTGTCTCTGCGATACGATGAAGAAACACTCAAGAAGATTTTGCTCGATCTCGATTTCAAACAGTTCACTTCCAAAGCAGAGCCACTTCGCTTCCAGGATCGATACGGATGGCATTCTACTCAGCCAGTGCGTGAATGGCTCGAAGATCAGGTACGCAAATCGCGCCAGCCGGGAGAACTTTCAGGCCGCGAAACATTTCAGGATTTCAAAGACCTTGGTTGCAGAAATATGCACGTGTTTGCGACAAATCTAAATACGCGAAGCGTGGAGGAGTTCAGTGTTCGCAGGACTCCAGAAGTCCGTGTCGTGGATGCGGTGCTTGCATCTCTTTCCATCCCGGCATACTTTCAATCATTCCAATTTCCAGATGGAAAACCAAATTCGCACATCTACGTGGACGGCGGCGCCCTCTTGAATTACCCCATCACTGCGTTCGATACTCCGGACAAAAATCGCCGCGGCGCTCTCAAAGCAAATCCGGATACAATTGGATTTCACCTGGAGCTTCTGGGCCACGAATTTCCAACGAGCGATCTGGAATTCGGAACGTTCAGTAAATGGGCGCAGACTCTTTACGAAACAGTGAAGGACGTGCAATCTACGTTGCTGTTATCTTCGCCGGAGCATATGGAAAGAACCGTCTTCATTGACAACGGAGGGATTTCTCCCATCGACTTTGAGATAACGCCAGAACAGAAGACCTGGTTGATTGAGAGCGGACGGCAAGCCACGGAGGCCTACCTTCAGCTGTATAGATATAGAAAGAGTTTTAGGTCCCGCGCGTTGAGATCCTTGATGCGGTGGAGAACAAGGCGCTGATTGCGTAGAAGTACCCTGTCTCTGGCCCGGTTTTCTGCTTGCTGTGACACAGGACGGGGCGAGTATGAATTACGATGGCTGCGCCAGAAAAACCCAGGGAGAAATTCAGACTACTGAATTCAATGCGCATTGCGCTCTCTCTTTTTTTCCTGGCACTCGCACTGCGCGAATCGCATCCGAACTTTCTGTACTTCATTGTAGCACATCTGGTTTTCTCGCTCGTGTGGATTCTGTTCGTTGAAATGGATCGACTGCCGCGTGGAAGATGGATTGGATACATCCCCGCAACTCTAGACATTGGTGCGGTGACCGTTGCGCTGTTATTGACCGGGCATGCTCGATCGCCTCTGGTCGCAGGTTACTTCGGGCTGGCTGCTATTTCTTCTACTCTTCAAAATCGAACATTTGGTCTGTATGTTGCCTGTCTCTCTGTGATTTCGTATGCGGCAGCCAGTGCCGGCGTTACATTCGGATGGCTCACTTCCATAGATGTTCTGGCAGAAGGACCACAGACTATTTCGCCTGCGGGCATTCTCGTCTACACGTTGCTGGTGGCGATTGGGCTTACGATCGTTCACACAGTTTGTTTTCAATTTGTAAATTCGAATCGCAGAATATTAGGAGAAGCGAATCTTCTGCTGGAAAAAGTCGCGATGCAAGAGGAGCAGCTGCGTTTGCGCAACGCGCAGATGGAACAGGACCTGGATCTGGCGCGAAGCATTCACTTTCGCCTTCTGCCAGAAAGCCTTCCGGAAATTCCAGGACTTACATTTGCAACGCTCTATGTTCCTCAAGACAAAGTGGGAGGAGATCTATACGACATTCGCCGCAACGGTGATTCGCTGGAGATATTCGTTGTAGATGTGAGCGGGCACGGAGTATCGAGTGCTTTTCTGGCTGCGATCTTCCGTGTGTCCATGGAGTCTGCGGATAGAAGCAATCCCGCTGCGTTTCTTTCTTCCATGAACGAAATTTTCTTCGATCGATCTTTCACTGGATTCTTTCTCACTGCTTTCTACGGCGTACTCGATCTTCGCAGCCTTACTCTTCGTTTTGCGCGCGCTGGCCATCCTCATCCTCTACTGGTACGCAACGGCCAGGTTCAGGAAGTGGCGGGGAAAGGCGGAATGATGGGAATCATGCGCCAGCTGGTTCTGGAAGACGCAACGCTTCAACTGCGCAAAGGCGATCGATTGATGGTCTACACGGACGGAATCCCGGAATATCAGACATCCGACGGCGTTTTGTTCGGAGAAGAGAATCTATATTCGGTTTTAATCGAAGGGCAGAATGAGCCCGTTTCGAGACTCCCCACCTTGCTTCTCTCTCGATTGGGCGAATTTGCGCAGGATAGAAGTGCCGAAGATGACATGACCATGGTCGTTTTTGATATCAGCTCCGATTTCAAACTCTCCTGAAAAAGGCTTCCCGTTCGGCGCGCTACGCTGAGATTCGCTCATGCCTCAAAAGGTTGCCATCACCGGCATCGGTCAGACTAGAACCAGACTCAAAAGAAAAGATGTGAATTTCCCTGAGCTCATGGGAGAAGCAGCACAGCTTGCCTTGCAAGACGCAGGGTTAAATGCAGAGGATATTGATCTGGTCCTTTATGGAAGCGGACCCGAAATGTTCGAAGGCGTAGGCGAACCAGAACTCTGGGGCGCGGACAATACGTTTGGCGTTTTTCGTCCACACTATCGCATCCAGACTGGCGGAACAGTAGGTGGTTCCACCACGATCGCCGGTTGGTACATGGTAAACTCTGGATTGGCGAATAACGTTCTAGTTGTTTCTGGAAATAAATTAGGAGAATCATCGGTTCAAAAAGGTTTGAGCCTTGTGTATTCTCCCACCATGGGTCGGGACTTTGCTGCCGGTGCTCCTTCTGCCGTTGCCAATCAGACGCGCATTTATATGAACAAGTATCCGGAAGCGAAAGAAGAGCAATTCGCGCGCGTTGGAACCATGATGCGCAAGAATGCTCTGAACAATCCGAATGCTGCGCTCAAACTTCCTCAGATTTCAGAAGAGATGATGATGAACATGGCATGGCTTTCTACTCCGTTTCGTCTTCTGGATTCTTGCCCGACGAGCGACGCCGCCTGTGCGATGGTCCTTCAGGGAGAAAAGAATGCAGAAGCAAACGATCGCCCGCGAGCGTGGATTCAGGCAGTGTCAGCTGTTTCAGATGGAGTGAACTACATCAATCGCGACTGGTCGGATCCGATTGCTCTCAAGAAAGCGGCGCAAAATTGTTATAAGGCCGTCGGCATTACAAAGCCTCTCGAAGAATTGGACGTAGTGGAAATTTACGATGCATTCACAAGCCAGCATCTGATCTGGTATGAAGGACTTGGACTATGCGCTCCAGGGAGAGCGGGCCCTGATTTGATTGAAACTCGCGCCACCAGTATGACAGGCCAGCTTCCGGTGAATCCGAGCGGCGGTGTCTTGTCCAACAATTCCATCGGCGCCTCCGCGATGATTCGTCAGGCAGAAGTTGCTCTTCAATTGATGGGCCGTGCAGGGGACAGGCAGGTGGCGAATGCAGAGGTCGGTCTCGCGCACGGATGGGGCGGTGCCATTCAGTTCCACGTTGTCATGATCATGAGCAAGGAAAAAGAAATTCAGGAATCGTTCCGCAAACGCAAAGAGAAAGGACGTTAGGCGATCATATGGAAGTAAAAGTACTCGAAGGCAAGATCGAAAACGATTACAAATGGAATCCGGGCACGGCAGTTGGTCGTTTTTTGACCCAGATGCGTGAGAAGGAAATTCTCGCGGTTAGATGCACAAAGACTTCGAAAGTGTTTCTACCGCCGCAATCCTGGTCTCCGTACGGCAATATTAAGATGGATCGCTTCATTCCCATCACGGCAGAGCCAAAACTCGGAGCAGGCACGATTGTGTATCAGGCTCCCTGGAACATGCCAGAAGATCTCAAACCACCCTATATGCTCGCGGGCATCTCATTCGCAGGCGCGGACAGCGACCTGATTCATCTTGTGGTGGCACCGGAGGCAGATCTCAAAGCCCTCAAACCGGGAGACAGGTTGCGCGCTGTCTGGAAAGCAGAGACCACAGGAACCATCCGCGACATTCTGTATTTTGAACCTGTGAAGTGATCGGCTGAATTAGAGATCGTATTCCGCGATCAGGGTTCTGGCCTTTACAGCCTGTTCGAAGTATGCGGATCGAACTTTCTTATAATCCGGGTTCGAGAAGAAAGCGTCCCGTGAGATACGGTCGGGAAAATTCAAAGCAAATACCCTGTTGATCGGATGAGTCGCTTCTCTTTGCAGTGCCTCGCTCACCTTGAAATCGTAACGAAAGCGGCCTCCGAACGATTTCAGAATCGGACTCATTCCGGCACGGTATGCAGAATACGCCTCCTCATCTCCAATGTCCATGGCTACCATCATTTCAAACATACGCCAGAGACGTTGAGTGTGAGGCAGAGTCAAGCATCGCCTACATTCACGGGTTCCTTTGAAAAAGGACGTGACTGCCTGAGGACGAATCCCATGTTTTCGAAATGGCAGTCAGTCAAGACATCATCTGTCCTTTTCAAACAGTTCCTTCTCTTCTAGAAGCACGCGCGAAGGAGACTCCGCAAAAACCATATCTCATTTTTCAGGAAGAAGAAGTAAGCTATTCCCAATTTCGCTCTTCTGTTCGTAAGATGGCGGCACACTTTCAAACTACGGGAGCAGGCCACGGATCGAGAGTTGCCATTCTCATCCCGAACTCGGATCACTTTTTGTATTGTTACTTTGGTGCCATGGAAGCAGGACTCGCCGCCGCGACACTCAATACACTTTTGAAGGCAGAGGAACTCGAATTTATCATCAACGATTGCGAAGCAGAAATACTGTGCACCACGCCTCACTACAGAAAACTTCTGGATCCTGTTTTTGAAAACTTAAAGAATATCAAGCATGTGATCTTCACTGAACCTGGGGATTTGCCTCATTCCGCTCTCATCGGAGATATTCTCAAAGGAAATGCGGAATACTCTGATCCAAATGTGACTGCTGCTGACGATGCGGCTATGATTTACACGTCTGGGACCACGGGCCATCCAAAGGGCGTGGTGTTGACGCACTCCAATGTGATGTACAATAGCTATGTGGCACCGCGCTTCATTGATCTCCAGGCGGCGGACGTGTCGCTGTGCATCATGCCTCTTTTTCACGTGAACGCGCAAATTGCGTCCATGCTCGCCACCATGCAGGCAGGCGCTACCGTTGTACTCGAAGAAATGTTCAAGCCAAGGACATTCATCAAGACACTCAAGAAGCATCGTTGCACTACATTCAGCGGCGTACCTACCATTTTCAATTTCTTGAATGAAATGAAGGAAGCGGAAGGGGAAGATCTCAGCTTCTTGAAAGCCTGTATTTGCGGCGCCGCTCCTATGCCGGTAGAAGTCTTTCAAACGTTTGAACGTAAGTTTGGCGCGAAGATCATCGAAGGTTATGGCCTTTCGGAAGGCACCTGTGTCTCGTCTTTGAACCCGTTAAACGGCGTTCGAAAGATCGGCTCTATTGGAATTCCAATTGATGGCCAGGATATGAGCATCTGGGACGATGATGCCAACGAGATGCCCGCAGGACAAACTGGCGAAATTGTAATCAAAGGCCCAAACGTGATGAAGGAGTACTATCGTAATCCTGAAGCAACTGCTAAGACGCTTCACAATGGCTGGCTCAGGACAGGGGATCTTGGCTATCGCGATCAGGACGGTTACTATTTCATTGTAGGGCGCAAGAAAGAAATGATCATTCGCGGCGGAGAGAATATTTACCCGCGCGAAATCGAAGAAGTTCTCTATGAAAATCCGGAGGTGCAGGATTGCGCAGTGGTTGGACTGCCCGACAAGAAATACGGAGAAGAGGTAGCCGCTTTTATTATTTTGAAGGGCGGATCTTCCGCAGACGAGAAAACCATCAAGAGCTACTTACGCGCCAAAATTGCAGACTTCAAACGACCACGCATCATCGAAATCGTAACTGAGTTGCCGCGCACTGCGACAGGAAAGATCCAAAAGAACAAAATCATTGAAGAGTTTGTAGGCAACCAGGAACTGATATCGCGTGTAAATGGCAAGGTCTTGATTCCGTACCGCTGGGTGTATGGAAAAGCGCTTTCGCGTTTCTACACGGGGCTTCGCGAAGAAGGAAAATTTTACGGCACCGCTCGCAAAGGTTGCGAAAAATGCAATGGTGCAGTACAGCTGCCGCCCAAATCATTTTGCGGACTCTGTCATGAAGAATGCAACGACTGGGTAGAAGTGCCCAATCGCGGAGTGGTGGAGAGTTTCACTACAGTTTACATGGAATTTCCGGGCCAGCCAACAAAACCGCCCTACACTTACGGGTACATCAAAATGGAAGGCACGGCTACCCATCTCTATCACATGATTCGCGAAATTGAAGAGAAGGACATTCACATTGGTTTGAAGGTAGAAGCAGTGTGGGCTCCGGTTGAAAATCGTCGCGGAAATTTGCACGACATTCAGTACTTTAGACCTCTGGGTGCAGGTTGAGTCACAGACTTTGATTGCGTATTCAGTTCTTGTAGCATTGCTGCAGTTTGCAATTCTACTCCTGCCCCTCGTATTCCAAACGATTGAGCTAAGCGAACTGGTCGCGCTGCAATTTCTCGGGTCGATTGTATCGAGCTGGGCTGCTATGTTCCTCGATGGCCTGAAGACCAGACATCTATGGTTCTCTCTGCTCATCTATGTGATTTTCGCCGCGCCCGTTGCATTGTTGTTCACTGTTTCTTTCCCAATGATGGAGACTCTTGTTTCGCGCATCGGCCTGGTTTCGCCCACTCGCGAAATCAAATCCATACTTCAGTGGGGGATCCTCTCTGGTGTTGCACTTGAGTTTGCTGCATTCTTGCTGGTTGCATCCGGGCTCTGGATGAAATCAAAGAGAGCACCTTATTTGTTTCGTCGCGCGGGTACCAATCGTCAGGAGAAGGATTTGCTTTTTGATCTTCGCACCAGAGTGGTCAGCGATGAGATGACCAACTTCAAATACGTCTCTTTGCAAACTGCATGTCCTGGAGTGGTGATGGAGTACAGAGGGGACATACTGGCCTTTCTTCGATTCTTTCTTCACGAGGGAACGGTTGTGATTTTTGATCTGATCATTTTGCCAGAGGCCAGGGTCTTGCCTCACAGTAGAATGCTACCCGATTTGATTCGAAAGGTTTCAGATCAGCCCGGACTCGAAAACGTGACTCTGGCAGCCATGCTGCCCGCAGAGGATGAAGATTCCATCCAGCGCGCCCTTTTATCCGGCGCCGGTTTTGAACAAGGCGATCTGGACCCGGAGCTATCACAATATATTAGAGACTTTCGTTTGCCTGGCTTTGAAGACTGGCAGCCATTTCGCGGTCCTTTCGAGACCTGGCTCCTCGCGAAAGACTGACATCAAAACTGACAAATTTTCAGCTCGCTTCTCCGGATTTAGCGCGGAACTGCCCTTCTGTTGCGGTCTGCGACTGGCACGCCCAATGCAATTCTGTGCCTGAGCCGCTGGCTCAGGAGGAATACACAAATGAATACACTGATGAGACTCCCTTCGCTCTTTGGCTGGGCTGATGAACTGGAGCCTGTATTCCGCACGGAATTGCAGGGCCATACTCCCCCGGTTGAGATCAAGAAAGGTGACAAAGAATATCGCGTTACTGCCCATCTGCCAGGCGTAAAGCGCGAGAATCTGAATGTAACTGTCGAGAACGGTTTTCTGACCATCAGCGGAAAATACGAAACTCGTGAAGAGAAAGAATACCAGACAGTTCGTTCCGAGATTGTAAGTTACTCAACATTCAAGCGTTCGCTGAAGATTGACCAGAACAGCTTTGATGTTGAAAATGTGGATGCGAAGCTAACAGACGGAGTCCTCGAAATTCGTCTGCCAATCAAAGCAAGCGTCCAGCCACGTCAAATCGACGTGAAAGTGAACTGATTGCAGATCACTGCACGATAGTTCGCGGGGCGGCCAAAAGGCCGCCCTTTATTTTTCTAGAATCCGTGCGATGAAATCGCGCTTCTCTTTCATCTGCGGTAACAAAATCCGATCTCGCGCAAGCACAGTGGTCTTGCCTTTCTCGATAAGCTTCACTTCGTACGGCTTCTTCATTAAGACTGTGTGAATGTACAGAGCAAATGTTTCTGAAAAATCTTCTTCTTCATCTACACAGGAATACAGAGTTGGAAAGCGTGTAGGAGAAAACTCGCTATAGAGCCTTTCTGCTTCCATCACGGAGAAGGGTGGTTTGTCCGCGTAAAACTTGATTCTTCCGCGAAGCGGGAATTCGTCGAACGTCCGCGCGAAGGGGAATTTATTTCTGTCCGGTCTACGATCGGTAAACGCGGGCAGAGAGCGGGTCACCTGTGCGATGATATGCCCGAGTTCGTGAAGGATGACGAATCGCATTCCTGCGATACGTGTGTTTGAGACTTCCGGTTCAAGAGTCACAGTGTATGACGTGCCAGGTTCGGGCTGGAATACTGTGTTTTCTTTATAACTGATCCACTGATTCGCATTTCTTTTGAACATATTGATGTCGAGGATCAGAAACCCGAACGGAAATTCCCCTCTGTCATCAAACGCAGCTCCTGCCATCGCAGATCCGCCCAAATCTTCTACCGTGGCGATTGTAATGACGTGCTTTTGCAATAGCTTGAGCACGGGGGGCGGAAGATTGGACAGTTCTCGCGCCAGGGCCTCTTTGTCTTTTGCATCCATTCGGGCCGGTTTGGGCACAGCCTGGAAGCCGTCCGATTCGTTCCATCTGCGGATGTAGTCCAATAGCGGTTCGGTGGCCGGTTCAATGCGCGCCGGAAGTGGTCTTCCCAGCAGGTTCTGGTCCCAGGTCGACACGTGCGTGGCCGGCGCAATGGCATAAATGGCTGCGGATGCCGGAGGGGCTGGTTCCTTGCACGCAGCGGTCAGAAATAGTAATAAAACCAGACTATTGAGCCGCATAAAGCAACCTCTCGGGTCTGTGCCGATTGCGCAAGTCGGGTCATAAGAAAAAAATTTCATTTTTTTGTGCAATGCGCAATATTTTGGATTGACCTTTTTGCACTGCGCCGGTACTGGTTGGGCGGATTCGAAGAGCCGGGGAAGCGAATCGGGTCCATATCACGGGGGAAATCAATGAAACAAGCTATTGCTATAGCACTTGTAGCGTTCGCTCTTTCGAGCGTATCTGCAGGTGAATACGTCGTGTTCGTACATGGCCG
>JAIBBM010000089.1 GCA_019694685.1 Leptospirales bacterium
TGCCGCAGAATACACCGTCCCTCTTCGCAAGAAGGCGAGTGGTTGCTTCTGCGTCTTGTTGAGTGACATCCATTACGCGATCCACACGCGCCGGCTCAAAGATGGCCGGTAAGTATTCGACGGGCCAACGACGAATGCCTGGAATCTTCGCACCATCCGCCGGTTGAACACCAATGATTTGAATGGCAGGGTTCTTCTCTTTCAAAAAGCGAGAAGTCCCCATGATGGTTCCTGTAGTTCCCATGGAAGAAACAAAATGCGTCACTCTTCCCTCTGTATCTCTCCAGATTTCAGGACCGGTGGTGTGATAGTGTGATTTCCAGTTGTCAGGGTTTGCGAACTGGTTGGGCATCCAGAAACCACCTTCCGCGAAGCGCTCGTGAGCAAGATCGATGGCGCCTTCCATAGATCTGGATGCATCGGTGAGTGTGACTGTAGCACCGTATGCTTGCATGGCAAGTACCCTCTCTCGCGTTGCATCCTCAGGCATGATCAATTCAATTCCGTAACCTTTGACGGCTGCCACCATTGCCAGCGCGATCCCAGTATTTCCGCTGGTCGCTTCCACGATCCGCATTCCGGGCTTCAATTCTCCTCGAAGCTCCGCCTGTTCCATCATCCATAGCGCAGGCCTGTCCTTCACGCTTCCGGCGGGATTGTTGCCCTTCAGCTTTCCGAACAGACGGACGCGAGACCCTTTCCTTGAGAGGTCCACGAGAGGTGTATTTCCTATCAGTTGACTCAGGCGAAATGCCTTATCCATCGCGGCCTCCTTTCAGATCGACCCTTCGTTGCCGCCTAACGGTGAATTCAGTCAAATGATTTTTCAAACATTTCGAGTTTTGATTGATTGGCGCGGGCGGAAATCGAATCATGATCTTATCAAAAAATCAGAGGTTATCATGAGAAAACTCTTTGCAATCACCCCCTTTTTGCTCCTGGCAGCTCTTGCCTGTAGCAAACCATCTTCGTCGTCCGGCGGAGCAGAAGACTACAAAGCGGAATCAGACAAGATCAAGTCCCAGATGTGCGGAAAGATGGAAGAATGCATGCAAGAAATGATGAAGGGCATGCCTGAGAACATGCGTCAGATGATGTCTGCGAAGTTCTCCAAAGAATCCTGTATGGCGCAGGCCTCTGCCGTTCCGCAGAAAGACAAACCAGAAAACTTCACAAAAGAAGACATGGAAGCCGCTAAAGCATGCGGGGAAGCCATGGCAAAAGCAAGCTGCACAGATATCAAGAACCACAATGTGGCGGGCTGCGAAAAATTCATGAACAAATGAGTTCTATTGTTGCATCCGCCGCAAAAGCGGATGCAACTCTACCCCTGCATTCCTAAAGAATTTTAAGTATTGAGACAAGCAAGGCCAGCTGGGCCACCATCATTCCCATCATCCATCGCAGAGTCTCCATCCGGGACGCGGATATCTCCAATTTCAGTTCTTGCTTCACATCCTGGAAATCTCTCCTGACGACAAGCAGGTCCTCTTTCGTTGCCAGCTGACTCTGCACGATTTCTCCCATGGCCATAGCGATCTCGCGCGCAACAGGTTCGGAAGCGCGGGCGCGCTTCAGCCTGCGGTAGATACCAAGAGTATCAAACATTTCAGGTTTATCCGTTGCTTTCTTTTCTGGCGAGGTCAACATATTTTCTAACATATTTCCTGACGGTAGCTGGTTCCAAAATCGTTCCGAGTTCAAGGCAGCGGAATGGATCCAGTCTCACCTTCGATTTCCCCAAATGTTCCGGAAGCCCACGATCGCTTTGCTTCTTCTATGCGATCTCGCGAAGAAGAAACAAAATTCCACCACATATGGCGAGGGCCGTCCAGGGGCGCACCGCCGAGCAACACTGCAATCACTCCATCCTGCGCATCCATCTTCACTTCCTTTCCCGGTTCAAACACAACCAGAGAGTGACTGACAAAATTCTGCCCGTGGATCCTCAGAGTGCCTTCTACTATATAAAGAGCGCACTCTCTGTGATCCTGAACAAAAGTCCAGCTTCCACCCCGCGGAATGCGAAGATCCATATAAAACAAATCAGAAAACGTCTGCGCCGGTGCAGTGACTCCGAGTGCACTTCCTGCCAGGAGAGAAATCTCCACTCCGTCGATTGTGAAATGAGGCAAGTCGCGCCGCGGGTGATGATGAAAGAAAGGTTCAGACAGCTCCTGCGAAAGTGGAAGCCCAACCCATGCCTGCAGACCGTGGATTCGATACGCGCGATTCGCAAGAGAGGGTGGTCTTCTCTCCGAATGAACGATCCCTTTTCCAGCATTCATCCAGTTTACATCTCCAGGATGAATTTCCTGAACGGAACCTACGCTGTCTCGATGCAGAATGCTTCCTTCAAATAGATAGGTGACTGTGGCCAGGCCAATGTGCGGATGTGGCCCACATCGCTCGTTTCTTCTGGCGAAACTTCCCATGGACCCATGTGATCCAGAAAAAGAAAAGGCCCTACTCCCTTTCCGCCATGAACAGGAAGAACGCGAAGCACAGATCTTTCGTCTGTGAGCTGGCGAACACGGGCCTGCACTACTTCTCGAATAGCCATGTTCAAAAAAGAAAATCAGTCGAAATGAAACTGGACGTATCGTCTCGCAGAATCGTTTCAATGATGGCTTTGTTCTGAGCGCTTTCTTTGGCTGCAAAAAGAGAGCGAATCGAAAATGAACGAAGCGCGTCCGATACGGAAAGAGTTCCTTCTGCGGATCCCTTTCTTCCCGTAAATGGAAATGTATCCGGCCCTCGCTGGCACTGGCTATTCAGATTCACGCGACAAACCTGATTCACCAGTGGATCTACCATCTTCGCGATCACTGCAGGATCACTTCCGAAAATGCTCAGCTGCTGGCCGTAGTGCGAATTGTAAACGTAGTTCATGGCATCGTCCAGGTTTGAATATGGAACAATAGGAATGACCGGACCAAACTGCTCCTCATGGTAAGCGCGCATGGAATCGTTCACGGGAAAAAGAACTGCAGGATAAAAGAACGTCTTATAAAACGCTCCACCATTCGCATTCATCACTCGTGCGCCCTTGCTCTGCGCATCTTTTACAAGTCCATCCAGGTATTCACTTTTCCCGGGGACGGGAAGAGGAGTGAGCTTCGTTCCGGCGGACCACGGCATTCCAAAAGTCAATTGAGCAATTTTCTCTGAAAGCCTGGTTGCAAAAGTCTCAGCAATGTCCTCATGAACAAAAAAGATTTTGAGTGCCGTACATCTCTGACCGTTATACGACAATGCTCCGGTAACTGCCTCGGGAATGGTCGTGTCCAGGTCCGCATCTTTCAAGACGATGGCCGGATTCTTTGCACCCAGACCAAGCACGGAACGAAGTTTGTGAGGATGTGGATGCGCCTTCTTCAAAGTGTCTGCGACGCGAGCAGAACCAATGAACGCAATCACGTCTATCTTGCCGCTTTCCATAATAGGGGGCACAATTTCCTCCCCCGACCCGTACACTGTATTGATTACACCCTTTGGCAGAGAATCTCGAAATGCCTCAAGAAGAGGACGATACAACAGAATTCCAAGCTTGGGTGGTTTGAATACGCATGTATTTCCCATCACGAGTGCCGGGATCAGAGTCGCGAAAGTTTCGTTTAACGGGTAGTTATACGGGCCCATACAGAGCACGACTCCGAGTGGTGAACGCCGTACCTGCCCGATGATTCCCTGTTCTATTAGAAACCTCGACGAATTTCGATCGAGTTCTTTGAGAGCCTGAATTGTATCGCGAATATAGTCCACTGTGCGATCAAACTCTTTCTCCGCATCTTCGCGACTCTTCGCGATCTCCCACATGATGAACTTCACAACTTGCTCGCGTGTGGCCTTCATGCGCACTGCGAAGTCTTCAATGTGCTTGATCCTGTGCGCGACAGACATGGTAGGCCATTCCCCTCGACCCAGATCATAGGCAGACACGGCCGCCTCCAGCGCTTCGAGTGCGGCCTCTCGCGTCATTTTGGGCGCATGACCGATCCGATACGATTCATGCGAATCGCCTGCCTTCACGCAGACTGGAGAGTGAATATCCTGAAACGGGCCTGGCCATGTTTTCAGCTCTCCTGATATCAAATATTCAGTCTGTTCTACGGGACCGGGAAAGCGATCCTTTTCAGGAATCTCAGATAAGTCTGGAAACACGGAACGTAGTTGTTCTTCGAAAGTCATGCCAGACATTGCAGGGTTCAGAGAACCGCGCAATCAGAAACAAACTCGGACAGCCCCAAAAACTACTTGCGTGGAGCCATTGCAAGTGCCGATCTCTTAGAATGGAGACAGAGTCCACAGAAGCCCTGCGTGAAAGCCTGCGGCGATTCCTCGAAGTGCACTGCAAAACGAAAATACTCACGGCAGACCCGGGACAACTCTCCATGTACATCCTTCATGCAAAGAATCAGGCGTCCAAGCCCAGGGACAAAACAATCCTCTACCTTCTGTTGCGTCTGCAGGAGAAGATCGTGGACCAGAGCCCGGACGAAAAGGCCAGAGTCATAGGGGAGTTCTTAATTTCAGAATTGAATGCTTTCTACAAGCAGCTGAAAACAAAGTGATGAGCCAGCCGATGGATGATAACAAGACAGTTCTGGTCGTAGACGACGATCCACTGATTCGCGACCTTGCGCGCAAAATACTAGAAAAACATTACTATCGCACTCTGGCCGCAAGCAGTGTTGCCGCGGCCACGAAGATCATTGATGCTCATCGTCCGGACCTGATTTTGCTCGACGTTCATCTTGCATCGGATGACGGAGTGGTCTTTCTATCTCGTCTGAAATCCAATCCAATTCTACACACTGTGCCCGTCATTATGCTCACGGGAGATGCAGGCCGCGACCTGGTAGCGCGCGCCATGCGAGCCGGAGCGGCCGATTTTCTGATCAAGCCAATCAAGAGCGAAATGCTTGTAAGCAGAATCGCGCGTGCCATGCAAATCGGCCACCTGGAAAGAATGAAAGATTCTTCCGGCGCAGGGAACGTTCAGCTGGAAAGACAGGCAGGCACTACCAGGATTCTATTCACCGGAACGTGCGATCTGGGTGCCATCGAAAAGCTCAAAGCAATTTTAACACAAACCGTGCGCATGCAAATCAAGAACGACGACATAGTCGTGGACCTGCGATTCCAGGTAATCGAAAACGAAATGCACATCAAAATTGTGCGGGCCATCATTGAAATGCTCAAACCTTCCGTGCCGCGCATTGTCGCGGGCAGAAACTACGGCGCGCTCCTGGCCCTCGATGTGGACTTTGAAACCCAGGTATTCCTTTCTCCGGACGATGTGGTTCAGTTCCTGCAGCTGAAGCATGGCCCCAGGAAGCCCTGATTTTTCCTCCAACCATCAATCCGATGGTCCGAACCATTCGGACAAAAAATCAGAGAAGTACTTGACTGTGCAACGCACCAAGGAAAAATGTGCAATGCACCAAACCATTTCGGGGCGGTAGGAGAGGACAATGATCGAAAGAAATATCCAGGACCTGTACAATGCTGCGCTCGGTTTCCTGAAAACCAGCGAAGAAGGCGTTAAAAACGCAATCGCCAACATGGAAAGGGTCTTCGAAGAATTCAAAGCGAAAGGATCCTCAGACAAAAGCGAACAGGTGATCCGCGGCCGCGAATTGATCCGCGACCTCAGCCTGAAACTGGAAGAAGCTCGCGACTACGTTGCGAAACTCGGCGGAACCCAGAAGTAAGACGATTTGCGCCGCCGGCGACGGCGGTGCTACTTTTTTCACACGACCATCCGGTCATGATTTCAATAGTCCCGTTCCCTTTCCAAGAAGCCTGTCCACCATGCGATCTGGAAACAAACGCGGCAGGATCCATTTGGAAAACTTTCCTTTCAAGAGCGCATAACGGGTTTTTGGTTTTGGATTTACAAAGATACTGGCAATCTGTTCCCCAATCTCATCTATGGTGAGTCCTTCGCTCGCTTCTTTTTCCATATAGCTCAAGAAATTCTGAAGCGGTTTTGCATAATCTGTGTTCGCATAACGATCCGCAGGTGGACGCTTTCCCCAGATGGGAGTTTGTACGGAACCTGGACCAATGATGATTACATCTATTCCGTACGGCAGAAGCTCGCGACGCAGGCTATGAGACATTCCCTCCACTGCGTGCTTTGTGCCAACGTATGGTCCAATGAAAGGCGCAGCCATCTTTCCGCCCACGGAACTGATATTGAGAATTCTTCCGGGCAGAGAAGGATGATCCTTTCTCGCTCCGAGCTGCGGCGCGAATGCCTGGGTTACGCGAAACATACCAATCACATTGACTTCAAAATTTTCGCGGATCTCTTCGATGGGCATATGCAAAAGCGGACCACCCTTGGCGATGCCTGCATTGTTGATGAGACCTGCAAGTCCCTGACCCTGAGTAATCTTTTCGCAGTCAGCGGCGGCGCGCAAGACGGCACCGTCATCTGTTACATCAAAAACCAGGGGCGAAAACTTAGATCCAAGCTCCGCTGAAACACGCGCACCGTCTGCAGCGTTTCGCACGCTTCCAATGACATGATACCCGCGCGCAATAAGATGCTTTGCTGCGCCAAAACCGATCCCGGTGGACACGCCGGTGATCAACACGAACTGAGAAGAAGATTTCATTTCCATCAGCGTAATGTCCACGCGAGCGGTTGGCGAGTGAAATACATTACAAAAAGTACTAAATACTTTTTAGGTATGCCACCATCTGATCGAGCGCGATCCCCCATCCTTGCTCAAATCCCATCTTTTCATGCATTTCTCGAATGGCCGCGCTAGAGTGCAGCGCCTGTACCAGATATCTGGTCCCGCTTCCCTTCTTCTCCAGAGTCAAGATCGCAGTGAAGGTAGGATGGTTCTCTACGGCTTCATTTGGTCTGTAATCAGGTCCAAGTGCAGAAGTCCAGATCAACCTTTCATTTGGTGTAACCTCGAGGTAGCATCCTGTTCCAGGAAACTTCTGGCCCTCAGGCGATTGCATCACCGTGTAAAATTTTCCACCAGGTCTCAGATCGATTTCGCACTCGATTGTTTTCCACGGCAGAGGACAGAACCAGGGCATGAGATGTTTGGGCACAGTCCATGCTTTCCATACCAGTTCCGGGGACACATCCACGGTGCGATCGAGCACGAGGTCTGTTGCGGGGTTCAATTCAATCTTTCGCATTCTTTTTCTCCTTCTTTTCCGTTTTCTTCATTTTCAAAAGATAGTCGTCTAACTGATCCAGCCTGCGTTCCCAGAGACTGCGTTGTTCATCCAGCCAGCCGCCTGCCAGGGCAAGAGCATCCGGATTGAGAGTGCAAGTGCGCACTCTTCCCTGCTTCTCTGTCTTAATCCATTTCGCATCTTCAAGAACAGAAAGATGCTGGATAAAAGAAGGCAGAGCCATTTCAAATGGACGGGCCAGCTCACTCACAGAACGGGGGCCGCGACAGAGCTCTCGAATCACCGCCATCCGTGTAATATCTCCCAGGGCGAGGAAGAGAATCACCGGTTCTCTATACTTAGGCATTTACCTAAGTATTATCGCAGGAAGAAATCGTCAAGTCGATCTCCGCAAGTGATTCGATTTTTATCCGCTTTTGCGTTTGGAGGCTGCTTTCGAACCCCGACGGCCCTGCCGCGGATCACCACCTGAATTCTTTACAATCGGTTTTCGTATACGTATCGAATCAGATCGGCACTTGTCTCAAGTCCCAGCTTCTCTTTGATCTTTTGCTTGTGAAACTCAACTGTCCGCGTAGTTATCTCCAGCGCACGGGCGATCTCCGCGTTCTTCTTTCCTTCTGCAACAGCGCGAATCACCTGCACTTCCCTTTCGCTGAGAACATCCGGCCTGGGAATCTGACCTTCCGAAACAATTGCATTCTCGCATTCCGGCGAATAGTAGGTCCCACCCTGAGCCACATCCAGAATCGCACGCGCAATTCGCGTTGCATTTTCACTTTTCAAAACGTATCCGGAAACTCCGAGTTTTCGCGCCTGTTTGTAATATTGTGGATACGCCGTGAGAACGACGATGCGAAGTCCAGGAAAGTCGCGACAGAGCTCTTCAATAGACGCAATCCCATGAAAACCGGGCATAAATAGCCCGGTCACTGCCAGATCCATCCCATCTAAAAGAGCGCCCCTGAGACCCGACGCATCATGCACCACTTTTGCGCGATGACGTACCTCTCAGCGTTACTTGCTTTCAACTTCAGCCGGGAGACATGCTCTTTGCCGGGTCAGACGGCCGCGATGACATTGGTCTTGGTCTTGATGATGCCGGCAATACCATCGTGAGCGAAAATCCTGACTTGTTCCTTCGCAAAGTTGAAGAGAGCGAAGGATCGCTGGAAAGATTGCAGGGGGCGCTACATGAAGCGGGTGAGA
>JAIBBM010000090.1 GCA_019694685.1 Leptospirales bacterium
GCGACTGCGCGCAAGGTATGCTCTCCTTCCAGTTTATGCAGCTGCCACTTTATGCGCGATCTTTCTATTGATCGCCGGACACCTGGCCGTTCCGCAAGCAGTCCCGTTCATCTATTTCCAGTTTTGAAAGGCGCCTGACGTCTGCCTCCATCCTTCTGCGATCCCGCGTGCACGGTTTTGACTGTTCGCCCGGGAGCTTCTGCGGAAAATGGATCATGAGCGAACTTCGTTTTAGAACTTTATCCCAGGCGGAAGAACACCTGGAGCGAATTGAAAAAGCACCGGCTTACAAAGCCACGGGGCTCTGGTCTGAAGCACAAATCTTTGATCACCTCGCAAATTCATTTGAAAATTCGGTGAGCGGGTATCCAGGACTACTCCCCGCAGTCCTTCGCAAGACAATCGGTAGAATGATCTTTCGTTCCCAGCAAAAGAACGGGTTCATGAAACCCGGGTCGCCCAATCCAAATGCACCCAAAGTGCGTGCGGAAGGGGATGCGAAGCAGGCATTGAAACGTCTGCGAAAGGCGATCGTGCAGTTCAAAGCGCATGACGGAGAGATGGCCATTCATCCCGCATTCGATCGCCTGTCTAAAGACGAATTCTCCCACCTGCACGCCATGCACATGGCAAACCATCTGGAGCATATTCATCTAGAAGAGACCAAAGGTCGCGATGCGCGAACCGCACGTCTGACTGGCAAAACTCAATCTGGCAAATCAGGATCGAGAAAGAGCACGGGCAAAAGATCCGCGTCTAAAAAAACAGGAAGAAGCGCGAAGCGAAAATAACACTGCAAAGGGTTGACCGTTTTCCCGGTTGACCCTGTCCTGATCCATGCTGGAACTCCTGGGCGCGGCTGCGTCTGCGATTGGCTCTATTGCGTCCCAGCCGTGGGCCATTGCGCTTGCGGGCATTGCAAGCGCGGTTGGAATCTTCCTGGTAAAACATTTTCTCACCCGCGCCGGGGATGACATGTATCACTGGCTGCGGCGGAAGATCTTTGGCCGCAGAAAAGTGGAAAGCGAGACACAGAGGGAGCTTGCATCGCGCGAAACCAGAACCGCCCGCGAGAGGTTTTCACCTTTTGAAGTGGAAACGCCTGTGGATCGCTATTCGGTTACAGAATACGTGGCCCGGGGCGATATCGCCTCGATCTACGGCGGGACAAACAGATCCGATCGTCAGGTCATTTTGAAAGTCGCTATGAGCACGGGTGACAACGATCTTCTGCAAAATGAAGCGAACACCCTTCGCGCTCTTCACCAGGGAGACACCGTATACAACAAACATTTGCCGGAGCTTCTAGACCAATTTCGCGCTTCTTCGGGTGAAATCGGCCTGGTGCTTGCGAGAATTCGAGCATCTGATCTTCGCACAGTGCGAGAGAGTTATCCGCAGGGCATTCCACAACAACACATCCTCTGGATCCTGCGAAGAACTCTCGCTGCCGTGGGACACGCTCACAGCCGCGGGATCATCCATGGAAACATAGATCCTTCTCATATACTCATCAGCGCGCCGGACCACAATGTGTTCGTCATCGATTGGGCGTATGCGGTTCACAAGCCAGCGGAAACAGGGCAGGGGTTCAAGGCGATCAATGATCATTTCTCTCCTCCAGAAGTGGCGGAGAAGAAACAACCTCTTCCGGCTTCCGATCTCTATTCTATTGGCAAATGCATGATTTATCTCCTGGGTGGAAACGTGCAGCTAGACACAATGCCGGATAACGTGGATGAACGCATCCAGCGATTCATCAAATTCTTTACTCGGACAAGCGCGCTCCAGCGCGCCCAGGATGCCTGGCAAATGTATGCAAAGGCAGATGATCTGAGAGAAGAAGTATTTGGTCCTCATAAATTTTTGGAGTTCAAGATTCAGGAGTAATGTATGGGCGGCGGCTATTACAGTCAGGACATTGCAAGAGAAGCGAGATCCTCCGGTGGTGGCGTCTTCTCTTACCAGGGATATGGAGTCAACGCAGCGGATGCGTCTGCTAGAAGAGAAGTTCATCCACTCTTGAATGTGCATGGCAAAAATCGGGAATGCATGAATGAGACTGCCATCGTGGTTGCGCTGGACGTTACGCGCTCACGCGGCAATGATACAAAAGTGGTCTATGAAAAGCTGCCTTTATTTCTTGGACAGATTGAACTGAAGGGCTACGTGAAAGGTGCCGCGATCAGCTTTGCTGCCATTGGAGATGCCAATTCGGATCAGGCTCCTTTACAGGTCGGGCAGTTCGAGGCGGACAATAGACTCGACGAAGTGCTCAGCAAGTTCTGGATAGAAGAAGGCGGTGGCGGAACCGGGCAAGAATCCTATGAGCTCGCCGCGTACTACTACGCGAAGCATTCCATTCTAGATTGCAATCGCAAGGGCAAGAAGGGGTTTTTCTTCTTTGTTGGGGATGAAGGTTTTTATCCGAGTGTGAGTCCGGATCATGTAGAAAAAATATTGGGCAGAAGCATTTCAGGACCCGTTCCTTCTCTTCAAGCGTTTCAGGCACTGCAAGAGAAGTATCATGTGTTCTTTGTTCAGCCAGAGAAAACATGGGAAGAAAGAAAGGCGGATGTGGACGCTGAAATTCAGGCCAGAGTGGAAGCAGCCGGCGGCCAGTATAAGAACGTGGGTGTTCGCGCATCCCTCATCTGGAACAATAGAAATGATCTGGACTTGCATGTGATCTGTCCTTCTGGAGAAGAGATCTTCTACGGCCACAAGCAATCCGTATGTGGTGGCTGGCTGGACGTGGATATGAATGTTCAGGGCGAAACCACGAAACCAGTGGAAAATGTAAGATGGAGTCGTGGCACGGCACCAAAGGGAAGATACAGGATATTCGTTCAGAACTATCGAATTCACGAGGGCTCCGGTCCAACCGACTATCGCGTTGAAATTGAAATCAATGGAGAAATCAAACAATTCAAAGGAAAGATGTCCGCGCACGGAGAAACTAGCGTGGAGAGCAACCAGATCATCTATGAGTTCGACTATGATCCATCCAAACGCAAAGTGCAGGATGATCCCGGAGAAAAGGCAACGTACGCGGCGTATGATGATTCAGTGATTCGAAAGCAATGGGCGAGCGTACTGCCGTCGTCGCATATCTTGCCCATCGCAGATCCAGCAAGAATTCTGGACGTGATGCTTGGCGCGATGGCCATCACCGCGGGCACGGCAGATATTTCTTCTTTCGCACGGGATTTGAAGGGGAGAGACCACACAGATGCGCAGGTAGAGGAAGTGCGAAATGCATTGTCCGGAATCTCCATACCATCCGCCGGCGGCTCTCAGTTCCCCGGTGCAGGAGAGGGAGAAAACAGACAATCTGGTTCGCGTAGAATTTAGTGGCGCGCGCAGTACTTCTGGCAGGGCTTCAATTTGGCGATGAAGGCAAAGGTTCCGTAACAGACTTCCTGTGCAGTCGTGGCTACAACCTTGTAGTGCGATACAACGGCGGTCCTCAGGCGGCGCATAACGTTGTATTCTGGCGAAATGGACAGCGCGTTCATCATTGCTTTTCTCAGTTTGGCTCCGGGTCGTTTCATGGAGCAAAGACAATTTTGTCCAGGCACATGGCCATAGATCCACCGGCTCTTCTAGAGGAAGGACGTGTACTGGAATCGAAAGGTGTCCCCGCTTTCGACTTGCTGCGCGTAGACGAAGCCTGCACCGTCATTACTCCGTATCATCGCATTGCAAATAGAATGCGAGAAATGACTCGATCCGTTCGCCATGGAAGCTGCGGAGTTGGAGTAGGGGAAGCTGTTCTGGATAGGGAGAAAGGAGCGCCTGGAATTCAGGTGGGCGAAAATGCAGGTCATTTGCGCCGGAAACTTGAGGAAATACGCGAATACAAAATCGAATCTCTGAAAGGGCTCCGTGACTTCAGCCAGGAGACAGAGTCTTTGTTCCAGGATTTACTCGAGAAGAGAGTTACGGAAGTTTTCGCATCTTATTTCCAGCAGATCATTTCGCGCGTTCGTGTTTCTGGAGAAGCAGAGCTTCGGGAAGCTGTGAAGAATCATTCCACGGTATTTGAGGGGGCACAGGGAGTTCTTCTCGATCGAGATTCAGGTTTCTTTCCGTACGTAACGCCCTCGAAAACCACACTGGCTCTGGCGGAAGAATGGATCGCCGGGCTGGATCTGGAGGTCCATCGAGTCGGCGTCATGCGAAGTTACACAGTGAGACATGGGGCCGGACCCATGCCTGGTGAAACAAAAGAGGAAGCTCTGGCCCGAGTTCTCAGAGACGAGCACAATATAGATTCACCCTGGCAGGGAAGTCTGCGAACTGGCTGGCTGGACCTGGTTCTGCTACGTTATGCGCTATCCGTATGCAAGGTAGATTCGATCGCCGTGACTGGACTGGATCGAATGGCGGAATGGAGATTCTGCGAAAAATATGATCTGGGCGGGGAAGATTTTTACAGCCTCGGGCCTGGTGGGCGCGGAGGCGAATTTACACGGAGACTGATGAATGCTTCTGGCTACTTTTCTGAGCCAGTGGATGCGGGTGCTCTTCTTCAGAAGATAGAAAGTGTTTGCGGAGTTCCTGTTTTGATAGAATCAACAGGTCCGGCGGCACCGGACAAGAAAGTTCATCCTGATTTTCCCATCCCAGAGAATAATTCTGGCTGATCTTCTTCTACAAAAGAGTCCGGGGGGGAGAAATAGGACCAGAGATCATAGAAAGCCTCCCGTAGCATTTTCAGATAGAACGCAACATCGTAAGGGATGACGTCTGAATCTCGCGTGAGTGCCGCCGATTCTTCTGAGAGATATCTTTTTCTTCTGTCTGGATGTTTAGTATTAAGTACTACGTATCGTACTTTTTCACCTGCCTGAACCTTGAGTGATAGATCGGACAACTGTTCCATGGCCAGATAGGTGGCGTTTTTGACCTGATAGTCTTTAAATTCACGGCTGGTTGTCTTTCTCAGAAGAAGCTGCTCCCAGGGAACGGTTCCATTTCTGAGTTCGCTGCATTTTCGGTCGTATAATTCCATGACTTCTGAATGAAGGCTGCGCAGATGTTCAATGGAAGTGCCCTTTGCCATTATTTCTAGTAATTCGAGCTGCGCGTTTCTGATAAAAGAAGCCGTATCTTTTCTTCTCGCTGCAATTCCACGGAATTTTATGCTTCCGTCCAGAAATCGGCCACAATACCGGTTGACCACTGGAAGCAATCTGTCCTGACGAGAAGGAAGAAAAATCACCCAGGAATAGATGCCGTCAAGAGACATCTCAATTCCGGAAGCATTCGTGATGGATTCTGCCATGCGAAGAATAGATTCTTTGTCCAGAACCTGGCCCTGTCTGTGGAGGAACACGCAGTCAGTGATTGCATGAGACAATGTATATCCTTCTTCTTCAGCGATTTCTTTGGCAAGCAGTAGCTTCTCGCGGCCAAAGGCTGTGACGCTTTCGTGGCTTTCAATTCTGCCAAACTTTGCATTGCGATAGCCCAGATATCCAAAAGAAGTAACGAGCATCCATTTGAGGCTGTCCTGTCTTGCATCGTAAAAATCGATTTGAGAAATCGTATGTGGCGTCTCCGGTTGCGCCTTCAGTTCGCGGAGTCTTGTTTTGTAGTATTTGCGCCTGAAAAGAATGTGAGCGAGAGCGTCAGAAACCACTCCTCGTCTTCTTTTGCATATGTGATATCCTGCTTCCGGTACTTTTGGAGCGGAAGGGTCATTGGCACAGCACGGACAGTTCACGCATTCGGGCGAAATGTTGTGATTTACCATGATGCTTGGATACATCTGACTGTAATCGAGCTGGGCTACATTTTCAAACACGCTTGTTTCAGATGCGTTGGGCACAAAGATCAATCCGCCTTTGTCTACAGCCAATAGATCGTATGCTGTTTTTGGCTTTTCTACTGCACTTTTCTGCCACGGCACCAGATAGTGTTTTCGGATGGCTACGTGAGTTTCAATGGATGTAAGTGCGCCGCCCGTGGATTGCCGTGACATTCTCTGTATGGGTGTGCGCGCCAGTCTTGCCAGTTCGAATATTCCAACCAGGCGCGACTCTTTGAATACGAAGGAATTGTGTGCGTCCACATGAAGGCGGCCGAATAGAGGATAGGAGGCGGCGCGAAAAATCCAGCTGCCATACGTATTGAAGCTGGTCCCTTCGCGTACGATTTTACGCAGACTGTGATGACCATGTCGATCGAATAATAGAGGGATGTTGTGGGTTTGTGCAAGAGTGAATAGTTCAGGAAATATAATTTGATCTCCATAAGAAGAAACAATGATATCCGGATCTTCCTCGGCGAGTATGCGATTGATCTGGAGCAGGCATTCTTTCTGGTTGTGAGCGGAAAGAGCAATGGTCCCACGGCTTGTTTCAAAAATGAGACGATTGTCTTTCAGCCCCAGTCTGTGGCTTTTTTCCAGTTTTATTCCGATTTGTTTGAACGGTGGAATATCAAATTCCAGATCTGTGATGCGATCCAGGGATACAATTCGCTCGATGTTCCTGGTCTGGCCTGAAGTAGTATAGTCGATTCGAACGCGCGAAAGTGGATGTATGTTCTTGTGAAACATGTATCCAACTGGAATTTCAATGTCTGTGTGATATAGATCCAGTTTGCCGTAGAAGGAGTAAAGGCGTCTTCGCACGCGGTTGAGAATGGCGGGTTTGGCAATTGTGATTTTTAAAACTCTTCTGGGCGAGTTATCGTAGAAGTGATTTCGGATGGTCCAGACTGGCTGGCCATGGATGGCTCCCAGCTCATGGAATCTTGTGACTAGCTTTTTTAAAAGATCAACCGGGCCGTCTGCGAATATGATTGGATGGAAGGAATCGATGAAGTGGAGTGCCCTGGAATCTGTTTTGATCCAGAGATGAATTTCGTCGTTGAAATTGTATACATCCAGAAGTGTGCCTTCAACTGTTTCCATCCTCTTTCTCCGTGTGCAGAAGGGACTGGTTTTTGATTTCAAGTATGACGCTTTGCAATGCTTTGATTTGTTCTGATTGAACGTCGATTTGTCTTTGGATTTCTATAAGCATGGTGAGTGCCATTGTATCAAAAGGATTCGGGCTGGACGCCATGGCTCCGGCCTGGATTTGCATGCGAGCCGTTCTCATGAGCCTGTCGAAGATCTTTTGATCTTCTTTTCTGAGGCCACGTCTTAGCTTTTTGAGTCGATCTTCTACAAGATCGATCTGCATGGAATAGGGAAGGTGCGTTCGTCCCATACGTTATGCGGAATTGATCTGGAGATTTGTGGACGGAATGGAGACTGGTTTGTGGATGATGGATGCCTGTCTCATGGGAAGCTGTTCAATTCTTACTGAAAAGATTCCATCTGTATCCGTGAGCCGCCATTGAATGGATGCAATGGATTTTAAATCTTCGAAGGCGGGAGCGAAAGAAGGATGAGAGTACGAATCTTTTTCTACGATCAGAAGAGGAATGGACTCCCTTTGTATGAGGGAAACGGCGCTCGTGAGTTTCTTTAGAAGGAATCGTCCTTCCTCATCAGACACATCTCCGTCGAAGAACTGCTTAAACGGAGCCAGCAAGAAGTAAGTGCTGTCCGGTGGTTTGTGTGCTGCGTCCAGGATTCCATACAGCACGTCCAGGATCTGGTATGGAGTGAATGCTCTCTGTACGAGTATGGATTGAAGCAGCGCTTCTGTTTGCAGTCCCATGCGCATGGCTTCATCCGCCAGATAAAACGCGTTGAATCGAATGGCGCAGTCAATGACCAGGACTCTCTGGCCAAGAAGGCTGAGGTGGGTTTGCCACAGATGGGATAGATGAAAGATTCCGCTTCTTCCAGTCAAAAGGCCTGTTTTGCCCGAAAAAGCAGTGAAATAGCGCAATGAATCCGTGGGGCGAACCAGCATGATCCATACTAGTGTCGGCTATACAAATGTCAAGTATTAGCCTTTCTTTTCGCAACGGAGCTCTGTTTGCTCAAATTTTCGCAATCATCGCAAGCGCTTCCTGTCTGTACCTGGTTTCTTCCCTGCTGTGACGAGGGTTGATTTCCATACCCAGCAATTGATCGCAGTATTCTCTGGCCTTTTTCTTGTCTTTCAGAGATACGCAGATGTGCGCGGCATACAGTAGGTTGATTGGAAAATTCGCGCCAAGCTCAATGGCGCGTTCCATGTGCTCGAGTGCTTCTTGATTGCTACCATGCGAAAGAGGCCATGGAGGTAGTTTGTGTAGAACCCATCCAAGAGCGCGATGAGG
>JAIBBM010000091.1 GCA_019694685.1 Leptospirales bacterium
GCAATTTCAAAAAACGACGCGCATCTCATCAACGATTCGCGCAGCGAATCGATCCATTACATAGTCAGATCAACTCTGACTGTGGTCTTTTCTTTCTCCGGCTCGGGGAAGATGTTACACTTGTACTGAATGCCTTCCGCTCTGCATATGTCTTCCAGATAGGAGTTGTACAAAAGACCAAGGCCCGCACCCAGCTTTGTTTCGTCTCCGCTGTCCTGGTAGAAGCTGGCAATATTGATTCCTTCCACGTTTGTCTTCATCTTCCTGGCAAGATTGGACCGGGTGACCTCATCAATGAGCCCGTAGTTAGACACAATGATCTGAATGCGATACTGCTTCCCGAAAGAGTTTCTTTCTGGATTCATATTCCAGGCGATGTCTACCATCTGGTCCGTCTTTGACGCAATTTCAACAATCTTCACGCGCGTATCTAGATCGCGAAGCATTCTGTCCACGTCTTCTCGACGCGCCAGATTGTTCTTCACCATAATTCTTTCCAGGCTGGATTTCTCCGCGTTCTGAACGAACTCCATGAGCATATTCGACAGGTGAGTGGCGATTTTCGTGTGATCCAGGTAGATCGCGATCATTCCACCAAACGCCTTTCTCATCTGCTCTTTCATCGCAGTCTGATAGATGATAAAATAGAGATACCAGATTCGCTTATCAATCCACTTGATGAATTTTGGCAGACTTCGAACTCTCACACTCTTGTCTTCTTCTGAAAGAGCAGGATTGCTACTGATGCGATCCACGACATCCGCGTGAATTTCTTCTTCCATTTGCTCAAAGAGGCCTGGCTTGAGTTGTCTGAGTCCGTCTACTTTCTCTGACGGGATGTGTTTTAAATCTACAATGCTATTCTTTGGATTCTTTCGATTGAATTCGCGCACCACCGTGGATTCAAAAAGCATCCGTGCGAGAGACGGACTGAGCTTCTTATAGAGAACTGCATACACGACCAGGTTATTGGTACTGATGATTTGTGCGCGACGGCGAAGAGGATCAGGCAGGCGAACGTAAATCTCCTCAAGGTAGGAGTTCATGATGAGCTTTTGAACGGTGGGGGCATTGAAAGCATCCGCCTCAAGGCCCTCTCTCTGCATTCCGTCGCGGCTTTTGACTTTCTTGATGGACTCGGGGTTCTTCGCAAACAGAGACAGACCTTCTCTGGTTAAAACCATGCGCGCAGGAAGCGCGATCGTCGAATCCGACCTGTCCCCCATCCCCACAGCATGATTCAGGCCATGCGAATGGGGTCAATTGAATTGCACACACGTGTAAGCCTAAAAAAGAATCGCCTCGGAGACCCGCGTCGACAGCTTCGGACCATGCGCATTACCGTGGTTGGAACGGGCTACGTCGGACTCGTGGCAGGAACTTGTTTCTCTGAATATGGAAACAAAGTGCACTGTGTGGACATAGACGAAGCCAAAATCAGCAAGCTCAAGCAGGGAATTCTTCCAATTTATGAACCGGGTCTCTCCGAAATGGTCGTCAGCAACTATGCGAAAAGCCGCCTTCATTTCACGACTGATCTGAAAAGCGCAGTCGAGGATTCAGATATAATATTCATCGCCGTGGGCACGCCTGATAGCGGAGACGGGAAGCCAGATCTATCCGGAGTACTCACAGTTGCCTCCAAAGTGGGAGAATACCTCAACGATTATAAAGTCATTGTAACCAAAAGCACGGTCCCTGTGGGCACAGCAGACCAGGTTCGCGCCGCCGCCACCCGTACTGCAAAGCACCCTTTTGACGTGGTGAGCAATCCGGAATTCTTGCGCGAAGGTCGCGCCATTGACGACTTCATGGAACCGGAGAGAATTGTAGTGGGTTGTGACAGCGAACGGTCCGCTGCGATGATGAAGGAACTTTACAATCCGTTTGTTCAGGAAACAGGAAATCCACTGATTGTAATGAGCATTCGCTCCGCGGAGCTAACAAAGTATGCATGCAACGCGTTTCTCGCGATGAAGATCTCTTTTGTAAACGAAGTAGCCAACCTGTGCGATGCACTGGGAGCAAACTACCTGGACGTGCGCACAGGAATGGGAACGGATTCCAGAATCGGAAAGAAGTTCCTCAATGCAGGGATTGGCTATGGTGGCTCCTGCTTCCCCAAAGATGTTCGCGCATTGTCCAGTTTCGCGGAAGCATGCGGACTGAAGATACCGTTATTCGACGAGGTGGAAGGCACAAATGAAAAACAAAAAGCGCGCCTCGTAGACAAGATTCTCAAACACTACGGCAACGTATCCGGCAAAGTATTCGCAGTGTGGGGCCTTGCTTTCAAAGCAGGCACAGACGATATGCGCGAAGCTCCTTCCCTCACCATTCTCAATCGTCTCGCTGATCTCGGAGCCACCATTCGCGCAAGCGATCCGGTTGCTGTGGAAGTGGCGCGCCCTCACCTTCGCGACAGCATCACTTATGGAGAAATGTATTCAGTGATTGAAGGAGCAGACGCTCTCCTTCTCCTTACAGAATGGCCCGCGTATCTGGAGCCTGATTTCAAACGCATGAAGAGTCTATTGAAAGAGCCCGTGATCTTTGACGGAAGAAACGTGTATCCACCTCAATCCCTCAAGAAGATGGGATTCCAGTACCAGGGTATGGGAGTAGCATGAAGCACCTGGGACACAGGGTGTTTGGAAAGTCAGTCGCCAATCGAGACATTGAAGTGTTTCGCTATGGAACCGGACAGTTGTCTATTTTACTGATGGGTGGCGTTCACGGAGATGAAACAGAAGGCACGTTCTTTGTGAACAAGTTTCGCACTGAACTGGAGAAAGGAAAGATCGACCTGCCCGAAGGAATCACTCTGCACATTTGCCCGCAGGCAAATCCGGACGGGTGCGCGGACAACAGAAGAACCAATCACAGAAATGTGGATCTCAATCGCAACTTACCAACAAAAGATTGGACGGGCGCATTTACGAACGTGCGATTCTATCCTGGACCTCATGCTGGAAGCGAACCTGAAAACCAGGCAATCCTTGGTATGATCGCAGAATGCATGCCTTCTGTCATTTTCTCTCTTCACTCATACGAAAACCCGATGGTGAATTTCAACGGAGACTCGGAAGACCTGGGCCAGGCCATGGCAAGGGCCAATGGACTCCCTGCCAAAGGAGACATTGGATACCCGACTCCAGGAAGCCTTGGAACGTACGCAGGCTGGGAGAGAAACATTCCTACGATCACACTGGAAATTCTAAGAGGCCAGGCGCACGAGCAAGTGTGGTCTGCTCATCTGGAAGGAATGAATGTGGGTCTGTCTTACTACCTCACTCACAAATTGCCTCCGCGCAAAGGTTGATCATGCAAAACGAAGAAATCAAGAAACTCATAGAAGAAGCATACGATGACAGAACCAGGCTGCCCGCAGCACGCGAAGCAGTACTCGAAGCTCTTTCCCTTCTCAATCAAGGGAAGATTCGCGTAGCGGTCTGTAAGGCGCCCGGGGACTGGGAAGTCCAGGCCTGGGTGAAAAAAGCAATCCTTCTCTATTTTGGAATCACGGAAATGAAGGAAGTGCATTCCGGCGATCTTTCCTACTTTGACAAGATCCCAACACGCACGGATCACAAAGAGGCGGGCATTCGCGCCGTTCCACCGGCTGTGATTCGCTATGGTGCCTTCGCAGAAAAAGGCGTCATACTCATGCCATCTTACGTGAACATTGGAGCTTATGTGGCAACAGGAACCATGGTAGACACCTGGGCGACCGTTGGGTCCTGCGCGCAAATTGGAAAATCTGTGCACCTGAGCGGCGGAGTCGGAATCGGTGGAGTGCTTGAACCACCCCAGGGAAGACCGGTGATCATCGAAGACGGAGCTTTCCTTGGATCGCGCGCGATTGTAGTGGAAGGTGTGATGATCGAAGAACGCGCCGTGATCGGGGCGAATGTGACTCTCACTGCATCTACTCCCATCATTGATGTAACAGGACCTTCGGAAGTAGTGTACAAAGGACGCGTCCCCAGGGATTCAGTGGTCATTCCCGGAATGCGCGAAAAGAAATTTGCGGCTGGAACATTTGGAGTGCCCTGCGCACTCATCATTGGAAAGCGCAAGGCAACTACAGATGAGAAGACATCCCTGAACGATGCGCTCAGGGATTTTGAAGTGAGCGTCTAACGTCTGCGGCCAGGCCCTCAGGCCATGGCCGGCATTGTGGACATCGGAGCTTTTTCCCGGAGAGAGGCAAGGATCGCTTTGATTTCTCCTACTTTCTTCTTCCTGAAAGCAGATGCTCCCTTCTCTGCTGCGTGCACGAGCAGCTGAACTTCTTCCACCGTCAATTTCCCGAGCACCCGCCTGCCCACCAGCTGTCGCGCAGCGCGACGAGCTGCATCATTTGCACGGCCCAGTGCTAGAACTCTTTCAGGTGGTTGTCCCATTTTCGTTACAATCCCAAGCTTGTGAAAACACCAGAGAAGATAGTAGGTAATGTCGTACTCGTACCAGTAAAAACCTGCTTTTGCACCACCCTGATATGCATGGTGATTGTTATGCCATCCTTCTCCCAGAGTCAAAATGGCCAGAAACGGATTGTTGCGCGATTCGTCTCCTGTCTCGTATCTCTTTTTTCCAAACACATGGGAGAGAGAGTTGATGGTCCAGGTTCCATGCCATAGCAGCACGGTAGAAACAGAAAGGCCCCAGACGAGATAAGGCGCGCCGCCAATGCCAAAGAGGGCCACACCCAGTAGAACCGGGCCGATCACATGATAGTTATCCAGCCATTTCAGTTCAGGATATTTGGCGAAGTCTTTCAATTCGTAGCGATGATACTTTGGATTGTCATACATGGTAACGAACCACCACATATGCGAATGCCAGAAACCATACTGTACGGGGGAATGAATGTCATTGTCCGTCTCCGAGTAGCGATGGTGGTGTCTGTGGTGTTCCGCCCACCACAGAGGCCCTTGCTGCACGCAAGTTGTGCCCAGTAGTCCCATCACGAATTGAATGAAACGATTTCGCACCTCATACCCGCGATGACTGAAATACCTGTGATAGATGCCTGTAATAAAGAACATCCGCACGAAATACAGGCCGACTGCCAGACCAACCAGTTCCCATTTAAACGGAACAAAGAAGATAAAAATAGGAGAAAGATGGAACAGGATGAATGGCATATTGTCCATTCTCACTACTCCAAACTTCACCTTGAATAAGGGAATGCGAAGAAACTTTCCCCAGAGTTCACTGACCTTCTTCATTTTGATACTCCCGACCATGTTCTGATTCCTCGAATTGGATGCTTTATGATTTCATCGATCTGAATGGACAAAGCGACAAGGCTCGTGCCACTTCTGTGAAAGATTCCTCCCGCGACGGGAAGGACCCATAGCAGAGACAGAATGCCGTATAACGTGTAGACAATTCCAGGATCCGGCGTGCCGCCAGGATAAACAGAATCAGACAGGTATCCGAATAGAGGCGGACTGACAATCAGCAGAATCGCTACAAACCATTGCATCGCACGCGAAAGTGGTTTTGGAAACAATTGTTTTGCCATTCGCGGATACAGGAATGCCGGCACCTCAGGTTCAGGTTTCGAATCAATGGCTGTCTCTATGAGGCTGGCCCACGCGGATTCATTATCTTTCATGATTGTTTCCTCTGCTCTATCTTCTGCTTGAGAATCTTTCTTCCGCGATGTAAATACGACTTCACAGTATTCTCATTCTGATCCAGGCTTTCTGCAATCCTGGCAATGGACATCTTTTCATAGTAATGCAAAACAATCGGAAGTCTGTAGACCTCTGGCAACAGTCCCAGCTCTTCGCGCACAACGGATGGATCTCCTTCAGGCGGCGCCTCTTCCTCTGGAGCCGCAGTGGTGGCTTCATCCAGCAATTCAAAGTCGAGCTTTCTCTTGCGAATGCGATTGAGGCCATAGTGAAGCGCGAGAGAATAGAGATATGTCGAATAACGGGAACGTCCCTGGTATCTTTCTCGTTTTCTGTACGCTTCCAGGTAGACGTCCTGGATAAAATCCTGAGCGTCTTCCTCGTTGCGAAATAATCTCATTCCAAGCGAATAGATCATGCGGGATGTCTCCTCGAAGATCCGCTCAAATTCCCGTTCCGATTCCAAGAGAGCCCAGTAGACCGATGAGGCCGCGCCCTGTCAATTTTCACGAGATGCAAGCGCATAGAATACGAGAAATCCGATCCCGGCCCCCAGGGGAATGAGACCACCCAGCATGGCATACGTGAGACCTTGCAGGGCGTAGAAAAGTACGGTCATTGGAATTCCAACGAATGTGGCCAGGCTTCCGACCAAAAGACAGAAGACCCTAAAGTTGCGAAAGGTGGAAGGCCGATACAATCCAGCGCGGATCAGCTCCCGGCGAATGGAAAAGTGCCAGTAGAAAAAGAAAAACAATAGAACAGAGCCAAATACGATTCCAAACGCAGGAATCAAGCTCAAGATCACCCTGGCAGGATCAGAGGGCGGGTGCGCCAGTTGCGCGTTGAGGTTCTTGATCGCTTCGATCAGTTGTGCTTCCAGTACCGGGTTCATTCAAAGCATGAGAACCGCAGGCGGAAGAGCGGTTGCAAAAAATTTCAGGTTTCTGGGATCAATCGAGCCAGTTTCAGCCCGAGAGAAGAAGCCAGTACATCCCTCAGCTCTGACTTTCGCACCTCGCGCCAGGAAACCCTGGACAAATCAAAAGGAGGACCGGCCCGCCAGAGATGCCCTGCAATGGAATGCTTTGTGATTGTGTGTTTGATCGTTCCCAATGCCTCGCGAAGTACCACACCTGAAAAGCCTGGAGTGACGCGATCTATCCCGGTCATGCGAAGCCTGGACGGAAACATCCAGTGGCCCGGCAAAAACCTGGCCTCTGGATCCTGAACCAGAATCACCCGCTCACCCTGCTCTATGGAATAAAAATCCATCTGAACCTCGAGCTTCTCTTTTTTCTGCTTCGCAGGAATCCGGGCGGCAAGCTCACGTCCACCTTGCGAAAACGCATTGCAATCAGCGGAAATGGGGCAGCGATCACAGGCAGGCAAACCCGGAACACAAATCACAGCACCCAGCTCCATCATCGCCTGGTTGTGCATTCCTGGCTCTGCACCGGATAAGACTTCCTGAGCCTTTTTTCGCGCGGCTCTGTCGTTTTGCGCTTCAGGATAAAAGAGACGAGCTGTCACGCGGCGAACATTCCCGTCAAATGCCGCATACGCACTGTTATGCGAAATACTGAGAACTGCAGAAGCAGTATAGTCACCAATGCCCGGGATCAGGAGGGCTTCCTCTTTAGTATCCGGAAACTTGCCTCTCCATCTTTCGGTCACCAGTTGCGCACCTTTCCTGAGATTCTTCGCGCGACTGTAGTAACCCAGGCCCTGCCACATGAGCACGACTTCTTCCTCAGAGCTCTTCGCGAGCGATTCTATGTTCGGAAATCGTCTTATGAATTGATTGTACCGTTCTAGCATCGCAGCCACACGAGTCTGCTGCAGCATGATCTCAGAAACCCAGATTCTGTAGGGATCACGCGTCTCTCTGAAGGGAAGTTTGCGATGCTCCCTGGCATACCATTGATACAGCGGATTCAGATCAGGCTTAGATTTTCTCACTGAGATAATCCAGAGATTCTTTTGCGATCTGCAAACTCTGCTTGAGTAAGTCGAGAGGAGGCCGACCCAGAGGGGTATTGGCTCGCGCATCTTCGAGAGATTCCTCTGAAGCCGACTCCATCAAACGAACCACCCCGGGATCTGGCGAGGGCCACCCGGCACCGTAAGACGCAGTGCGATTGTAGGGACAGACTTCCTGGCACACGTCGCAGCCGAACATCCAACCCTGCACGTGCGGACGCAGTTCATCGGGCATGGGGCTTCTTCTTTCAATGGTCA